>JAFDVL010000026.1 GCA_018268995.1 Acidobacteriota bacterium | reverse complement strand
GATTATCTGTTGCGTTATACGCGCGATTTTATGATTGCGGTCGTCGAAGCCAAAGCCGAATACCTGCGACCGGGGCAAGGACTGCAACAAGCCAAAGAATATGCCGAAAGCCTCGGCCTCAAATTCGCCTACGCGACCAATGGTCACGGTATTGTCGAGTATGATTTTTTGACGGGCCTCGAAAGTGAACTCGACACCTTTCCCACACCCGATGAATTGTGGCAACGACTCTGTGAACACGATGGCATTTCGGGCGAAGAGATCGTGAACAAATTGCTCACACCGTTCAATCTCACGTCGGGCAAACTACCACGCTACTA
The DNA here is from genome assembly GCA_018268995.1 of Acidobacteriota bacterium. Lineage (GTDB taxonomy): Bacteria > Acidobacteriota > Blastocatellia > RBC074 > RBC074 > JAFDVL01. Next base: position 35,757 of record JAFDVL010000026.1, on the reverse strand, counting down.
TCAGGAAGTCGCTATCAACCGCGCGGTACAAGCCGTGCTGCAACAGAAACGCCGGATGTTGCTGACGATGGCGACGGGAACGGGCAAAACAATGGTGGCCTTCCAAATTTGCTGGAAGCTGTGGAGTTCGCGTTGGAACACAAGCGGAGACTATCGCCGCCCGCGCATTTTGTTTTTGGCCGACCGCAATATTCTGGTGGATGATCCGAAAGACAAAATCTTCTCAACGTTCGGTGATGCGCGCTGGAAGATTGAAAACGGCGTAGCCAACAAAGGCCGCGAATTGTATTTCGCCATCTATCAGGCATTGGCAAAGGACGAAAACCGTCCGGGTTTGTACAAAGAATTTGCGCCCGATTTCTTTGATTTGATTATCGTGGACGAATGTCATCGCGGCAGCGCGAATGAAAAAGGGAGTTGGCGCGAAATCCTCGAATACTTCGCGCCTGCCTATCAACTCGGTTTGACCGCCACGCCCTTGCGCGAAGACAACAAAGACACCTATCAATACTTCGGCAATCCGCTCTATCAATACTCGCTCAAGCAAGGCATTCAGGACGGCTTTCTTGCGCCGTATCGTGTGCATCGCGTCGTCACGACCTTTGATGCGACGGGCTGGCGACCGAATGCCGGTGAACTGGATCGTTACCGGCGCGCCATCCCGGACGAACAATACGAAACCAAAGATTTCGAGCGGGTCATTTCTCTGCGCGCGCGGACAAAAGCGATTGCCAAACATCTGGCGGCGTTTATGCAAAAGGATGGACGCTTCAACAAGACCATCGTCTTTTGCGTGGATCAGGAACATGCCGATGAAATGCGGCGCGAACTGAACAACCTCAACACCGATCTGACGCGCCAATATCCCAATTACGTCTGCCGCGTGACCGCCGATGAAGGCGATGTCGGGCGCGGTTACCTGTCCAAATTTCAGGACATCGAAACCACCACGCCTGTGATCCTGACCACCTCGCAATTGCTGACGACCGGCGTAGACGCCGAGACGTGCAAGAATGTCGTGCTGGTGCGTATCATCAATTCGATGACGGAGTTCAAGCAAATCATCGGGCGCGGCACACGCCTGCGCGAAGATTACGGCAAGCTGTTTTTCAATATCATTGACTACACGGGCAGCGCGACGCGACTGTTTGCCGACCCTGATTTTGACGGCTTCCCGGCGTTGATTACCGAAGTCAACGTAGACGAAGCGGGCAACACAATTGCCGGGACTGAAATTGTCGTAGAGCCAGAAACAGAACCCGATGACGAACCCGTCCGCGACATTCCCACCGGACAAGCCAGCATCAAACCCGATGTGCCGATGCTCCCGCGCAAGCTGTATTTTGATGGCGGTTCGGCAGAGATTGCGGCGGATATGGTGCATGAACTGGACGCTGACGGGAAACAGCTTCGCGTCATCAAATACACCGATTTTACAGCGGAAAAAGTGCGCACGCTGTATCCATCCGCCGATGTGATGCGCAAGCGGTGGGCTGACGCCGAACAACGCGCCGAGATTATTGAACTGCTGGCCGAACGCGGCATCAGCTTTGACGAACTCGCGGCGCAGATGAAACATCCTGACGCCGACCCGTTTGACCTTCTGTGCCATCTGGCGTTCAATGCTCCACTGCTGACGCGCCGACAACGCGCCGAAAAATTGCGCCGGGAAAAGAAAGATTTCTTTGACCAGTTTGGCGACGAAGCCAGAGCTATTCTTAACGAATTGCTCAATAAATATGCCGCACATGGCATTGCAGAATTCGCCATTCCTGACACTTTGAAAAACGAACCCATCTCGAAGTACGGCAACGTTATTGAAATTGCCAATTACTTCGGCGGAGCCAATCAACTGAGAAACGCGGTGAATGAAATGCAAAGCCTGCTTTATGCTGCATAGATCAATTGTAAGACGTAACGCAAAGGGGCAAAGGAGCAAAGGTTCAAAGAATAATCCTTGAGAATCCTGCACGACCTTTGCCCCTTTGCCTCTTTGATCCTTTGCGTTGAATTCCCAGACATTGAATGAAAACTGAACAACTCAACCTGATCGAAACAGCAACCCTACCCAAAACCAAACGCACCAAAAAGCCGCAGCCCGTGCTGACGACCGCGCAGCAACTCGGCAGCATCGTCAAATCCGCGCGCGACATTATGCGCAAGGACAAAGGCTTGAGTGGCGATCTGGATCGCTTGCCGATGCTGACGTGGATTATGTTTCTCAAGTTTCTCGACGACATGGAGAACCTGCGCGAAACCGAAGCCGTGTTGCAGGGCGAAGCGTTCAAACCCGCCATTGAAGCGCCTTATCGTTGGCGCGATTGGGCCGCGAAAGCCGAAGGCATCACGGGCGATGAATTGATCGCGTTCGTCAACAACGACGAAGCGATGCGCCCGGATGGCACACGCGGCGCGGGGTTGTTTGCGTATCTGAAATCTTTACAAGGCATCGCTACCGGCGGTGATCGGCGCGACGTGATTGCGACGGTTTTCAAAGGCATCACGAACCGCATGATCAATGGCTATTTGCTGCGCGATGTCATCAACAAAATCAATGGCATTCATTTCACGTCCAGCGAAGAGATTCACACGCTGGGGCATTTGTATGAATCCATGCTCAAGGAAATGCGCGATGCGGCTGGGGATTCGGGCGAGTTTTATACGCCGCGTGCCGTCGTGCGGTTGATGGTCGAACTCATTAATCCCCGACTCGGTGAAACCGTGCTTGATCCGGCCTGCGGTACAGGCGGCTTTCTGGTCGAAGCGTTTGCGCATCTGGAAAAGCAATGCCAGACCGTCGAAGACCGCCACACCTTACAGGAACGCAGCATCTACGGCGGCGAAGCCAAACCGCTGCCGTTCCTGCTGGCGCAAATGAATCTGTTGCTGCACGGGTTGGAAGCGCCGCAAATTCACGCGAACAACAGTCTGGATGTGAAGATTACTGAAATCGGAGATCGGGATCGCTACGACATTGTCATCACAGCCCCGCTTTTTGGTGGCGAAGAGGAACGCGGCATTATCTCGAACTTTCCGCAAGACAAGCAGACTGCGGATACCAATCTACTCTTTCTGCAATTGGTAATGCGGAGGCTCAAGCGTCAGCCGAAGCCGGGTCGCGCGGCAATCATAGTTGGCAACGGGATGCTTTTTGGTGATGGCGTTTGCGCGCGTATCAAAGAAGAACTGCTAGGCGATTTCAATTTGCACACGATTGTGCGGTTGCCGAATGGTGTTTTCGCGCCGTACTCAACTATCCCGACGAACCTCTTGTTTTTTGATCGCTCCGGCCCGACCAATGAAATTTGGTATTACGAACAACCGATGCCCGCAGGTCGCAAGAACTACACCAAAACCGCGCCGATTCAGTTGGAAGAATTCGCCGCGTGTCTGGCGTGGTGGAATCACCGCGAGGAAAACGAACAGGCGTGGCGCGTGAATTTCCGGCAGATGTATGACGACGCCATCGCGCAAGCCACGCCGCATTGGGAGGCCGCCGAACAAGCCGCACAACAGGCCAAACAACTGGAGAAAGAAGAAAAGGAACGCACCGAACAAATCAACGAACTGCAAAAGCCCGGCAGTTTGCTGACGGCTGCAATGGATACGGCGGCGGAGTTGGAACGCTTGAAAATGCAGCGCAGCGCCGTGCAAGCCCGCCTGCGCCAGCAGCGCGACATCGCTAAAGAAGAAAAGGCGAAAGGCGATGCAATCTACTGGCCGATTTACAACCTCGACCGCAAGAACCCGAATGCCAAACAGGACTTCGAGCATTTGCCGCCGGAACGGTTGGTCGAAGATATTTTGCAGAAGGAACAGCGCATCGCAGAATTGATGCAGGAAATCAAAAGCGTTTTACAACACAAGGAAAGTCTATGACGAAACCGAAAAAGAAACCGGAGTTAAGCAAAACTGAGAACAAGATGGCGGGCTACGATGGCGTACTAAGCGAACTTGTTTCTTTGATCGAATCCGCCCGGCGCACTGCTGTTCGAGCCGTAAATGCGGTCATAACCGCGACCTATTGGGAAGTTGGTCGCCGCATTGTGGAATATGAGCAAAAAGGGGAAAAGCGAGCGGCGTATGGGAAAGCCTTATTGCGGGAACTAGCACGAGATTTGACGGCAAAATTTGGGCGGGGGTTTTCAGCGGATAACCTGGAAACGATGCGCCTATTTTACCTGACTTACCCTGCACTGGAGATTTCCGAGACAGTGTCTCGGAAATTCGCACCGGAAGATTTAATGAAGCGATTTCAGCTTCCCTGGTCGCATTATGTCATCTTAACGCGCCGCAGTCGCTCGCCCGAAGCCCGCGCCTTTTATGAAACCGAAGCCTTGCGTGGTGGCTGGACGGTGCGCCAATTGGATCGGCAAATCTCGACGTTGTTTTATGAACGCACCGCGTTATCACGCAACAAAGCGGCAATGTTGACCAAAGGCGCAAAGGCCAAACCCGAAGATGCCGTCACGCCCGAAGAAGAAATCAAAGACCCGCTGTTTCTCGAATTCCTCGGACTGGATGACAAGTATTCGGAAAACGAGTTAGAGAAAAATCTGGTGCTGCACCTCCAGGATTTTCTGCTTGAACTCGGCAATGATTTTGCGTTCATTGGTCGGCAGAAGCGGCTGCGCATCGGCAACGAATGGTATCGCGTAGATTTGGTCTTTTATCATCGCCGTTTGCGTTGCCTGATAATTATTGATTTGAAGCTCGGCAAATTTACGCATGCGGATGTTGGGCAAATGAATTTGTACCTGAATTATGCTGCCGAACATTGGACTCACGCTGATGAAAACCCGCCCGTTGGCTTGATTCTCTGCGCTGAACAGGATGCTGCCGTAGCGCGTTATGCACTGGCAGGATTGACGAACAAAGTGTTGGCGGCGGAATACCGTGTCGCTTTGCCAGATGAAAAATTGCTGGCCGCAGAGATTGAAAAGACGCGCCGCTGGCTCGAAGGTCGCGCCATTGTTACTTCCCGAAAGAGGACAAAGCAATGAGCAGCGAGTGGCCAGTAATTCCTTTAGGGCAAGTTATCGAGCATCGCAAAGAATTTATCGAGATAGATGATTTGCAAGCTTATAAGCGTTGTCGTGTGCAATTACACGCACAAGGAATCGTTTTGCGAGACGTTGCACAAGGAGCAGAAATCAAAACGAAGAAACAGCAGGTTTGTCGTGCCGGAGAATTTCTCGTCGCAGAGATTGATGCAAAAGTAGGAGGCTTTGGTATCGTCCCGCCAGACTTAGACGGCGCGATTGTCAGTAGCCATTACTTTCTTTACGAGATCAAATGGCAAGCACTTGAACGCCGCTTTCTCGATTACTTCATTCGTACTCCGGCATTTCGAGAACAAGTAGGCGCAAAGGGAACGACGAATTATGCGGCGATTCGGCCTAAAGACGTTCTTGATTACAAAATCCCGCTTCCACCGCTCACCGAACAACAACGCATCGTCGCACGGATTGAAGAACTGGCAGCGAAGATCGAAGAGGCGCACAGCTTGCGGCAGCAATCATCCGCTGAATGTGATGCGTTGCTGCGGGCGATGATTTTTGAAGCGCCAAGTCAGCTCACGGCGATGAAAGAATTGGTGCAACTGCGTGAGCCAGATGTTGCCGTGCAGAAAGATGAGGTCTATCAGTTTGCTGGCGTTTATTGTTTTGGTCGCGGTGTTTTCAAAGGACAAAAAAAATCAGGAATGGACTTCGCCTATCCGCGCCTCACACGATTGCAAGCAGGAAATTTCGTTTATCCCAAATTGATGGCGTGGGAAGGTGCGCTGGGCATCGTTCCGGCTGAATGCGATGAGTTGGTAGTCTCAACAGAGTTTCCCGTCTTCACGGTTGATGAATCGCGCGTCTTGCCGGAAACGTTGGACGTGTACTTTCGGACGCCATCGGTTTGGCCCGTCCTCGCAGGCGAAAGCACCGGCACAAACGTTCGTCGCCGTCGCCTCAATCCTACGGATTTTCTCAACTTCAAAATGCCGTTGCCATCAATGGCGGCGCAATTACGACTGCGCGAAGTAAAGCACAAGATTGACGCTATCAAGCAACTCCAAAATGAAACTACGCCAGCACTGGATGCGCTGCTGCCTTCGATTCTCGACAAAGCATTCAAGGGCGAATTGTGAGGTTCGCTGCAAACTCTCGCGCGGCACGATTTGGGATGCCGGACAATTCAAAGACGAAGATGGCGAAATCATCGAACGCTATCCCGATGGTCGCAGCTGCGTGTGCGCTTCAAACCTGTCAGTGCGGCATTAACACCCGAATGGACAGCGAAGTTGATTGCCGACTGGCATCGTTGTTGGCGTGATCGTCAAGTGCCGGGGCTGATTGCGCTGGCGGCTTTCAATCTGGATTTTCTTTGCATTCACCCCTTCCGCGATGGCAACGGGCGCGTGTCGCGGTTGTTGTGGTTGTTGCAGGCGTATCATCTTGGTTATGAAGTCGGACGCTACATCAGTCTGGAACGATTGATCGCACAGAACAAAGAGCGGTATTACGAAACGCTGGAACTCAGTTCACAACGCTGGCATGGAGGTTGGCACGATCCTTGGCCGTTCATCAATGAAACATATCCCTTTTGTGCTTTCATCCTATGACCTCCTGTCACACATTGAAGCGAGAAAACCAGAAAAGATACGATGGCAGAGGAAAAGGGAAATGCTGTTAAATGTGTTATTTTGAATAGATAAGAGGAGAAGCGATAGACTGAGAAAAGATAGGTAACTTGATTTGGGACTAGGGGGGGGCGGGAGTGCGAATCTCTCCGCCCCGATCAAGATTTTCCGCTTTCTCTTTTCGTTGCCTACCTTTTGTATTTACTCAGAAACGGCCAGAACCAGTCCACGACACGAAAGCCGAGTTTGCCGCCATTCGGATAAACGTGCCCCATGCCTTGCACGACGGCGAAGTCGAATTCCTGCGCGCCGCCTGAGGTGGGCGTGTGATAGCGAAAGGTCGCGGCTTTTTGTGTGCGTTTGTAATCGTATTTGTCTTCGAGCTTCAGCAACATTCCCCACGGATACACGACTCTGGTTTTCAGGAAACTGTTTGGAGCGACGGCGGATTCATCCACCGGGAAAGAAGTGGTCCCGGCACTGTGTGTGACTTTTCCATCTACTTCGCCCACGATGTGCATCACGGGGCGTGCAGTGAAAGGCTCACTTGTGTATTCACTCGTTCGTTTGATTTCATCCTGCTTCATCGGATTACCAATGGCACAAATCCCATAAGCAGCGAATACGTTGGTGAGTTGGATCGCCAGGCGCGAGGTAAATTGTGCGCCGTTGGAAAAGCCTGTCGCGTAAAACCGATCTGCATCTACGGCGTAGTTTTTCTTCACCGTATCAATCATTGCCAACACGAATTCGACGTCGTCATACAATTTCTGATTCGGGAAATTCGGATCAAGCATGCCCGGCAGTCGAAAGATGTTCCACTTGGTGGTGAACTGCGCGAGGTTCTCTTTGACTTCGCCCTGTTGATAGATTTCGTCGCTGAAAATGTGGTAACGCAAGGCCGAACCGGAGACAATGGTGAGGCCTTCTTCATCGGCTTTTTCTTTCCAACCGGAATCGCGCAAAAAGGCCGGGCCGTTACCGCCTGTGCCGTGGAAGGCAAACACGACGGGCGTTTTTTGATCGGCAGGCACTTTCGCTGAGCGATAGACAACGAATTCACGGTTTATGCCTTCGAGTTGCAGCGTGAAAGTTTTTGCACCTGCTACGGTAGTTTGTGTATTGGCTCGATTTTGTCGTGCTTGCTGAATCTTGCGAAGCGGACGTTGTTGCGCAAAGGCAACTGTAACAATCAAAATCAGAAGGAAAGATAGCAACGCAATTTTTTTCATAAAACCTCCGTTGAATAGAGTACAGGCTGGGATCGCCGTCATAGGCCAATGGCATTAAGTTCAGGAAAATTGCTATCGTACAATGGGCGGCTCGCCCGTTCATTGCGCGCCGAGCCGCCTACAAGACGGTCTTGGCTTAATGCGCAATCGCTTAGCGAGGGACAATCTCCGGTGAGGTCGCGCTATAGATAATTTTGATTTGGCAATTATTTCTACAGTTTGAAGATGAGACGCACTTCATACCTGTCCCTTTAACTTTTGGACTACATCTGCCGCCTTCGGAAAGACAGTTGCACTCAAATGATCCCACCGTGTTATTTGCCTGGACGTCCTGGACAGAAACGGTACTCGGATTGGTTTGGACAAATCTATACCCGCTTTTGAGCTGCACTGAATTGCCCTTGACGGTTGCCCCTCTGACGGAATTGCCCGTGGTCGGTGCGGCTTCGCGGCGTGTGGCCTTTTTGGGACGGTCTTTGGGGTTTGGTTTTTGAGCAGGTTCCTGAGCGCCAACACCCTGAAAAAGGCTCCCGGCACTCAAGATGAAAGCCGCACATAAACATCCCATCATGATTATTCTTCGCATATCCACTCCATCTTTATAGGTCTGTAATAGAGGGCGAAGTGTTTGGCAGGAACGCACGGATGATACCGCGTTGAATTCGCGCGGCGTCAATCTCGCTGTTGCCAAACACTCCGCAGGAAGTTGGGACCTGTTATTTTCGTGAACGGCTATTGTGTTTCTTGCGATAAATCTTGCGGCTGGTTTGATTCATGTCCTGATGAATTTCCTTTCGCTCGGCTCCCGTGACAGTTCCATCGGTCTTGGCGGCAACTTTATCCTGCTGAATTTCTTTGGCATCTTTCGCAATTGATTTGGTTTCGTGTTTGGTCAGCGATTTGTTTTTCACACCGCGATGAACGCGTCTGGCCTGATTCTTTTGGCGTTTCGTCACGCCCGGCGTTTTGACGCCTGGTTGAGTAGCAGCGGTTGTTTCGGTTTGCGCTCCGGCGATAACCGTCAAAGCAAAGGTTAAGCAGAGTGTCAGTACAAATGTGATCCGTGTGTTCATGTTTTTCTCCTGTAGGGTTTAGGGGGTAAAGAAAACTTGTTCGTTGTAAGAATCAGGTGCTCACTTGAATCTCCGTTATTCGGTAAGTAGTGCAGCGAGGGCAAAATTTGTATCAATCTTTTTTCACTTTTTTTGCGGCAGGCATATTTTGATCTGAGCCGATTGCCGCGTACTTCCTGCGAATATGAAACGAAGGAATATTTTCTTGGCGGGAGGCGATTGTCTGGCATAATCGCGGCTGCCCGATTGCCCCCTCTCAAAGAGAAACAAACAAGGAAGCTATGAAATCATCTCCACATAAAATTCTGGTCGCAATCGCCACGTTGTTTATCGTTTCGCTCAGTTCCTCGGCCCAAACGCCGACGACCGCAGCAGATTGGTACAAGCAAGGGCTTCAGCAATTGGACCAACAACAGTACGACAAAGCCATCCAATCGTTCAGCGAGTGCGTCAGGCTCGAACCACGGGCCGACGGAGCATATTCCAATCGCGCGTCCGCGTATCGGATGAAAGAGGCGTACAAAGAGGCGTTGGCGGACGCAAATAAATCCATCGAAATGGCTCCGAAAGAAGGCGGGCATTTCGTCGTGCGCGGCAGCATCCACTACGATCAGGGGCGTTTTGACGAAGCTCTCAATGATTACAACAAAGCGATTGCGCTGGATGCCACGCTCGCAGGCGCATATCGCGGACGCGCGCAAACGCATTGCCAGAAAAACAGCCCGGAATTAGCTGCTGCCGACGAAAAAAAAGTCGTGGAACTCGGTGGTAAGGTGAGTAAAACCTGCGCCGAATTTAAGCGGAGCGAAGCCTCGCGCCAGCAAATGGTCGAAGATTTTCAGTCCAGCCAATATTTCAAGGCTGGTCAAGCAGCGTATAACAAAGGGGATTTTGAGGTCGCCCGCATCGCTTTTACCAGAGTCATCGAGCTGAAGCCCAAAGATTTCCAACCCTATCTTTCCCGCGCGTTGAGTTACCTGCAACTCGGAAAATTCACCGAAGCCAGCGCCGATTTCGATAAGGTGTCTGAACTGAATCCGAAGCTGCCGGATTTGTATTTCTATCGCGGGTTGCTCGCGCACAAGCAGAAAGACGTGGATAAAGCGATTGTGGAACTGGGGAAAGCCATTGCCTTAAATCCGAAATACGTCGAAGCTCTGGATGCGCGCGCGTCGCTCAGTTTTGAAAAGAAACAGTTTGCGCAAGCCGCTCAGGATTACACGAAATTGCTGGAGCTGAAACCAACGGGTGAGACGTTGTACTATCGCGGCCTGTCGTCCTTTCAGGCAAAAAACTTTGAGCAGGCGATTGCAGATATGACGAAGCTGATCGAAGCGAATCCCAAAACGATTCAGCCTTATTTGCTGCGCGCTGCGGCCTATTGCAGTTCGGGGAAAAAGGATTTGGCGAAAGCTGACGAAAAGAAAATCGTCGAACTCGGCGGAAAAGTGGAGACCTCCTGCCAATAAGCATCGCACCAAAAAATGATCTGCGCCCGTGATTTCAGCACGCTTCCCATAAGCTGAGCCAGCTTAATTTTAACCTCTCCGTTTCACTTGCGAAACACTGTTGCACGCACTACAATGCGCCGCGCTGACTTACAGTATGGTCAGGAGCGGCAAGCATTAGGCTCGCCAAGCGATAACTGATCCAAACATTTTCATCTTCCGATAGGAGTCACACCATGAATTCCAGCACTTCAACCACCGCATCCAATTCGCACGCCGTCAGTCTTTTGATTGCGAGCAAAAAAGGCGCGTTCATTCTTCGCTCCAACGAAACACGCGACCAATGGGAGTTGCGAGGGCCATTTTTTCTGGGCCATATTATTCATCACTTCGTTTGCGATCCGCGTGACAAGACATTGCTCGTGGCGGCTAAAACCGGTCACCTGGGGCCAACGGTTTTTCGCTCAAGCGACGGGGGGGAGACCTGGCAGGAAGCTGCCAAACCACCGGCATTTGCGAAGGCGGAGGAGGGGCAAAAAGGATTAGTTGTGGATCACGTTTTTTGGTTGACGCCGGGACACGCCAGCGAACCTGGAGTTTGGTATGCAGGAACTTCCCCACAAGGGTTGTTTCGTTCCGCCGATGGCGGGGCAACATGGGACTCGGTTGATGGATTTAACGAGAACCCGATGCGCTCAGCGTGGGTCGGAGGTCTTGGGGACGGAACGCCGGATGGCCCGAAAATGCACTCTGTTTTGGTTGACCCCAGAGACGCGCGGCACATGTACATTGGGATGTCCGGCGGCGGAGTTTTTGAGTCAGTGGATCAAGGCCAGAGCTGGACACCGCTGAATACAGGTTCTATCGTGACGTTCCTGCCTGATCCTAATCCTGAATATGGGCAAGACCCGCATTGCGTGCGACTGCATCCATTGGCTCCTGATGTGCTTTACCAGCAGAACCATTGTGGGATTTATCGAATGGATCGCCGCGAAGGTCGGTGGATCAGAATTGGCGATAATATGCCTCAAGAGGTTGGTGATATTGGTTTCCCAATGGTCTTGCATCCGCGCGATCCGAATACTGCTTGGGTCTTCCCGATGGATGGCACGCAGGTTTGGCCGCGCACTTCGCCGGATGGAAAACCTGCGGCCTACGTTACGCGTGATGCAGGACAGTCGTGGCAGCGATTAGATCGTGGCTTACCTGCATCTCAGGCTTGGTTCACAGTGTTCCGACAAGCGATGACTGCCGATGAATGTGCTTCGGTAGGCATCTATTTCGGCACCACGTGCGGAGAAATCTGGGCGAGCACGAACGAAGGCGAAGATTGGCAGTGCATCGCCAGACACCTGCCCCATATTTATGCAGTGGAAGCGATAAATTTTGCGTTATGAAAGTTACAATTCCAAGCCCTTTACTCTCGTATACCAATCAGCAACCGCAGGTAGACGCAGAGGGAAAAACCATCGCGGACCTGTTGGAAAATCTCAACCGTCAGTTCCCCGGCATCCGCTTTCGCATGATTGACGAACAAGATGCAATTCGCCCGCATATGCGTGTGTTCGTCAATGGGGAGATGGTGGAAAGTTTAGAAGTGCCATTGCAACCCACCGACGAAATTCACTTGCTGCAAGCATTGAGCGGAGGGTAAAAAGAACTGACCGTTCTTGAAAGTGTTCGCCGCAAAAAATGATCTGCGCCAATGATTGCTGTTGGCGCAGATCGAAATTATTTCTCTCGGTTTTCGGAAGGATTCGGGAAGACAATTGTCACTTCCTGTTTTTGCGGGCGGCGCGGTTGCCTTTGGGCGTTGTTCCGGGCGTTTTGCGTGCGTTGGACGAATTGGGGTTGTTACCTTTGGCCCACACGATTTCGCCCGTGCTGGTGTCAATCAAGCTTCTGGTTTTGGGCTTATTGATGGTTCGCTGGTTGGGCAAATTGCGGTTGCTTGCTTTGGCTTCATCCGCCCACACGATTTCGCCTGTGCTGGTGTCAATCAGGCTTCCAGTCTTTGGTTGTTGGGGCGTGCGCTTGACGTTCTTTGCGCCTTTAGCGTTTGACCAGATGACAATTTCTTTTTGCCCGAAAGCGGTGGCGGTGAAGACGAAACTCAACAGTGCGATGGCGACAAAACTTTTATTCAACATAGTGGTTCTCCTGTTTGCTGGTGTTCTCAATTTGCGCGTCCGTTCGTAACGTTCGCTGCGTTCGATTAGTAGTGTCGCGTCGCTGCGAAATGTATCAGAGAATTTTTCGCGCTCAGAAAAGATTGAAAAACCACCCAAAGAGTGTGCGCCCAAGTACAGGCCAAATCGCAAACACGATAAAGCTCACCAGTGCCAGCACGAGATTCGCCAATTGGTAAATCGTTCCGTTGAAGATTGCGGTTACGACTTGTTCGCCGATGTAGCTTGCCAAAAATCCAACTGCATACAACAACCCAACGACCCAGCCCGTTGCCCCGGCACCCTGCACAACCAACGCCGCAAACGTTGACCAGCCTAAAACCAGCACGCCACTGACCAATAGATTCGAGGCGACAAACACGTTGGCATTGTCATACAGATTCAAGCGGAACATTCGTTGAATGAAGTTCAGAATCGGTGAAATCACCAACAGCAACACCCACAACAACGCATAGCCTTTGGCAAATTGCCAGGCGAGCGCGCTGTGCCCAAACAGCCACAGCATGAGTCCCGCAATGAGCAGAAAGGCGAGATTGACTCCGACGATGATCAATAATTTCGAGGCTGTTTCTTGTTCTTCGGTTTTTGGGAAGGCAATGAAATCAAGTATCTGACTCATAATCGTTATCCTTTAGCTTTCACGTTAGAGCTTCATATCAGGGCTTTGCTGCACCAGCAGATTACTTCGACGCATTAGATGGTACAGGAAATGGATTTCCTTTTTTCGGCAGCTTCGCCGCCATCGCCTGCCCTTCCGGCGTTTTCCATCCCAAACCATAGAACGCGCCAAGTTTCGCGGCTTCGGGCGCTAGACGATGATCGAGTGCGCTGCCGCCTGCGGGGATTTCCATCTCGACCAGATAGGAATTGTAGTTGAGATTGATGTTGCCTTTTTGTTCGGGGTGCGTTTGCGGCTTGCCGTCTGCGCCGACGACGAAACGCCACGTGCGCCAGACTTCGCCATTGTTCATCAATTGGCATTCCCAGTTGCCGGGATAATCTTCGAGCGCAAGGCGTGTTTCCCAGCGATTGCGCTTTTCGCCCCATGTCAGCGGAGCCAGCAGGCGAACCTGATGAAAGCCGATTTCGTCGCGGTATTCTGTGCCACGATGATATTGCGGCGCGATACGGTCTTGATAAATCACCGTGTAAAAATTCAAGCGATTGCTCAGCGCCTGATCTGAAAATCCCACCGGCCCCGGCATCGAAAGCCGCTTGCCGTTGCACGAACAACGCATATAGCCGTGCGGCAGATTTTTGCCGATGTCCGACGGCGATAAGTTGAAATAAAACTCGACGTGATTTGCGCCGAGCCGTTCGGGCGTCCGCCAATCGAAATAGCCGCCGTATTCACGCGGGCGCAGCACCATCAACGACGCGGGTGCTTCGCCGTGACGATTGATGTAATACTGCGGCGGCGCGAGTCCGGCTTCCTGTCCCGACCGAACTCGATTCACCGTGCGGACATCAATCTTGTAGGCACGAACCAGTTTCTCCGCATCGGTGTCGCCGTTGACCGTGAACACCTGCACATCAAAGATTCCGGTTTCTTTCGTCGCCGTATCTTTGCGCCAGCAATCGCCCGTGTTCATAAAACTTTCGTCGAGCGCGTTGTTGCGGTTGATGTAAATGCCCGTTTCGCAGCGCGTCGTCGCCACGGCCTTGCCAGCTTTGGAAACGACGACTTTGAAGGCTGAACGATTCGGATATTCGCCGAGCACGCGCAAGTAGATTTTCAGATACCAACCCGTGCTGACGGGGATGTTGTTGGGGCCGAGCGCCTCGCCATTGACGGCTTCAAACCAGGTGAAGCCATCGTCCAATACGTCTTGCCGTTTGGGCTGTGCCGCTACGACCAGACTGAGCAGCAATACGATGCCAATGATGCGCAGTGTCTGTTTCATATTTGCCTTCTTAGTTTCCCTTGGTTTTTGCTTCGACTTGATTGCCCGCGCCAAATTGCTTTGCGCGGGGGCGTGCTTTCAGATTGCTCTGTTCCATATACGGCAACAGATTTTGGGTTTTGCGACGTTTGTTGGATTGTTTGCGGATGTCTTTGGCGGCGACTTCTGTCGCCCCGGCGATGCCAGCGGGGGAGACACCTGAATTTGGGCTCTTCGTCCGTGCGTCATTGCTCTCGCCGTCAATGCCATCATATTTGGCGGCATTGGTTTTTTGGGTGCGGAAATGCTGCGTTGTGCCATCCCCTGTCGGATTCGGGCGAAATTGCCCATTGCGACGTTTCCCTTTATGCCCGACTTCGTGTGTAGCGGTGTCGCCCAAATTCATAGGCTTTTGTTGTGGGGCACGAGTACGATTGTTTTGCGAACTCTTGCCCGTAGATTCGTTGTTTATGACAGTCGGGTTCGATGCGCCAAAACTATATCCTTTTGGCGTTGGGCGACGGTTGCCTTTGTGACCGACTTCGTGTGTACCCGTGTCGCCCAGGTTCATCGGCTTACGATTCTTCACGCCAGCGGTGACGGTGCCACCTAATCCGATGGGATTGCCAACTTGCTGAGGCGCGCGGCGGCGATCTTGCCCAGAAGCGGTAAGGACTAACGTCAAAATCAAGCTCATGGTTGCGATTGCGATTGTTGTTTTTTTCATAGTGTCTCCTCGTTTAGAAAGTCCGTCGTTTTGTCTTGCTCGTCACATAGTGCGGGAGGGCGATGAAATGTATCAGGGAATTGGCAGTTTTTTTGCGAATCGGGAGGCAAGGCGAGTAATCAGCAACGCGCAGCGCTGGGAGCGCAAGCGTCCCGCTTGCTGAGGCATGAACAGAAAATCCGCTCCGAGAAAACCTACTGCGTACAAGTCTTGGCAAGCGGGACGCTTGCGCTCCCAGCGCTGCGCATTACGGCTCAATGATGATCGTGCCGAACGCGGGCTTGCCCTTCCCGCACGAAGTCGGATCGTAATAATAAAACTGCTGTGGCCAACTTTTGTTAGTGCGCCGAAAGGTATGCCGATGAACTTTGGGAAACGGGTCAGCCAGCTTCGGGAAAAATGTGCGTCGCCGTTCTTGCAGCAGTTCCGCCCACTGCCCCAATGTTTTGCCATCGGGCAACACACCGTTGTTGGTGTTTTGGATTTCCCAAAACCGCTCTTCGTACATTTCCAGAAAGATGCCATCTGAATGGACCATCATATTTTGCAGGCTGGAATTCACATCCGCCGGGCTGTTGACTTTCTGCGCGTTTACATCCTGAAAGCCGGTGACCGTCTTTCCATCTGCGCCCGCTTCCAGCACCCAATGATTCGGGCAGCCCGTACCAGCGCGGGCGTACGGCGGTTTGGCCGGATGTTTGTTTTCATTCGGACAAGTGCCGGGCGCTGGAAGGCGCTGCAAACCATTATGCTGCACGACGAACAAGTTGCCGTGTTCGCGTTGACCAAGCTCTAAAATATCTTCCGTTTGCTCGACGCCGCGCGGCAGCGGTCGCCTATTGGATGACGAACCATTTGCCGTTTCCCAGCCACCGGAATCATTCACCTGCGGGAAGCCATCCTGAATCAATGCGTAGCTCATTGCTTTGCCGGGAAACTGTTTCGCCAACAAATTGAATTGTTTTTTGTAGAAATCCAGCAGGCCCGATGGCGTGTAACCATCTTGCGCGAAGACTTGCGGATTGCAGATGCAACCGGGCGTGCAATTTTTCGGCAAACGATTTTCATGCGTGAACAGATTCGCGCCGGAAGGTTTGATGTAAGCCAGCGCGCGATACCAATCAGCCCGCGCGCGAATCCGTTCCGCAACTTTGGTCAGCAAATCAAAATAATGCGTTTGATACATCGCATTCGTCGGATTGCCCAAATCCATCGGCCTGCCACATTGCCGCCGCATCACTGCCTCCTCGCCCGCGTCCTGTAACTTGAGCCGCGTGACGCCGCCGCCTTGGTTTGGGCGGGGGCTGCCGTCGGCGTTGGTCGAGAAAATCCAATCCGGCGTTCCCGTGCTGCCTGCTTTGAAGCCCAGCAAATACACTTTGCCGTTGCGCACAGCCTTGTCAATTTCCCGATCCAGCAACGTGAAATCAAATTGGCCGGGGCCTTTGTGAATGTCATTCCACAAAAGGCGAATGAACACGCCCGTCAAATTCGGATCGCGCCACGTCGAATCCATCGTGCCGTACGGCATGCCCGTCGCGCAGAGCACTTGATTGCCAGCCGCAGCCAACGGTCGCCCGAACGAACAGCGCCCCCGCTCGACCCGATAGCCGCGTTCGAGTGGCGAGATCGTGAAGACGCCCGAAGGCGCAATCGGCATCGGCCCCGCAAAGTTAGTCGGATCATTCGGATCGAACGAGCGCGGTGTCGGGCAATTGCCAGCCGTAGGTTCCGACGCAGCAGGAATGATCGCGTTCGTGTGCTTGCTGAGTTGCCATTCGACCGTGTCGCCATCCCGAATGCTGAGTACAGATGGCGTGAAAGAGCCGTCCGCGTTCACTTTGATTTGATGGGTCTGTGGCTTTTTCTGCGCGGCGGTTCGTTGGGTTTCAGTGGCCGCGACAACCAGTACAAGGGCAAGCCCCATCAGTAAACCAACTCTCTGTTGATCACGCCTTTTCATGTTGCTGTTCCTTTCTACTGTCTTGGCAAGCTCTCTAAAAATGCTTTGATTTCTTTGTCCGGTGTTTTGTACACAGACTGGGCTGTTTTCGATGTGAATGCTTCAGGGTCAGGTTCGGTCTCGAAGTTCTTCACAAAATACGCCGTTGAAGTCGCGCGGTCAATTAACACGACCTGACACGACATCGCCATCGCGGGCAAGGTTTTGGTCGGGTCTTCTTTGGAACGATATACGCCTTTTTGAACGGGGCGGCAATCCTGCTGAATGATGGTTCCGATGTCGTCAGGATTATCGGCGCTCGGAAAAATCGGAATGGTTTTGAAGCTATATTCGCCCCCGTTCAGCGCGGCCATTTCGACCGTCTTGCCTTTGATGTACGGGCGCTGGGTGAGCGCGACTTTCGCTGGCTTGCGGATGAATTCGGTGCGCGCCGCAAGCATTTTGGCATTGCGTTCATTGCGCTCGGTCAGTGCTTTTTTGGCGGATTCAGATTGACACCCGGTCAGCGTGACAACCCCCATGATGGCTAGAGTGAGCAAAATTTGAGAGTTCGTTTTCATCGTGTAATCCTTCCTCGTCTTGGGATTGATAGTTGAGGGTTAGTTTTTGCGCCGCCGCGACTTGGTGCGAAGGGATTCATTATTATTCACGGACTCGGTGCGCGTCGCTCGTGGTCGGGTGCGATGCGTTTCGTCATTTTCGACTTCGATGTCCTGATTCTTCGCACGATTCTGCGCTTGTTTCCGCCGCTTATTTTGCTTTGCCCAGAGTGGTTCATTATTGGGTTCAAAAACAACACCTCGTGTTTTTGGGTCTTTGGATTTATCGAAGGTCTTTCTCGAAACCTCATTCCTGGTTTGGCGATAACCGACTTCCTGATTGGCGTATTTGTCGTGGGCCTTGGTTGTCGGAGTTCGCTTCGCTTTGCGTTTGCCAAAGAGCGCGTCGGCTTCGTCAAAAAACGGTGCGGGTTTCGCGGGCTGCCGTTTGTTTTTGGCAGGCTGTGCCCAAACGTTACTGACAACCGCGCATCCGAGCAGGACGATGATGAGTAAGTTGCGCATGATTTTGCCTCTCTGCTTTCTGGTGGAAGGGGACGCCCGCACAGCGCAGGCGTTGTCTCAGGCTTTTAGCTCGTATTTATTTTCGCTTGCGTGCTACTGGTTTTCGGGCCTGTTGATCCCAGGTGTCCTCGTGCGTAACACCGCCATCCAGATAGGCCTTGCCCTTTGGCCCGGACTGCTTGCGGCGTTGGTTGGTGATGGTGCCACCGCTGTTTTGCCCGGCCACAACATTCGGCATGGCCGAGTCATCCGTGTAGTCCATAAATCCGGGTCGTTTGGTAATCGGTTTATGCTGCCGTTTGCCCGTCGCCTGCCCTGACGCAACATCGCGCGGCGAAGTGATTCCCGTCGCTTGTCCTGAAGCCGCATCGCGTGGGGATTTGATGTCCTGAATTTCAAAGTTCCCCAATTTGTCTTGCGCTGCTGGTCTGGGGCGCGGCGCTTTTCTTCTTCCGGTGGCTTGTCCCGTTGCGACATCGCGCGGCGATTTGATGGATTGCACGTTGGCTTTGCGCGCTTTTACTTTGTCAATTTCGGGATGCCATTGCCCGAAAGCGGTTGCGGTCAAAGCGCCGGTCAAAGCCAATGTTACGGTTGCGATAGCGAAGTGATTTTTGATCTGCATAGTGTGTCTCCTGTTAGAAAAATCCATTGCTTTGTCTTGCTCGTTAAGTAGTGCGGGCAACGCACGAAATGTATCAGCGCCAGCGAAAATAATTTGCTCAGGATTCCGTCTTGATCTCAACCTTGAATTTCCCGGTCGTGACATCTTTCGGTGCGGCGACGCCGATCAGGATGTTGTAGGTATTTTGTGTTGGGTTTTGAAACTCGACTTTGCGTTCGCTGGTTTGGACTTTGCCTTTCCACGGGCGATCCCATTTGTGATCGGCTTCGCAGGTAATGCAGCGGGCTAAATTCGGCACCAGGCTGAAGTCCTGATTGCCGATCATGTAGGCATAGATACTCAGATCCGCCTTTTCGTCATCGGGTTTGACGCTGATTTTCATAATCGAACGCGGCGGAATCGTGGTGGCATAAAAAACGTGGTGGCCACGAAATTTCAGATTTTGCGTGGCTGGAAAACAAGCGTTGGAACTGGTTGCGGCCCACGATAAATCCTCAATGATTTTACCAGCCGCCAAGTCGCCTGCGACGGTGACAATTTCGTTGCCTTGGCTGGCCACAATAGTAACTTCTTTTGACCAGCCTTTGCCTTGCGCAAAAGCAAAAATCGCCAGCGTGACAATGGCAGCGGTAAGAATTGTAAAACGGTGCATATAAGTGGTTCCTCGTAGAAAAAAGAGTGAGGATGGCAAAGCGAGGCTCTGCCATCCCTGGGTTGAGAAATTTAGCGGACTAAAGTGAATGTGCCATACGTCCTGCCTGCGTTGCAGACCGGGCTGCTGGGGACGAATTCATTGCTTACGATTTCATCTGACCAATTGGCTCCGCGTCCGGTCGGCAAATATTTGTATTTGAATTTGACCTTGGTGATCTGTTCGCCTTCAGAATCGCGCAAATCGTCGCCAGTCGTCGTCACGGTTGCGCCCTGGGCGGCTTCCTTATTCGAGACTTGTTCGGTCTGCCATTTGCCGTTGGCCTTGTTGAAATACTGCACCTCGCGGATTTCGATTCTTCCGCCGGAGTTGTGCTGATTCTTGACGCTGAACTTCACGTTTTTACACGCATCACCAAAGAAGGGCGCAGCGGCCTGTACTGTGATGTTTGGCGTTACTTTTGTATTGAATTGCAAGGCGGAAAAAGTGGCGATCCCGACTGCAATTGCGATGGCGATAATGGTCATAGTTTTCTTCATAGTTTTCTCCTCATTAGTTTGTTCGTTAAAGGAGCAGGCAGGCACAGCTCACGCCTGCGATGGCGATCTGAACGCTTTCACCTCGTACCTGTCTGCTTATTTGTGGTTTGAAAATGTCAGCTTTGCCTCAACGGGCCTCGTGGCCAGCCGATTCAATCACTGACGTGGTGAAACTTAAAAAAGCTAATTTTTCGGTTTGGGGATTTGGATCGCTTTTGCGCGCTTGGGGGAGGGCGCAGGTGCCGGAATGCCGTGCTGTTTGCGATCAACAGCCGTTGGGGCACTGACATTCAGCAGCAAGGCGGTGAAGATGTTACGATTTGTCATGATGTCTCCTGGATTTACTATCTTTTTGATGAACCATTTCTTGTCTGGACATCGCATTCTCACGGATTCGTTTAATAGTGTGGCGAGGTCGCCGAATGTATCAGAGTTTTTGGCAAAAATATTTCACCCCGTGCGTTATTTTCGCCTGGGCGTTTTCACCAATTGCGATAGCTCCGGTGCTGCCGCAAATTTTTGCCCTACCTGCCGCGCACAATCCTGCATCAACTTACTGGACCGGCGATTGTCATCTACGCCACCGCCGACGCCAAAGACGGAGACATTGCTGGATCGCACCTCATCGGCCCAAACAATCTCGCCTGTGCTGGTATCAATCAAGTTGGTCGTTACTCTCATTCCTGGTTTGGCTTTTCTTGCTTTGCCGAAACCGCCACCGCCGACACTGGTGTTTCCATACTCAGTCACACTGCCCGTCAGCAGATAATTCACTCCCAGCAGTTTGCCGACCTTGACCGCTGTGCTGGGATCAACGTCACCACTGAGCGTCAGATTGTTCTGTTTCAGCTGGGCTGCCAATTGTTCGCGCTCGACGACGCCACTGAATTTGCCGCTCCTGACCAATTCGGTGACAAACACATCCTGCGCGGCTTCTGCCCCGCCGTGATACCACCATTGATTGTCTGCTTTGTGTTGGAAGGGAAGCACTGCCAGGCGCTGTCCTTTGGCGTTTGGTTGTACCTCAGCATTGCCAGCTCTTGCCGCTTTTCTCTGGCGGGCTGTTTTCTGTCCAAACGCAACGGTCGAAAGCGCGAACGCCAGAGCAATAGTCGTGATGGTCGTGATGATCTTTTTCATAGCGTGTCTCCTTTTTGAACCAGCGAGCTTCTTCTTTTTAGCCAGTGCAATTGGCACCAGCATTTCGATCTCGGTAAGTAGTGCGGCGAATGTCCAAACTGTATCAGTCTTTTTTTTGTTATTTTGTCGAGACGCCTCATTGCCCGCTCATTTGATTTAAGGGTAGAATCCCCAACGATATGCAACGGAGCGCTGATGCTTTTCCCCACAACGAATTAGTTACTCGCATCCAGCAAGGTGATACAGCGGCTGAGGAGGCCCTGTATGAGAAGTTTTCGAGTCGTATCTATTTTCTTGCACTCAGCGAATTGCATTCCAAAGATGATGCCGAAGACATTCGCGCTGAAACGTTCCTGCGCGTGATTCAAGCCTTGCGCGAGGGCAAACTGCGTTCGGCGGATTCGTTGCCTTCCTTTATTGTCGGCTTTGCCCTGAACATCATCCGCGAACACGTGCGGCACAAATACAAAACCGATTCGCTCGAAGATTACGAATATGATGTCGCCAGCGATGGCTCGTTGGAAGATGTCTTTCTGGATGCGGAAACCAGTCGTGCGCTGGAACAAGCGGTCAACAAACTGAAGCCGCGCGAACAACAATTTTTACGCATGTATTATTATGAGGAGCTGTCGAAGGAAGAAATCTCAGCCCGCCTTGGTATTAAAGAAGATCGCTTACGACTCATCAAATCGCGCACCTTACAAGCCTTCCGCGAAATTTACAAAAAACTCGCCACCGCCTGATACAAATTGTCGTGCAGCAACACTAAGTAGCGAACCGGGAAGTGAAACGGTGACAACCATTACCCCTTGATTCGTGAAAGGAAGCTGCAACATGAAAAAACAAATCCTACTCGCTATCCTCATTGCCGTAACCGCCATCGGCTTATTTGCCCAAACCAATCAACGCCGCCAGGGGCCGCTTGCCGAAAAGATTCGTCAGGCACGGCAAAATCGTGCTGAAAACAAAGGCGAGAACAACGCCAGGCCCAGCAATAACGGTTCCTACATCGTCGGCAAAAATCGCTTTACGACGAATGTGAACGGCGACACGCGCGAATACTATGTCCACGTGCCGAAGAGCTATAACAAAAACGCTGCGACCCCGGTTGTCTTTATGCTGCATGGCACGAGCGGCGACGGCTTGAAGTTTTACAACATTTCGGGCTGGAAAGAACTCGGCGAAACTGAAAACATTTTGACCGTGTACCCTTCGTCGTGGAGGCATTGCATTATTGAAGACGGCGCGCGCAAAAACACGACGAAGTGGAATATCTATCCCGGCAGCTTTGAATATTGCCCTGGCGAAGTTCCCAAAGACGACATCAAGTTTTTGAATCAAGTGATTGACGAGATGCGCGCGAAATTCAACGTGGATCAGAAGATGATTTACTTCGTCGGCTTTTCCAACGGCGGGCAAATGACGGCGCGCATCGGCGTCGAAATGTCGGATCGTGTGGCTGCGGTTGTGTCCAGCGCGGGAATGCTGAAGCCCGGCACTTCGTACACGCCGAAACGATTGTTGCCGAATTTGTTCCAATTTGGCTCGAACGACGACCGGTTCTTTAATGCCTTTGGCGGTCAACCGGCACCAATGGACATCAATCAATTGATGAATAACAGCTTCATGAAAGGTGTGATGGGAACTTATACCAAAACGTATCAATTGGGTTCGCAATACAAAACGGGCGGCGATCCGAACAAACTGCTCTGGATCGAAGCCAAAGGTACATCGGGCGATCCGAACAATGTGTTCCGCATCGCTGTCATCAACGGGATGACGCACATGTATCCCAACGGCAAAAACTTTCCGCTGAATGGTGCGCAAATGAATTGGCAGTGGTTGAAGCAGTTCAAGCTGCCGTAAAAAATCAGCCGTTTTCGTCCCCGCGGGACAGTCGAGTTTAGGCAGGTCATTTATGGCATGTTAGGCGAGCATAAGGCACATGGCGTCGCGTAGCGACGATTGAACATCTCCTCAATCGTCGCTACGCGACGGCGCAATCGCGCACATCTAACACAGGCCATAAATGACCTGCCTAAATTCAAACGCCGCTACACGGCTGGCTAGCTCCCCCAAAAAACTTTGATACAAAAAACGTGTTGCTGACACTACTTAACGAAGCAGGGGCGGGGAGCGAAAACAACTCCCCGTTCTTTCCACCAAGAACGGCTACACTATCGGACTGCTGCACCATGAAAAACCAACTACGATTCGCATTAATCCTCGTCGCAATCGCAGCCACTGCCATTGCGCAAACCAATCAACGCCAACGCGGCCCGCTCGGCGAAAAGATTCGGGAAGCACGGCAAAAGCGCGCCGAAAATAAAGGCGAAACTAAAACGGAAGCGAATGCCAAGCCGAATAACAATGGTTCGTACGTCGTCGGCAAGAATCGCTTCACGACCAATGTGAACGGCGACACGCGCGTCTATTATGTTCACGTTCCGAAAAGCTATAACAAAGCCACGGCGGTTCCCGTCGTGGTTATGCTGCACGGCACGGGACAAACCGGCGAGCAGTTTTACAACATCTCCGGCTGGAAAGACGTCGGCGAAACGGAAAACCTGATTACAGTGTTCCCGTCTTCCTGGAAACAATGTGTGATTGATGACGGCAAGCAGGGAAACACATTGAAATGGAGTTCCTATCCTGACGGCTTTACCTTCTGCGCTGGTGTGACGCCCAGAGACGACGTCAAATTCTTGAATCAAGTGCTGGATGAGGTCAGTGCGAAATTCAACGTCAATGCGAAGATGATTTACTTCGTCGGCTTTTCCAATGGCTCACAGATGGCGGCGCGCGTCGGCATCGAAATGTCAGAGCGGATCGCCGGGTTCGTCGGGCATCTGGGCGTTGCACCGCCTGTTCCTCCCAAACGGCTTGTCCCGAATATCTGGCAGGAAGGAACCGAAGACCCGCATTATATGGGGATGTTTGGCGGGCAGAGCGTACCGATGGACTTCAATCAAATTCTGGCGAAACCGTATATGAAAGGGGCGATGAATCTGTATATGCAGACCTTCAAGCTTAGCCCGAAATACACGACGGGCGGCAATCCGAACAACATCATTTGGCTGGATGCCAAAGGAACATCGGGCGATCCGAACAACGTCTTTCGGTTGGCGTTTGTGAAAGGCATGGAGCACGAATATCCCAACGGCAAAAATCATCCCGTGCATGGCGCGGAATTAAACTGGCAATGGCTGAAACAATTCAAACTTCCATAGATGTGGTACAGTACGGCGAGCGGTAGCGAGCTGGCGCGCACCAAGTTGCCATCGCTCCTCGTACCGTATCGGCGGTGTGAGGAAGGGAAGTAGGTGAATGCAATGAATCATCACGAGATCGAACAACAAGATATTATCGAACGCTACGTTCGGCACCAGCTCAAGCCGGAGGAACGGCGCACCTTTCAAGAGCATTATTTCGCGTGTGACGAATGTTTTGAGCAGGTACAAACCACGGCAAAATTCATCGCGGGCGTCCAACGCTCCTCGCGCCTGGGCACCTTAGCCGAAAGCGCGCGTGAGGTTGCCAGTAGTCCGGCTGCTTCCTGGTGGTCAAGCTGGTTTACGCCTGCTTTCGCACTGGCCGCGACGGCGTGTTTGCTTCTGGCAGTTGCATTGGGCTGGATTGTCTTCAAGCAAATCCCCCAGATGCAATCCGAGATCGCTCAAGAACGACAGGCACGCGAGGTCGCCGAACAACGAACTGCGCAAACCCCGCAAATTACCCCAGCGGATTTAGAGAAAGAACGCGAGCGTGCCGAGAGCGAAAAGAAAAAACGCGAAGAGTTGGAAAACAAAATCGCTCGCAACGAAACGCCCACGCCCGCGCCTGTAACTTCGCCCAATCGAACCAATACTGAGACAAAAGCCAATGTCCCGGTTGTGATTTTGGAATCCACGCGTGACGCCAAATCCGGCACCAATTTCAAGCTGCCGGAAAATGCGAACTCCCTGACGTTGTGGGTTGAAGTCGAGGCCGGAGGGCGTTTCGATAGTTTTCAAATGCAAGTCTTCGATGCCAGCGGGCGGGCGATCAAAACCATTAACGGGTTGAAGGCCAATTCGTATGGGGCACTGGCTGCCAGCGTTTCTACGCAACAAATGCCGCCCGGAAAATATCTGGTGAAGCTGTTCGGTCTGAATAAACAGCAAAAAGAATTTGTCGGCGAATACGATTTGACGCTTCGCAAGTAAGTCTTGCGCCAAAACCGTCTGCTAGGTTTACAATAAGGTCGAACACTTTTTCCTGAGTCCCGCCCCAATCTCGCCAGGAAAAGTTTTTAGGTTGCACTTTACCAGGACTCAGGAGCCGAACTACTGCCCAAACTGAGGTTGTTATGAATCCTGGAGCCATTGTTACACGCCTTTTTCTGCTCGTTTTCTGCCTTTCGGCTCAGGTGGCAGCTTTCCAATTCACTTCTTCCCAAACACCGCCCACGTCCCCCGAAGCCGCACGAATAGACCAACTCATCAACGAGTGTCGCGCGTTGCTGGGGAAAGGCGCTTTTGAGGAAGTCGGCCAAAAAGCCAAAGAAGCGTTGACCTTGAGCCGTAAACTTGAAGATAAAGTGCGACAGTCGCGCTCATTAAATTATGTCGCTTTATCCTCATTTCATGGCGGACGGATCGAAGAAGCCATCGAACCTTTCAAGCAAGCAGCCACGTTGGCCGGAGAGGCCGGAGATCAACGCCTGCAATTGCTGGCACTGAACAGCGCGGCAGTTTTATTGCGAACAGTTGGCAAATACGAGGAAGCATTTTTCTTTAATCAGCAGTCGCTGGCGCTTTGTCGCGCCCGGCAGGATCGCGTGGGCGAGGCCTCACAGTTGCGCGAAATGGGCAATCTATTCACGCAAATCGGCGACTATCCGCAGGCAGAGAGCTATTTGCAACAGGCGTTTGCTCTTGCGCGGGAACTGAAATCGCCAAGATTGGAACACAGTATTCTGAATTCGTTAGGTGCCGTCTCTGGGGCGCTTTCAAAATATGCGGATGCGGTTGCGTGGTGTGAGCGTGCAAAGGCGCTTGAAAACGTCGTGACAGATAATCCTTCGCGTTTTCAAACGGTCAATAATCTGGCATTGATTCATTATGCGGCGGGATACCTGGATCGTTCTGCCGCAGCGTGGGAAGAGACTCTGAAACTGGCGCAAATTATGAAAGTGCCTCTCGCCGAAAGCGCCGTGCTGAATAATTTATCGCTCATCTATGCGTTGTCAGGGAAAGCGGAATTGGCCTTAGATTATTCAACCAGATCCCTGACGATGCTGCGACAAACCGACCGCAGCCCCAGCAGCGAAGCAAAATATCTTTATCCGCGCGCATTGGCCAATCGCGCTTTGGGGTTGGAAAATGAGGCGCTGAATAATTTGCGTGAATCGTTAGCCCTGCTGGAACGTGCCCGTCTTTTTTCGCTGCCGACTGAAACCGCACGCGCTCAGCTGCACACCACCAATCAGCATATTTTCCTGGAAGCGATTGATTTGCTGACGCAGCTGGGACGGCACGAAGAAGCCTTGGAAATTGCTGAAACCTGGCACGCCCGCGCATTTCTCGACCTCCTGACTGAATCGCGGATTGATTTGCGCAACGCGCTCAGCGCTGAACAAAAAGCCACCGAAGAGAAAATCCTGACCGACATCGCCCGTGTGCAAAAGGAGCTTTGGCAACCCAAATTATCGTCTGACCGTGAGGTTGTCTTGCGTGAGGAATTGAAAAAAGCCGAAGCCAGATTGGAAGGATTTCAGTTGGAGCTACATCGCACGACTCCACAATATGCCAGTGTGAAATACCCGCAGCCGATCAAGGCCGCACAAATTACCAAAGGGTTACTCCTGGCAGATACGGCATTGATCGAATATGTCTTACACGAGAAAAAATCCTTTGCCTGGGTGATTTATAACGGCAAAGTTTCTGCGGTGATGTTGCCGCCCTGGAAAGAACTGAGTCCGTTGCTGAGTGAGTATCGCACGGAGACAAATGCCAAAATTACTTCATTGACAGCAGCAACGGCGGCAACAAAATTGAACGCCATCAGTCAGCAGCTTTATCAAAAGTTGCTGCAACCGTTAGAGCCTCATTTGATGGGCGCGAAAAAGTTGATTGTGGCTCCTGATGGGCCGCTGGTGTATCTGCCGTTTGAGACATTGGTGAGTCAGTCCACTCCGACGAAGACGGCCTACTTGCTGGAGCGATTTGCCATCAGCTATACGCCCTCGGCGACGGCATTGCTGGCGTTGAAGAATTCTCCGACCTCGGCTGCTCGTGCTTCCACCGGATTGCTGGCTTTTGGTGATCCGATCTACAAGGCGGAACCCGCGTCTGAGAAAAACACTTCGCCTGCGCCCACACTGAATGCAACGCGGATGTTCGATTTGCGCAACCTGCCTTATACGCGGCGTGAGGTGAGCGAAATTGCGGCGCTGTTTCCGCGTACGGAGCAGCAAACATTTTTGGGCGCAGAGGCGCGCGAGCAGAACGTCAAAACCGCCAGCCTCGATAAATATCGCTACGTGCATTTCGCCGCGCACGGGGTCGTAGACGAGGAGCATCCGGCACGTTCGGGCATCGCGCTATCCGCCGAAGCGAACTCGCAGGATGACGGTGTGCTGCAAATGAGCGAAGTCCTGCGTTTGAAGCTGAATGCTGATTTGGTCACGCTGTCTGCCTGTCGCACTGGCCTTGGCAAATTGCTGCACGGCGAAGGCATGATCGGGCTGACGCGCGCATTTTTGTATGCCGGAGCCGATAGTGTCGTGGTGAGTTTGTGGAATGTGAACGATGTGGCAACCGCATCGTTAATGAAGGATTTTTATAAAAGACTGCGGCAAGGCCTGGCGAAAGACGAAGCTTTACGCCAGGCGAAATTGACCCTCCTGAAGGGAAAGCAAAGGGCTTGGCAGCATCCGTATTTTTGGGCTGCGTTTGTGTTAGTCGGGGAACAGCAATGAAAACGTTCTGCCTCATTATTTTCACTGTTTTGGCCTTTTCATTCTCGCTTGCGGCGCAAGATAAAGAAGAAGCACGCGCATCTGCTCCCCAGCCTGTGTTGATTGAGCCGTTGCTGCGCGAGGCCACGCAGGCGCTGAAAACCGAACAGTTTCAAGAAGCCTATCGCAAAGCCCGACAGGCACGCGCGCTGAGTCAACGGCGCGGCTACAAGGCACGCGAAGCACACGCCACGAATCTGTTGGCGCTGGCCGCGATGTCGCTTGGTCGTGTGACTGAGGCGATTCCGCTTTTCAAGGAAGCCGCAACCTTATCAAGTGAAGCAAACTCGGATGACGTCAGTAAAATGCAGGTGATGGCGCTCGAACGCGCAGGACGGTTATCCCGCATTGTCGGGCGATATGAAGATGCCTTGTGGTGTTTCGATCAGGCTTTACAGTTGCTACGTCGCCGGAATGAGCCTGGCGCAGAAGCTTACATGCTCGCCAACTTAAGCGCTGTTTATTCTGACACTGGCGATTTTACAAAAGCCCTGCAAACCTTGCAGACAGCGCTTCCGCTCTCACAACGATTGGGCAACCGACAATTGGAAAAATCGCTGCTCACCAAATTTCTTATCATTGAAAAAGGGAGGGGCAACCTGGATGCGGCTTTGCGGTATGGTGAACAAGCGCTGACCATCGAGCCACGCCCCAGAGTTGAATTTAATAATAAGCAACTCCTGATCGTCACGATGGAGTTGCAGTATCAACTGGGAATGGTTTATGCGGGGCTTGATCAGCATGACAAAGCGATTCGGTTGTATCAACTTGCCCTGGAGCGGGGGCAGGAAATTCATGTGCCGCAAGTGCAGGCATTTGCTTTAGGCGAATTGGCCTGGTCGCAGTTCAAAATCAACGACACGGCAAAGGCGCTGGAAAACATTGCACAGGCCATCACCACGCTGCGCCAGGGCGGAGGCAACAAGCATTTTGAATCCAGGTTTTTGTTTATTCGTGCCGAAATCCAACGCGCGCTGGGGCGGAATTCACAGGCTCTCACCAGCTATCGGCAAGCGGTTGCAACACTGGAACAGGCGCGCTCGCTCTCGATTCCCACCGAAATTTCCCGTGCCGGGATTGTCGCCTCGCGGCACAATGTTTTCGCGGGCGCGATAGATTTTTTGCTCAGTCAGCAGCAGACCGCTGAGGCGTTGGAAGTGGCCGAAGCGTATCACGCCCGCGCGTTTCTGGATGTGTTGACCGAATCTGGCGTTGAGGCATCGCAAGAGCTCACGCCAGAACAAAAAGCCGAAGAGGAAAAGCTTTTTGCCCAGATTTCCAGCGTGCAAAAAGAACTCTGGAAACCAGAACTCAAACCGGAAGATGAAGCTCCGCTCAAGGGAAAGCTGGAAGACGCGGAGAACGCATTGGAAGCTTTTCATTTGAAAATTCGCCATGCAAACCCGCGCTATACACGCGTTGAATCCCCTGCGTTGCTTAAACCTGACCGCATCGCAAAAGAATTGCTGGATGCTGACACCGCGTTGATCGAATTTGTCTTGAGTGAGAAAAAATCATTTGTCTGGGTCATTGGCCGCGACAAATTGGCATCTGTCGCTTTGCCGCCAAGTAAGGACATCGAAGCGCTGGTGACAAGTTATCGAGAAGCCTTTGCGGGAAAAATAAATTCACTGACTGCCCTCCAGGCGATTGCCAAACAAAAAACGCAGGGCCAGCAGATTTATCAAAAACTGTTTCAGCCCCTGGAACCGCATCTTGCCTCGGCGCGCAAGCTGATTATTGTGCCTGATGGTGCGCTGGCGTATCTGCCATTTGAAACATTGGTCAGTGAAACCAAAAATACTTCGGCTTATTTGCTCGAACGATTTGCGATTAGTTATGCGCCCTCTGCTTCCGCCCTTGCTGCACTTGGTACGCACCGACAAACCGATTCGAGCGCGACCAAAGGCATCGTTGCTTTCGGCGATCCCCTCTATTCCACTGATGCGACTCCGACTGTGACAACGGTGCGTGGTTCTGATTTTCGACAAATTCCCTATACACGAACGGAAGTGAATGAGATTGCCGCACTCTTTCCGGTTGCCGACCGCCGCGTTTTTCTAGGGGCTGAAGCGCAGGAAGCGAATGTCAAAACTGAAAACCTCAGTCGCTACCGATATATTCATTTCGCCACGCACGGCATGATTGACGAAGATCATCCAGCGCGCTCCGGCATTGTGCTTTCGCATATTGCCGATTCCAACGAGGACGGAATGCTGCAAATGGGCGAAGTGATGCGGCTGAAGTTGAATGCGGATTTGGTTGCGCTGTCGGCCTGTCGCACTGGACTGGGCAAATTGCTCAACGGCGAAGGCATGATCGGATTGACGCGTTCGTTTCTCTATGCCGGCGCTGATAGTGTGCTGGTGAGTTTGTGGAGCGTGAGCGATATGGCAACAGCATCGTTGATGAAATCGTTTTACAAAAATCTTCAGCAGGGAATGACCCGCGATGAGGCATTGCGACAAGCTAAACTGGCGTTACTAAAGGGGCAGCAACGCTCGTGGCGACATCCATATTACTGGGCATCGTTTATTTTACTTGGGGAAGCCCGCTAATCACGGATCTATACGCAAATTTCTGGCACAAAATCGTTTGGCTAATGATGATGGCGCTTCGGTGAATGAGTCGCGGTTTCCACTGGATTAACGTATAGCCCTTCAATAGCCAAAACGACAATAGCGCCCCCCGATTTGCCAACGTTCTTTTTCTGAAAAACAGGACTTGCAACTTCAGCCGCAAACATTGAAACTAACGCGCTATGAGTTCCAAAGCGCCTATCAATGATCCCTTAATTCATCCGGCTTTACTTGACCCCCGCCAGTGGGGGCAGTTGGACGTATACGATTCGCTGCTCAAGGTAGAGCGAGAAGAGCTTCCCGGCGAAGATCATCATGCGCCGGATCGCAGCTTTCGCATCCATCATCTCAAACTTGAATTACAGTTTGATCTTGACCACGAACGTGTCTGGGGCAAAGCCACGTTGACGGTTTCGCCTTTTGCGGATGGCCTACAGAGCCTTGCATTCGATGCGGCAGAGTTGAGCGTGAGCAGCATCCGACGCATCCAACCACAGCAGGAAGTTGCTCCTGCGCCGCTTAGAATGTTGGGCGAAACGCTTACCCATTCATCACCCGTCAACTTGTTATTCGACACACAGCCGGAAACAATCAGCATTGAACTTGATCGTCCGCTCAAACGCGATGAAGAGGCGGTAATTGAAATCGCCTATTCGTGCCGTCCTCGCAAAGGCTTATTTTTCGTCAAGCCTGACGACGCCTATCCTGACAAGCCATTGCAAATCTGGTCGCAAGGGCAAACTGAAGATGCGCACTGGTGGTTCCCGTGTGCCGATGTGCCGCACCAGAAAATGACGACCGAAATCATTGCCACCGTCAGCGAAAAATATTTCGCGCTTTCCAACGGTGCATTAGTTGGTTCGACCGGTAATTCGGCAGACAAAACAATCACCTATCATTGGCGGCAGGAACAGCCGCATCCGGCCTATCTGGTGACAGTCGTGATTGGCGAATATGAACTGATTCAGGAACGGCTTAAAGGCTTGCCCGTGGAATATTACGTGTACGGGGATCGCGCCGCTGCCGGGCAAAAGCTCTTTCAGCGTACGCCGGAAATGATTGAGTTTTTCGCCAACAAGTTTGGCTATCCGTATCCCTTCGCCAAATATTCGCAAATCCTCGTGGACGATTTTCTCTTCGGAGCGATGGAAAACACCAGTGCGACGACGATGACGGATCGGTGTTTGCTGGATGCACGCGCCGAGCTGGATGTGGATTACGAAGACATCGTGGCGCACGAATTGGCGCATCACTGGTGGGGCGATTTGGTGACGTGTAAGCACTGGTCGGAAATCTGGCTGAACGAAAGCTTTGCGACCTATTCGGAATACCTGTGGCGCGAACACACACGGGGCAGCGACGAAGCGCGCTTTGCTCTCTTTCAGGATTTCCTCACCTATTTACACGAAGATTTTTCCAGCCATCGCCGCCCGATTCTGTTTCATCGCTACCGATATTCTGAAGAGTTAATGGATCGCCACGCCTACGAAAAAGGTGCGTGCGTGCTGCACATGCTGCGACACGTGCTTGGCGACGAAGCGTTCTTTCGTTCGATGATGCGCCACCTGAGCAAATTCGCTTTTGGCGTAGCGGAAACGAACGACCTGAAAACTTCGATTGAAGAAGTTACAGGCAAGAATTTGCACTGGTTTTTCGACCAATGGATTTACAGTCCCGGCTATCCCGAACTGGAAGTCGAATACGAATGGCAACGTGAGCAAAAAACGCTGCGCCTGAGCGTCAGGCAAGTGCAACTGGCGGATGACGAAGATGATGTGCCCGCAGCATTTCGCTTTCCGGTCGAAATTGAAATTGTGACATTGGAAGCCGATGCAGTCATCGAAACCGCGCATCGCACCAGCTTTCACGTCTGGGTCGAACGGGCAGAACAGGAATTTTACTTCCCCTGTGAATCCAAGCCGCGCCTGGTGATCTTTGATAAAGGGCATCGCGTTTTCAAGCTGATGCGCTTCCCGAAATCACAGCAGGAACTGATGTATCAGCTTCAGCACGACGAAGATTTGTTGGGACGAACCCGCGCCGCCCGCGAATTAACCGCATACAAAACGGACGACACGATCAATGTCTTGCGCCATGTTTTGGCTGGCAGCGATCATCGCGCGGTTCGGATGGCCGCTGCGA
Source organism: Acidobacteriota bacterium (assembly GCA_018268995.1). Classification (GTDB taxonomy): domain Bacteria; phylum Acidobacteriota; class Blastocatellia; order RBC074; family RBC074; genus JAFDVL01. Next base: position 2,870 of record JAFDVL010000026.1, on the reverse strand, counting down.
TTTCCTTGGGCGAAATGGGACATGAGGAAGCACGCCGGGCGGTGCTTGATGCCTATGGAAATTGCGGCGATTCACACGTGCGCCGCGCTTGTGTGTGGGCGTTGGGCTGCGACAAAAAAGCGGATGCCGCGACTGTGAGCTTTCTGCGAGAAGTAAGCGAGAAAGATGCCAGCTATTTTGTTGGCGTCGCCGCCGTTCGCGCTTTAGGGAAAATCGGAGAACGCTCTGAAAACACGCAACCCTATGATGCGATTTGCTCTGCCCTGGCACATTTTTCCTGGCAGGAATATGTTCGCGCTTCGGTGTTTCATTCTTTCCGTTTTGCGAAAGAGAAGCGTGCTATCGAACTGGCGATCAAGCATACACGATACGGCGAACACGTTGCGGTGCGCGTCGCCGCAATAGGCTATTTGGGCGCAATTGGCAAAGAATTACATAAGGAAAAAGCGGACGACACTATTGTGGATTGTTTGCTTGCATTGCTTGAAGACAATGCAACTCGTGCTCGTGTGGCGGCTGTCCGTGCGCTGGGTAAAGTTGGCAACGAACGCGCTTTGCCCGCGCTTCAGGTTGCACAAACCCGCGAATGTCTTGATCAACTCAAGGCCGCGATTCAGGACGCTATTGAAGGAATCCAGAAGAAATGATATACGCTTGGGGAAAATGAATGATGATTCATTCAGTAGGAATAAATGTACGATGGGCGGCTCGCCTGTCAACATCATTCGATGGCAAACTCAGCGACAGGTAAGGTGCCTGTCGTACATTGCTTGAGGAAATTATGAAGATTATTGTTTGTCTCAAACAAGTACCTAAAAACGATTCCATCCTACGCATTAATGACGCGGGTTCGTGGATTCAAGACCGCGACCTGACCTACGAAATCAACGAATCTGACGCCTACGCGCTGGAAGCGGCTTTGCAGCTCAAAGAAAAACACGGCGGCGAAGTGATCGCGCTCTCCCTTGGCCCGGCCCGCGTGCAATCCGTGATCAAAGAAGCCCTGGCGCGCGGCGCAGATCGTGGCCTTCATCTGGAAGACACCGCGTTTGATCAGCTTGATGCGTTTGGGGCAGCGGCCACGATTGCCGCAGCAGCGGAAGGGGATGGCTTTGATCTGTTGCTGACTGGCCTGCAATCCGACGATCACGGCTATGCGCAAACGGGCGTGATTGCCGCCGAATTATTGGGTTTGCCGCACGCGACAATTGTGATGGATTTGCAAACGGAAGATGGCGGCATCAAAGTCAAACGTGAACTCGAAGCAGGCTTTTTCCAATGGGTGACGATGCCTGTCCCAGCAGTCTTTACGATTCAATCCGGTATTAACACGTTACGATATGCGACCCTGAAAGGGATCATGGCAGCGAAGAAAAAAGAGATTAAGAAACTCGACGCTGCGGCGCTGGGATTAGATGCTGCGACACTGGCACCGAAACAACAAATCAAGCGTGTTTACTTCCCGCAAAAATCCAAACAAACGCAGATGATCGAAGGCACTGCCGCCGCCGCCGCCGCGACTTTGGTTGAGAAGCTGAAGAACGAAGCGCGCGTGTTTTAAGCGCGAACCGTTTTAGAAGAAGTATAGTCTTATGGATGAAGCCACACGACCAGAAGAATTGTTGAGGCAGGCAAGGGCAGAAGCGAAGGCTTTTTTTGAGAAGTACGATGCTGAATTACAGGCCATAGAAGCTGCCATTAAGAATGATTCTGTGCTGCAAGACAATTTACTTGGTCGTGACCATTTGAGCCTGTTTTTGCGTTCGCTAAATTCCGAACTGCAAAATGCGCTCACGGAGGTTCGTTCTTCTTCTGAACGGCTTGCGAATCTCGCTGAAACTATCAGAGATCATCAATGAATGAGTTTCGAGTTGTGGGTTGTGAGTTTCGCGTGAAGAGGATGCCCGCGAAACTTGAAACTCGAAACTTGAAACTCGAAACTTACGAGGGATTATGGCAAACGGAATTTTAGTTTTTATCGAACACGTCGAAGGACAAATCAATCGCGCTTCGTATGAAGCCGTTCGCGCTGCGCAGCTGATCGGTGCGCAACTGAATCAAGAAACATCTGCGGTGATTTTGGGACAAGGTGTCGGCAGTCTGGCCGCCGAAGTTGCGGGCAAAAAGCTCAATCGTGTTTACACGGTCGAAAGCGGTAGTTTGAGTTCGTATACTCCTGATGGCTATTCCATTGCCTTCAAACAGGTCATCGAACAGGTACAACCTGCGCTGGTGCTGATGGCGCACACGTACGAAGTCCGTGACTTTGCGCCGAAGCTGGCTGCAAGCCTGCAACGCGCGCTCGTCGGTGATTGCATCGGCTACAAAATCGAAGACGGAGCCGGAGTATTCACGCGGCAAATCTTTCAGGGCAAATTGTCTGCCGATGTTGTGCCGACGGGTGACACGCCGCATTTCGTTAGCTTCCAAATCGGTTCATTTCGCGGTGACGAGTGCGAAGCAGGGCAAGCCGAGGTGCAGGCGTTGACCGTGAACCTGGACGCCGATCAAGTACGGCAGCAACCCGAAGCTCGCTTCAAAGAAGCCAAGGCTGCCGTAGACTTAACGCAAGCGCCGCTGATTGTCGCTGTCGGGCGTGGCATCAAAGAACAAAAGAATCTGGAAATTGTGCAGAAGCTGGCCGCCGCGATGGGCGCAGAGATCGCGGCTTCGCGCCCGATTTGCGATAACGATTGGTTGCCGATGGATCGCCAAATTGGATCGTCCGGTCAAACTGTGGCCCCCAAACTTTATCTGGCTGTCGGCATTTCTGGTGCGATTCAGCATTTAGTAGGAATGAAAGGCTCGCGCACGATTGTGGCAATCAATAAAGATGCGGAAGCGCCGATTTTTGAAATCGCCGATTACGG
>JAFDVL010000025.1 GCA_018268995.1 Acidobacteriota bacterium | reverse complement strand
TAAAAATGTGATGCGTTCGCCCTATGATTTTGCCGTGAACAACAGGGCTTGGTGGAAGTCGGTGAAGGGTGGAAGCCCGCACGCAGTAAGGGCGCGTTTTTGTTTGTGCCGCCCTTACTGCGTGCGGGCTTCCGCATTTGTACTTTGGAACAACAATCCTTTATTTGGCGTTGTCTTTTCAGATTAAGGTCTTTTTTTGCCTCTCATCGAATTGCCCGCCCCCTTGCCCCTTTTTGCCACAGGCCTGTAGAAAAAGGCTACGACCTTTCGGCCTCCTCCAAACGGTATTCATCTAATTTTCGATACAAAGTTTTACGATCCAAATCCAGAATTTCAGCCGTTTTGGACTTGTTGCCGCCGGTTCGGCGCAAAATCTCAAGAATGTAATCGCGCTCCACCTCACGCAAGGTGAGATTTTGTTCACTGGATCGCGCCACCAGCGCTGCCATCTCTCCATTTGTGCGAACCCGTTCCGGCAAATGCTCAGGCAGAATCGTCGCGCCGCTGGCATATGCAACCGCGCGGTCAATCGCGTTTTCCAATTCCCGGATATTTCCCGGCCAGGAATATGCCGTCAGGATGGCAAGAGCTTCAGCCGAAACACTCAGGCCAGGCTTACCTGAAATCGCCGCCGCACGATTCACAAAATGCTCGACCAGCAACGGAATATCAAAAGGACGTTCACGCAACGGCGGCAAGGTTAAGCGAATCACATTTAGACGCCAGTATAAATCTTCTCGAAACCGACCTTCCCGCACTTCTTTTTCCAAATCGCGGTTCGTGGCCACAACGATCCGCACGCTCAACGGTTTTTCCAGATTGGCTCCCACAGGGCGGATCATTCCGTCTTGCAACGCACGCAACAATTTGGGCTGCATCACCAGAGGAAGTTCGCCAATTTCGTCCAGAAACAGCGTGCCAAACTCAGCGGTTTCCATCAGCCCTTTGCGCGCCTGTCTGGCCCCGGTGAAAGCCTGGCCCGTATGCCCAAACAGTTCGGATTCGATCAGTTCAGCAGGAATCGCCGCACAGTTCACCGGGACAAAAGCTCCGGTACGACCAGAGGCTTCGTGAATTGCCCGCGCGACCAACTCTTTTCCCGTCCCGGATTCGCCGGTAATCATCACGTTAATGTGACTGCGGGCAGCAAGCCCGATCTGCTCAAACAGGGCGCGAATCGGGCGCGAGGCTCCGATGATGCGGGCCGGGGTCGTCGGGATTTCACGACGCAAGCGCGCCTGCTCACGTTGTGGCGCACTCCGGGACAAAGCTTCCGTCACGATGTGCATCAGTTCGCTGGTCGCAAAAGGTTTGGTTAGATATTGATAGGCACCGGTCTTCACCATCTCAACGGCCTGCTCAACAGAACCAAAGGCAGTAATCACAATCACCGGAGTTTCAGGACGCTGTTCTCGGATCGCGCGCAACAAATCATCGCCTTTTAATCCCGGCATCCGCACATCGGTGATGACCAGATCAATCATTTCTGCCGTGCGATCAAGCACTGTCATGGCCTGTTGTCCGTCCTCGGCGACAATGATTTCTAGTCCCGCATCCTCCAAAACCTCTTGCAGTAGTTCACGCATTGCGGCGTTGTCTTCAGCGATAAGAATTCGAGTATTCATGCCGTTCCTGTTTCTGAGCTAAAGTCTGATTGGGGGCTTCAGCATTGGGCAACCAAATCGTAAAAGTCGCCCCGCCTAGCGCGTTATTTTCCACTTCGATCCAGCCATCATGTTCCTCCACAATTCTGCGCGAAATACTGAGTCCAAGGCCAATGCCCTGCCCCACATCTTTGGTCGTAAAAAAGGGGTCAAAGATTTGATGTAATGAACTTGCCGGGATGCCTGTTCCGGTGTCGGAAATTCGCACCGACATATAAGTACCACCATCTTCCATCACCAACATATTTGAGGTTTCAATTTGCAGGGTTCCCCCCTGTGGCATAGATTGAATTGCGTTTCGGCAAATATTCAGTAAGACCTGTTTCAGCCAGCCGGGATCACCGTTCACCAATAAATCCGCACCGCTTCGATGATCAATGCGAATGTGATGCGTTCGTGCGTCTTCCTCCACCAACTCAATTGTACTTGCAATGAGTTCGGTGATGCTGGTCGCTTGCCGATTGAGGTTGAGCGGCCTGCCCAAATCCAACAATTGCCGAACAATGCGCGCAATCACATCGGCTTGATGATTGATGATTGTCAGGTTGCGTTCCGTTTTTTCGGATAGCGGAGCGAGTTGTTCCATGAGCCGTTCGGTCCGACCTTTGATGACATTCAAAGGCGCTCCCATTTCGTGCGCGACGCCCGCAGCCAATCGGCCAACGGAAGCTAATCTTTCAGCCGTCAGCAATTTTTGTTCTAACTTCAAGTTTTCTGCCGCCGTGTTTTCTGCCAGCAATCGCTGCTGCGACAAGCGATCCGCCATTCGATTAAATGCACTGGCCAGCCGTGAAAACTCGTTATTGCCCGCAGGAACAATGACGCGATAATTCAGGTCGCCTTCTCCTAATGCTTCCGCGCCGGTCAGCAATTCGCGAATGGGGCGCGCCAGATTCCGCCCCAGCACCAGCAAGACGCCCAGTGTGATCACCAAAAACAGCGAGATCGTAACCAGTGTGATGTCGCGGCGCGCGCGCATAAAATCGGCTTCGACAAAAGAACGCGGCTGCGCAATTTCAAATGCACCGCGCTCGATATCTGACATTTGAAACGGCATAAGGATGGATGTCACTTCCTGGCCTGCAATGCGATGCGAGGCAAAGACCGGATTATTGGCATTGATTACCTCTTTCACCTGCAACGGGCGGCTGATTTCTTCAGCCACAAGTTGATTGGAAAGCATTGCGACATTGCCATTTGCATCGAACAAAACAACACCCAGAATTTTCGGATTTTCGCTTAGTTTGTTGATGAGCTGTTGTGCATCATCGTGACGCCCGTCTCGATAATGGTCGCTCAGGGCAATACGTAAAGTAAGCGCGTGTGCATGCAATTCATTTTGCAATGCACTTACCAGAAGTGCATGTCGTTGTTGTAAGCGATAATACCCACCCACAATCATGACCGAACCAACCAGCACCGTCAGCAAAATGATGAGTTTTGTACTTGTGCTCATGGGCGAGATTTCCTCCGGGATAAATAGTTCAAACGATTACCTCGCGAATAAACTAGCAATTGCCTTGCCAAAGCCTCCTCCCGCCGTAGCAGTTTGCAACAGTATACGTACATTTTGCCACAGCCCGGCATTCCCGTTCCTCCCTGAATGGATCAGTAAGGCTTGCGATCCCCGTGGTTTAGCACTGACTGTGATTCCGGCACGGTTCTTGTTATGAAGTGAGGGCGAACACTGAGCGCAATTGGCACAGTCCGAGAACTGTGAGGGGTCTATGTTCCCGGCTGTGCCAAGGTGCTCTGTGCTGCACTTTCGGGAGGAAGGACAAATGCACACGCACCTGGCATCACAAAAGTTAGGCAACATCTTGCAAAAAAGAGTTTTCTTTTCTGATGGTCTGGAACAACAACAGGGCACCATTGAGGAAGCGTATTTGCATCCGACGCGTGGCGAACTGCTGGGGTTTATCATTAAGCCAGAAAACAAAACCGCCCCGCTGCTGCTGGCAATCAATCAATTGCTGTTGCTGAAGCCTGTAAACACCGAAAGCCAGCTGGCAGCGCTTTCCCATATCATTTCATTGGTGGAAGAACTGGGTGACGGAGTGATGCCTTATCAGGAATTTTTGACAGCTGAAGTAATCACTGAAGATGGGCAATATTGTGGCTGTATTGCTGAGGTTTATTTTTGCCAAGAAGGACTACGCACCATTTATCAACTTAAGACTCCGGGATTGCGTGGGCTTTTTAGCAAACCTCAATTCGTCGAAGGCAGTCACAGTGATTTTTATTCACGTCGGTATCATCGCTTGATACTGGCCGCAGGCGCACCGCGCTTTGCCTCACTGACTGAAGCGGTGGAAGGATTACAACAGACCGCCTTAGCTTTCGTAGGAGATGATTATGCAGGCAAAAATTTTCAAAGATAAAGTAAACAAACATTTCATGAACTTCATTCATCAATGCCCGGGCTGCGGGAATCATTGGTTTATCAATACGTCAGACCTGATCGAACCCTATCATTGCCGTTTGTGCGGAAGCAGCCTTGATCTGGTTCAGCGCCAAAAAGAAAACCCCTCACAATTCAATTCTCTTCGTCTAAGTCGTGATCTTCAAGAGGAGAAGAACGCGGCCTGACATTAAATAATTGCCCTTCCTGGCTGCTCATTTCGATACGCTGCCAGGAAGGGCCATCCCCTGCTGTTCAGATAATTCCTGAGAACAAAGCCACAACCATCGTTCAAAATTTAAGATTGATACCTGCCCAGGCACCTCGTGGTGCGCCGGGTGCATAGAATGTTGCATGCTGAAGCGGGTATTCCCCATTCACAGCTGCAAACGGGCGGGCAATAAAATTTCCCTCAGCCGTAAATCCGGTCACTCCAAGTTGTGCGGCGGTGTAATAGCGCCGATTGAAAAGATTATTCACACGCGCAAACAATTCGATGTGGCGATTGACCTGATACCGGGTGCCAAAGTTCGCCACCCAATAGCCGGGTGATTTGCCGCCATCCAGATAATATGTTCCATCGGGCGTATGCGCGTTGTTTTCATTGCCGCGTGCATAGGAACTGGATAAAGCCAGCACACCAAAGTTGAGCGAAAGCTTCTCTGTTGCCTGCCAATCGGCAAACAGCTTGAACATATGCTGCGGAATCAACGGAATCTTCGCACCCGGTTCGATTTCAATCAATCCTTCGAGTCCCGGCGCTTCTGCATCGTTGCTGCTATTGCTTTCGCCATTCACTTCCTCCTCACTCTGATACGTCGCCACCAAAAATGTATAGCCACCGCCGACACTCACCCGCCCGATGCGCGCGTTCAGGTCGGCTTCAATCCCCTGTCGCCGCGTTTTGCCAAAGTTTTTGAAATAGCCGAAGCCCGTTTGTTCTGAGGCGACGAACAAAATGTCATTGCGGTTTTCGCCGCGAAACCAACCCAGATTCCAGCTCAGTCGGCTTTCCTGCCCGCCACGCAACCCCGCCTCAAAGGTGCGCGTCACGACCTGTTGCAACGGCGGATCGCCTGTCATTGCGTTCGGCAATTTGCACGGTGCTGCCGGGTCAGCACAACCCAGTTCCACTGAAGTTGGCGCGCGATTCCCTTCACTGTAGCTGGCGTACGCATTCAAATACCGGACAGGTCTAAATGTCAGACCAACTGCCGGATTGAAGCGAGCAAACATGTGATTACCATCAAGCGATCCGGTGCCACCGCCGGGATTGATGCGGTCGAAGTTCTTAACTGTCGTGCGATTGTAGCGTCCTGACAACGACAGCGTGAGTTTGTTTCCCAGAACTAACGCATTGGTCGCGTACAAACTAAAAGTGTTAATGCGTCCACCCAAATCCACACGCGTGTCGTATGGCTCACCGTCCACTTCACCGCCGGTCACAGCATCGCCGAACGCATTGAGCCCTGTCACACTGCGGTCAGGATTCAAATAGCCGAGTTGCGACGATTGCCTAAAGTCCACGCGATTTCCATCAAATGCACCACCCGCAGTCAACTGATTGCGCTGCCCGCGCGGAAAGCTAATGACGGTCACTTGTCCTGACGCACCAAAATTATATTGCTTGCCATTGGTTCGATTGAGCAGACCGTTACATTTCTCAGCAGGTTCATCGCGCAGCAAGACATTGGCAATACAACGCCACGACGGAAATGGCGTATTCGCCGCTGTCGCCCCGCTGGTGGGAAAGCCCGTATATCCAGCAGCGACCAACGCTGCGCGTTCCGCCGCACTCGGTTGATAGATGGATTGATCCAGCGAGTCTTCGTTGATGTCACCGTTCAGCGTGCGTGTGCGAATCGAACGCCAATAGGAATTGCCGGAAACAGCCACGCGGGAGTTGAAGGCGTGCCGCAGATTGAAATTGAAAAACGGGGCGCGATGCGCCGTGATGTCCGGCTTGGTGTAAATGCTCTTATAATCGCGATTAAGAAAACGTTGCTCTTGCAGCCCATTGCCGATTAGCGAATTGTTCGCATACATCATGGTCAATCCCAGTAATGTTTTTTCGCGCTGCCAGCCCAGCTTGCCGAAGAATTGGCGTACGTTCGAGGGCGAATCCGCGCGCCAGCCATTCTCAAAAAACAGGCTGCTCGCCGTGTACCAATGAAAACCGTTTTTACTAGCGCCGCCGTGTTCCAAATCGCCTATCAATCGGCCAAAGCTACCTCCGCTTAATTCGAGCGAGGTTCCCGGCGCATTGCGCCCGTCTTTGGTTTGCAGCACCAATGCACCGCCCAACGTATTCAAGCCAAACAACGGATTCGATCCGGGCAACAGCGCGACTTCTGCAATCGCATTGCGCGGAATCAAATCCCAACTTACGACATCCCCAAACGGTTGATTGAGCCGCACGCCGTCGAGATACACGGATAATCCCTGCGGCGTACCAAGCAAGGGAGAAGCGGTGTAGCCGCGATAATTCAGATCGGCTTGATAAGGGTTGCCTTGTACTTCATTGAGGCTGACGCCTTTGAGCCGACGATTGAGAAAATCCGACAGCTCAAGCGCGTGGCTGGCTTTTATATCGCGTGCCGGAGCGGCTTGTACCGGAGCCGGAATTTCACTGGCATCAAGATCAGCCCCGGCTAATGGCGTCGCCGCTACGACTTCGACGTCGAAGGCCAACGCGCCAATCGTCAGCGTCAGTGTGTGTGTGAGGGGCGTTGTAGATTGCACATCCATCAACACCGTCTGGCGGGAAAACCCGTCGTGACTGATTTCAAGGCGATACCGCCCAAAGGGCAATTGTTCCAGCGTAGCTTTGCCTTGGGCATCGGTTTGAAAACTGCGCTCAATGCCGGTAACCAGATGAATAACTTTGCCGCTTGCCTGTAAGGCTCGACCAGAAGGGTCTTTGACCTCCACCATCACTGTCCCAGTGGCTAGCTTTGTCTGGGCAAAGAGGTTACAGGCGAACAGCAAGGCAACTAGCACAATTGCGATAGTTTTCATTGGTATGAATATCCTTTTAAGAACAAGAAATTGACAGGAGGACAATGACGCTGACTATCGGGTCAGAGTTTCAGTTCATTCACGCAAGACGCCAGACAGGACTCGCAGCAGGCTAGAGTCGTTTCACCTGAATGTCGTAGACAACTGTAAACACCTGACGACCGCGCAAAAACTGCGTCCAGACGCGATAGATTCCCGGTGCCGGAAACAGCACATCAAAACTTAAATCCGGCCCGCCTCGTTGCGTGGCTATCGGCGCATCCAGATCAATCGGCGTTTCAGGATGGGAATGCAACACTTCCGATTGATCTGCGCTCAAGATCAACGTGTGTCCCCACGCACTAAGATAAGGAATCAAATCGCGTACGGGTTGCCCGGTCACAGCATCCGTCAGATGATATTTCAACGTCACGTTTTTGCCGGGCACAACCGGCGTTTCATCAAACGAGAGCGTCACATTCAGGCCGCCAGCCGGCTTGGCTTCCAGGGCAGGAAGCTCAACGCCCAACTTGTCAGCATTCTCCTTCGTGACCGTGACAGGCACTGCGGGTTTCGTGAGTTGGGTATCAGATTTGAGCGATACCTGTCCGCCGAGAACTTCGCCGCGCCAGCCTCTGGTCGCAAAATATTTGTGCAGCATCTGCGGCGCGCCTTCCAGCGGATAGAAATCCGCATACACCTTGTACAAGCCGGGACGCTTCAGCGTGGTTTCAATGACAAAGCTGCCGTCCTCCAGCTGCTGCGGATGAATATGCTGAAAATCGCTCAAGTCCTGACTAACAAGAAACAAGTGAAACATCCGGTCGTGCATCAGGGCGAATTGTTTCACCGTGGCACCGTTGCGTGGGTTCAGTACCGTCAGGTGCAGTTGAAGCGGTTGATTCGGCAAAGGCAGTTTCGGCGTCATCGCGAGCTGAAGATCAAATTCTTCGGGAATCTGCGGCTCTACCGACATCAGCTCCATGCCACATTTGGGACATTTGCCCGGCGTTTTTGTGCGGATACTCAGATGCATGGGGCACGTATAAAGCCCTGTCGGATCATTGAAGCGCTGCGCATAAGTTTGCGGCGAAGTCGGCTGGTCACCTGGCACGCCCATCACGCCTAAAGGCTTGTCAGATGATTCCTGCGCTCTGGTATTTTTACTGGCGGTGATGATGATTTTTTCCAACCAGGTTGCGCCTTCTGCTGTGACAACAATCGTGGCGCTGATTCGATCTCCTGGTTGCATTTCGTCCAATGCCTTCTCATCCTTAATGAGAAACGGCATGGTCATCGCGTCCATGTACCCCTTGATTGCCTCGTGCTTGATGGTCGCCCGCTTTTTCGTCTTGTCTACCGATTGCACTTCCCCAACGAATTCGTAACGTTGTTGCGCAGCTTGATCCTGCGCAATCGCGTCAGGCATTCCGATAAAAAGCGGCACAATCACACTGCTGACAAGCCAAACCAAACACCATCGGCTCAGCCTGTGACGCAAAAGACCCACCTTGTGCAAGGACATACAAAATTCCTCTTTTGAACCGAAGCAATCAGGCGGCTGTGCAGCGCCACCTAAATGTTTTGTTAAATATTCGGGCAATGCGATTTATTTCTTTTTTTCCTTCTCATCGTGGTCGGCACCGACGATTTGATGATAGCGATCATGCAATGCAGTCAGGTCTTTTTTGACCTGCTCATCAGTTGCGCCCTTCTCAATACTTTCTGCTAACGCCTTAGCTTCAGCATTGAGCTTGCCCAGTAGTTCTTTGGTTTCTTTTTTGTTGTAAGCTTTGGGCGGTTTGGAATCGAGCCAGAGTTTGGCCTTTTCGGCTAATTCCGTGGCGCGAGTGCGAATCGGTTCCAGTTTTCCTTCTTCTGCTGCATGGAAGGTTTGCGACATGATTTCGTGAAAGCCTTCCAATTCAGCCCAGGCTTCTGCTTTTGCTTCTGCTTTTGCTTCTGCTTTTGCCTCAGAGCCGCCCGATTTCTTGTCGGTGTATTCGGCCAACCATTCGACATCAATGCGGTCAGCGTCGCGTTTGTCACGTTGCGACTTCAACCATTTGCCACGAGCATTCAAGTCCCCGGCGCTTTGGGGATCTTTATGACAAAACGAACAATCCTTTGCGCCGAACTTTGAGGCTTGGCGCAATAGCGGCGGATACGCTTCGCTTTTGATCGTTAACCACACAAACCCGGCAACCAAAACTAAAACTAAAGCGAACTTGCTTGTTGTACTTTTCATTGTTTTGCCCTCGATAGAAAACCTGCACCTTCTCAGCAGGTCGAGTTATAAGAATTACTGAATCCGAAGAGCAGTCCTGAAGCTGACCTGCACCGATTCAGTTTTATTGTTATCACCATTGCCATCTCTGCACCAAATTACTGCTTCCATAATGCCTGGATTGAAATAAACATCGCGTCAAAAAAGAGCAGTTTCACCTGTTCATTGACCATCGTGGGCGCTCCCCCTATGGAACAATGGCATTGAATTAAGAGTGGGTCGCCCAATGTACGACAGGCGGCTCGCCTGTCACTGGCCGAAAAACCGCAGAGGCGACAGGCGAGCCGCCTGTCGTACATCACTTAATCCAATGTCATCGCCCCTATGGAGCGGCGATTTATGCAGAATCAACGATTGCGTTGCCACAATCGTGATTATAGCCAGTGCCAGCAGATAGCACAAAGTGCGGCTTACCAGCACGGCCAGCAGGCCAGAAGCACTACCAGCGCATGAGAAATGCGGTTATTTCTTTTTCTTTTGCAACCGAAACCGTTCCAGCCAGGCCTCACCTGTTTCGGAATCAGAAACGAGATCGGCGGTAATAAAATCGCCGGGTTTGAGTGGCGCAAGCTCTTTGGGGTCCTTCACCATAAATCCCATTTTCATTGCGCCCATCACGCCGTCAACCGCTTCGTGAACAAGCGTCACACGCTTGATGTCAGCATCAATGCGCACAATCTGTCCTCGAAATGGATGCCGTTCCAGTTTGGCATTTGTTGCAGCCTGCCACGGATCGCTAAAGCGTTTGTCGGTCAGGAATTTTTCATCCGTCAGCGATTTCAGGAATGCAATCACATCGCGTCGTTCCTGCGGTGTCAGCGTGAAGCCTTTGACGAACGAACTCTTGTTCGGATTCGTGCTGCCGACGCCCTTGTATTCGCCACTTCTGATCGTGCGCCCGCCCGCTGCATAGTGATCCAGCACGGCTTCCAGCGTAGCGATGCTGCCATCGTGCATGTACGGCGCGGTCACGGCAATGTTGCGCAACGTCGGCGCGCGGAATTTGCCCATGTCTTCGGCGCGCTGCGTGATTTCAAACGTGCCGGGATTGTCTTTCGGAAATGCGCCTTTCCCATCAAGGTTGTACAGCCCCGTGTTGTGAAATTCGATTTCGGCAAAGGCTTTGCCAACGTGATCGGTCGTCTGCGAAAAGTTGAAGCCGCCGTGACAGTGAAAGCATTCCAGGCGTTCGCTGAAAAACAGATTTTCGCCCCGTTTGGCCGAGGCAGAAATCGCGGTCTTCTCGCCGTTCAAGTACCGGTCGTACGGCGAATCGCCCGAAATCAAAATGCGCTCAAACGCCGCAATCGCGTTCGTCACGTTCTCAATCGTGAACGGATTGGATTGCCCCGCGAACGCTTCAGGGAAGAGCTTTTGATAGCGCGGCTCGGCTTTGAGTTTCGCCAGCACTTCGGCTTCTTTGCCACTCAAACCAAGCTCGACCGGATGTTCGCCAAACATCGGCACGAGGGCCTGGCGTTCCAACTGTTTCATATTCGGATTCGCCCACGTCAGCACGGGCGTGTAGGCAATGTTGACGATGCTCATCGAACTGCGCGGATGAGTTTCGCCCGTCGCGCCTTCCGCACGGGCTTTGCCATCGGTGAAGGCTTTGGCTTGTTCGTGACACGACGCGCAGGACTGCTTGCCGTTCACCGACAACCGCGTGTCATAAAACAAATAGCGACCCAGTTCGACCTTCGCCATTGTCATCGGATTTTCGCCAGAAACTTTGGGCGCGGGGAAACCTGCGGGCAAGTCCCAAACGAACTCGCCCGCAGTGTTGGCAGCTATTTCCGCGCGCCCCCCATTTTTCCCAAAGAAGCCTTTCCCAGGGAAGCCGTCTGTGTGCCTTTTTCCACACCAAAGAATTTCTGCCCCGGTGAAGCTTTGCCCGCGAACGCTAAGCCAAGATTCGCAAACAACGGCGCGCAATCGCTGTCGTTTTGCCCCGACATACAACCGCGCGCAGTCTTTGGTTGATTCACGTCCACGTTCGCGCCGTCAAAGAGCTTCTTCAAATCGGCAATGACGACATCGCGGCTGATATTGAAATTGCTGAGCGTGATTTCAGCGCGATTGGCAAACGTGCAATTGGAAGGAATCGTTTGCGCTGTGCCGCCGGGCTGACATCCGGTGCTGCCGAGATGCAGCATCCAGCCTTGTGGCAAGCCCGTCGTGTTCATTTCAATGCGCGCAAACTTGTACCCCGAATTCCAAACCCAGAACAGTTGCGTCAGATTCAATGGCGAAGGCGCTTTCGCAGGATCAGCGTGGTTGCGGTCAAACGGCACGCCGACGGTAAATTTCACGCCCGTATAATTTCCGGCAGGCACGGTTCCTTTAATGAAATCGTGGATGTCCGCTGTGCCATTTGCGCACGGGCCAGAGCCGTTTTCAAAGTCGAGCAGCGCGATGTTGTCCACCTGCCACTTGCTGTCCGGCTCCAATTTGACGGGCGTTTCTTTGCCGCTCGCGTCAATCAAACGGACGTTGTGAACATACAAACGAAAGTCGGTCGGCGTGATTTTGGAATTCGTCGTGCCAATGCCTTCGTAGCTTTCGCCGCAGTTGAATGCTTTGTCGCCGACCGTGCCTTTGAAGCGCAACATCACTTCCTGCAAGCCACTCGCCGCCGCATTCATTTCGCCCATCAGGCTGCGCACATAGACGACGGTTTGCCATCGCTCGCGTTCGCTCATTTTGGTTTTCATTGCCGGCATTCCGCTTTTCAAAATGCCGTTCGTCGTGACCCAATAGAGTTCGCCGTCCGTGAGCATGTGCATGTGATGCGCGGTCAAATCAGTGGGCTTGGCCTTCATCATTTGCGCCGCCTGCGTGTTGGCTTTGCCATCCTTGGCATGGCATTTCGCGCAATGCTGTTCGTACAAAGCCTTGCCGTTGGCGATGTCGGCATCGGTCGGTTGGGCAATGGGATTGCGCAGCTTTTTCGCAGCGGCAGGCGCATGTTGTTTGCCGTCGTGGGCAGAGGCGCTGAAATCAAAATTGATTGCCCAGACACCAACGGCGACGAAGGCAATGAAGATAAGTTTGATGAGTTTGTGTTTGCGTTTCATGGGATGTTCCTTCCTTTCGTGGGAATTATATTAGCCTAGCCGCTGCCGGGCGCGAATAGCAGTTTTGTGAAGCGTTGACGAAATCTCCTGGATTCATTGATCACCTCGATTCCGTTGGATGACAACGATTTGCTGAAGCCACGTTTCCTTTGTTCGTTGGTTGTAGCCCACCACAGCCTGAATCTGATCGCCCAGGCGGATAGTGCGCAGTTCAGCGGCATCCCTAACCTTGAAGAGCATCGTCATCGCAGGCATAAAGCCAGGAATATCTTCGTGGGCAACAGTGATGCCGCTGTTCTTCTGATCCACCGATTCCACCCGACCTCGCAAATTAAATTGCTTGATGACAGCGCGTTCTTTGGAAAGCGCGGGCTGACAGGCAGTAAGACTGAAGCAAACGAATAAAATCAGCAGAACTGTCTGCAAGTGACGAGTAACAAAATTGCGTATAAGAATGACTTTCATTCTGTTCATTGCTTTCTCCAAATGTTGAGTTTGAAAAGGCCGAGGCACAAGCCGCGCGTTGGCTGACAACGTGCCCCGGCTGGTCGCATCGCTGACTCTTTGCGCTGAGCTGAAAGGACGATAAAGCTCAACAAATCTGAAGCGGTTCGACCAATTTTGTGCGCGAATGAATCGTGACGAACAAGCGCCTTGCCAGACAATGCGCGGCAGCCCGATTTTGGTCACGCGGAGAATAGGCTAGGAGAAAACAGGTGGGGCGCGCGGTGCGGATTTATGACAAAGTTCTAAACGTCCAGGCGTTTCTTCCTGATGTGAAAGCCGTTCATCCCGCGCCATCAATTCCAGACGCAACAAGGAAGGCAAGTTCTTTTGTGCAAGGGAATGATTGCCAAAGGAAGGCGGCGCAGCACAATTTGAAGGACAGCTTTTTTGCCAGGAGACGAGCTGTGATGATTGCTCGCTGCTTCCGTTTTCATCTTGCGCTATCGCCCGACGCGAAAGAAAACAACAGCACTCGCCGCTGTCTTCACAGCACTCCATGCCGCAAGTGATCGGCGCAGGCATCACAAGCGACACCGGAACCGATAGCCAGCCGCCAATAAACAACAATAGCAGCGCTATCGCAGGCAGGTGTTTCCAGATGTGCTGTGGCATTCGCATCGTTTATCGTTCTGTCAGCGGGATCGTTTGCACAAACAAATCTGCCGAAGCAGGGCGCATTGCTGCAATAACGACCTGCTGATCATTAGTTGCGATGACCGGATAAGTCAGGCCTTGTTGCTCCCCGCGAGGCAATAGCATCGAACTTGGGCGCTTGATTACCCCCCAACTGCTGAAGGGTTGTTCTGCCATGTCATCCCACGCCAGCCAAAACTGCCCATTTTTCGTCAGCGCACTATGCACGTGTTTGCCCATTCGCTTCTGTGCAGGCAGCCATTGCCGGGTGGTGAATGTTGTGCCGCTATCGTGTGACATTGCGTAATACAGACCGGGCTTTTCTATGCCGCCCATAAACCAGGCCACGGTGATCTGCCCGTTGGCGCTTACCGACAGGCTTGGCCCGGCGACGGGGCAGCCATTGATTTCCCATTTATCCAGACTCACGACAGTCGGGACAAAGGTCTTTCCACCATCGGAAGAACGCGCCACAATGACGTCACGAAACATTGGCCCGTCGCGCGGAACTGTGCGATACGAAAGATAAAGATTGCCCGATGCGTCGGTTTGCAAGTTCGTGCGACAACACTCGCAGACATCGGTCAAAATGCGGCGATCAGCCGAGAATGTCTTGCCGCGATCCGTCGAAATCGTCAGCCAGATTTCTGCGCCGCGATCTTCTTTTTGCTTATTGCGTTCATCAATCCAGGCGATGTAGATGCGTCCCTGCTTGTCCACAGCAAGCGATTGAAACGCGTGCCCAGCGGGTTCTTTTGTGCCATCTGAGTTGATAGTCAGCGCAGGCGCAAATGTCCTGCCGCCATCGGTCGAACGCGCAAAGCGAATATTACCTTTCCATTTGCCCCGCTCATTTGCCCAACAGACATAGACATCGCCTTGTGGGCCGACGATGACTTTGGGTGGATTTTCATTGCGCACAGTGGCATCACCAACTTGATCGTTGACGCGGACGGGCGCAGAGAAATTCACGCCATCTGGTGCGTGACGCAGCATCACATTGCTCGCATTGTTGGATCGTTCGATATAAGCCAGATAGAAGCCGCCGCGCGCGTCTGCCGTGACGAACGGATTGAATTGCCCATCGCCGATTGTCACCACGCCGTGTTGATGCGTTTGCGCGAAGAGGGGCAAGGCACATAACAAGAATAAAAAGAGAACGATTACTTTGTTCATTGCGATGATCCTTTCAATTTCGTTCTCAAAGTCACACAGATGAAGAGTAAGCCTTTCACCTCGTGCAACGTTGTGAATGAAATATTTACTCCGCTACGCTAAAACGATAGCCGCAACCCAAATTGAAGCTGACGCGGATCAGCCGCTCCATTAGGTTTCCCAAACGTCGCATTCGGTGTCGTGCCCGTGCCAAATGTGTTATTCGGCAATTGAAAATTCGCGCGATTGAAAAGATTGAAGCCTTCCGCGAGGACTTCCACGCCAACTCGTTCGGTAAAGCGAATGCGACGGCTCAAGCGCAAATCGAACGAGGCAAAATCAAAGCCCACGCCCGTGTTGCGCCCCACGCCAAGAGGACGATCATTGACCGTCGTATCGTTGTTGCGATCTGCCCCCGTCACAATGTTGAAGGGCAGCGCCGAGCCGTAGCGGAAAATCGGACTCAATTGAAATCCTGTCAGTACACGCCGCCACGTCTTCGCCTGTCCCGTCTCTGTCAGCGCCAAGGTGCCACTGACTGCCAGCACGTGCCGTTGGTCGTTATCGCCCAATCCGCGTTCATCGCGCAGATTAAAATTATCCTGCGGCGTGAAGAAAAACGCGTTGCCCGTATTGTCTATCGCTTTTGAGAACGTATACGACACACGCCCGCCGAACCAGCCCTTGAAGCGCCGATTCAGCGACACTGTCAAGCCGTTGTAAGACGAATCGCCCGAACTTTCATAGCGCGACATATTGGCAAAGTTCGGATTCGGACGACCCAGATTTGCAATGCCAAGTTGCGTCGCCTGTGCAACGGTCAGCGTGGGCACATTGACGTTGCGCGAGAGAATCAGATGCAATCCGCGTGTGTGCAGATACCCCACTGACAATGACGTGTTTGCGCTCAACTCACGCTCAATCTGCAAGCTGGCTTGCTGTGTATAGGCATTGTCTATGCTCGGATCAATGGTCGTGATGCTCGGTAAAAAACCGGCAGGAAATGCCGCTGCGACATTCGGAAATACAGGCGCGCCCGCTTGCCCGAACGAGAATGTAGCGACTTTGTATTTTGTCCCATCGCGTTGCAGCGCGTTCGACGTGGCGCGCAAGGGCAGGCGGTCGTAATACAGTCCGTAGCTCGCGCGAATCACCGTCTTGCCGTTGCGCGGCGCGTAGGCAATCCCTAAACGCGGCGCAAGGTTGTTCGTGTCCGCCTGAATCGGACGCGGCAACCATTCCACGTCATAGCGCAGCCCGGCATTGATCGTCAGCCCCGGACGCACCCGCCATTCATCCTGTGCGAAGACGCCAAAGTTCGGGTTCGATTGAAACAGGCTCGGCGCGCCGAAGGCTTGTTGATATGTAACGTACCGCGCAGCCTGCAAGTTGGCGAGCGAGGAGAACGTGTAACCGCCCTGCAAGGCACCGGGAAACGTGATGTTCACGCGATTGTAAAGAAAATCCGCGCCGAATTTGAGCGAGTGCGCGCCGCGCAACGTGGTGACGTTGTCTACGAATTCGAGCAGGTCTAAATCCCGTCCGGTCGGCGACGAGGTCGAAGTACCCAGGTTCGCCACGCCGGAAATCGTGATTGCGGGGCCAGTTAGATCGTTAGGCGGCGCTGCCAGTCGGCTGCGTGTAAATTGAAAGCGCGCTTCGTTGGCAGTGTGGGCATTGAGCGTAGCGACTTCGCTGACCGCCAACGTCTGATCGCGGTTCGTCAATGCCGTACCACGACTGACTGCATTCAACCCGCCCACACCACGCGCGTTCCGACTATTAATGTCATAAAAGCTGTAGCGCACCGACAGCAAATTGTTTGCATTCAACCGATGATCCGCCCGCATCAAAAAGTTGCTGCTGTTATAACCGGACGGAGCCAGCCCCGTGAAAACGCGTGGCCCGGCGTATTTGAGTTGATCAAGCGTGCTGTTGATGGCCGTCACATTCGCGGGCGCAATCGTCAGCACGACGGCATTGTGCAATCGCGTTTGCTCGAAATTCGCAAAGAGAAACGTGCGGTCGTGTTTGAGTGGCCCGCCAAGCGTTGCGCCATACTGCGCTTGCGTCAACGGGTCTTTCGTGGCGGAAAGTGGATTGCGAGCATCCAGTCGTTGATTGCGCAGGAAACCATAGAGTCGCCCGCGCCATTCATTCGTGCCGGATTGCGTGGCGACATTAATAATCCCGCTCGAAGCGCGCCCATATTCGGCAATGCCGCCCGAAGTGATAACCTGAAATTCGCGGATGACTTCCTGTGAATAAAAAGTGCCGGGCAAATCTGCGGCATCATCATTCGCGGACAACCCGTCCAGCACAAACCCGTTATTGATGTTGCGCTGCCCAGCCACAGAAATCTGCGTGCCAGGCACAGCAGAAGTCTCGGCAAAGCGTTGATTCGCCACCGGGTTGGCGCGCGTGACGCCGGGCGTGAGGGCCGCGAGATCGAGGTAATTGCGACCATTGAGCGGCAGATTGTCAATCTCACGCGGTTGCACGGTTTCGGCCAATTGTGTGCGTACGGTCTCAATGACTAACGCGTCGCTGGTAACTTCGACCTTGCTGGTAACTCCCGCGACCGACAGTCTCAATACGACATCCAATGATTGCCCAACCGTTAACATCAAGGATCGTTCGAGTGAGGCAAAGCCATCACTCACAACTTTGATTTGATAGTTCCCAACAGGCAGGTACAAAAAGCGAAACCGTCCCTGCCCATCGCTGGTTGTGGTTACGCGCTGATTTTGGTCAAGGCTGGTGGCGGTGATCGTTGCGCCGACAATTAATGCGTTACTGCTATCTTCAATGCGTCCGCTGAGCGTCGCGGAAGTGACGGATTGCTGTGCGAAGGCACTCTGAAAACCCCCGCATAACACAAACAGCGAGAGAGTACGCAAAAGAATGCGATGAGAACGAATGATTCTCCACATAAAGATTAACTCCTTGCGCGCCGTCCATGAAAACCTGCGTCGGCCAAAGCCAGAGCGGTTTTCACAGCGGCGACAAATAAGATTGCACTACCCTACCATTTAGCAGGCATAGTTCGTCGTCAGGTAATTGGTGAATGAAATTAGCAAGGAAGTATCAAACGCAAAACGGTGGCGCGCGTGGAGCAGATGGTTGCGCGGCAAAGGGATAATGTAGAAGCGCCGTCCCCCATTCATACCGGGCGGGAAGAATGGCGGCAGCTACCGCAGGCGCGGGAGCCGATTGAAAGCGGAGCAAGACAATTTGCGCGGAAGGGGTAGAACCAGCACAACCAGCCGGACAGGGGGCGCGCAGTTCCGTTTGGATATTGAATGCGATTTCGTCCGGCTCTGTTTCCTGGCCTTCGACATACGCGCGACGGGTAACACAACAACAAAAGCCCTCTTCGATGCAGCATTCCATCCCACAGACATCGGGTTCCCGCACTACCATCGAAGCCGGGACGGCAAGCCATCCCAGGGCCAGTAGCAGCACCGCCATTGCCGCGCGCAGACGAACTTTCGTTGTCAGATTGATTGTCATCGCGTTAAGTCATACTAACAATCGCTTTTGACCTTCGTCAATTTCCGTGAAGCGGTGATCGTAAAAATCTCATCGCTGCGGATAATTGTTCCCTTCAATTCTTCACTTACTGCTACAATCGGTTTCAGTATTTAGCCAGAAAAACCGCTTGTCAGATTTGAGGAGATTGCGTTGTGCCTCAAACCTTTGATCAGATTCCCTTTCCCGATCCAGAATTTGTAGACAACCCAGAGCCGCGTTGCCCGTGCGTGCTCTTGCTCGATACCTCAGGTTCCATGAATGACGAGAAAAAAGTGGTGCAACCCACATCGCCCGTGCAGAAGCTTTTGCACGATGGCGCAACGCCGGGCATAGTCCGACCGATTGACGAATTGAACGCAGGCATTGCCGCCTTCCGCGAGGAATTGATGATGGATGATCTGGCTGTCAAACGGGTGGAATTATCGCTTGTCACTTTTGGCCCGGTGCGTCGCCTGACAGACTTTCAAACGCCGGATGTCTTTCGCCCGCCCAAACTCAAAGCCGAAGGCGACACGCCGATGGGAAAAGCCATTGAAAAAGCCGTCGAGTTGCTGCACGACCGCAAAGCGTCGTACCGCCACAACGGTATTTCGTATTATCGCCCCTGGGTCTTTTTGATCAGCGATGGCGAACCGACGGATGATTGGCGTCGGGCTGCCGAAATGGTGCGCGCCGGAGAGGCCGCAAAATCCTTTGCCTTTTTTGCCGTCGGGGTCGAAGGCGCAAATTTTGATGTGCTCAGCCACATTGCCGTGCGACAACCGCTGCGCCTGAACGGGCTGCGGTTTCAGGAAATGTTCGTGTGGCTCTCGTCATCGCTCAGTGCCGTGTCGCGTTCTGTTCCGGGCGATGACATTCCGTTGAAAAATCCTGTTGCCCCGGATGGCTGGGCTTCGCTTTGAACTTATGTGGAAATACGGCCTCGCTTCTGTTTGCGGAACATCGCATGCAAAAACAGGAGCACCGCTACAAGACGCCAGTCGCGCTGAAGTCATCCTGGATGCTGCCGATGCTTCGATCTTTGTGGCCGTCGCCTCGGATGGCGCGGGCAGTGCCGCACAGGCCCAGATCGGCTCCCAGTTGGCTTGCGATTTATTCCTCGCAGATGTCAAAAGCTACTTTGCCTGTGGTGGATCGGTGACACAACTTTCACCGGAGTTCATCGGCTGGTGGATTGATCGTTTTCAGCAGGCGGTGCGGCAACAGATCGAAGCAACGCCCCACAATTTATCAGATTATGCCTGCACTTTCTTAGCCGCTGCCATCGGCCCGGAATGCGCCGTATATTTTCAGCTCGGTGACGGAGCCATTGTCGAAGCAACGCACGAAGACAGCGCCAGCTATGCAATTGTGTGCTGGCCCCAACAGGGCGAATATGCCAACACCACGAACTTTTTGACCGATGCCGATGCCAAAGAAAAATGCGTTGTGGCCCAGCACAACTACGCGGTGGACGAAGTCGCGTTGTTCACCGATGGGATTCAAAATTTAGTGCTGGATTACCGCCAGAAAACGGCGCACGCACCATTTTTCACTCCGCTATTTTCGTGGTTGCGACCGCGCCCGGCGGGGTTTTCTGAGGAACTTTCGCAGGCCCTGGCCGTTTATCTACACTCAGAGAAATTTAACGCCCGGACGGATGACGACAAAACATTAATCCTCGCCAGCCGAAGATGACAACGAAGCTGAAAAATCGGACGACTGCTCCGCCTGCCGTGGAAATCGCGGCGGAACCAGTTTTGTCTGTGCCAACTTCGACAATCAAAGGAATCTACAACTCACAACAGCAAATCATCGTGTTGGGCGATAAGATCGGCGGAGGTGGCGAGGGAACGGTGTACGACATTCAAGGACAACCAGACCTTGTAGCCAAGTTGTACCACGAAATACCTGCCCCGGAAAAAGCTGACAAACTGATGGCGATGGCCCGTCTTGGGACTGAAGGATTGTTCAGGATTTCGGCCTGGCCGGTGGATGTGTTGCGCGACGAACCGAATGGCAATGTCATCGGCTTTGTGATGAATAAAATCGGGCAGGCTGAGGAAGTACATACATTGCACAGCCCAAAAAGTCGGCTCAAAAAATTCCCTGACGCTTCGTGGTCATTTCTGGTTCACGTCGCCGCCAACATTGCGCGTGCCGTAGCCGCGCTGCACGAACAAGGCTTTGTCATTGGCGATGTGAATCCCAAAAACATTCTGGTCACGAAAAAAGCGACGGTGTACTTTTTGGATTGCGACAGCTTTCAACTGACGACCCCAGAAAAAACCTATCGTTGCGAAGGCGGCTTCCCCGAATACACGCCGCCGGAATTGCAGGGCATTCGCATTCCATTCAATGAGATAGATCGCCAGCAGGAACACGATTATTTTGGTTTGGCCGTGGTTATCTTTCAGCTTTTGTTTTTGGGGCGTCATCCGTATTCGGGCCGTTTTTTGGGCGCAGGCGAAATGCCATTGGAAACAGCGATTCAGCAAGGGCGATTTGCCTATGGCACAGATGCCACCCAACGACAAATGCACCCGCCGCCCGGCACATTGCCTTTAGAAGCCATCCCAGAAACGATTGCCGCACTGTTCCGCCGCGCCTTTTTGGCCACAGATCGTCCGAAGGCAAGCGAATGGATTGCGCCGCTCTCAACGTTGACGCAATCGCTGCAACGATGTTTGTTGCACAGTGGGCATTATTTTTACGAGACATTGCCCGAATGTCCGTGGTGTCACATTGAAACACGCGCGCGGATTCGATTATTCAACTTCAATCTGGTCGAAGCCCGGCAATACCCCAGCGCGTTTCGCCTGGACGAAATCTGGCGGGAAATCCCAAAGCTGCAATTAAGCGACCCGCAAGGACAACACGTCAGCGTTCTTCCGCAGCTCTGGCCCGAAGTCATCGCATTCACGAAACAACGACGCATCCGGTATTGGATCGCCATGATTTACGCAGGTTTAGGTGGAATCATTGCGGCGATGATGGGCGGATTCTACGCCGCATTCTGGTTGCTTCCCTTGATTCTTTTGACTGTCAGATGGATCGCAGGTGCGAATAAGCAACGGGATAACGATTCCATGCAAACGCTTTTCACCGCCCTCTTCGACTTGCCGAATCACCCCATCACCAAACAAATTCTCAAGCGGCGCGAAATTGCCGAAAATCACGTCCGCGAATTGCAACAAAAGCTGGGGGGCACAAAGGAAAATGAGGCTTACCACGGCAAATTCCACGACCTGGAACAAAAGCTGGAAGCGTATGAAACGCTGGCCGAGCAGCGCACCCAAAAGTTGCAACGACTCGAAACCAGAGCCAGAGCCTCGGCCTTACATCAACATCTTGCGAATTTTGAGATTGAAGAAGTACCAAGCGCACAGATCAACGACTCGATGAAATCCTGGTTGCGGGCTAAAGGAATCAAAACGGCAGCAGAGTTGCGTGAACATGAATTACGAACGCTAGGCACGACTGAAACTGAAATCAATGATTTGCTGAACTGGCAACGCCAGATCGAAACAGATTTTATTTTTGACCCCGCCGAAGCTATCGCACCCGCGACCCGATTAAAAATCGAAGAGGAAACAGAGTACGCAAAACTTCGATTGGAACACGAAATTACGAGTGGCATTTATTACCTGCGCAACCTCAAACAACAAATTGAAACACGGCACCAACAAATCCTTCCCACCCTGACCAAAGCCCGACAGAACGTGGCCGAAGCCGACAAGAACCTGGAAGTCATGATCTGGCGCAATTCAATGAAGCCGATTACGATCATGCTCCTGCTGGCGTTCTTTATCACGCTGTTTGTCCAGAGCAACCATCAACCGTTCTTGTTTGATGTCGTAGACACTGCGGTCGAATATCCACCGCCGCATCAACCGGAGAGTCATGGAATCCAGCCCGGAGAAAAAATCGTAGTGCGTCAATCCTTCGATGAGCTTTATCAGGCGGGGAAAGAGCGGCTCAAACAGAACAACCTCACGGGAGCCAATGATTACTTTGAAATGGCCTCGTCGTACGTTGACGCGGTGAATTGGAAGCCCAGCTTTGCCGATCTTTACTTTGACATGTATTCCACCAGCATTAAGCTCGGCAAAGCCAACGGGCAGATTCAGCAGCTTGAGTATCTAACCCAGGAATATAATCACATTGAGGTCTTTCATGTCCGACTCATCATCTTGTACTCACTCTTAGGAAAAGAGACGGAAGCCAATGACGAAGCACAAATCCTGGCGCGACAAAATTCAAGACTGTTCGAGAATCTGAAACAAGCCTTGTACCAACACGGCTTTGTCCTTCAGAAAACAACCTCGCGTAATTAACCTGCGGCTGAAACTTTTTTCTTGCCCACCGCTTTTCAAGTAAAGTACATTGCCTGTGCCTCGAAAGAACCTGGGGCTTCCCCACATGCAATCTTTCGCTGATTTCTTCTCCGCGCTCAAAACAGATGCCACAGAATGGTGCCAGGGGCGCAGCAATCTACTGCGATTGCCCTTGCTGCTGTACCTCGCATATGCCGGGTTCAATCACATGCGCGATACGTTGTATTCAAGCTGGTTCGGTGGATTAACGTTCGGACTGCACGAATTGGGGCACGTGCTGTTCAGCGGGTTCGGCGAATTTATGGCTGTGGCGGGCGGCAGCATTACCCAACTGGCCGTGCCGATGATTGGAATGGGGATGTTGCTATATCAGCGCGATTATTTTGGGATTTCAGTGGCGGGCTGCTGGCTGTCATTCAGCCTCTACAATCTGGCGACCTACATCGGTGATGCACAGGTCATGCAATTGCCACTGGTCAGCATCGGCGGCGGAGATGCCTATCACGATTGGGAATATTTGCTGTTGAAGGTCGGGCTAATCGAACACGATGCCAAAATTGCGATGATGACGCGCGGGATCGGGTTTGTTGTGTTGCTGGCATCGTTGTGGCTTGGCCTGTGGGTTTGCTATCAAATGGCTAAGCCACAAGAGGCAGAAGCCCGCACGAAGTAAGGGCGAGAGTTCACATACCTCGTACGCGTTTGACGCCTGCCTGACAAATTCACACTTACTTCGTGCGTGTTTCCGCAGGCTTATGACTTGCTCAGGAATTTTTTGACGCCTGCCTGACAATCTTCGGTCATCCGTGCAATGGCGTTCATGTCTACGCCTGCGCGAATCGCCTGGTCGAAGTTCATCGCGTCGGTTTGGTACAGCAAATATTTCGTCAGCATCACGGCTGACACACTGACCGAAGCGATTTCGTTGGCAAACTTTTCGACCTCCACCTCAAAGTCTTCATCATTACAAACACGATTCACAAAGCCGAGACGTTCGGCTTCTTCGGCGGGAATCACTTTACCCGTGATGAGCAATTCCAGCGCACGCTTTTCGCCCAGACTGCGGCGCAAAAACGCCATCACCATTGCTGCAACAAATCCGATTTTGACTTCGGGGTAAGCAAACTGCGCCGAGCGTGACGCAATAATCAAATCACACGCCGTCGCGAGTCCGGCACCGCCTGCAAACGCCCGCCCATGCACCGCAGCAATGACGGGCTTTTTCATTTTGCGCGGCTTGCTGAACATTTCAGACGCGGCAGCAGCATCGCTCCAATTATCAAGAATCCCAGCCTGTGAAACGCGTTCGAGTTGCGCCAAATCTGCGCCTGCACAAAAGTCCGTGCCCGCCCCACGCAGCACAACAACTTTGGTGTCTGTATCAGCATCGGCTTCGCTCAACGCGTCAAGCAATTCGCGTACGATTGTGTCGCCGAGGGCATTGCGTTTTTCCGGGCGATTGAGCGTGATCGTGGTAATCGCGCCGTTGGTTGCAGACAGGATTTGGGAATATTCGGTCATAAGAAAATATGGATGAGCAAAAGCCCGCACGAAGTAAGGGCGCAATCTATGGCAGAAGCCCGCACGAAGTAAGGGCGCAATGTCCTATGGCAGAAGCCCACACGAAGTAAGGATGCAATGTCCTATGGCAGAAGCCCGCACGAAGTAAGGGCACAATCTATGGCAGAATCGCAATGATGCGCACCGGGCCGCCAGTTCCGCCTTTAATCTTCATCGGCAAAGCAATCAGCGTTGCTCCTGTCGCAGGCAGTTTTTCCAAATTCGCGACATTTTCCAACCCATAAATGTTTGCCCCGTTCAGAATTTGGTGTGCGATGAAATCTCTGGTCGGGCCGTAATCTATGCTGGCAGTGTCAATACCGATGGCATTAATTTTGCGCTGATCGGCCAGAAGCTTCGCCGCCTCGCGTGAGATGCCGGGAAAATGCAAATTTGCGGTGTCGCCGGGTGCATCAGTGCCCAGATACTTTTTCTTGTCGCCCCAGAATTTTCCCCAACCCGTGTGAATCAGCACGATGCAATCATCCGGCAAACGCCCATGCTGACTTTCCCATTTCGTGATGTCTTCGACAGATAACAGGTAATCAGCATTTTTGGCGCAGGCTTCGGCAATGTCTATGACAACAGCCGGGCTGACCAAATTCGCCACAGGGATTTCATCAGCGGCCTGCTTCCCTTCTCCGAAATGAACTGGAGCATCGAGATGGGTGCCCCCGTGTTCGCTCGCCGAATAACGTGCTGCCGTGTACCAGAATCCACCAGCTGATTGTCCCCAGGCTTCTTTTTCCCACGTAAACGGTTTGGCCGTCGGCCAGTAAATTGTTTTGTCGTCAAAGCTGTAGGTGAGGTCAACAACTTTGGATTCGTCTATGACGCCTTTGCTAGTCGGTGTGGCAGGCGACGACTGACACGAAGCAAGAACCCCAGCCAGCACAAGCAAACCAGCAATTTTGTATCGGAGCTTCATAATGATCCTCAGTTGTGGTCCCGGAATCCGCACACATCCTGCGGTCTGGATTTACCAAAGGCGAGCGTTCCCGCACGATTAGTCAATCAGACCGCCGGATGTGTGCGTCACCAGGTTAGTTGATACGGCTTTTTCTGCCGTACGACAGTTCGGCACCACCTGTCAGCAGAAAATCTGTGCCCGTCGAAAAGGTCGCTTCGGCGGCGATGTAAAGACACATCTTGCCTGCCTCTTCAATCGTCCCCATGCGTCCCAGCAATTGCGCGGCGTTGCCATCGGCCAAGGTCTTTTCAGGATCAGGCGAGGCGTCTATTCCCTCTTGCCAAAGCGGTGTAAAAATATTGCCGGGCGAAACACAATTGACCCGTACGCCGTGCGCGGCTTCATCAATTGCTAAGGCTTTGCTCAAGGAAATAATCGCGCCTTTTGTGGGGACATAGGTCGTGGCGTAAACCTGTCCCATCGTCCCGACCAAACTGGAAAGGTTGATGATATTTCCCGTTGTTTTGCGGATGTGCGGCAACGCGAATTTGCACGCGGCAAAGATGCTGACCAGATTCAAATCCAGCAGGCTGCGAAAATCCTCAATCGAAAATTCATCAATCGGATGATACGGCGGATGCCAGCCTGCATTGTTGATCAGGCAATCAATCCGCCCGTATTTTGCCACTGTCGCGTTGATGAGGTTTTCAATCTCTTCGACTTTGGAAACATCGCATTGAATGAACGTCGCCTCGCCTTTGCCCAACGCGTTCATTTCCGTTTCCAGTTCTTTGCCCTGTGCAGCATTGCGCGCACAGAAAACGACTTTCGCTCCGGCATCCACAAAGACGCGGACGCAGCCTTCGCCAATGCCTTTTGTTCCACCAGTGATAATTGTGACTTTGTTTTCGTATCGCATAATTTTTGAGCCAGTAGCGGTTAGCTGTATTGATGGCGCAAACAGGATGTTTGCGGTACATCTTCGCAAATAAGGTACAACAAACATCTTGTTTGTTGCGCTACATCAGTCCGTCCAACCGCTACTGGCTAATCGCTTCTTAACTAATAAGTAGTTTTTACTCCCAGGTTATGGATCATAAACGCGTATTGATCCGCCGTGATTTCCAATTGTTTCGCCGTGTTGCTGGCCCCGTGGCCGGATTTGGTTTCGATGCGAATCAGCAGCGGATTGCTGGTGCTGGCCGCAGCTTTTTCCTGCAATGTAGCGGCGTACTTGAACGAATGCGCAGGCACAACGCGATCATCGTGATCTGCTGTTGTAATCAAAGTCGCGGGGTAGTTCACGCCCGGTTTGATATTGTGCAAAGGAGAGTAAGCAAACAACGCTTTGAATTCATCCGGGTTATCGCTGGAACCGTAATCAGCAATCCAGTTCCAGCCAATCGTGAATTTGTGAAAGCGCAACATATCCATCACGCCCACCGCAGGCAGCGCAACTTTGAATAGCTCCGGTCGTTGGTTCATTACCGCGCCAACCAGCAAACCGCCATTGGAACCGCCCTGCAACGCCAGTTTTTGTGATGACGTGTATTTGTTGGCAATCAACCATTCCGCCGCCGCAATGAAGTCGTCAAAGACGTTTTGCTTTTTCAGCTTGGTGCCTGCTTCGTGCCATTTCTCGCCGTACTCTGCACCGCCGCGAATGTTCGCCGAAGCATACACGAATCCTTGTTCGAGCAAGGCAATCCGCAACGGGCTGAACGTGGGCGAGGTTGTAATGTTGAATCCGCCATAGCCATACAGCAACGTTGGATTATTGCCGTCCAGCTTCAAGCCTTTTTTATGCACCAGAAACATCGGAACTTTGGTGCCGTCTTTGCTGTTGTAAAAGACCTGTTTGGTTTCGTAATCGTCGGCTTTGTATCCGGCGATTTCAATGGTACGAAAAACTGTAGATTTCTTAGTTGCGATGTCGTAGCGGAAAATCGTGGGCGGATAGTTCAGCGAAGTGAAACTGTAAAAAACAAACTTGTCATCATTGTTCCCGCCAAATCCGCCCGCGCTGCCAATGCCCGGCAACTTGATTTCGTTTTCCAGTTTGCCATTGAGGTCATAGACATACGCACGCGTCGTAACATCCTTCAGGTATGAAACGAAAAGCTTGCCTCCTGCTGTGGTAGAACCTTGCAAGGGTTCAGGCTTTTCGGCCAATACGTCTTTCCAGCTTTGGTCTTTCGGATCAAACAGCACGATTTTGCCGTTCGGAGCATTTTTATCCGTGCGAATCAGGAATTTGTCGCCGACGTTATCCAGCACGCCAAAACTGTCATTGCCGATTTCGCCAACAATTGGCGTGAATTTCTTCTCGGCCTTTGATAAATCGCGGAAGAAGATGGCATTCCCTTTTTTGCCTTTGCCGCGATCTGACATATTCAAAATGGCAAAGCGTTCATCTTCGGTGACGCTGACATTGTGAAAGCGTTGCGGGTTCGCTTTGTCTTCGTACACTAATTCGTCCTGCGATTGATCGGTGCCAACCTTGTGATACCAGACCTGATGATTTTCATTTTTGGTCGAAAGCTCATGACCTTTTTCGGGCGCGGGATAGCGGCTGTAAAAGAACCCATTGCCCGCCCACGAAAGACCCGAAACTTTCACCCAGGTCAGCGTATCGGGCAAAGTTTTCCGCGTTGCCACTTCCATCACATGATATTCCGACCAGTCAGACCCACCTTTGCTGATGCCATAGCCGAGATATTTGCCATCTTTCGAGAGCGAAAAAGCCGACAAGACATTGGTTCCATCGGCAGAGAATTTGTTAGGGTCAATCAGCACTTCGGGCGTACCGTTCAATCCCTTCTGGATGTAATACACGCTTTGATTTTGCAGTCCGTCATTTTTGGCAAAAAAGTAATATTCGCCTTTACGAAATGGGGCACCGATTTTGGGATAGTTGTACAGTGCTTCCAGCCGCTGTTTGATTTTCGTGCGGTACGGAATGTTTTCCAGATAAGCAAACGTGACTTTGTTCTGCGCTTCAACCCACGCGGCGGTGTCTTTGGAATTGTCGTCTTCCAACCAGCGATACGGGTCAGGCACAACCGTTCCGTGATAGGTGTCGGTGTGATCTATTTTACGCGTTTGAGGATATTGTAAGCTTTGTGCGCTAAGCATCGAGTTCATTGCCAACATAACCAACAGGAAAGCGACAGAAGCCTTGAGATTTTTCATAGTTCATAACCTCCAATGAAAATTAACTTCCAAGGATATTGACGGCGCGCGCTGCCAGCAATGCGACGACCGTCAGAGAAATAAATGATTGCAACATCATGAGCAACTTTGCCCATCGCGCCAGCACAGGCACATCAGTCGGCGAAAAAGCGGTGCTGGTATTGAATGAAAGAAACAAGTAATCAATAAAGTTTGGCGACCAGTTTGCCATTTCCGGCATTGTCATTTGCGGAAAAAGAAATGCGCCATCTGGATGTCCAACGCGCCGATCTCGATGATTCGGCCCCCCGGCATCCAGACGCCAATACCATAAGGCAAAAACCAGGACGTTCGTGAACCACAGCGAACCCGCCGAAATCAATAAATCGCGGGGAGCTTCCCTGCGTCCCGGCAGCGCTCCCACTAAAGCATTGATCAGCAAGGTTACAGACAAAATCACCTCAACAGTGACGACACTAATCGTGGCAATGCTGAAAATTTTGTTGATGTCGTGTTTGCCATGATGATGTGAAATCACAGTCGGAATCAGCAGAAGAACGACAACGATCAAATACAACCAGCGCGGCCCAATCGTCAAATAATCAGGCAAGGCAAGGTAAACGCCACCCACTGCCACCATTGCCACCAGGGCAGGCCAGCGTGGTTCCGGCTCTAATTGATCTTCGCTGGGTAAGGCGAATTCGTTCATTGCTTATTTTTGAGCGCTGCGTAATGCAAAATCGCAATCTGGCTTAAAGAATCCGTAATCTCGCTGTTCAGCACCATCTGTAAGGCTTCGTCAAAAGTCACAATCCGACGTTCAAGCTGTTCGGTGCCTTCTGGCGCTGCTTCGCCCTGCACCAAATCGGTTGCCACGTAATAAAACGCTTCTTCGTCAGAAACGGAATTTGACAAATGCGACCGCCCCAGCAGTTCCAACTTGCCCGCCTCCAGGCCTAATTCTTCGCGCAATTCGCGCTGAGCGGCGGTGAACGGGTCTTCTCCAACGTGGCAACCACCTTCGGGAATTTCCCAGGAATACTGATTCAGGACGTAACGAAATTGCCCGACCAGATGCACGTTTCCGTCGGCATCTATAGGCAAAACGCCAACACAGCCGTGATATTCAATTACACCATAAATTCCCGGTTGCCCATCAGGCCGAAGCACCTGATCTTCGCGGACGCGAATCCAGGGGTTTTCATAAACAATTTGCGTGGATAAAGTTTTCCAGGGGTTTGCGTATTTATCGGTCATAAACATCATCATCTGGGGCGATTGCGAAGCGAGAGTGTACCCGATATGCTCAAAGCATGAAACTCTTCCGCTTCTGGTCAAAAGCCCCTACGGAATCAGCTCCTGCTGATGACCAAATGGATGACCAAATGATGGATGACGAAAACCCATTTCCTGATCCGGTCGCGTTGGAAATCACAGACGTTTTCGATTTGCATTCGATCCCGCCCAGGCAAAGTCAGGCTGTGATTGAAGAGTATTTACAGCAGGCTCAGGCGCGGCGCTTTCGTTTTGTTCGCATTATTCACGGCAAAGGAATCGGCGTGCAGCGCGAAATGACACGCAAGGTGCTGGCCAGGACGCCATTTGTGATTCACTTCAGCGATGCACCACCGGAAGCAGGAGGATGGGGCGCAACAGTCGTCGAATTAGAAATTGCCGATTCAGCGAATTGCGAAATCAGCGACAAGCATTCATAATTTCGGTTCATTTATTTACCGAGTCCGCATTTGAGGTGATTCATGCATCTTCCACCGTTTAAGAACGAACCGTTTCTCGATTTCACAGATGAACGTAATGCTGTCGCAATGGCCGCTGCTGTTGCCAAAGTCGAAGCCGAATTAGGCCGCGAATATCTGCTGGTCATCAATGGCGAACGAATTCAGACCGGCGATTTACTGACTTCGTACAATCCGTCGGCCTTCAAACAGGTTGTGGGTCGCGTGCATCGCGCCACCCAAGAGCAGGCTGATCAGGCTGTTCGGACAGCCAACGAAGCGTTCAAGACCTGGCAATACACATCGGCAGAACATCGCGCGTCGTATCTAGTCAAAGCCTCAGCAGAAATGCGCCGTCGCAAGCTGGAATTCAATGCGTGGCTGGTGTTGGAAGCGGGCAAATCGTGGGCAGAAGCAGAAGCTGACACAGCCGAAGCGATTGATTTCATGGAATTTTACGCGCGTCAGGCCCTGCGCTTTGCCGAATCCCAGCCGCTGACACAGTCGCCCTTGCAAGACGAAGTTAACGAAGCGTTTTACATTCCGCTCGGCGCTGGCATCGTGATCCCACCGTGGAACTTCCCATTGGCAATTCTGGCCGGAATGGCAACAGCTGCGGTTGTCGCTGGCAACACGGTTGTGCTGAAACCATCCAGCGACACGCCCGTGATTGCGGCGAAATTCTTTGAGTTGATGGAATCCGTTGGTCTGCCGCCCGGCGTCATGAACTTCCTGCCGTGCAGCGGTGGCCAGGTCGGCGATTTTCTGGTGGCGCATCCACAAACGCGCTTTATTTCCTTCACCGGTTCGATGGAAGTCGGATTGCATATCAATGAACTTGCGGCGAAAACCAGTCCCGGCCAACTGTGGATCAAACGCGTCGTCGCCGAAATGGGTGGCAAAGACACGATTGTCGTGGATGAAACTGCGAATCTGGATGAAGCTGCTGCGGGCATTGTGGCTTCGGCGTTTGGCTATTCGGGGCAGAAATGTTCTGCCTGTTCGCGCGCGGTGATCGTGAGTTCGGTTTACGACCAGGTGCTGGAAAAAGTCGCGGAGCGCACAGCACAACTCACGGTCGGCGATGTCAAAACAGGTAAGGTGTTCACCGGCCCCGTCGCCAGCAAAAAGCAATTCGATTCGATCAGCAATTACATCGAAATCGGCAAACAGGAAGGCCGCATCGTGGTCGGCGGCGGGCAACACGAACTCGCCAACGAAGGCTGGTACATTCAACCGACTATCGTTGCCGATGTGGCACCGAAAGCACGAATTTCGCAGGAAGAAATCTTTGGCCCGGTACTGGCGCTCATCAAAGCCGAAAACTTTGACGATGCGCTGAACATTGCCAACAACACACAATTTGGCTTAACGGGAGCGTTCTATTCCAACAGCCGCATCCGCATTGATCGGGCCAAACGTGAATTCCACGTCGGCAATCTGTATATCAACCGCAAATGCACAGGCGCGCTGGTGGATGTGCATCCATTCGGCGGATTCAATATGTCCGGCACAGACTCCAAAGCAGGCGGGCGCGATTATTTATTGCTCTTCCTGCAAGCTAAATCAGTAGCTGAAAAATACTGATAGGTAAATACGTCTTCAGTGAAGAGGTTCCACAATGATGCAGCGATTTTTTTTGGGTTTGACGGTTTGTTTATTTCTCAGCGTGTTCATTTCCGTACAGGCAGCACCGTTGACAGTGGGTCAGCCTGTGCCAGACTTTTCGCTGAAGGACATAAAAGGCAAAGCGCACTCGCTTAAAGCCTATCGCGGGCAATATGTTGTCATCGGTTTTATCGGCGCGAAATGTCCGATTTCCAATGCGTATATCACGCGAATGAATGGGATTGCCGAAGACTACAAAGATAAGAAAGTTGTCTTCCTGGGCATCAACTCCAATGCCAACGAACCGCTCAGCCTGATCAAAGAGAATGCGGCGAAAGCCAAATACGTTTTTTCCATTCTCAAAGACACGGGCAATGTGGTGGCGGATTTATTCGGCGCGATGGTCACGCCGGAAATGTTTGTCCTGGATAGCGAGGGCGTGTTGCGCTATCACGGACGCATTGACAGTGCATCAGACATTGCCCGCGTCGAACGTCACGATTTGCGCGTTGCATTGGATGAGCTGTTAGCAGGCAAAGAGGCGTCCAAGGCCGACCTCAAAGCCTTTGGGTGCCAAATCAAACGTTCGCCAGGCAGCAAAGTCCCGCCCGCCAAACCCGTCGCCGCCAAACCTAAAGAACCGAATACAGAAGGCTTGGTCACATTGCTCAAGCCCACTGAATTCAACAAACTCAAGACGGATTCGCAGGGCAAAGTTTTATTGATTAATTTCTGGGCAACGTGGTGCGCCCCCTGTGTTGCCGAGTTCCCGGAGTTTGTCAAAATTGATCAGGATTACCGAGGCAAAGGCGTGCGCACCGTGGCAATCAGCACGGATGAAAAATCTGACATCGAACCGGCAGTCGTGCCCTTCCTCAAAAAACAAAAAGCCCAGTTTGAATCCTATCTTTCCGATGCCGACGACCCGCAAATGTTGATTGATGTCGTAGACAAAAACTGGTCGGGCGCGTTGCCTGCGACCTTCCTGTTCGATAAACACGGCAAGCTGGTCTTTACGAAATATGGAATTATTGATCGTGAAGAATTGCTGAAAGCTTTGGAAGCTGCGTTGAAGTCATAAGTCTGGAAAAATCCGGGGCGGCTTAACTCCCCCGATTTAAGGCCGTCCCCAAACTTTCCCAGACCTTATGTGTATTGACAACTTAGGTTAGAAACCTATGCGGAGCAACAAACAAGATGTTTGTTGTACATTGACTGCGAAGAGGTAGCGCAAACATCCTGTTTGCGCCTCCAACTTAACTTGGCAATACACTTATGACTTACGCTGAGCGCGCAAATGCTGCAACAGCTTGCGCGCCACGGTCGAATGAGGGTTTGCTTTCAGTAAAGCTTGATACTCCCGCTCCGCCTCATCCAACAATCCCGCTCTGGCATACATCGTTCCGCGCAGCAAATGTGAATTGTGCCCCTGCACCATCGTTTGCAACCCGCGCGCTTTTTCAGCACTCAGGATTTTGAAATGTGCCTCTGGCGTGCTGGCAGAGGAAGACGTCATACGTTTGCCGTCAACTTCTGCAGTCACCTGCCAAAGATATTCCTGCCCGCGCTTGAGCGAAGGGGTAACGCGCCAATTGGGCTGCATAAGTTGTGGGCTGGTAGCGACAATATTGAACTGATCGTCCAGCACCTGCACCGTATAATTTTGCGCGCCCTTCATTGCCTGCCAACGAAACGCAGGGCGTGTGTCGTTGACAAAGGTGCCAACAGGGCTTTGCAATTTGATTGCTGCGGCTTCTGCTGCTCCGCTCATCAAAGTAGCGGGGCGACGAACCAGTGTTTTGAGTTCGGCAGGCACTTCGACTCTTTGCGAGTCCAATGCTAGCCTAATCACACGTTCGGCCTCTTTGGGCAAATCGCCCAAGCCAATCACCTTGCCTGTCTGGTCTACAGCGATTTGTTGACCGTTGTCATTCAAGGCAAGACGCGGCGATGCAACAGGTGTGGGCGTTGGCGGCAATGAAGCCGTTGCGGCAGGCGTTGCAGCAGGCAAGGTTTGGGTGACAGCGATGCTCGACTGTGGCGCTGTCGGTTTTCGCAACAGCCACCAGCCCGCAGTCAGGAGTAAAACAATCGCGGCAGCGGTAGCGGCTAATGGCAAGGGATGAAGCAATGATGACCGTTGCCAGGCGTCGCGCAGTCTGGCAAAGAAATTCTTGCGAGCAGGTTGCTTTCTGTTCGCCAGACTATCGGCTAATTCCTGTAATTCTTTGGCTTCTGTAGCGCATTGCTGACAGATGGCCAGATGATTGGTGATGATCGCTTGCTCAACTTCGTCCGCGTTTTTTTCGACATACGCAGCCAGTTGTTCATAGCTCAGATGAGGAGGCAGAGCTTCGGCATAAAAAGAAGATTGCAACGCCGCTACACGCTCAGTCGCTCCGGCTTTCGCCTTCACCTGTTCGCGGCATTCGATGCAAATGGCGATATGCCGCGCAGCCGCGACTAATTCGCCAGGCGATAGGCGGCGGGTAAAGAAATTTTCAAATTGTATTTTCGTTAAATGTTCCGACATCGTCTTCCTGCCAGTTCCTTCTCAAGGCGTCTCAAAAAGTGAAGACGGAGACACTTACCCGATATTGTTTTGCAATCGAATTATTTCAAATCCGTACTGCGACCAGGGAACGTCATCATAGGAACGAGCTACGCTGCCTATCGGTTGCGGTACTGATCCCTTCCCCGTGGAGATTGTGATAGCCGTCGCGCCAGGCGTTCCCGCGCGGAACGTCGCAAATTGATGACCTGTTGTCGTGTGAGCTGTAGCCGCTCAGCGATCACGGCATCTTCCAACGGCAAATGCTGCCAAAGCGATGCGAGTTCCGCTTCTGTCATCGCCATCACAGCCGCGATTTGCTGCAAGGTAACCACGCCCATGAACAAAAATAAATCTATCGCACAGCCGCCTTGGTCATCACGTAAATTCAGCAACAACGCCGCACAATGGCGCGGGGTCATTTGTGCGATTTCCTGCCAGAGTTGTTTCAGATAGGCGCGTGCGGATAAGTCATCCACCACGCTTGCGCGTTGATCCGGCACTTGCGCGAAAGCTTCTTCTGCTGCCGCGCCCTGCACGTTGCGTTTTTCTTTGATGCCCTGCAAATCGGCAATGATTCCGACCAGATCATCAAGAGCAATTGGCTGTCCGGCCCACGCGAGAAATGCCTTGAGCAAGTCAGGCAAGCTGGTAGTCCGGCTGTGCGGAAATGTCTTGCGCACAAAGCCGGGCGACTGTTCGCGTAATTCCTGCAAACGGCTTTCGCTTTGCACTGCCGCATTCCCACGCCACGAAGCCAAGCCGCAAATCCAGTCATCCGATGAATCAGACTGCCAGCAAGCCAGAGCACTGTCGTGCGAAAGCGCATAGCGCAGTTTATGTTTGAGGCTGTGGCGTTGCGGATATTTGCGGCGCAGATAATCGTAACAGCCACGATATGCTGCTACGGCCACATAGCTGCGAAAATTGTGGATTGTTTTCTGAAACGGATTGGCGCGAAGTTCGGCTAATTGTGTCAGCAATTGCACAAGGATGTCGTTGCACACATCCGCGCATTCTTCGCGTTCATCGCTGCTGCCCGCGAACGAACGTAATTTATAATGCACAATCTCACGCAACCGTGGTTCAACTTGTTCGGCAAGCAACGTCGTCAAAGCAACATTGGCCATCATCGCATCCGCCGCCGTCAAAAATGGCAACAACACTGGATCATGCGCGAATGGTACAGATTGTTCATTTGCAACGGCGGTCATTAGTCACTTGTCATTGGTCATTGGCCATTGGTCATGGCGCAAGTACCGTTCGCAACCGATGACAAGTGACTAATGACCAATGACTAATTTCCTTCGCCAATCAGGCTGAAACTCGCCCAGAAAAACGGGTGGCGATATTTGGGGTTTTGCAGCAGTTTCAATTCAGCGGCGCGCAACGATTCCGCTTTTGTTTTGCGTTCCTGCGACTGCAAATTACGATGAAATTCCTGCATAAGTTCTGACGTGCTTTCGGCGTCCACTTTCCACTGACTGACGACGGAAGCGGGTGCGCCAGCGACAAAGAAAGCCCAGGTCAAGCCGATCACGCCTTCGCCTGCGCCAATACGCCCGCGCCCAGTTTCACAGGCGGAAAGCACCGCCACTTGCGCCTGCAAATCAAGTTTCATGACCTCCCAGGCTTCCAGCATACCATCCTCACTGCTTTTTTCGTCCGGCTGGGCGAGGACGATTTGCGAATACATCGGACTGGCATCATTCAAAATGCCATGCGTCGCCAGATGCAAAACGCTGGCATTTCCGGCTTCTGCTTTCAGACGTTCTTCGCGTGCTTCTGCACCAAGATAAATTTTGCTCTGTGCCGAGCCATAAAGTTTGGCGAGTTGATTGACCTCCGTTTCGGTACTGGGCAAGGGAGCAAATCCCACTTTTATAGGAACAGTTGCGCCGCGCGTCGCGCCAAAAGATGGATTGCCAAAGGCGACAACAGATGGTGTGCGTGATTCCTGCCTGCGGTTTTGCTGCACCCGCGTCATTTCAGCCAGTGCCGCCAGCGAAGGCGCATACGAAATCGCAAAATCTTCGATCAAAAACCGTCCGGCTTCATTTTTCAATGCCTGAAAGGGCAGCTCCCACAATCCCGCATCGCGCACAATTACCAGTTTCGTTTTGCCCTTGAGCTGTGCTGCCGCAGGCTTGACGAATCGCTCATACAAATTGGCAGCAGCAGCGGCAAATGTGATTTCGTGGGTTGCCAGTTGACGCCGAAATTCTTCTACGTCTGTATTCAATTTTCCTCGGTCAACGGCGATCTCGTATAGTTGGAGATTCACATTGCCAGCCTTTGCCGCGCCCTGTGTCAGGGCAAACAGATACGTCTTGTCATCTGTGACCACATATTCCAGCAAGGCTGTTTGTGAATCAAGCAAACGCCCGGCAACCTGCGGCAGATCGAAATCCAGTGTCTGACCGCGTTGCACTTTCAGTTCCGGGTGTGCGGCGTACAAGGCAGCTTGAAAGGCCTGCTGATTCGTTCTGGATTTTTGCAACCGCGACTGCAACTCACGAACTAGCGCCGGATCAGATTGCTTGCGAATGCTTGTCAGATAAAGCTGCGTGTTGAGCGAAACGATTTCGCGTTGCAAGACCTTTTCCTTTTCCTGTTCGGCTGGCGTCATCGCTTTGGCAATGTCCGCCCGGCCACCGCGCAACACATCCAACAAGACGCGGGCTTTGGAACGTTCCGCATAACCAAGCGCAGCGGTAAGATTTTGCTGCGTCAGCAAAATTCGCATCACGCCGTGAAAGGGAGAAAGTTTGCTCTCAAAAAACTGCGCCTGCTGTTGTTCCCCGCCAACCACTTGCGCGCGGAGTTCCTCAATCACCGCAATGGATTCGTCATAAGCGTGACGTGCGGCGGCGGGTTTCTGCGTCAGATCATAGATTTTTCCGGCTGTGTCGTATTCTCGCCACAATAGTTCACGATTATTTACCTCACGCGCCAACGACAAGGCTCGCTCAATCAAAGTAATCGCCTGCTCATATCGTCCTTGTTCTGCGTGCAATCCCGCCAGACCGTGCAGCGTAAATGACAACCCTTCTTTTGAATTGCTGGCCTCACGCAAGGCAAGACTCTCCTCATAAGACTTCAACGCCGCAGTGAATTGTTTTTGGCGACGATATAAATCCCCGATGTTTTGCAGGATGCGGGCACGGCGTAATTTATCTGTCTCGGTAATGGATTCAAGGGCTTGTTGATAATATTTGAGTGCTTCGTCGTAGCGGCCTTTTCTTGCCTGAAACACACCATAATTGGATAACAAATCGGCGTATCCGATTTGATCTTTGGCAATTTTTCTCAGTTCCAACGCCTGCTCGTAGGCATCTGCCGCCAGTGCATCATCACCTTGTTCGGCATACAACCGAGCCAGCGAGTTTAGGGCGATAGATTGTCGCAGCGGGTCAGACAGAGATTTGCTCAACTCAATGCTTTGATTCAAATGATGCAGTGCTTGTTGGTAATTGCCCTGCGAAAGATAAACGCTGCCCAGATTCGTTAAGACCCTCGCCAGATTCACATCTCGTTGCGTGCCCAGCAAACGCCAACTCTGCTGAAAGGCCGTCAGCGCAGCTTCATAATCCCCCAACTCGGCTTGCACCGTGCCAATGTTGTTCAGCGTCGCCAAAATGCCAGGTGCGTATTTTTCTGCCTGCAAAATGCGCAAGCTTTCCTGATAGGAATTCAACGTGCCGAGGTAATCGCCCTGCGTATGCAGGAACTCACCTACATAATACTGCGACCGCGCAACCAGCAGAGGCGTTCCGATCTTGGTCCCAAGTTCATTTGCCAACTGTAATGCCAGCATCGCTCGCCCAGGCTGTTGCCGACTGAGCGCACGCTGCGAGTCGTCCAGTAAAGCAATGCCTAACGTTTCATTCACTAAATCTGTATTCGCTGCCAATAGCGCGTCACGTTCGGTGACAGCAGGTGTTCCGGCTAATGCGGCGGCCAGATTTTCTTCTGCGCCAACTTCACGCTTAATGCGCCAGGTGTTGGCTTCCAGCACACATTCCAGCAAACGATGACGGGTTTCGGTCACGATTTTCGCCGCTCGATTCGTCAGGCGAAACGTTAGATTCACCCGAACTTCTGCCTGATTGCCTTCGATTTTGAAGCGGGCAAAGTTGAGTGTCAGGACTTCGATTTTTTCATTGGCGGTAAACTCCTTTTGTAACGCTTCGCGTCGCCGATTTAGGAGCGCAGAGTCAACGCTCCACAAACCGGAATAGGATTCCACATCTTTATTCGCCCAATGGGCATAGAGTTTTTCGATCATTGCCCGTAAGGCAGCCTCATCTGTTTGATTGAGTGCAGGCGCAGCAGGCATTCCTATGTGACAACAAAGAAGAAGCAATAATATGAAGAAAATCTGTGGAATGAATCGCATAGTCAGACGTGCGGAAAATAGACTCCTCAATTCGATTAAGAATTCGTGAGGTCGGGGCAAGAATATTCAATTCAACAGGGGAGTCTTGAAACACGCGAGAATCAGGAGAAATCGAAGAAGAACCGCGCTTTTTCATCCATTTGCTCAAAATGCAGATGGCGAACAATTCGTCTTTCCCACGCCAATTCTGTCGCGATTGGCAATGATACTTACTGATCTCGCGGCTGCTGAAACTACGCCGAAGCGATCCATCAAGTCAACTGAATAGTTGTGAAATATCCCTGAGAGCGGCCTGCAATCAGATCATAAATGTTTCTGAAAATTTTATGAGAAGTGATCAGCGCCCGCCCACACTGAATCCCAACGAGTTGCACAGGATGATTGAATTTCCCCCACTTTGTAGCGTTGTCTGAAAGATAATTTTCCCAAAATTTTTTCCTGCCAATATCCACTCATTTTGTCCGTCGTAGCCAGATGACGCCGATTTGAGTCCAATCCTCGCGTCAGAATTATCTGTCTTGGGAGGCTTCCCCGTCAGCCCCCAATCACCTCAATTCCTATGGAGAACGCCATGCGTCTATTCCGACGACTCTCTTATCTACATTTGATCTTGTTATTTGCTGTCACAGCGTGCTTTTTTGCGGCACCGATGGCAGCAGCTTTTACACCGGCAGTGGTTGTGACCATTGATCCGGTAAACCAAACGCTGTCCATCAATAGCACACAACAATTCAAGGCCACGGTCAGCGGTGCCGCGATGACTGCGGTGACGTGGTCGGTCAACGACATTCCCGGCGGCAATCCTTCGGTAGGATTGATTGATGCAACCGGCAAATACACGGCACCCGCTGCGCTTCCGGTCACCAACCCGGTAGCCATCAAAGCCACGAGCGTCGAGGACGCTACCGTTTCAGCCAGCGCGACGCTGACCGTCCGCAATCCGACGCCAGCGATAAGTTGGTGGTCGCCCGGCAAAGTGCCGCTGGGTACGACAACTTTTTCACTTTACGGCAGTAATTTTGTGAATGGAGCGGTCGTCAGGCTGAACGGAGTAGCGTTGCCAACGACCTATGTTTCCTCCACACAAATCAATGCCACCAGCAACGTGGCGACATCAGGCAGCGGATATGTAACCGTTGTCAATCCTGGCCCGACCAATCCGACTTCGACACAACGATTGGTCGAGTTTGGCCAAGGCATTCTTGTCAGTGTCGCACCTGCGACCACCAGCGTCGCAACCAGTTCGCAGCAACAGTTCACCGCAACCGTCACAGGCGCGCCAACCACACAGGTCTGGTGGTATGTCATTGGTGGCAGTGTGAATGGGACAATTACTTCCAACGGACTTTACACAGCACCGGGCACAGCACCTGCCTCGCCCGTCACCATTCGCGCGGTCAGCGCCGCAAACAGTGAACGGCAAGGCTCCGCAATCGTGACAGTGGGCGGGAATCCAAGTCCGACACCAACGCCAACGCCTGTTGCAGTCAGCATCACGCCAACCAGCGCCGCTTTATTGACAGGTGCAACACAACAGTTCTCTGCAACAGTAACGGGCTCGGCCAACACGGCGGTGACGTGGCAGGTAAACAATTCAACAGGCGGTAGCGCAACGGTCGGCACAATTAGCAACAGCGGCCTTTACACGGCCCCGGCCACAGTTCCCGCAGGCACGATCACCGTTTCAGCGGTCAGTCAGGCGGATGCGACCAAGAGAGCAAACGCTACAATTACGCTCTCGCCGGCACTTGTAGTGAGCCTGACCCCCATCGCGCCCAGCGTGCAGGTAGGCACAACACAGCAATTCACTGCGACAGTGACAGGCAATGCGAATCAAGCGGTAACGTGGCAGGTCAATGGAACAACGGGCGGCGATCCCGCCAATGGAACGATTTCAGCTTCCGGCTTGTACACCGCGCCAGGCGCAATTCCAGCAGCAGGCTATGTGACAATCACGGCTATCAGCCAGGTGGATAATGCGACCAAAAGCTCGACCAATGCCTCATTGACAGATCCGCAGGCGATCACGTACGGCAGATTTTTAGATCAAACGACTTTCGGGCCGACGCCAGCATTGATGGCACACGTCCGACAAGTCGGGATGCAGGCATTTCTGGATCAGCAATTCAACACATCTGAATCGCCGTGGCCTTCGGCTGCCACCGCGACGCGGTCGGATGCGATCAATGCATTCTTTGCCAATGCCTATCAGGGACAGGATCAATTGCGGCAACGCGTGATCTATGCGCTGAGCGAAATCCTTGTCGTCGCATCGAACAAAAACACAAACGGCAATGAGATTGTGCCGTGGCTGCAATTGCTCAGCCGCAATGCGTTTGGAAATTACAAGACGATGCTGAAAGAGCTGACGCTGGACGCTTCGATGGGCAAATACCTCGACCTCGTCAACAGCGGTGTCGCGGCGGGCGCACCAAATGAAAACTATCCGCGCGAAGTGATGCAGTTGTTCTCGATTGGATTGTTCATGCTCAATCAGGACGGCTCGCAAATGCTGGATGGCAATGGCAATCCGATTCCGACGTACACGCAAAGCGATGTCCAGCAACTGGCGCGCGCCTTGACAGGTTGGACATACAGCAATGCGGCGGGAACAACCGGTTCTGGTGGCAACTGGAATTATTATCCGGGGGCAATGATTCCGGTGCCGGGCAAGCATCTCACGATGTCAAAGACCTTCCTCGGTCAAACGCTGCCCGCCAACCAAACCGCACAGCAGGATGTGGACGGCGCGATTGAGATTATTTTCAATCATCCCAATGTCGCACCTTTCATTTCCCTGCGCTTGATTCGTGCGCTGGTCACCAGCAACCCAAGCGCGGCGTATGTTTCGCGTGTTGCCAATGTTTTCAAAAACACGAATGGCGATATGAAGTCGGTCATTGCAGCGATCATTATGGATCAGGAAGCGCGCAACGATGCGCCGCCTGCGAATTTCGGTCGCTTGCGCACGCCCGTGCAACATACGATTGCGTTTGCGCGCGCACTGAACATCAACCTCGGCAGCGCCTCCAATTTCGCCTATCTCTTCTCCAACATGAACGAAGGGATGCTGGATGCGCCTTCGGTGTTTGGGCATTACTCACCAATGTTCCGCATCCCGAAATCGGGTGGTTTGTTCGGGCCGGAGTTTCAAATCTTCTCGCCGAGCGATGCCATCAATCGCGGCAATTTTTTCTACTCGCTGATTTACAATCCGTGGCCGATCAATCCCGTGCTGCAACCATTCATCAACCTCGCAGGCAATTCGACGCAGTTGATCAATGCCGTAGACAACGCGCTGCTTTATGGCCGGATGTCAGCAAGCACCCGCACGGCCATCAGCAATTCGTTGCCCGCGATGTCTGACAACAATCAGCGCGTCATGTCTGCCATCTATTTGACCGCCCTGTCCGGCGAGCATTTGGTGCAACGGTAGAAGAAAGTCTTTAACGCAAAGGAACG
The DNA here is from genome assembly GCA_018268995.1 of Acidobacteriota bacterium. Classification (GTDB taxonomy): domain Bacteria; phylum Acidobacteriota; class Blastocatellia; order RBC074; family RBC074; genus JAFDVL01. The sequence continues at coordinate 2,403 of JAFDVL010000025.1, read as the reverse complement.
AAGAAAAGCCTTTTTGCCTCTTTGCGCTTTTGCGTTGAAAAGAAGATGAGGAAAATAATGAACACAGAAAATACGATTAACCGACGGAAGTTTTTACAGTTGGGCGCGAGTTTTGGCATGTTGGCTGGACTGGGTGGATTGAAGATGACGCAGGCAGCAGCAGCACAAGATTACAAGGCGCTGGTATGCCTGTTTTTATTCGGCGGCAATGACGGCCACAACATGCTTGTTTCAAAAAACAGCGCGCAACATAACGCGTATTTGGCCGCTCGCAGTTCATCCGGCTTCGCGCTGTCACTTAACCAGCTCCTGGACATCACCGACCCCAACCTCGGTGCAATGGGCGTGCATAATGCGATGCCGGAAGTTCAGGCGTTGTTCACACAGGGCAAAGCCGCGTTTCTAGCCAATGTTGGAATGCTGGTGCAACCAACACTGTATGCCAATCTCTCGAATCCCAGTTTTCCGTTGCCCACGCAATTGCGCTCGCATTCTGATCAGGTGCAGCAAATGCAAACGGGCGTTCCCAGTTCCGGCGGCAGTTCAGGTTGGGGCGGGCGAACCCTGGATTGGCTACAAGCGAACAATGCAAACACAAACTTTCCCGTAGCGATTGCCATGAACAGCCCATCCATCTTCTGCGCGGGCAATCAGGTAGTCGGCACCAGTCTGCAACCCGGCAATGCGCTTGACCAAACGGCCATGAACTTGTACCCCGCCAGCGCTGGACAAGCTCGCGCGGCGGCACAACAGCAAATCGCCACAACCGACAGCGGCAATTCAATTATCAACGCGGCGAACAAATCCATCGCAGATGCGCTGGCACTGAATCCAATCCTCAAAAACGCTGCCAGCAATATCACCTGGCAAACCCCTTTTCCCGGCACGTCCTTAGGCAATCAATTACAAGAAATTGCGCGTATTATCAGTCTGAACTCACAACTCAACGTCGGACGACAGGTATTTTTCTGTAGCCTGGGCGGTTTTGATACGCACAGCGGGCAATCTTATCAACAAGGGTTTTTGCTGGGGCAAGTGAGTCAGGCGCTGAAAGCATTTTACGATGCCACTGTGCAACTGGGCGTAGCCAATCAAGTCACCGCTTTTACGCTCTCCGACTTTGGGCGCACGTTGCAACCAAGCGGTTCCGGCACGGATCATGGATGGGGCAATCATCACATGATTATCGGCGGCGCAGTCAGCGGGGGACGCATTTACGGGCAATTCCCGTTGATGACCAACTACGCCAACTTCAATTCCACCAACAGCGACTACGCCGATAACCGAGGCACAATGTTACCGAATACATCGCTCTCACAATACGGCGCAACGCTGGCAAAATGGTTTGGGGCAACAGATGCACAACTGGACAGCGTTTTCCCGACGCTGCCAAGTTTTGCAGTGCGCGATGTCGGGTTTATGGGATAAATCGCAGATAACTATTTGCGAAACGCGAAGCGCCTGGGAGCGCAAGCGTCCCGCTTGCTGAGGCTTGAGAAGCGAATCCGCCGATAAGAATGGCATTCCCTGCTAAAGCTGAGCAAGCGAGCCGCTTGCGCTCCCAGGCGCTTCGCGTTTCCCCAACAATTGCGCCAGCAGGCTCAGATAGTTTCCTGCCACGCGATAAGCGTTGTAGAATGAATTGTCGTTGCCGCAACGAATGCGACGCACTTCATTCATAACCATCTTCTGCAAACCGATCATGAAAAGACGATTCAAATCAATCGCAATTCTGGTGCTGGGTCTCAGTACCGTGTGGGCCGTGCGCCCGAAGCCTCCCGTCGCGACAGCAGCGGTTAGCGTGCAGCAATTTTTGGAAACGAACTGCTTCGCCTGTCACGACAGCCGCACGAAAAAAGGCAACCTTGATCTGACTGCGCTCAAGCCTGATTTTACCGATGCGCAGACATTTGCCACCTGGGTCAAAGTCCACGACCGCGTGCAAGCTGGCGAGATGCCGCCGAAGAGTATGCCGCAGCCAGATGCCACAACACGCGCAGGATTTCTAAAAGCGCTGGCGGAACCCATGATTGCGGCAGATGCGGCGCGCATTCGTCGTGAAGGCCGCGCTGTGCTGCGGCGGATGAATCGCTACGAATACGAAAACACGTTGCGCGACATACTCGGTGCGCCGTGGCTGCAAGTCAAAGAACTGCTGCCCGAGGACGGCGAACGTTATCGCTTCAATAAATCCGGTGAGGCGCTGGGCGTGTCACACGTGCAAATCAGCCGCTATCTTGCCGCCGCAGAATACGCCTTGCGCGAAGTGATTGCGCGTGCAGAAAAACAACCCGAAGCGACGACCAAACGCTATTACGCCCGCGAACAGCGCGCGTTCACGGCGCACATCGAATTCTCGCAATTCAACACGCACACCGAACGCGCGACATTTCCACTCATCGG
>JAFDVL010000024.1 GCA_018268995.1 Acidobacteriota bacterium | reverse complement strand
AAAAATGTGATGCGTTCGCCCTACGGGCCTTGCGGATCAAGCGAGCGTTCGTTGTGCCACGAACGAAAGAGGCCGAAGACTTCGCTGCCGAACGCGCAGGCGAACAAACGATCCACTTCGTCCAAACCCCAGACCAGATGCGCGGACAATTTGCCCAGCACTTCGCGGCGGATGAATCGCTCGAAGTTGATGCTCGCACCGCGTCGCGTATTCCATACGTCTTCAGGCACAACATCTAAATCCAGTTGATCGGCAATCAAATCCGCGAGCGCGAGGTAAAACGATTCGGCGGAAACCAAGTCATCGGCGCTGAGTTTTTGCAGGTCGGTCAGTACAACTTTCGCGCCAGCTTGACGGGCTTGCTGCAACCCACGTGCAAGCAGCGAAGTCTTGCCGACTTGCCGCGCGCCTTTCAGCAATACGATGCTGTCTTGTCGTCCAATCGCGGTGCGAAATTCATCGTCCGCCGGACGCACGATGTAAAAGTGGGAATCGAGCGGAACCGCGCCACCTGCGGGTTCGAGCGGATGCGAATGCTGAACGGGCGGGAGCGTTGCAGGCATCGTCAACGTTGACGATGCGTCGTGTTGCGACAGTTCTATGCCCCGGTTGATTTGCTTTAATTCGGCAAGCAAGGCTTTGACATTCGGCCAACGCGCGTCACGATCCTTCGCCAAGGCTTTGCCGACGAGGCGTTGCAATTCGACGGACGTGGCGAGCGGTGCGGGTTCGTGTTCGAGGATTGCGGCGATGGTGTCGGCGGTCGTTTCGCCTGCAAACGGAACGTGCCCCGCGAGCATTTCATAGAGCACGACGCCGAGGCTGAAAATGTCGCTGCGTACGTCTACGGCTTGGCCGCGAATTTGTTCGGGCGACATATAACGCGGCGTGCCCATCACGATACCAGGCTTCGTGAGAGAGGGAGGAACAGAGGGACGGAGCGAACGAGAGAAGGAGGGAGCATTTTGTCGCTCTTTCCCTCCGTCGCTGTTTCCCTCCATCAATTTTGCGAGGCCGAAGTCCAAGACCTTCACGATGCCATCTTTGCGCACCATAATGTTTTCGGGCTTGATGTCGCGGTGAATAATTCCGGCGGCGTGGGCTTCGGCGAGTGCGTTGGCAATCTGTATGGTAATCTCTAACGCTTCCGAAACGCTTGTTGCGGTTTCGCTCAAGCGTTCGCGCAAGGTCGTGCCGTCAATGAATTCGGTGGCGATGAACTGCATTCCGCCTAAATTTGTCAAAGCCTCGTCAATCGCAAAAATCGTGATGATGTTCGGGTGATTCAGGGCTGAGGCAGCGCGGGCTTCCTGGCGAAAGCGTTGCACACGTTCGCTGTCGCGCGTGAATTCGGGCGGCAACAGTTTCAGTGCAACGTTGCGACCGAGTTTGGTGTCCTGTGCCAAAAATACTTCGCCCATGCCGCCGCGACCGAGCAGCGACAGGATTTTGTAATGCCCGATTTCTTTGCCGATCATGGTCATGGCTTTTTCCTCCGCGATGGCTTGTGCCGCGACTTCAAGAGCAGGTGTGTTGAGGAACGCGGTGTCCGCGACCGCTTCGTCATTGGCGATGAGGAGGGCTTCGACTTCTTGCCGAAGATCATTGTCGTCGCTGAGTTGGGACAACACCGTGATACGTTGATGCGACGGCAATCCGACGACTTCGTCAAACAACTGATAAATCTGTTGCCATTGTTCGGGGTTGGGTTTCATAGGTTTCTATTTTTTATTTGGGACGCGAAGCGCCTGGGAGCGCAAGCGTCCCGCTTGCCGTTTGCGCGCGATAGCGACGCCAACAAACGTGTGAGGGAATCCGCTAAAGATGAGGAGTACGCCTTGTGAGGCGTGCGCGTCGCTGCGCGCGCGCAGCAAGCGGGACGCTTGCGCTCCCAGGCTACCTCTTCAATTCGCGATACAACCATGCGCGCGCTGCTTGCCATTCGCGCAGCACAGTGCGCGATGAAAGCTGCATCACCTCGGCAGTTTCCTCTACACTCAAGCCGCCGAAATAACGCAACTCCACTAGCAAACATTTGCGCGCATCAATTTCTGCCAATGCGTTCAGTGCATCATCCAGCGCAATGATTTCGTTCTCACGGCGCGGTGTGGCAACCCTGGTTTCTTCAAATTCGACTTGTTGCGCCTCGCCGCCGCGTTTGGCGTAATGGCGCGAGCGGGCAAAATCTACCAGCACGCGTCGCATCATCTGGGCGGCTACGCCGAGGAAATGCGCGCGGTTTTTCCACTCCACGTTTTTCCATGTGGCCAATCGTAGATAGGCTTCGTTGATGAGTGCGGTCGTTTGCAATGTGTGACCAGGACGTTCGCCGCGCAAATAGACTCCCGCCAGCCGATGTAATTCGTCATAGACAAGCGGCAATAATTTTTCCAGCGCTGCTGGATCACCTTCACCCCACGCCAGCAGAAATCCGGTAATGTTTGCTGAAGGATGTTCCATGAGTTTTTCTGCTTGAATCGTTACGGCTCAATGACTGAAGGAGAATGTATCACGACCGTGCGGGCATCTGAAAATCTCTTGCTCCCTCTTTGCGACTTCTCAAAGCTCAGTTACAATCCCGCCTGCTGTTCATCAATATAAATTCGCTGTCTCAACAAAAAATCTATGGAATCAAATACCACGTCTCGTCGTCGTTCATTTTTGCGTGGCCTTGGACAAGCTGGCGTTGCGCTTGGCTTAACGCAGTTGTTGCCGCTGCGCAGCATAAAAACTGTTGCGCAAAATGCTGCTGCCAAAATTGCAGGCAAGGAAAAACTTATCATCCGCTCGGCACGACCTGAAGATTTGGAAACGCCAGTGGAATTGCTGAATTCGTGGATCACGCCGAATGATACGTTTTATGTCCGTCATCACATGTACGCACCGGATGTGAACCCAATCGAATGGAAACTCACGGTTGAGGGCGAAGTGAACAAGCCGCTTTCGCTGTCATTGGATGACCTGAAAAAGTTACCGAAAACAACGCTTACCGTGACGCTGGAATGCGCGGGCAATGGGCGTGCGTTTATGGACCCACCGGTCGCGGGCGTGCAATGGGAAAAAGGCGCGGTCGGCACCGCCAAATGGGGCGGCGTTCGGTTGGCTGATGTGCTGAAAGCTGCGGGCGTCAAGCCCACCGGAAAGTTCTTGTACCTGAATGGCGCGGACATCAGCATCGGCAAAATGCCGGATTTCATTCGTCAGGTTCCGATTGAGAAGGCGCTGAGTCCCGACACGATTTTGGCTTACGAAATGAATGGCGAGCCATTGCCAAAGCTGCACGGCGCACCGCTGCGGGCTGTGATTTCAGGCTGGGAGGGCGCGTATGCCGTCAAGTGGCTGAATCAAATCACGGTTGCTGACAAAGAGAACGACGGCTTTTGGGTCAAGACTGCGTATCGCTTCCCGACGAAGCGCGTGGCTCCAGGCACAGCCGTAGATGCCAAAGATATGGCTCCGGTCGCAGGTCTGGTCGTCAAATCGTTGATTAGCGCACCGAAAGATGGCGCGACAGTGAAGGCTGGCACCCCGGTCATCATTTCCGGTTTCGCATGGGCAGGCGAGGCGAACATCACCAAAGTGGACATTTCGCTCGACAATGGACAAACGTGGCAGGCCGCGAAACTCGGCAAAGACCAGGCCAAATACACGTGGCGGCAATTCGAGTTTGAATGGAAAGCGCCTGAGGTCGGATCGTTTCTGGTCATGGCGCGCGCAACAGATGACAAAGGTCGGATGCAGCCTGTCGTCGCAACATGGAATCCATCGGGTTATTTATACAACGTGATTGACCGCGTGCGGGTCAACGTCGAGGCGTAGTTTTTAGCCACGAATTGACACGAAATAACACGAATGAGAGTTAGCCACAGATTTACACGGATTTACACAGACTACTTGCCTGCAGTGAGTTCTAATCTGTGTTCATCTGTGTAATCTGTGGCAAAAGCAATTCGTGGCTCCTCCAATTTTTTATGCAAAGACTCAAACTTATTTTGGCAGGACTAGGGATCGGGTTGGTGCTGATTGGCTGTAAAAATGCTGCGCCAAATATGGCGTCAAATTCTGCGCCTACGGGGCACGGCGCAGAGCTGATGCGTGCGCAATGTCTGAAATGTCACGGGGATGATTTGATCCAACAACAGCGGTTGTCAAAAGCAGGTTGGACGCGCGAGGTCGAAAAGATGATGCGGTGGGGGGCAGAGATTCAGGAATCTGACAAAGATCATCTGGTTGAATACCTGACGGCGAGCTACGGGCAACGGCCCTTTTCCAAAGAACCCCCAGCGCCACCTGCGCCCGCGCCAGATGCAGCGGTGGTGGCGCAGGGCAAAACGATCTATGAAGCGAAATGTCGCAAGTGCCATCAGGATGAATTGGTGCAGCAACAACGATTGTCAAAAACAGGCTGGACACGCGAGGTCGAGAAAATGACGCGCTGGGGCGCAGAGGTCAGTGATGAAGAGAAAGCCGCGCTGGTGGAATATTTAACAACAGAATTTGGCATCAGGAAAAAATCATAATGAGCTTCTCCTCCATTGATCATTGATCGGTCTTTTGTGTTCAGGACGTTTGCTCAGTTGCCTTTCCAGTGCAGATTGATGGTGAATGGACAATGGGCAGTGGTGAATGTCGCTAGCAGTACATCATCGCTACATTCATCTTGTACTCGTGAAACGAATCGCAGCATGACAGCGAAACTCCTTTTCATTCTTGGCGTAATTTTTGCTGCAACGCCGTTTTGTTCTCCTCCGATTGCACTGGCTCTTGGATTAGTCTTTGGGTGGTTTGTCCCGCATCCGTATCGCTCGCAGGCATCCTCCTACGCGAAAAAACTACTGCAATATTGTGTCATTGGATTGGGTTTCGGCATGAATCTGCATGAAGTTTTGCGCGCGGGTTCTTCTGGATTTATGTACACGGCGCTCGGAATTGTGCTGACGCTTGCGCTTGGCATGGCCTTAGGAATGATGCTGGGCGTGACAAAATCTACGGCGTATCTGGTTTCGGTTGGCACAGCAATTTGCGGTGCAAGCGCGATTGCGGCGGTGGGGCCGGTGACGGAGGCCAGCGAAGAAGAAATGAGCGTGTCGTTGGGCACCGTGTTCATTCTCAATTCGATTGCCTTGCTGACGTTTCCACCGATTGGCAATTGGCTTGGATTGACACAGGAGCAATTCGGTTTGTGGGCGGCCTTGGCCATTCACGATACCAGCTCAGTTGTCGGAGCCAGCGCGAAATATGGGGCTGCGGCATTGACAGTCGCCGTGACGGTTAAGCTTGCGCGAGCGCTGTGGATCGTACCATTGACGATTGGCACCGCGATGATCCAACGGCATCAAGCCAGCATCAAATGGCCCTGGTTCATCGCATTCTTCGTGGTCGCGGCGCTGATCAATACCTCCTTCCCCGTTGGCAAACCGCTGTTCCAAATTTTAGTGTCAATTGCCAGAGCTGGTCTGGCTGTGACATTGTATTTAATTGGCAGCACGATTTCCCGTGCGACCTTGAAACGCGTCGGGTGGCGACCGTTTGGACAAGGCTTGTTATTGTGGTTGATTGTCGGCAGCCTGTCTTTATTGCTCATCCGCGCCAATTGGTTATGAATTTTTCCTGGCAAACACGCAAAGAATCCCTCAGACAAATGAAAACTGAGACCTTCGATGTCCTCATCATCGGCGGCGGCATCACGGGCGCAGGCCTAGCCCTGGATGCGGTCACGCGGGGCTTGAAGACGGCGTTGATTGAGAAGCGTGATTTTGCGGCTGGGACGTCAAGCCGTTCGACAAAACTGATTCACGGCGGGTTGCGTTATCTGGAACATTACGATTTTGCTCTCGTGCGTGAAGGGTTACGCGAACGGGCAGAGTTGTTGAAGATCGCTCCACATTTGGTCGAACCATTTCCATTTGTCATTCCTATTTATCAGGATAGCCGCCGCAATTATGACCACCCCTTGCTGGTGCGGGCCGGATTGTTTTTATATGACTTGTTGGCAGGCAAATACAACATCCAGCGGCATCGCCGTGTTTCCCGCGAGGAAGCCTTGGAACTTGCGCCCCAACTTGACCCACGAGGCTTGAAAGGCGCGCTGGTATATTACGACGGACGCACGAATGATTCGCGGCTGGTGATTGAAGTGCTGAAATCTGCAAATGCGCACGGTGCCGCGATTGCCAACTATGTGTGCTTATCCGGGTTCCGTAAAGACGCGCAAGGCCAGATCGCGGGAGCACATTTACACGATGAATTAACTGACGAAGCCTTTGATGTGACCGCGCATAGTGTAATTAATGCCACGGGTGTCTGGATGAATGAGGTGCGAAGCCTGAGCACGAGTTTAAGTGACGATGACAAACAATTGCGCCCGTCCAAAGGGATTCATTTGATCGTCTCAGCCGAACGCTTGCAAGTGACAACTGCGTGGTTGATTCCGGCCATTGGCGAGAAGCGTTTTTACTTCGTTGTGCCGTGGGAAGGGTATGTGAACATCGGCACGACGGATACGGATTATCAGGGCAGTAAAGACACGCCCGGCGCTTTTGAATCGGAGGCGAAACAAATCCTGCAAGCAATCAACGCCTATTTCCCGACAGCGCAGTTGGAATTATCCGATGTCATTTCCGCGTGGGCGGGGCTTCGTCCTTTAATTAGCAGTGGCAACACCAATCAATCTACGACGGCTGTTTCGCGGAAAGAAGAAATCTTTGCCGACGAAGATGGACTGATTTCGCTGGCAGGTGGCAAGCTCACGACCTATCGCTTGATGGCTGAGCGCGGTGTTGATCTGGCAGTGGAGCAACTCCGTCAACGCTTTGGCAAAACCGCGAATCCTTCTCGGACAACGGAATTGGTTGTCGGCGGCGGATTGATTAAGCCGCGTGAAATAGAAGATATTGCCCAACAGATTGCCCAGTCCGAACATTTGCCACTCGCCACGGCGCTGCATTTGCTGCATAGCTACGGTACTGACTATGAGCGCTTGCTGGATTTGATGCGTGAAGATGAAAGCTTGCGCGAGCCTTTGTTACCAAGCTCGCCGAATGTTGCGGCTGAGGTGGTTTATGCTGTGCGCTATGAATTGGCGATGACGATTGCTGATGTGTTGACACGACGGACACGCATTGCGATGCTGGGATCAGCAATGGATTGCGTGCATAACGTGGCGGCATTGATGGCGCGCGAATTGGGCTGGGATGCGCAACAACGATCTCAACAACTGGCGAATTTTAGCGCCGAATATCAGCACGAATATAAACTTTCCTGACCTTTTAACGATCCCCTCTTCGATCAAGAACAAACACGGAAAGCGTTGAGGGCTTTATGCGACAAACAAGCCGGATGACACGCTGGATGGTTCGATCAAGGACGGGTCATTTCGTCCCGGAGAATTGACGGCTCGTGAAACCGGAATCGCCTCCAATTCGCCGTCCGGGTACGTCAACAAAAGTTGCGTCAGCGCAGGGGCATAATGCGCTGCCGGATCAAGCCATTCAGCTTCGTGATTTGGTTTGAGAATGACCGGCATCCGATGATGTAGCGAAGACATCAATTCGTTTGGCTCAGTCGTAATAATTGTGCAGGTTTGCCGTACATTTCCTTCCGGCGTTTTCCATTCTTCCCATAAGCCTGCAAAGGCAAACAGCCCGCCATCGCGTCGCCGAATGTAGTATGGCTGATTCCCGCCTTTTTGCTTTTTCCATTCGTAAAAGCCGTCTGCCGGAATTAAGCATCGTCGTTTGGATAACGCGTGTTTGAAGGATGGTTTTTCGGCCAGCGTTTCGGCGCGCGCATTGATCAGTTGACTGGCGATTTTGGGGTCTTTCGCCCAGAAGGGAATTAAGCCCCATTGCAAACCGACCATTTCGCGTTCGTGATTTTGCACGATGGCTGTGACGGTTTGCGATGGCGCAATGTTGTAACTCGGTTCGGCTTCGTATTCCACCAATGCCACTTCAAACCGCTCAATAATTTCATCAATTGTGTGATGCTGCGTGAATCTTCCGCACATAATCTTCCTCTCCGGGTTGCATAAGTTATACCTTACTTACGGATAAATTTCCGGTCAGGTTTCGTTTGATGAGGGGGAGAAATCCTGCCGCGTTCCGAAAATGGTCACTGACAAGCGGCGCAGGATTGTGCTACATTCGTGAGGGCATTCAGGTTGGATTGAATGACGTTAATGGCTCGCCCCCAAGGTTTTTCAATTTCATGGCATTGAGCGGAGTTGCGTTGATTACCACCACCACCGAACGGCTGCGAGAGTTGCAGCGCACCATTGAAACCGTTATTCAGGGCAAGCAGGAAGCCGTCCATCTGGCTGTGGTCGCGTTGCTGGCAGGTGGGCATTTATTGCTTGAAGATGTCCCCGGCGTCGGCAAAACGACGCTGGCACAAACGATTGCGCGCTCATTGGCTTGCAGCTTTCAACGAATTCAATTCACAAGTGATCTGTTGCCTTCCGACATTGTTGGCTTGTCAATTTTTAATCAACAGGCAAGCCGATTTGAATTTCAGCCGGGACCCATTTTTGCCAATGTTGTTTTAGCTGATGAAATCAACCGTACGACGCCCAAAACCCAAAGCAGTTTGCTGGAAGCAATGGCTGAAGGTCGTGTGACGATTGAAAATCAGACCTACGAATTGCCGCGTCCGTTTTTGGTACTCGCCACGCAAAATCCAATTGAACATCACGGCACCTATCCGCTTCCTGAATCCCAACTGGATCGGTTTTTGATGCGCATTCGGATGGGCTATCCTTCGATAGAGAACGAAAAGCGCATTCTGCGAAATCAGATGCTGGGGCATCCGATTGACGATGTTCGGCCCGTAATGAGTGCCGAAGATGTGCTGGAATTACAGGCCGAAGCACGACAGGTAAAAGTGGATGATTCGTTAGTTGATTACCTAATGAATATCGTTCAGGCCACACGGGAATCTGAGTTACTGGATTTAGGTATTAGTCCACGCGGCTCCCTGGCACTGTATCGCGCCGCACAGGCACTGGCTTTAAGCGAAGATCGCGATTACTGTCTGGCTGATGATTTCAAACGCTTAGTTATTCCCGTCTTTAGCCATCGTATTCTTATCAACTCGCGCTATTCCAGCCGCTTGCGGCGCGGTGAAGAAGCCGATGCCGTGTTGGCTGAGATCATGAAAAATGTTCCCGTCCCGATTTAGGTTTCGGGTTTTGAGTTGTGAGTTTTGAGAAGCCTGTTTTTTCTCGAAACCCGAAACTCAAAACTTCAAACTCGAAACTGGTCATGCCGAATTTCCTCAAAGATAAACAATTCATCCGCTTTCTGATTATTTCCGGTTTGCTGATCACCGGGGCCATTGGTGCGGCCTTGACGGCGGCAGCGGCGGGGCAGATGGGGGATTACGAATTGGCTTCGCTTGCCTCGAAAGTCGCGCTTGGGTTGTCGCTGGCAATTATGGTGTATGTGATTCCGCGGCTAGCGCGCAATGTGCGGTTGGAGTATCTGCAATCGGGGCTGGCACTGAATGTAATGAATGCGGGGTGGGTGTTTTGCGCATTTATTTTGGTGGTGACCATTGCGGCGATCAGCACGGGGAACAATTTGTTGTACATGGTGCTGGCGGCTTTGCTGGCCACGATGATCGTTTCGGGAGTTGCTTCGCGCGTCGGCATTAGTAATTTGAGTGTCTCGTTGCGCTTTCCTGACCACATTTTTGCTGATGATCCTACGCCGCTTGAAGTCACCGTAAATAACCAAAAGCGGCTCTTCCCTTCGTTTTCATTAACGGTCGCGGCCACCGCGCAAAAAGATCGTTCGATCTTGCGACGGAAAGTCAAAAATCCTCCCTCAAACTATTCGCTGGGCGATTTAGCTCATTTCCCGATCTTGCCCGCCCGCGCCAAAGCCAGGGCTCGTATTACGCGCACCTTTGCCAAACGCGGCGTGTATCCCGTGAACGGCTTTACATTGCGCACCCGCTTTCCGTTTGGGTTTGTCGAGCGCAAACGCTTTGTCGAAGCCAATGGCGAAGTCATTGTGTATCCACGTCCGCAATCGCTAGATGATTTTTATCATCTGCTGCCGCTCACGCACGGGCAGATGGAAAGCAATCTCAAGGGGCGAGGCAGCGATTTGTACGGTATCCGGCAATACATGCCAAATGATCACCCACGTTTTGTGGATTGGAAAGCGACGGCGAAATCCGCTCGGTTGATGGTGCGTGAGTTCACGCGTGATGACGATTGGCGGCTGACGATTGCACTGGACGTTTTCGATGTGGCGCACTGGGCAAGTTTTGCTGCCTCGTCAACAGAATCCAACACGACAGCAAAACCTGCTGAGAAATTTGCCGAACAGTTTGAGCGCGCCGTCACGTTTGCAGCCAGTCTGCTGACTCATTTTTTGGATGAAGGGGCAGAAATTCGACTGTTGATGGGCGATTACGATTCCGGGTTTGGGCGCGAAAATGAACACCGCTATGCGATGCTCAAGCAACTGGCACGCGTTACTTTGCCCCTCCAGACAAATGCCAACGCTTCACCTGAAGCCGCTGCTGTTCCTGCCACTAGCTTGCCAGAGCGCATGCCCGCCTTGAACGAAGACGAATATAAAATTCTCATCACCCCTTCCGCCCGCGGTTCGATTCCTGCCAACATCTGGCGACGGGCACACGTAGTTTATTTTGATGATTTGTAGGCTATGATAGAGGGAAATTATTATAGTAAAGACTCAACCTGCTCTTATTAATTTCTCTACCAACTTCGTAGCGCCTTCAATGCTGCCTTTGAAAACGACATTCCCTTTTTTATCTAGCACAAGCGTTGTTGGGTAAGCCTCTATGCCGTAACGGTCAGCTAAATCTACATCTTTTGTAACCACAACTGGAAATGTCCAGTTTCTCTCTCTTATCATTTGAAAAGCTTGACCTTCTTTATCATCTTCGAGTGGCGTATCAACAGCAAAAATGATAACGCTGGAATTATTTGCATGTTTTTCATAGAAGCTTTGAAGTTGAGGAAATTTTCTAAAGCAAACTCCACAGCTTGTGTTCCAAAAATCCAGTAATACAACCTTATTCTCAAAGGCTGTATTAGTAACTAATGTTTTACTTTGGTCAATTGCTTCAAACTTTGCTGGCAGCGCATAGGAAACCTGCCCTGTATAGGTTCCGAAATTTAATTTGTGTAGCCAAAGATCGTATCCTTCAAAATACATAAACAGTGCTATAAAAAAGCCTAGCCCACTAATAACCCATTTGGGAAAGCCTCTCCCTTTCGTGTGTAAAAATCCAAAGGTGGCTCCAAAGCAATGAAGAAGAAAATCAGGAAAAGTGATTAGTGTAGGAGTAAAGTGGCGAATTCTTATTGGAAGTTGAATAATTAGTATCCCTATTGATGCCGCAGCAAAAACTTGTGAAACCGATAAGTTTTTACTGAACTTATTTACACAATAGATAGTAAGAAAAAAAATATGCAGTGAACCCAACAAGCGAACTAGTTTGAAACGAAGCGTATCCTCTTAAAGGGGATATCATGACTGAGAGAAATATAGACAAAAAAATAATAAATAAAAATGGTTTGATCTTCATAAAATTTGGGAAAGGCAGGTGGAATACTTAACTATTCAAGTGTTTTATAATCAAGTATTCTATCCGCATTCGATCTACTATGTGTAGGCAAGCGCCTGTAGCTAATCATCTATAATATCTAGCAAATGCCATTGCAGGTATACTGGTAAAACCATCCACATCCATTATTGATGAAAGTACATATTCCTCCTCCCCAAAAGCAATGACCTGTCCTGGTACTACACCAAGAATCCGAAGTAGAGCATTGGCAGTCACCTAGTAGACCGCTAGCCTCACTATTTGCGATTGATGGGCTAAGTGGTGTTCCTAAATCAGTAAATATTTTTCCAGCCTCTTCTTCTGGAAAGACCGCGAGTGCCATTGCCTCATGAGCTTTGAGTTGGGCTGTCAGTCCAGTATTTTCTCCAGGAAGCCCAAATAGTGGAGAATTTATCAGATCAAATCCCTCTGCTATAACAGCCACCTGCGGTTTAGTCAGATCAGGATGGTCGCCCAGATACGTTGCTAGATGAGCCTTCCAGAGATATCCTCTATCCTTAGCAGGCGCATTTGCATAAAATTTCTTCCTTTCGCCTTTTGATAAAGAGCAAAATTCCTTATAGCGTGTCAGGGTTTGACTATTTACTGTTATTTTGGCAGCCGCTTTGTTGTTCGCTGTGGCTGTTCTCTGAATGGTGACGAAGACTGTCACCATAGTTGCTACTCCGATGGACATTACCCAAATTGATATACGGGAAACTTTCTTGGATATGTTTTTTCCTTTCACCTCGTGGTACTGCTGAGGCAGTACATACCAAAACCTCTAACCCAAGGCTTAGTAATCGTCCTTGAGTCTAAATTTACCGCAGTAAGTATTTGACAACTGAGCTACTCAAAATATGTAGCCCAGTTCAACTAACCTCGTGATGGAATTCGCCAAAGAGCAAAGCTGATTTGATCTTTGGTGATGGCTTTTCGCAGAACGCAGATATTTAAGATAAATAACAATACTAGCCTAGATTGGCAAGTGTTTTTTTCGAGAGGCTTTTTGTGATAGGGTGCTTTGCTAGGCTCTGGTTTCGGTGCTTCGCCGAAAATCTCTAACTCCCTTGGGCTGAAATGTACTAGGTGGGTTGGAGGAGAAAACCTATGGCTAGCCGATGCTCTTTAGTTGAACACTGCCGCAATCGCATCAATTTCAATCAAAAATCCGTAGTGCAATTCTTTGACAGGCACGATAGCGCGTGCCGGTTTATGATCGCCCAGAATGCGCGCATAGACCACATTGACTGCGCCCCATTGGCTAATGTCGGAAACATACACCGTCATTTTTAGCACGCGGCTGAGATCGCTGTTCGCGGCTTTCAGAATCGCTTCGAGATTGCGCAGTGTGCGTTCGGTCTGTTCTTCGATAGTGCCGGTTAGTTTTTCCCCTGTGACGGGGTCAATCGGCAATTGTCCCGCGACATAGATCAATCCGTTATGAACGATGGCTTGGGAATAATGACCAGCAGGCGTAGGCGCGTCGGAAGTCTGGATGGATTCGATATTCATAAACAGGACTTACAAGATTTTTGACGAGATTTACAAGATTTTTTAGCTACAATTTTCTTGTTAATCCTGAAGTCAATCTTGTAAATCCTGTCTATCTCACTCAGCTTTGAACTTGTGCTTTTTGCTTCACCTTATCTCGATACGCTTTCATATCAGCGATAAACTCATGAAAGAGGTACGCCGAATCGTGTGGGCCAGGGCCTGCTTCAGGGTGATATTGGACTGAGAAAACGGGCAGTTTACGGTGACGAAGCCCTGCTAACGTGTGATCGTTGATGTTCCAATGCGTCAGTTCAATTTCATTTTGATCCAGGCTATTTGGGTCAACGGCAAAACCGTGATTATGTGAGGCGATTTCGATTTTGCCTGTGCGCGTATTTTTGATGGGCTGGTTCCCGCCGCGATGACCAAATTTCAGTTTGAAAGTGTTGCCGCCTAAGGCCGCCCCAATCAGTTGGTGGCCTAAGCAAATTCCAAACATCGGACGTGTGCCGAAAAGATGTTTGATTTCGTCAATAATGGGTTGTAATGCCGCCGGGTCGCCAGGCCCGTTGGATAAGAAAATCCCATCAGGATTCATCGCCAGCACATCGCCAGCCGGAGTGCGTGCCGGAACCACCGTCACGCGGCAGCCCAGCGCTGCCAGATAGCGCAGGATGTAATACTTCACACCAAAATCATACGCGACCACGTGCAGCGGTTCGGTGTTGATTTCGCCGCTCATTTCCAGTGCTTCCTGCGGCGTGAATTGTACGGCGTTTTCATCTGGCGCTGGTTGCGGCAAGTTCGCTCCACCTTGTTTATCCAATGCCGCTGACCATTCATAGCTGTCACCGCACGTGACTTCATCTACCAGATTGCGACCAAGCATCGGAGGCGCAGCCTGAGCTTTCGCAATGAGGCTTTTCTCGTCCAGGTCAACGGAAGAAATACAAGCCCGCATCGCGCCTTTTTCACGGATGTGACGCACGAGTGCGCGCGTATCAATATCGGAAATCGCGACGATGCCGTGGAGTTTCAGATATTCATCCAATGACATTGTCGCACGCCAATTCGACGTGACTTCTGAACATTCACGCACCACAAAGCCTTCGATAAAAGGCCGCCGCGATTCAATATCTTCAGGATTGACGCCGTAATTGCCGATGAGCGGATACGTCATCGTGACAATTTGTCCGGCATAGGATGGATCGGTGAGAATTTCCTGATAGCCCATCATCGAAGTATTAAAAACTACTTCGCCGGTACGTTCGCCGATTGCGCCCCAAGCGCGGCCACGAAAAATGCGCCCATCTTCCAGCGCAAGAATGGCTTCTTTAGTCATTTCTTCGGGAGTTCCTCTTTACTTTCAAATCTCAAATTTCAAGCTCTTGTTATTCCAGCCCGCCAATGCTCGCCATCCAATTTGCCGGCGAGTAATAACGGAACATGGCTTTGCCATAGATATATTTTTCCGGCACCAGCTTCCAATCACGGCTGTCACTGCTGTAGTTGCGATTGTCACCCATCACAAAGTAATGATGCTCGTCTACGTGCTCGCTGGTGGGCGGGCGGTGATATTCGTTGATCGCCTCGGGTGGCAAATACGGTTCGCTCTGCAACACGCCGTTGATGTAGAGTTTGCCGCCTTCGATGTTTACATCCTCGCCCGGCAATCCAATGACGCGTTTGATGTAGGATTTCGATGGATCACGTGGGTAATACAACACAACAATGTCCCCACGCTTGATCGGTTGTTTGTCGCCGATCCACTCGCGCAGCGGATAAATAATCTGATTGACGAAAATCCGGTCGCGATCTTGCAGCTTGGGTTTCATGCTTTCGCCTTCGACGCGGACCGGGCGGACGAGGAAGAAGACAATAAAGGTAGCGATTAGGATCGCAATGAAAACGTCGCGCATCAATGAACGCGCTTCGGCCCACAGGCTTTTGGACTCTTCGGCCTGTCCGTGCGGCGCTAGTAAATCATGCACGACCCGAATGTCCTGATCGTCTTCCGCGCGAATACCTACGAATTGGCTTTCGTTTGTCATAGGGTTTTAATGCTTGATTGTTCCTTCCAACGAAGTATCAATTTCTGCCTGTGGCAACTGGCCTTCGTTGAAAAGGAAGGCTTTCATATTTTGAATCAAAAATTGCTGATGTTCAGGGTTGATCGTACTCAGGCCGAAGTGATTAATGAGCTGATTTTGTTTCATTAACCATTGGCTCCAGCATCCCTGACAGACATTTTCGTGAATTCGTTTGCCAAGCGCATTGCTGAATGGGGCACTCGCCATTCCCGGCATTTTGTTTCCACAACACGTGCAATTGATCGTGGCCATTCGTTTCCTCAAGGTTGGTTTCTCAAATCAAGCTGGCATTTTAGCATAATGAACGCCTGATGCCACTCTGGAACGGTGCTGAAGCGACGACAGCGGGAAAGAGGGACTCAAAGTAGAGGGACAATGGCGGAAGCCCGACTGTGAAGGAGGGCGCAGGAACAGTGCGTATGACGCCCTTCTTCACAGTCGGGCTTCCGCCACCTTTAATTCCGATTGACTCTTCCGGCGATGGTTTCTATCATACGTTCAAGTTGAGGATGGCTTTGCTTTTATAGGTAAAATGATGCTTGATTCTATAGATTATAAGTTGTGTGAGCTTTTGCAAATGCGAGGTCGTGCTTCGCAGCTGGAATTGGCGCAAGCCGTGAATCTTTCGCAGCCTGCCGTTGCTGAGCGGATTCGCAAACTGGAAGAACAAGGCATAATTAAAGGATATGCTGCTCAGGTTTGTGCCCGAAAGCTGGGCAAAGACATCACCGCATTTATTGGCGTGTTTACGAATCACCCGCGCTATCACGAGGGATTTGTGAATGCCGTGACGGCAATGCTGGAAGTGCAGGAATGTCATCGCGTCGCCGGAACAGATTCCTATTTGCTTAAGGTAAAAACCGAAAATACCGGCAGTTTAGATACGCTCATTGCGCGCATCCGTTCCATTCACGGTGTCGAGCGCACGCAAACCACAATTGCAATGGCCACGCTTAAGGAAACCACCTACATCTCTCCTGCTTTATCCGAAGCAGAAGAAACCAAAGTTACAAAGAAAACAAAAAAAGTGAGGAAACAGTCATGACCGCTTTCAATGTTAGCCCAATTCGCCTCCCCAATTTTTCACGCCGCATTGATGCTGCGGAATCTTCGGCGGTGCGCGAGATTTTAAAAGTGACAGAAAAGCCGGAAATCATCTCTTTTGCTGGCGGGTTGCCCGCGCCTGAGTTTTTTCCCTCGGCGCAAATGGCGGAAGCTTTTCATCATGTAGTTTCCACGGATGGCGCGCGCGCTTTGCAATATTCGACGACAGAAGGCCATGCGCCGTTGCGTGAATGGATTGCGCAACGGATGCAGGCCAAAGGCATTCGCGCCGAAGCCGACAATATTTTGGTCACAAGCGGGTCACAACAAGGCTTGGATTTGCTGGCGAAAGTCTTGATCAATGCGGGCGATAAAGTTTTGGTGGAGCGTCCCACCTATCTGGCTGCGATTCAGGCGTTTTCTTTGTATGAAGCAAATTTCATCACTGTTGCAAGCGATGACGAGGGGATGGATGTTGACGATGCCGAGCGCCAGTTGCGCGAAAATCCTGACATCAAATTGATTTATCTAGTCGCGAATTTTCAAAATCCATCTGGCACCACGCTCGGTTTTGAACGACGCCAACGCCTGCTTCAGCTTGCTTCGCAATATGGCGTGCGGATACTGGAAGACGACCCATACGGTGAATTGCGTTATCGAGGTGAACTGCTGCCACCGATTAAGTCTTTGGATGAAGATGGCATCGTGATTTACCTCAGCACATTCTCAAAAACGATAACGCCAGGTTTGCGTGTTGCCTGGTTAGTTGCTGAGCCGAAAATTTATTCCAAACTCGTCATTGCCAAACAGGCGACCGATTTGCACACCAACACGGTTTCACAATTTGCTGTACATCATTATTTGACGAATAACGATGCTGACCAGCACATCACTAAATTACGCGGCGTGTATGGCGAGCGTTGCCGCGTGATGCTTGAATCCCTGGCGCAATATTTCCCCACAGGCGTGCGCTGGACCAAGCCGGAAGGCGGAATGTTTCTCTGGGTCGAATTGCCGTCTCACCTGAACACGTCCCAACTTTTGCCCGCTGCGATCAGTGCCAAAGTTGCATTTGTTCCCGGCGCGCCATTCTTTGCCAACGAGCGACCACAAAACTTCATGCGGCTGAACTTTTCCAACCAGACGCCGGAACGCATTGAACTGGGAATTAAGACATTAGCGGAAGTGATCGCCCAAAGCGAACTGCGCAATGCAGCGTAATACAATCAATACGAGCTAAAATTTTTCGGTCGTAGAAATTCCTACCGTAATTATGCTAAATTCTTAGTGGACAACCGAAATTTTAGTTCTTTGGAGGATTACATTACATGCCAATTTACGAATATGCCTGCACGAAATGCGGACATGAACTGGAAGTAATGCAAAAGATAAGTGATAAGCCGTTAACCCGTTGCCCGAAATGTAAAGGCAAGCTGGAAAAGCAGTTTTCGCAAACGAGCTTTCAACTGAAAGGCTCTGGCTGGTACGTGACGGATTATAGCCGCAGCGGTGGGAAGACCGATAAGAAAACTGATAAGGCAACCGAATCCAAACCGGAAAAGAAAACCGAAGCCGCAGCCGCCTGAATGTCTTTTTCAGGAAGCACGCGGGGCGCGTGTGGCAGTTGCGATTGATTTCGGAAGGAAGTTGTATATGAAGCCGCTAATTTGCACGAACAAAATGAAAGTCTTTTCAATTTATTTTTGTTTGGGCACGGTAGCGGCTTTGGTATTCTTGAGTTGTTATCGGCAAGCGCTGGCACAAGCAGGGCGTAATGTCGCCTCTTCCCGTCGCACAACGGTTTTACCGCTTAATGTCCGCTTTAGTGAAGATACCACCAAACGAAAACCGTTACTTGGCAGCAAAAACTTACAGGAAGCCGAGAAAATCTTAACGAAAGATAAGGTCGAGCTTTACGACAGTGGCGTTTTTCAAAAGATTGAATCGCTTGCTCCTGATCCAAGCCCGGCGCGCATTGTCATCCTTTTAGATAACTCCGCGACGTTGCAAACCGATGTGAAAAAACTGGCTGCCGTGCCTGCCGCTTTTGCGCCGGAAATTTATGAAGGCGATAAAGTCATGGTCATCGGCTACGATTTGAAGCCGGAAGTCGTCACCGACTTTACCGACAAGCCGGAAGATTTGCAGAACACTTTGTCCTTGTTGCGCAAGACCGATACTCCACATTTGTTTGATGCGTTGGATGTTGTGATGGAAGATGTGCTGCGTCCACAGGTTGGCTATTCCAAACGTGTGGTTGTGTTGGTCAGCGATGGACTTGATCGTGATAGCAAAGTCAAATTCGATAAAATCTTCAGCACGCTGCAAGACGAAAACATCACGGTATATGCCATTCAGGTGAAAGATCGTACGCGCGGTGCCTTGCGCAAAGACGGCCCGAAACCAGTTGATTGCCTGGAACAGCTGACGATTGGAACAGGTGGAAAGATCTATTCGGTGGATGGTGACATCAAACAAGCCGTGAAAGAAATCTGCGACGAACTGCGCAACGAACGCTATCAATTGACTTACTACCCTGAAGGTATTAATCCAATCAACAAACGCCATTTGTTACTAACATCCTTTGATTCCAGCGTTGTTGTTCGCCTCAAAGGATTTCACCCTCCGCATCGTTTCTGAAACAAAAATTAAGATTTACAACCCGATTTGAATCGTTCATAGTGCGACGGGCGAGGTTAGAAGCGTTGTCTATCTTGCAACTTTATGGAAAACGAACAATCGCCACTTGGTGAACCTGCAATTCGCGTTTCGATGATGCCAAAAGATACAAATCATGCCGGAACCATTTTTGGTGGCGTGATTTTGAGCTATCTTGATTTGGCCGGAGCTGTCGAAGCGCGCAAACACGCGAATAAATTATTCGTTACGGTCGCCATGCATGGCGTGAATTTTATCGCCCCTGTTTATGTTGGAGACTTGGTCAGCTTTTACACGCGCACGCAGAAACTGGGACGGACTTCGATCACGGTAGATATTGTCGTCGAGGCGATTCGTGAAGGAGGCAGCGGCGAACGCGTGCGTGTCATGGAAGCCGATGTCGTTTATGTTGCCGTAGACGAAAATCGCCACCCGGTTCCAATTAAAGAGTAAAGAGATTTTCTCCCCGCGAGTTTTTATCCCTCAGGAGTAATGTCATGAATAAAATTTTCAGTTGGGTACTTGCTGCATTGTTGGTTGTCGGCTCAGCCACGATTAATCCGAATGCGAATGCGTCCGGCACGAAAGTGAACACGACGGTGGCAGTTCGTACCGCGATTGTTGCGGATGACTCGGTTGCTATCCTTCCCAAATCTGATGTCGTAGCTGTCATTGACGTGAATCGCTTGCTGAACGATTTGCTGCCGAAAGTAAAAAATGCCTGGCCGGATCAGTTTGCTGCATTTGAAAAGGAATTTACTGAAGGAATTGCGAAGGCGAAGGTAGATATTTACAAGGTCAAAACGCTTTCGATTGGCTTGAAGCTTTTTGGCGATGTAACGACAGGCGCAATGATTGTGGAAGGCATCCCGCTGACAGCAGAAATGACCGCTGACACGACGTCTACTTCCTACAAGGGAAAAACTTTATATGTGGAAAAGCCAAAGCCTGCGGAAGAAAAGACCGCAGCGAAAGGCAAGCCCGCAACCTCGGCGAAAGGCAAATCCGCATCTTCCAAAGCAGCAGCTCCATCTGAAAAAACATCACTGAGCGGTGTTACCGGCGTTGCCAGCAATATGGGCGCTTCTTTGTTGAAGGATAAAACTGCTTATGTACAACTTGACGATGCGCGTGTTGCGATTGGGGACGAATCAGAAGTCAAAGCCGTTGTTGATGCGGTTGTAGGAAGTCCGACCCCCGAAAGCAATGTCGGCAGCGACTTGGCTGCGGCGCTTAAAGAAACGAACTCCACCGGATTATTTCGCTTTGCGGTGAGTGTACCTGACAGTGCGCGTCAAATGGCAGCGGGCGAAGAATTTCTGAAAAATCTGGCAGTGACGAAAATGGTTCTGGGAACACTGGATGTTTCAGACAATTTAAGTTTGATGTTAGATGCAAAGCTGCGAACCGGCTCTGCGGATGACGCGACCAAACTGCACGAATCTTTGGCGGCGTTGTTAGGTTTAGGGAAAATGATGCTGGGAGGCAATCAGGACCCGACCATGCAAATGCTCAACAAAATGCTGGATCAGATTAAGCTTGGCCTTCAGACCAATGACGTTTCGCTTGGTCTGACTGTACCGCGCGAGCTTTATGAAACGTTCCTCAAGTCTGAATCAAAGGCCGCACCAGCCAAAAACGATAAGTAAATCGTTTTGTTTTTCAGGTAAACCAAGAGGCTAGAAGTTGTAACAGACTTCTGGCCTTTTTCGTTTGTCGTTGCGTGTATGAAGGTTTGCTACTCTGATCGCTATCTTGTTCCACTCATTCCCACACATCCTTTCCCGATGCAAAAATATCGCCTGGTGCGTAATCGTTTGCTTGAAGAAGGCAGCATTACGCATTGGCATCTGATTGAGCCGGGCTTGGCTGCTGATGAAGATATTTTGCTTGTTCATACTCGTGATTATTGGTTTCGTTGCAAACGTGGGGAATTGACTGCGGCTGAAATTCGACGGATTGGATTTCCCTGGTCAGTTGGCCTTGTGCATCGGTCGCAGGCTTCTGTGCAGGGGACGTTGATAGCGGCAAAAAATGCCTTGCGGGATGGCGTGGCTTCAAATTTGGCTGGTGGCACGCATCACGCTTTTCCCGATCACGGAGAAGGCTACTGCGTGCTCAACGACATTGCGATTGCGACGCGTGTATTACAGCGCGATGGATTGGCGAATCGAATCGCTATCATTGATTGTGATGTGCATCAGGGGAACGGAACCGCCGCGATTTTTCAGGGCGATGAAAGCGTTTTCACTTTCTCTATGCACGGGGAGAAAAACTTTCCACTGCGCAAGGAACGAAGCACTGTAGATGTGAATTTGCCCGATGGGATCGGCGATGAAGAATATCTGAAGTTACTGATGCAATTCGTGCCAGCCATCCTCCATGAATTCAAACCGGACTTCGTTTTTTATCAGGCTGGTGTAGACCCGCACGAAAAAGATCGTTTGGGTAAATTGAAGCTGACCCACGAAGGATTGAAGCAGCGCGATGTGTTCGTGATCGGCGCTTGTCGTCAAACGAATATTCCTGTTGTGACCACAATGGGAGGCGGGTACGGCAAAGACATCAATGACACCGTTGAAGGCCATTGCAACACAGTGCGGGTCGCATGGAGCTTTTATAATGAAAATGCTTAGGCGGGTTTGCGAATTGGGAAGGGGATTACCTGATCGTTGTTTTGCAATATTGCCTGGCGACGCTTGCGCTCAGCTTTATCCGCATACATCGCAGAATCTGCCTTGGACATTAACTCTTCCAAGGTTACTTCATTGCCATCACATTCTGCTACACCGATGCTGATGCCACCGCGCGCAATCTTGCCGTCTTCTGTGGTGACGACATGGTTGTCCACAGCGTGTTTGATGCGTGCGATCATTTCAGCAATTTCCTGCCGTTTCGTGTTGGGCAGAATCGCGACAAATTCGTCTCCTGCGTAGCGGCCTAAAAAGTCGGTCGTGCGTACGTGGGCTTTGATCTGTTTGGAAATTTCCTTCAGGAAAAGATCGCCCGCGTGATGACCAAGCGTGTCATTGATTTTCTTGAAGCCGTCCAAATCCATCATCAGGAAGGTAAAGGTCTGATTGGTTCGCCGCGCGCGATTCGTTTCGGTGTCAAACGCCCGTAGGATGGCGCGCAGATTGGGCAAGCCTGTTAAGCGATCCGTGTAAGCGGTTGCTTCCGTTTCTTCGTAATGCAACGCATTGGCAATCGCATCACCAGCTAGTTTGGCAATGGCTTCGACGATGCGGATGTGCTCGCTGGAATATTGTTCTAATTCGTTCGTGTAAAGCGCCAGCGTGCCAAGCGTCTCATTCTCTTTGGTCAATGGAATGATCAGGGATGTTTTGTAATTTACATTCGCTGGCAGATGCAGTGCTTTGATGTCGGGCTGCGGCTTAGCATTTAACATGGGCGTCTGATTGGCAAAAACCCATCCCACATTTCCTTTGCCGGTGCCGACAACTCGCTGGTGAAATGCTTCGGTTTGTTCACCGAGCGCCTGCGCGATTTTCAGCGCATCGCTTTCTTTTTCTTTCAGCAAGACAGCACTTGTCGTCGCTGGCACAAGCTCGCCAATGCGCGTCAATAGCACAGTCAAGGTATCCTGAAGCGAAAGACTTCGACCGACCGTTTGCGCTAATTCGTAGAGCATTACAACTTCACGATGTGCGCCGGAAATCTGCTCAAGCGATTTGGCATAATTGCCTTCGGGTTCAGCCTGATTTCGTGCTTCGGCGATTTTTCCCGCTGGTGTATTAAGAGAATCAGCCTGAACCCCTTGGCGGCTTTGAACCCAGGATGCAATTTCAGATTCAAATTCGGGTAAGTGCTTAATAAAAACTTCTACGACTTCTGGGTCGAAGTGTTTCCCTGCGCTTTCGCGGAGCCAGGTAACGGCTCGCTCCAGTGACATGGCGTTGCGGTGATGTCGGTTTTCGCGGGCGGCATCGAAACAATCTGCGACACTTAGGATGCGTGCCGTGATGGGGATTTCTTCGCCTTTTAATCCATCAGGATAGCCCTCTCCGTCCCAGCGTTCATGATGATGTCGCACAATCGGCACCACGGGATAAGGAAAATTGATCTGGCTCAGGATTTCTGCCCCAACTGTCGCGTGCATTTTCATCTTTTCAAATTCAGCTGGAGTGAGGTGACCGGGTTTCGTCAGGATGTGGTCAGGCACCGCAAGCATCCCAACATCACGTAACATGGCTCCGGCTTCCAGGGCTTGCGTTTCTAGCTCGGAAAGATTGAAAAGTCGCGCCAGCCCGCGCACATAGATTTTTACGCGTTCCGCATGGCCTGTGGTTGCACCGCTTCGCACATCAATGGCTAAGGCCAGGGATCGGACGGCGGCGAGGTTCAGACCATTCATTTCCTCAATCTTGCGAATTTTTTCTTCTACTTTCTTATTGTATTGCTCATAGGAAAAGTAAATGAGCAGTAAAGCTGGGACACCGCTAATGACCGAAATCCACCCAAACTGTTGCAGGCAAAAGTATAGGACAACCGCCACGATCACCAGTGGGAAGTACATCACATTGACCCACAGGTGATTGTCTACCCATTGTTGCAGGATGTTCCGACGATAGCGCAAGGCCAGCAGAATTGCGGCAGTCCAGCTATTAATCAGGCAATACACCGCTGCCATCGCAAATAACGGCAATACCAGTCGTAGCGCCGATTGCCGCAGTCCGGCAAAAGGGTCTAATGATTGATAGCGCATAATCGCGAGGTAAGTATATGCACCACCAAAAATTGAAACTGCCATCATTCCAAGCGTGAAAACATTGCTTTGCCATCGTTTGACGGTGCGCATTGACGCGATAAGACCATCAATCCCTGCGGCTGTAACTGCGGCTGCTGGGCCGTACAGCACCAGCATCAAAAACGTTAGTGGGTCAGAAAGAGAAAATGAGAGTTGGCGTTTGTGGCTGAAGGAATTTCCCGGCGTAGTGATATACACCGGTTTGAAACTGACCATGACCACGCTGACTGTGAACAGCGTAATTTCAAATAAGGTTGAAGCGGTAGAATGAAGCAGTAATTGTACCAGGCAGCCGAGCCAGACTACGCCCCCGCAGACGATAACCGCCCACTGAAATACTTGGCTTTGATAAGTCGGCGCGTTTTTTTTCTCCATCCAACCCTTAACCAGAAGAGCTACAGTTGATGAACATTGCCCAGAGAGACAGACACTCGCAAGACTTGGTGGCTTCTATTTACTGCAAGAACTTTTCCTTCAATCGTCTGCCTCCCCACCCCAGCCTTAGAGCGACGCATTTTTGAATAACCATTTCACGATCCCATAATAATTGTCTGATAAATTCTCTGTGATGCCTTAGTTCACGATACGTAAAGAAGCCAGAATCTCTTTGAATGATGGTATTTACGAGGCAGATGAAAGGGCGCGGGAGGTTGCTACTGAGTGACCGATTTTGCGTTAGATAAAACTGGCTCAACTCAACTGAGTTTGTATCCGCCGAAATGCTTTGAGGGCTTGGGTGTAATTGTGGTTTTTGTCGTAGGCCGCTTTGTAACAGTTTAGGGCGCGAATTAAATCCCCATGCTTTTCATAAATTCGTCCTAAATTGAAATGAGCATAGAAATAACATTCATATCGTTTGGCCTGAAGTGCTTTTTCCAACCAGGGAATGGCCCCAAAATCGTCACCTTTTTGGATTAGATAGGCACCAATGTCGTTATAAGGATTGCCAAATTCTGGATCAACCTTAATTGCGCGCTGGCAATCTTCAATCGCTTCGTCAATTTGACCGAGATAACTCTTAGCCCAACCGCGGAAGGTATACGCTTCGGCTGTCGGATAGATTTCGATGGATTGGGTGTACACTTTGATCGCTTCAGCAAAGCGCCCTTCCATTTGCGCATCGTAGGCCTTACGCCACCAATGCGTAGCTTCTTCCTTCAGAATCTGGGCTTGTAAATCCTGCTCAAAGTCCATTTGATCTAACCCTAACAAGATTAGGTTACGATTGAAAATATCTACAGGGGATTAATCGCTGGCGGTTGCTAGCTGTTGTCGGGTAGAAGCTAAGGGGACAGAAATGTAAAAAGCTGCGCCCTGGCCTGGCTGGCTTTCCACTTGTATATGACCACCGTGATCCTGAATGATGCCGAAGCTGACGGCTAATCCTAAACCTGTTCCTTGGCCTATTTGTTTGGTGGTGAAGAATGGATCGTAAATTTTGCTCAGGTTACTGGCCGAGATTCCCACGCCAGTGTCGCGGAAAGTCACAATCGCTGCATGATCATCGTTGGCCACAGAAATTTCCAATTTCCCTCCATTCGGCATGGCATCACGAGCGTTCAAGATCAAATTCATAAACACTTGTTGCAGTTTGGGCGCATTCCCAAAGGCCGTCGGTAAGAATTCGTCGTAGTGGCGAACGACTTCAATATTCGTGTTGCGCAATTGGGCTTCTAGTAACTGCAATGTGTCATCAATAACGCGCGGTAAATCTACATCCGTAAAGCGAACATCACTGACGCGCGCAAAATTCAGGAGATTATTGACGATGGAGGATGCACGTGATGTCTGCCGATGAATTTTTTGCAGGAGCTGATGCCGCGGATCGGTTTCGGGGACTTGTTGCAGCAACATCTGGGCATAGGACGAAATACCTGTAAGCGGCGTATTGACTTCGTGGGCTACGCCTGCTGCCAGCAAGCCAATTGAAGAAAGCTTTTCATTTTGCTGTAGCTGTTGTTCTAAACCTACCCGTGCAGTGACATCTTCGATGGCGATCAACGTTCCTTCGATTTCGCCCGCTTTGTTATGAAGCGGGGCTAAGGAAATATTCAATGTCAGTTCGCGGCCATCTAGTGATTGCGTACGGAACTTGTAGACGGTGATCGGTTCGTGAACTTCGCTCCGTTCGGTGAACTGTTTCAGCGCGTTCACAATCCCCACCGGAAAAACTTCGGGAATTCGTTTGCCCACGGCTTTTTCACGCGGCAGTCCGTAAAGCTCTTCCAACGCACTGTTCCAGTTAGTGATTCGGCCTTGCAGGTTGACGGTCATCACGCCGACGTTGATGGATTCGATAATGTTTTCATTGAATTCTTTCAACTGTGCCAGTTCGTCTGCACGGCGTTCCTGTTCCTCCAGAAGCATAGCGTTTTCGATAGCAACTGCCACATACCCTGAAATCGCGTGCAACAAGTCCAAATCTTCAGACGAGAGCAAGGCTCCATCTACTGTTCGACCCAGTGCCATGACAGCGACGACACGGGAACGGGCAACGCAGGGGACATAATAATAAAAGCGTCGCCGCGATATTTCTTCACTTTCTTCGCCTTCTGTTTCAAGTTCTCCCGCGCGAATAATCCCTGTGGTGCCTTCAATCTGAAGTCGCTCCAGGACTTCAGTCGGCAGTTGGTTTTCCTTATCCAGTCCTTCTGCGCGTACGAGTTTGAAGCCGGAAGCCACTTGCCGTCCTTCTACAAAAATAGCAAGACGTTTTACGGAAAGAACCGCTTTGAGTCGCTGCACAAGGTTGTCCAGCAAAACATCCAGATCTGTTGTCGAAGACAGCGTGCGCCCAAAATCCTGCAACGTCATGCGGTAATCATATTTTTCGCCGTAAAACATCCGATCCACGCGCTCTTGCATCCAGTTTTTGACAGGAGTGAAGAGCATCGCGATAACAGACATCAAAATCGCCGCAATCAGTAGAGTTGCTTCGGGCGGAAGTTGTGGGCGCAGGAACTCATAAATCAGTGCCGTAACCGAACCAAATACTAATGCAATCGCCAAATACGTTACGAGATACGCTGCTGACCGCCGCATTACCACATCCACATCCATCAGGCGATAGCGCACTATCGAATAGCCCAGCGTAATGGGAATCAAAATCAGGGGAGCGATAGCAAGAGATTGGAACAAGGTTGTGCCGGAAGTTTTGGCAATCAGTGAAGGCACATAGAATACAGTGAAGGAAAGTGCTGCGATGCCCAATCCCCAGAGTACCCATTTCAGCTGTTGTCGAATCGTTGTCGAACGCGCGCTGCGGAAGGTTCGGATCATCAGCCAGCAACTGACAATCATTGCTGCGGCGAAGAGCAATGCTTCACTACGTTCGAGGAATGACTTCAGGCTGCTGAGCGAAAGGCCACTGTGAGGAATCAGGTTCCTGATTTTTTCAAAATGCAGCCAGGTCTCGACCAAAATCAGACAGGTGCTGGGCGCATACAGCAGAAACGCCGCCCAACGCCGTTCCTGAAAAAGATGCGTCCGTTTGGGATAGATCGCCGCGAAATGAACGAAGGTCGGTCCTAATAGGATCAGCGCAAATGTATCTGCCAGGTCTATGAACTTATCAAATGACGCACGTAACTCTTCCGTTGGGCTATAAAAATGCGCCATGAACGCCAGCAGGCAAATCACAAAGAAGTGCCGGACATATGGCGCGCGCCCTTGCAGCAACAAAACGTAAATCCCGATGCCAAGATAGATCAGCCCGATGAGCGCCAGATATGTTCCGCGCGTCAAATGTGTCGGACGTGCCTGCAAGCTTGTAATATCCGCAATTCCTTCGCGTATTGTGGCTTCACCGGTAGAATTTTTACGGACGATGTAATAGCTGAGCGGGCGAGAATCACTGACTTGGTCTTTGACCTGATCAAGCAGGAGTTGGACAAAGCGGGCTTCGGTAATTTCTTCTGGGTCTTCTTCGTAATGTCCGGTGGCATTGATTCCTACCAGAATATCACCCGGATAAATGCCTGCTAAATCTGCCGGGCTGTCGGCTTCGACGCTTTCCGCGATCACTCCCCAACCGGATTTATCTACCCATGTTACGCCGTCGGTTGGAACGGGCTTTTGCGTGATGCGATCACGAAAGTTAAAAACACCCGCAATCAGTGCCAGCACAGATGTAAATAACAACAGCAGCGTCCGCGTCGTGAATTGGACTGTGCCAGGTTGTGTTTTCGCCGTTCCCACGATTTTATTTTTCACTTTTGGTTAGCCCTGCCTGCGCACCTTGCCAGACGGTTAGACTTTTCCATTACTTGCGTAGGCAAATAGTATTCCAGGCAGGAATTGAGCCTACTCAGTAATATTTCCAAACACTTAAATTAACAACCCAGGGCTAGAATCAATCAGTAACGGAGCGGGTTTTCATTTTTCTGAACCTGCTTCCGAGATTTTGGAGGAATTACCATTGGAACGAAATCGCGCCACGCACGCTGCGTTGCAGGCGAGCTGCAAGCAATTGCGTGCGTTCATTTTCGACACCACTGGTTTGGTTGAGCAAATTCCGCACATCCACCAATGCCTGACACTTCACGGGCAAACCGAAAGTGGGCAGCATTTGGGTGACGTAAATGCTCACGTTGGGGTCATACACGCTCATCCGCCCGGCAAACGGGTCTATCGCAAAGACCACAGCAGAGGGCGAAAGGCGAACGACTGTGGAAACACGAGTTCCTGTGCGATGTGTCAAATTGAGATCAAGCTTGGCTGAGGCAACTTGAAAATTACCACCAGTAAACATTTGGGCTGGTGTCAGTTCGTTCAGTGCTGCTTCATTGAAACGTTGCGCCTGTCCGAAGCTATAACCAACCGAGGCTGTCAAATAATCGGTCAGGTGTTTGGCATACATGACGCGCACGCCACGGGCCGCGCCATTCATTGCGACCACCTGTCGGGCAACCTGCTGGAAAGCGGTTTGGGTCTCTGGCGAGGCTTCAAGCGGCAATGCCAGGACGCCAACGCCGTGCCCGGAAAGCATGTCATAAAAGGCGGCTGCTTCGATGGAAGAATCTCCATCCTCGCCCAGCACGCGCTCAAATCCCAATTCAAATCGGCGGCTGCGATCAACGACAGGCGCATTCCCTGCCATCGCAATTTCTGCTGACTGCGATTCAAATCGGGCCTGAATATTTTCTGTGTTCAATCCTTCTTGTGTCTGACGTAACTCGCCTGTTCCGGGATTCAGGGCCGCTCGTAAAGTTGTGCGTGCATCGGGGGTGTATTGCACTGCAAAACGCGGCAACACGCTATCGCGTCCCTTGCCGAAGGTATTCGTGAAGGTTGAGTAATCGAAGCCGTAAATCAGCAATACCGGCTTTGCTACTTGCCAGGAATCTGTCATTGCAAATGAAAACTGATCCAGCGGACGAAGCTCATTGCGATCTCTCACCATCATTTGTCCGAAGCCTGCCATTGCCGTTACTTGATGCTTGGTGTGTGGGCGTAAAGAGGCAATCGCTGCGATTCGTTGTGGAGCTGCACTTCCAAGACCACCTTGCCCCAGCAACGCCACTTCCAGATTGTCACCAAAGGAACTAGATAAGGCGAAGTTGGTTCCTGCAAAACTTGTGTCGCCCGCTTTGATGCTTGTGAATTGGACAACTCCGTGAAAGGTTGACGGCGGTTTTGGCGTTGTGTTTTCGGCAGCAACCGCGTGATTGGTGCTTTCTTCATAATCTTCTTCGCTGTGGTAATGCAGGACGTTGCGTGAAACACTCCGCCCAATCCAACGATAATCACCTTTATCTCCCCGACTCTCAACAATGGAACCGACACGGCGCAATGCAAAGTTATGCGTGATTTTGTTGGCAGTATCAAGCGTAATTAACGTGAACGTTGGTCGGAACCCATCAGCCGCAGCTCGTAGACGATACATTCCCGGCAAGACATTGGCTTTAAAACGTCCTTCTGCATCAGTCGTTAGACTCTTCAATAAGCTTCCACCAATGGTTTGCCCTGGCTGCGCGGTAAAAAGCGCTACGACTGCGCCTGCTAAAGGTTTACCCGCGTCGTCTTTTACTGTACCCGAAATCAGCCCCAGCGAAGTTGCCGCTTCAGGCGAATTAGAGGGCGAAGAAATTGGAGACAAAAGCCACGCACTGACGATACAGCCTACAACCCAATAACTGACTGCTCTTCTCATAAGAAGTATTCCCGATGAAACTTGCTTCTCAGTTTAGCTGATCTGCAAGGACGTAAACGTTATCCGCCGTGATAATTGCGCAAGGAATGAATGACGTAGCGAATACAACATAACTTCTAAATGCTTGATACAGCGAATTGCCGGTGCCTGTGTGTCTTTCTTTATTATCAAGCCGCTACAAAAGATGGTGCAATTTTCTGCTATTGAACATCAGCATGTCAAGTTGATTGATCTGTTGCCCGGTTGTTACTCGGTTGTTGTGCGATACACGTATCCGCGTAATTTTTCGTCCGTCACTTGTTCGCGTAATGTCCGATCCACCAGCACAAGCCAAACTACCCCTTCGCCATTTGGGCTGCGCCGTAGCGTTAATTCATCTAAAAGAATCGGATCAATCATGACATTTTGGCTGAAACTGACACGCGCTCGCGCCAAGCCTAAATCAGGGACGATGCCGTGTTCCGGTGTGCGCGGCCAGCCGACTTCAATAACTAGGGTTTGTCCACGATAACGGATGCCGAGGCGCTCTCCGACCATCACATTTTTCTCAACTTCAAATTGCCAGTCCTGACTTCCAATTTGTAAGACCGGTGTGGTTGGTGGTTCAGTGGTGGGCGCGAGTGTGCGATTGAGTTCGTCGCTGATGTTTTCGAGTGTTGTCAGCAGCCATTCTTTTCCTTCTTCGCGCAATGCTTCATTCGCTGCTTTCAGTTTTTCAAGCTCTGGATAGGCATCTGATATGGTCGCCGTGGTCTCTGGTAATTCGGGTGCAAACTCTTCAGAATTCATTGCCGCAAAACTCCCCTGCTTCCGTAAGGTCGCAGTGCTGGTTGGTTATTTCCCGCCGTGTGCAATCAGCGGCCAATATTTTGCGAAAACGAAGTCTGGGCTGTTTTCGCGGTCGTGGCAGGTGATGCACATCGAAGGCGTCGAAGGTGTTTTATATAAACCTTTTTGTGGTTTCGCCGCGTGTTCTGCGCCAGGGCCGTGACAGGATTCACATTGGACATTGGCAAATTGCGGTGTGGCTTTGATGTTCAGGAAGCCTTGTTTCTGGAAGCCGACAGAATGACAACCAACGCAAGCGTTATCAAATGCCCGATTCTTGGCTTCAAGCACCGCAAACGCGTGCGAATGTCGCGTTTGCTTCCATTTGTCGTATTCGTCCTGATGGCATTTCGCACAGGTTTCCGACGTCACGTAAATCGAAGTCTGATTGCCTTTTGCGGCGTGTGCGGCGGCCAACTCTTCGGCCATTCGTTGTTGCACAATGCCGATTTCCGCGCGTGCTTTCTTGGTTGTTTCGAGCATCGCCGGATCGTCGGGGATTACGCTGTCGAGTTCGACATAGCGATTGGTGAAGTTTTCAATTTCGCCTCTTGCATCGGCATAAAATCGCAGTTCGCCCAAATATTTTGATTGATGTGAGGCGTACAAGATCAGCGCGTTGTTGACTTGTTTGGGATCATGCACGAAGCCGCGTTCGTCATAGGCAATGATCAAATCCAGATCGTTGTTTTGCGTTGCCAGCTTATTCGCCGTACCCGGTTTGAAATAGCCAACGATGATGTTGATGTCGGCTTTGTCCTTAATTTCCGCCATCGTGTTTTTGGCGGTTTCAAGCGGGTCTTCAAAGCTAAATCCCTGCTTTGCGAAGGCATCTTTTTTGTCATCCGGCGGTAGTTCACTTAGGCCGATAAAGGCCAGGCGAACAGGTTTCTTCAGGCGTTTGGCGGTAACGGTTTTGATGGTGTACGGCGCAAGGTTGAGATTTGGCTTTTTGATGTTGGCAGAAATCAGTGCGGATTTTTCGGGTTTGAGCACAGCGTTGGCATCAAACAGTCGTGCCGCATATTTCAAATCACGATGCGCCAGATTGACAACCGCCAGATCCATTTGCTCGTTGGCGCGTATAATCCAATCATTCATCAATTTGGCATCAGCATTCAGTTCACCGTTTTCGCTGGTCTCATCGCTGAAAATATGCCCGGCATCTACCATAATCGTCGCAGCATCAGGGCTGCGCTGACGAAAAGCATTAATGTACCCAAGTCTGCGCGCAATGCCACCAAGGGGACGGATCGGGCATCCGCAAACTTCCAAATTGCCCCCGATATCTGCCGAGAAAAACAGCGTCATCGCATAGCCGTCATCTTTACCCAGGCGATCTTTCAATGTGCCAGAAGGCGGCGGATTTTTCGCCAGCTTTTCACGATCACTTTGTCCTGTTTGGGGTATTTGAGCCTGTTGTTGAGCCTGTGTTCTTTGAGGCGACACGTAATAGACCAACGTCGTGACAAAAAAAATGCCGATAACGGCCAGGGACAACGCTCTTTTCCGATTAGACATGCAGTAACCTCTGTGGTCGAATAGGGCGCTTGCAAGTGTAGACAAAAAACAACATCACCACAAGTTACAGTTTATGGCACTTCCTACTATCGTTCTTGCGTCTGCATCACCGCGTCGGGCTGCGCTGCTGCGTGCGGCTGGCATCAGCTTCAGCGTTCGCGTTGCGAATGTAGACGAAACGCAATTCCCTGATGAAGCGCCGGATATTTACGTGGCGCGACTTTCCCGCACCAAAGCTCTGGCCGTTGCACAACCTGACGAAATTGTGTTGGGCGCAGATACGACCGTTGTTGTTGGGGGCAAAACGGCGGGCAAACCGATTGATATTGAAGATGCAAAACGGATGCTGCGATTGCTGAGCAGCAATTGGCACGAAGTTTTGACTGGCGTGACACTTGTTCGCAAGGGCGAAAGCTTGACAGAGGTTGCGACTACGCGGGTGAAATTTGCCGCGATGACGGAAGAGGAAATTGCGTGGTATGTCAAAAGTGGCGAGCCGGACGATAAGGCCGGAGCTTATGCTATTCAGGGCTTAGCCTCGCGGTTTATTGAACGCATTGAAGGTAGTTATTCCAATGTCGTGGGATTGCCAATAGAGACCGTTTACAAGATGCTGGGAGTTGGATATTAGATGCTGGGAAAGGGATTAATCCTTCCAAGTATCCAGCATCCAACATCTAGTCTCTACCTAAAAAATTCCATTCAATTGCAGCAAGTGGCCCATCTGCTCTTTCTTGGTCATTAAGTACCGAAAGGCTGGCGGGCTGGCTTTGATTTCCAGCGGTACGCGTTCGACTACTTCCAATCCAGCATTGCGTAAGGCGCGAACTTTATCAGGATTATTCGACATTAATCGCACGCGTCGCGCGCCCAGCAATTTGATGACTTCAGCACACTGATTGTATTCGCGGGCATCAATCGCAAAGCCCAATTTGACATTGGCTTCGATGGTGTCTGCGCCCTGATCCTGCAAGGCATAGGCGCGGATTTTGTTCACGATGCCAATGCCACGACCTTCCTGTTGCTGATAAACAATGATGCCGGAGCCTTCAGCCTGTACCATTTCCATCGCGCGTTGCAATTGCGGGCCGCAATCACATTTCAGGGAATGAAACACGTCACCCGTCAGGCATTGCGAGTGAATGCGGACGAGCGTTGGTTTTGCCGGGTCAATTTTTCCTTTGATTAAAGCCACAAACTCTTCGTCACTGTTTGTGCTGCGAAATCCGGCAATTTTGAAGCTTCCAAATTCGGTGGGTAAGTTGGCTTCGGCTTCCAATTTTACGGTAACGCTATCTGTTGCTCGGTCTTGTGCAGTATCTAAATTCATCAACATTCTCCTTTAATTACCGATGTTGCGATAGGACTCTTACAAAACTATATCGGTCACATCTGATTTGTGCAAGGCTAGCAATTTT
Organism: Acidobacteriota bacterium; assembly: GCA_018268995.1. Taxonomy (GTDB): domain Bacteria; phylum Acidobacteriota; class Blastocatellia; order RBC074; family RBC074; genus JAFDVL01. The sequence goes on along the minus strand of JAFDVL010000024.1, from coordinate 6,578 downwards.
GGCTGCATAAGTCTTCACGAATGTCTGGACAAGTTGTCACAACTCGCTTGCCTAATTGCTGCTGCCCTGTGGTATACGTGACCGCTGCAATCTTTAGATGTGAAATAACTCTTAATTTATTCCTTGTTTCAGATGCAAAATTTGCTTTCCTTGTTGCCATCTTTATTGATCTCGTTGCTTGCCTGTACGGTTGGCGCTCTGTTGATGCGATTTGTCTTTGTGAAGCCAAGTCTGAAGTCGCAATTATGTTTTGGGGCTGTAATTGGGTTCGTTAGTTTAGCCTGGATCGGATTTTTACTAGCACTGGTGGCTGGATTGAATTGGTTCACTATTGGCGTGACAGTCGCGATTTTGGCAATGATGCTGGTGCTATTCCTGCAAAAGGAGTTGCGCCGTAACCGCACGGTGGGCATGCAAGAAAGTGCAGCGAGTGCCGATCAAAACACGCCACAGCATGCTGTCTCATCTTTGCGGTTCAATGGGAAAATGGTCTTGAGCCTTGGCTGGGTCATTTTCTTTTGCTGGCTTTTTAGCCGCGTGATTATGATGGAGCCGGATGGGGTACATACCGCGCCGGCCAATAATTACGGTGATCTCGCCTTTCACTTTAGTGTCGTGACTTCGTTTGCAGATGGCGACAATTTTCCGCCCCGCAATCCAATTTTTCAGGGTTTGAAATTCACCTATCCTTTCCTAATTGATTTCCTCGCTGCATTTCTGCACAAAACCGGGGCGGATTGGGCCACAGCGTTTTTTATTCCGAACCTGGTTTTGACGCTTGCCCTGATTGGGATTATTGAATTGCTGACGGCGCAATTGACCCGCAATGCTTTGGCCGCACATCTTGCGCCAATTTTGTTTTTCCTGAGTGGGGGATTGGGCTTTATTTACTTTGCGCGCGATTGGCAGAAGTCGGAATCAAACTGGCTCGACTTCCTACTGCATTTGCCAGCAAGCTACACCAAGAATGATGAACTGAGTTTGCAGTGGGGCAATATGTTGACCACGCTGATTGTGCCACAGCGTTCGTTACTGTTTGGGATTCCGGTCTTTGCCATGATTGTGATTTTGTGGGCCAAATCATTTTCTTTGACAGATGATTCTGACCTTTCCCCGCAGCCCCTGCGCTCTCTTCCACCACGTCGGTTTTACTTACTGACGGCAGGCATTCTGGCTGGTTTGATGCCGCTTCTGCACGCCCACGGGTTTTTCTCAATCATGATGGTTAGCGCTGCGATGGCGCTGTTGTTTTTTTCGTGGGACTGGTTGGCATTTTTTGTTCCTGCCGCAGTGTTGGCTTTCCCTCAGGCTTTGTGGCTAAGCGGTACGGGCACGAAAAGTTCGCTATTCAAACCGCATTTTGGCTGGGCTGCGGGAGAGACCTCTTTTCTCAAGTTTACTGCGCTGAATTTTGGTCTGTTTTTGGTGTTGCTCGCGGTTTCTCTGGTCTGGCGAGAGGCTCGAATACGACGATTTTATTGGCCATTTTTACTCTGTTTCATTGTGCCGAATCTCGTATTGCTCGCTCCCTGGCCCTGGGACAACATCAAAGTTTTTCTTTACTGGTATTTGGTTTCCTGTCCGATTGTGGCTGCGTTGCTGGCGCAATTGCTCAAACGGCGAATGATTTTATGGCCGACCCTCGGTGGTGTTCTTTTGGTGGTGCTTGTTCTATCCGGGGCGTTGGATGTCTGGCGTTCTCTGTCGCCCATTGAAAATCTGCGGCTGTTTGAAGCGGATCAATTGAAAGTGGCGGAACTCATCAAACAGCACGTTCCGCCGCAAGCGTTAGTCCTTTCCGCGCCGATTCATAATTCGGTATTGGCTTTATCAGGCAGGCAGATGGTGATGGGGTATCCCGGCCATCTTTGGTCGCACGGGATTCAATTCGCTGACCGTGAACGCGATATAAAAACCATGTATCTTGGGGGCATAGATGCAATGCGTTTATTCAGAGCATACGGAATTGATTATGTGATTGTCGGGCCGGTTGAATACACTGACTTTAATGCAGACGAAGGCTTTTTTGCCGCCACCTATCAGGCCGTGGTGGACGAAGCAGGTTACCGCGTTTATCAAATCCCTCGCTAAACACTATCGTTTTTTTATTCCGGTTTGCTTAACGATCCAGTCTGAGATTTGTGTCAGCGCGGTTGGCGCAATCGTTTCTGCAATTTTGGAATACTCACTGACACCACCTGTTTGGGCCGTTTGGAACAAATGATTCAGCTTTGGCAATTCGACTGTTTGAGATTTTTTGTTGCCTCCGGCTTTCAAGGCCTTAGCGATTTCGGGCAGGTTTTGTTTCGGTGGTACTTGTAAGTCCACTTCGCCATTGATCGCCAGCACTGGAATTTTCAGTTGGCGCAGTGCCGGGCGTGGATCATATGTCAGGAAAAAGCGGAACCAGGGCGTATTGACGGATTTGGCTTGTGCGATCAAGGCGGTTTCGACCATTTTCTTTTGCGCTTCAGAAACAGTCGCTACGGCAGCGGCAACAATTTCCCGCAGCTTTTTTTCTGTGATGGCGGGGTCTTTTTCCGTTTTGAGCAGTGCAAAAGACTGTTCCTGAAATTTGCGACTTTGGGCAATGTCTGCCTCAGACGCGCCTTCAGCACGTGCGATCAACGCCCCCTGTACATACAAGATTTCTTCGCCCGTCACGCCGGGCCCTGCCATCAGTACCAGGAACGCAATGTCCGGCGATTTCACTGCACACATTGGTGCAATCATGCCGCCTTCGCTGTGCCCAATCAGGCCAATTTTTTTGATGTTGAGCTCTTTGCGCGTTTTCAAATATTCGACTCCGGCCAAGACATCGGTCGCAAAATCTTCGCTTGTGGCCGTGGAAAACTTGCCTTTGGATTTGGCTACACCGCGATCATCAAAGCGCAGCACGGCAATGCCTTGTCGGGTCAGGTGATCTGCCAGCACGAGAAAAGGCTGATGGCCCATCAGGGATTCATTGCGATCCTGAGGGCCGGAACCAGTGATCAAGACAACTGCCGGAAAAGGTGCTTTCGTGCGTGGCAGCGTCAACGTGCCTGCCAGCGTGATGTTGGCTGCTTTGTTCTCAAAGGTGATTTCTTCTTCGTCGTATGGATAAGGTTTCACGGGTGTCTGAGGACGTTTGGGCGGTGCCAGCGTCGCTACGGTTCCCGGCTTGAAATTCAGCGGAAACGTTACGCCGCTTTGTGTGAATTTGCCTGTGATTTCATTGCCCTCGCTGTTGAGCGTTCCTTCGTATGACGCACCGAGCGCTTTCATCTCAAACTTAAGCGTTTGGCCTTCCAGCGTGACCGTATCAATTTTCAGCCCTGCTGCTCCCTGATCGGGGCTGTCCATCGTGCCCCGCAGGGAGTTGTCATCGTTGATCGTGAGATGCAACACCAGCCGCAACTTGGCAGCCCCGGCATCCAGCACGCCTTGCCAGTCGCCTTTCACTTTTTGTATGTCTTGCGCCAGAACTGACGTCAGGCCCCAGAACAAGGCTAGCAGTAAGAAGAGAAGAATTCGATATGCCATAATTTCCGATCTCGAAATATTCACAACCATAACCTGCGCTACAAATTCGCCGAAACTGTACAACAAACATCATGTTTGTTGCTCCGAAAAGGCCTTTTCACCCTGATTGGTCAATACAGGTCACGATAGAAAAGGGAAAAGGTTTTTGCACAGCCTTCATATAACCTTCAAGTGCAGAACTCAGCAAGGGGGATTGGAATCCTTTGCTTGACCTTCAGGCAGTAAACGCGAAATTGTGAACCAAAAATAATCGCACACAAAATTGGCGCTGCCTGGATGATCTATGTACAATCTCACATCCTTGAAAATGTGAACTGCCCCACGCGCAAAATTATCTATGCAACAAACTGACAATCCATCCTGTACCCGCTCAGAACGATTCACCGGCCTCAAACACATGGTTGGCAATACGCCATTGCTGGCGGTTCATTTCAAATATAAAGGCCACCCGCGTGTGATCTATGCCAAAGCCGAGTATTTGAATTTAACCGGCAGCATCAAAGACCGCATGGCATATTACATCCTGAAGAAGGCCTATCAGTGCGGCGAGATTAAGCCTGGCGATTTGATTGCCGAAGCCACAAGCGGTAATACAGGCATCGCATTTTCTGCATTGGGGCGAGCGCTCGGTCATCCTGTGCGAATTTATATGCCCGACTGGATGAGCCAGGAACGCGTGCGACTGATTCAAAGCTTTGGGGCTGAAATCATTCCTGTGAGCCGTGAACAGGGCGGATTCCTGGGCAGTATTCGGCAAACCGAAGAATTACAGCGTGAACGTGGAAATGTGTTTTTGCCTTGCCAGTTTTCCAATTGCGCCAATGTCGAAGCACACGAACAAACGACCGGGCCGGAAATTCATGCCCAATTGCGCTCTTGTGGATTCCAGCCAGACGCATTTGTGGCGGGTGTGGGAACAGGAGGGACGATCATGGGAACGGGAAAATTTTTGCGTTCTCGTAACCCGAAGATTCGACTACACCCTATTGAACCAGCCGAATCGCCGACGTTATCCACGGGGTACAAGGTTGGCTCGCATCGTATTCAAGGCATTTCTGACGAATTCATTCCTGACATTGTTGATCTTCGCCAACTCGACAACATTCTTGGCGTGCCGGATGGCGATGCGATTTTGATGGCGCAAAAGCTGGCCGCTGATCTTGGACTGGCGGTGGGTATTTCCTCCGGCGCAAATTTTCTTGGCGCACTGATGGCGCAAAATGAATTGAGCGAGGATGCGGTCGTGGCTACGATTTTCTGCGATGACAACAAGAAATATCTCAGCACAGACTTACTGAGAAAAGAACACGTGAAAGATGGCTATCTCAGCCCTGAGATTGAGCTAACCCATTACGAATCCATCCGACGTGATTGTGCATTGTGCCTGGATCACGAGGCATTACCTCTATCGTAATACCGTAGACTAGAGCTTCAAGGCGGGTTGCAGAAGCCCGCACGCAGTAAGGGCGTCACAACGTGCCGAATGACGCCCTTACTGCGTGCGGGCTTCTGCATTGTCATATTTTGAGCCCGTGCCGTAGAGCGCGCGTCAACAAAATGTTTTGGAATTCTGATTGAAGTCGTTACAATTCGTGACGACCCCGCCCCTGATTTAGGAATCAGTCGTGAATTATTCTGATTCCTTCCAGCCCCTGCGATTTGGCAGTTCCTCACTAAGCTGTCATCGAAACCGTTCTTCTACACGAACCCATGAACCAAGCAACCGCACCACAACGATGGCAAAAGGTAAAAACAATTTTTCAGGAAGCCGTTGAGCTGCCATCACACGAACGCGCTGTGTTTTTGGCGACGGCCTGCGACGGAGATGCGAATTTACGCGCGCAGGTCGAACGCATGCTGGCGGCAGACGACCGCGATCCGAGTTTTTTGGAAAGCTCTCCGGTGCAGCACCTCATCGAATCGTCACAGCAAATTCAATCGGGACACGTGATTGGTGCCTATCAAATCAAAGATAAACTGGGTGCAGGCGGGATGGGCGATGTGTATTGCGCCCGCGATTTGCGTTTGGAACGCGAAGTTGCCGTCAAAGTGCTTCCAGGGCTTTTCACTTCAGACGAATCACGCGTACAGCGCTTTATCCGCGAGGCCCGAGCTGCCTCGGCGCTGAATCATCCGAACATCGTTACCATTCACGAAGTCGGACAAGTTGACCAAATCTATTTCATCGTCACCGAATTGGTCGAAGGAAAAACGCTTCGTCGCTTGATGGATGAGCGACCGCTTCAATTGGCAGAAGTGGTAGACATTGGGCTGCAAATGGTCAGCGCCTTAACTGCTGCGCACGAGGCTGGCATTGTGCATCGCGACATCAAGCCCGAAAACGTGATGATCCGCGAGGATGATCTTGTCAAGGTGCTGGATTTTGGGCTGGCGAAACTGACAGAGAGAAAGAGTGACGGAGCGACGGCGCGATGGGGAGAGGATGATCCCGTGCGCCCTCTTGCTCCCCCTCCCTCCCTCGCTCCTTCTACGGCTTCCAGCATTGTGATGGGCACCGCACGTTACATGTCTCCTGAACAGGCGCGCGGTGTGAACATAGACGAGCGCAGCGATATTTTCAGCTTTGGTTCCGTGTTGTACGAAATGCTGACGGGACATCCGCCTTTTCAGGGAGAAACGACCACGGATGTCATCATCGCAGTTGTTGAAAAAGACCCGCTGCCAGTTTCATCTTTAGTCGCGGGCATCCCCACGGAGCTACAGCAAATTGTTCATAAGACACTACAAAAAAATCGTGAGGAACGTTACCAAACCAGCAAAGAATTGTTGGCGGATATCAAAAGCTTCAAGCGCCTCGCTGAAGCCGCGAGCGGAGAACTGACGCTGGTGCGACGCGCGATCCCGCATCAAAGTGCCGCGACGGGCTTCACGCTGACAGCAGAGTATCTTGCAAAACAGATCAAACAGCATAATCGCGCCTCTCTGGCTGCCCTTGTCATTGTCCTTGTCGCTATTGCTGCTGTGTCGTGGTTCTTTTTTTCCAAACGTACATATGCCTTGTCTGAAAAAGACACCGTGTTGCTGGCCGATTT
>JAFDVL010000023.1 GCA_018268995.1 Acidobacteriota bacterium | reverse complement strand
AGAAAACTTAATTTACAGTGTATTTAGTTGTTGTATCGCTTCCCTTTCTCGTTCCCGTTCTGCCGCAATTTCGGCAAAGTGTTCACGAAGCGCATCTTCATCACCGCTAAAAACTTCCAATGCCTTAAGCACAGATTGTGGACTGCCTGGGCGTAAGGCGGGGTCTTGTATGTTTGGAAGTTCTATTGTGGCGATGGTTACACTGGCTAAAAATTCCTGGGCGGCTTGCTGAGCTTTAGCTAGGGCGTCTACGGCGGAATTTCCTTCTACGCTTAAATTCGCCAGGGCGGGAATCGTGGCGCGATACAGACCATTTTTTTGCTCAATAATAACTGGATATTGCATGTATTTTGACTCCTTTGGGCTTGGTTGCATGATGATAGCAGACGGCTGTTTTATTCGCGAAGTACAAAAACAAGCCTGTCACGACTGGCTATCGTGGCGCATTTCTGAAAAGATGACTTTATGAAACGATTTGTCTTATTGCTACTGATTTTTAGTTTCTGTCTCACCTTCGTCCCAACGAACTATGCCGACGAAGGGATGTGGACGTTTGATAATCCGCCGCTTAAGGCGTGGAAGGAAAAGTACAACTTTGCGCCGTCGCAGGAATGGATGGATCACATTCGATTGTCTACGGTCAAAGTCGGCAATATCGCTACGGGTTCGTTTGTATCGCCGGAGGGGTTGATTATGACAAATCAGCACGTCGGGCACGATTCGGTGGCGAAGCTTTCGACGGCGGAACGCGATTTGGTGAAGAACGGATTTTATGCCGACACGCGCGGCGAAGAATTGAAATGCCCTGACCTCGACATCACGGTGCTCGTGTCGTTTGAAAACGTCAGCGAACGCGTGCAGGCGGCGAAATCCGAAGCAGAACGCAAAGCGACAATGGCGGCAATTGAGAAAGATTCGACCGAAAAGACGGGGCTGAAATCAGAAATCATTACGCTGTACAACGGCGGCGAATATTGGCTCTACCGCTTCAAACGTTACACTGATGTGCGGCTGGTGTTTGCGCCTGAAGAGCAGATTGCGTATTACGGCGGCGATTACGACAACTTCACCTATCCGCGCTATTGCCTGGACATCACATTCTTTCGCGTGTACGAGAACGATCAGCCCGCCAAAATCGAACATTATCTGAAATGGTCGGCGAACGGCGCGAACGAAGGCGATCTGGTTATCGTACCCGGCTATCCCGGCTCAACGGCGCGATTGCTGACGCTGGCACAATTGAAATACCAACGCGACACGGGCAATCCGTTGCAACAACAGGTTTGGAATTCGCAGCTTGAAGCGGCGCAGAAATATGCCGCGCAGGGCGAAGAACAAAAGCGACAAGCATCGAACGTCATTCGTTCGCGCGAGAACTCATTGAAGCGGTTGCGCGGACAAATGGAAGGCTTAGGCAATCCGCGCGTCTTCAGAAAGAAAGAAGACGATGAAGCGGCGCTGAGAAAAGCGGTCAATCAAAAAGCCGACTTGAAAAAAGCGTATGCCTCTGCCTGGGATCAAATTGAAAAGGCGTACAAAGCCTATCCGGCAATGGCGAAACGCGTGGCATTTTCAAACCTCACGGCTTCGCGCTTAGGCACGGTGGCCTCCAACCTCATCCGCTTTGCTGAAGAAACGCGCAAGCCGAATGAGCAACGCTATCCTGAATTTCGTGAAGAACGCCTTGCCGCGCTCAAACGCGACCTCACCTCGACCGCGCCGATTTACCCGGCCCTGGACGAAGCGCAACTGACCGCGTGGTTTGCCGAAGCGCAGAAAACATTGGGCGCAAACGATCCGTTTGTGAAAGCTGTGTTGGGTACTGCCAAGCCCGAAGAAGTCGCCAAACAACTCATCAGCAACACGAAGCTTGCCGATGTTGCCACGCGCAAAGCCTTATTTGAGGGAGGTGCAGACGCGATTGCGAAATCGGATGATCCGTTGCTGGTGCTGGCGCGCAAGGTGGAGCCGATCATCCGCGAGTTGCGTGCCTGGGAAGACGCGAAAATCAAAAGCGTCGAAACCAGCGCAGGCGAAAAGATCGCCAAGGCCCGCTTTGCGGTTTATGGCAAAACCATCGCGCCCGATGCCAATTTCAATTTGCGTGTGATGTACGGGACGGTTGCGGGCTACGAAGAAGACACGACGCTGGTGCCGTACAAAACGACGTGGCACGGCTTATTTGATCGCGCGACCAGCTTTGATGAAAAGTCGCCGTTTGATTTACCCGCCCGCATTCGCAATGGCAAAGCGCAGCTTGATCTAGCGACGCCGTACAACTTCGTCTACACCGCCGACACGATTGGCGGTTGTTCCGGCTCACCCGTCATCAATCGCAACGGCGAAATCGTCGGCATCAACTTTGACAGCAACATTCAAAAATTGCCGAATCGTTATTTGTACATTGACGAAAAAGAAGGCAGCCGCGCGGTCGGCGTTCACAGCGCCGCGATTGTCGAAGCCTTACAAAAACTCTATGGTGCAGGTCGAATGGTGGAAGAAATTCGTGGTGGGATGTAATCACGCGAAAATTAACCGCAAAGAGGCAAAGGAGCAAAGGAACAAAGACAAGCACTGAAATCTATATTCTCTTTGAACCCTTGCCTCTTTGTTCCTTTGCGTTAATTCCCTATTATGCAAATCACTCTGGAGGCCCGTATGCCCCGCAAAGCATGGATTCTGAACTTACTCATTACTCTTCTATTTTTACCCTTACCGCAACACCTCACCGCAACCTCGCCCAGCCTGGCCGAACAGGTTACGATTCGCCGCGACACGTTTGGCGTGCCGCATATTTTAGCGAAAACGGAAGAGGCGGCTGCGTTTGGGTTTGGCTACGCGCAGGCGGAAGACCATTGCGAAGAAATCGCGCTCAGTTACATCAGTGCGCGGGGCGAAAATGCAAAGTATTTTCGGACAGGTATTGAAAGCGATTTTTTAGTAAAACGCTTTGATAATTACGGCGTGTGCCAGAAGAACTTCTCGCAGCTTGATCCGCTGCTGCAAAAGATCTTTCGTGCCTATGCGGCGGGCATCAATCATTATGTTTCACAACACAAAAGCGAATTGCCTGCCTGGATTCCAGCCATCAATGAAATTGATGTGCTGGCAAATATTCACGAAGGCTCCATCGGCGCGGTCAATGCAGTCATTCGCCGGTTGCAAGCCAAGTACGAAAACAAGCCTGCGCCGCCGCAAATTTCGCGTGCTGAATTGCTGCCAGATGAATTTGCGGCAGACGCAGAAGAAGCGGGTTCCAATGCTTTTGCAATTGGGCCTTCGCGTTCGGTTTCCGGCAAAGCGATGCTGCTCGGCAATCCGCATTTGAACTGGTCTTCGTTGTACTGGGAGGCGCACGTAACTGTGCCGGGCAAGATCAATTTCTTTGGCTCGACGCTGGCGGGCTTGCCTGTGCTTCGTGCGGGGCTCAATGAACATCTCGGCTTTGTGCAAACAAATAACGCGCCGGATATGGCCGATGTCTTCGCGCTGAAAGTTGATCCGAACAACGCCGCACAATACATCTTCGACGGCAAGCCAATGCCGATCACGAAACGTGAGGTTGCGGTTGAAATCAAAAGCCCCGACGGTTCGCTGAAAACAGAAAAGCGGACGTATGAATATTCGCATCTTGGCCCGATCATTTATCGCAACAACGGGCAGGCGTTTGTCTACAAATCCACACAGCTTGATTCATATCGTCATTTTGAGGGCTTTTATCGCCTGAGCAAAGCGCGCAATCTGAAAGAGTGGATGGCGGTGATGAAGATGAATTTGCTGAATTATTCCAATTTCACCTACGCTGATGCTGCGGGCAATATTTTGTATTTCTGGAATGCGCAACTGCCCAAACGCGTTAATGATGGCACCAGCTATGATTTGGATGTGCCCGCTGAAACCAGCAAATACCTCTGGCAATCGTTGCACCCAGTGACAGACTTTCCGCAGTTGCTGAACCCACGTGGCGGCTACACGCAAAACTGCAACAATCCGCCGTGGTTCCCGTCGCTTCGTGATCCGTTGGATGAAACGAAATATCCAGCGTACTTCGAGCGCGGCGAGCTTGGTTTGCGTCCGCAAATGGCGCTGGAAATGCTGGAAAGTCAGCCGAAGTTTTCGATTGAAGATGTGAAGCGGCTGAAATTTAACAACAAGATGCTGCTGGCCGACCGCGTCAAGCCAGACTTAATCAAAGCCATCAAAGCCACGACGAATCCTTCTGAAGATTTGCAGAAAGCCCTCACTGTGCTGGAAGCGTGGGACAATCAAGCAGCAGCCGATAGCAAAGGGACAATGCTGTTCCTGCGCTTTTGGGACACATACTCCGCAGCAGTGAAACAACCCTTTGCTGTCGCGTGGGATAAACAAAATCCGGGCAAGACGCCCTACGGTTTATCCGACACCACACAAGCACTGAAGGCATTGGAAGAAGCTGTCAACTGGACACGCAAAACTTACGGTTCAGAAGCTGTGGCCTGGGGCGAGATCAATCGTTACCGCTTCAATGGCATTGACCTGCCTGCCGATGGCGCGCCCGGAAATTATGGGATGTTTCGCGTCTTGCGCTGTACGCCGCAACCGGACGGCAAACGTGTAGCCGGATGGGTCGGCAACGATAAACCTCTTGCAGGTTTTGGCGATGGTTGGGTCTTGGCCGTGGAGTTCGCGAAGCCCGTCAAAGCATATTCCATTCTTGCCTATGGGCAGACGACAAATCCGAACTCCAAGCATAGTCGCGATCAAATTGAATTGTACGCCCGGCATCAGTACAAAAAAATCTGGTTCACAGAAGCCGAAATCAAAGCCAATCTGGAGCGTGCCTATCGCCCCTGACAAGGAAAACCAATGTATCTAAATGCAGGCTGCGAGATTGAATACGAAATCAACACGCCCACTACTTTTGTGTTGATGTTGCGCCCCCGAAGCGGTTATGGACAGTGGGTTGCAGAAGAACGGTATGCAATTTCGCCCAAGGTTCCCATCACTGAATACATAGATAACTATGGCAATCTTTGCCAGCGTCTGGTTGCGGCTGAAGGCCCCTTCACCGTGACAGCCAGCGCGGGCGTAGAGACGGTGCCGATCATTGATGTCGCCGTTGGTGCGCCGTTCACGCCAATTCAGGAATTACCAGATAATGTGCTGCAATATTTGCTGCCCAGCCGCTATTGTCAGTCCGATCTAATGGTAGATTTAGCCACCGAAATTACTGCCGAAGCAACGGCTGGATACGATCAGGTAGAAGCGATTCGCAGTTGGATTCAGACGAATATTGAATATCGTTACGGCACCAGCAATGTCTCAACCACTGCGCACGACACAGCCACACAACGAATAGGCGTATGCCGCGACTTTGCGCACTTGGGCATTACCCTCTGTCGCAGTCTGGATATTGCTGCTCGGATGGTGGTTGGGTATCTCTACGAATTAAAGCCAATGGATTTGCACGCCTGGTTTGAGGCTTTTGTCGGTGGGCGCTGGTATACATTCGACGCCACACAAACCGAACCACGCGGAGGCCGCATTGTGATTGCTTATGGGCGCGATGCCGCCGATGTAGCACTTGCTACACAATTCGGATCAGCAACCCTGACCAAAATGCGTGTTTGGGTAAACAATGAAGAAGGCAATGAGTCAGCAGGGTAAATTGTCTCAGGAAGCCCAAAGCAACAGGTTCTCGAACCATGCTCAGAGGAACGAAAATAACGACTCGCTCCTCTGAGCTGATAAAACGCGCGGCTCCTCAGCGCTCAACCTCTCTGCCTAGCTCACCATTCGCAAGAGAAGCCAGATAATAATCGCTAAAAACAATCCGCCGCCCAAAAGCTTGGCAATACCGTAAGATGCTAAAAATCTAAGCATAATGTTTCCTCCTGCAATGCAGATAAGCAACCAGCATGCCACTGTTTTTTTGTACGAATAGAGGGAATAAGGTCGGCCACGCTACGGCGAATTCATACGAGAAACCCATGCTTCCAGTAAAGCTGCCCGAAAAAAATACAGCAACCGTACCAACTACCTACGCGATCTTGCAGAGCAGCGTTACTTAACGCTAACAGAACTTCCGAAACCATTCGTTTTTATTTGCTTCATTTCCGGCAAGTCATCATCCGCCTTAGCCCAAGCTTTAATAAACTTCGCGTAAATTTCGCGCGCTTCGTTTTGTTTGCCCAGATTTTGCTGCGCCTGCATCAGGCCAAAGTAAGCACGACCGCTGCCGGGATCACGTTCAAGGGCAGCGCGGAAGAACTCTTCAGCTTCGGTGTAACGCTTGAGGTCGAGCGCGAGTTTTCCGGCGATCTCTTCCGTAGGTTGTGGATACAAGGGAGGTTCGGAATAGCCGAGGTTGATTTCGGCTTCAATGGCTTCACGGATGAGGTTGAGGGCATCGTCAGCTTTGCCTTCGCGAGCGGCAAGACGAGCTTTCAATTCAATCGGAGCGACGCTGAGGGCGCGGAGTTGTTGGCGTTGGCGACCGAGTTGCGGCAGGTCTTTGGCTTTGGCAAGTTTGTCTTTCATCCACGCTGTTTCACGTTCGAGCGCGTCCAGCGTGGTGCGCGTCGCATTCACATCGCCTTTGCCAAGTTGCGCTAAGGCTGTCGCATAATATCGCCACGCTTTGAAGATTTCGTAGTTGCCTTCATCAGGCAATGACTTGCCGTCAAGAATTTCATTCCACTTTTCAAAACGGGTCAGGATTCTGAGTCGTGCCAGACGGCCTTCAAATCCAGCGCGCGACTTGTCTTCGCCGGGTTGTTTCGCCACGTCAAGCAATTCCTGACTCAGGCGCATTGCGTCACGATAGCGTCCCAGATAACCGTAGACATTTGCCCCAAAATGCACGTTGTGGCCGTATGGCCCGGCGGCGTGATCAGTGGTTTCCTTATTGTCACGAATGTAGGCGCGATCCACTTCAGCCGACGCCTCAAAGACTTTCGCCGCGTCTTCCCAACGATCTACGTGAACGTAGGTGTGACCGGGCATGTGAACGGCGTGGCCGACTTTCGGCGCAAGTGTGCCGTAGACATCGGCGGAGGGAACACCATCAATGGCGCGCTTTCCGGCTTCAGTTGCGTGAATCATGTAGTGATGCGCAGCCAAATGATTCGGCGATTTGGCCAGTACGGCTTGCAACAGCGCAATCGCTTCGACGGTGCCGGGTCGCGGCGTGCCATCGCGTTCGTAGCCTGACATCGAAGCCAGCGCAAGAAAGAGTTTGGCTTCGAGATCATCGTTATAAAGCGAGACCAGCTTGCGCAAGGCTTTCTTAAAATCCTCGCTGGAGCCAAGAAAACCATTGTTTTGCACAGTGCTCTTTTCTCCGGTGTAACGCGCTTCGACTGCGGTGATGTACAGCTGTTCGCGCTCCGTCACTTTGGGCGCTAATTGTTTTGCCCGTTTGATTGCAGCGTTACGGCGCTCTTCGTTCACATCGCTCATCGCAATGCCCCATTGTGCCATCGCACATTCGGGATCAAGTTGAGCGGCACGCGCAAAACTGCGGTCAGCTTCGTAAAACCAGAACGAATGCATCAATGCCAAACCCTGATTGAAAAATGCCTGCGCTTCGGCAGACTTTGTCGTGACCGGCATTTGGACTTTGCCATACCCTTCCATCAGCACCGCAGGCTTTGTCGCAGCCTTGGTCGCATTGGGCAAATGGCAAATCTGTGTGTTATCCGTGGGCGGAGTTTGCGTTTGCGCCAAAGTGGCGAAACAAAAGGCGATGCAACAGGTGAATGACAAGATGTTCTGCTTCATACGATGACCTCCAGTGTCGTTGGGCGAGTCGTTTCTGATGGATGCACTGTACGCGGCACGAATCGAAAATTCAACCCGCTCCGAAATCAACGATTCCGCAGAGTAAAGCGTCCTCCTGACCGCAATATTGTGGGCACTGAACATGCTGCAACAATAATGTCGGCGACGTCGAAGCATAAACAAAAGAATGCGCTCAGAATTCTGTTACCTGATGATAAGGGCTTTCGTATTTGATGCTGTTCTGATAAATAATTTGCTGTACTCCTAAAAACTCGAAATGTTTCACATTCAGGAAAGGACTTTCCCCTATGCATAGGAAGCGGCAACCTCTGCTTTTTCTTCTTACCTTGTGTCTTGTGTTATCTGCGCCCTTAAATTTGCTGGCGCAATTCGGCCCGCAGCAACCTGCGCCTCCCCCACCTGTCAATCTCTCGGATGACCCAATGCTTAAGCGATTTGTCTTTCGCGGCATTGGCCCGGCCAGCATGGGGGGACGCATTGATGATTTCGCGGTGGTCGAAAGCACTCCTTCAACATACTACGTTGCGTTTGCCACAGGCGGACTTTGGAAAACCATCAATAACGGAACGACGTTTGACCCCGTGTTCGATTCTTACTCAACGCATTCGATTGGTGATGTGGCAGTATGCCAATCCGATCTGAATATCGTCTGGGTCGGCACGGGCGAAGCGAACAACCGGCAAAGTTCCAGCTTCGGCGATGGCGTATTCAAATCCACGGATGGCGGCAAGACCTTCACAAATGTCGGCTTGCGCGAAACGCAATCCATCGCGCGTGTCGTGATTGATCCGAAAGACCCAAATATTGTGTACGTCGCAGCGCTCGGCCATTTGTTTGGCCCCAACAAAGAACGCGGAGTTTACAAAACAACTGATGGCGGCAAGACCTGGAACAACATCAAATTCATCAACGAAGATACAGGCTTCACTGACATCGTAATTGATCCCGTAGACAGCAAAACGCTTTATGCCACGTCCTATCAGCGGCGTCGCACAGCCTGGGGCTTCAACGGCGGCGGCCCCGGCACGGGGATTTGGAAGACGATAGATGCGGGCAAAACCTGGACGAAGCTGGAAGCCAATGGACTGCCGGAAATAATGCTTGGACGCATCGGCATTGACGTTGCGCGTTCCAATCCGAACATTGTCTACGCCCAAATTGAAGTCGGAACCGAAATGGGAACCGGAGTACCCGCTGAAGGTGCGGAAGGGCAACAAGGTGGTGGTGGCGGCGGCGGTGGCGGTTTTGGCGGCCAGCAAAATCGGCCTCCCGATCCGAAACGCAGCGGCATCTGGCGCTCAGACGACAAAGGCAAGACGTGGAAGTTCGTCAGCAATGAAAACAATCGCCCGATGTACTACAGCCAAATTCGTGTAGACCCGACCAATGCGGAAATCGTATACACGGGCGGGTTGAACTTCAGCCGTTCGACCGATGGCGGCAAGACGTTCAAGAATTTATCCGGCGTTGCGCACAGCGATCATCACGCGATCTGGATTGATCCGAAGGACAACAAACACTTGATGGTCGGCAACGATGGCGGCCTTGACGTGAGCTACGACCAAGGCGAAACGTTCGATTTCATCAACACGATTGCAGCAGCGCAGTTTTATGCGATTTCAGCCGATATGCGCAAACCGTACTACGTCTGCGGCGGCTTGCAGGATAACGGGAGCTGGTGCGGTCCCAGCAGCACGCGCGCAGGTGGCGGCAACGGCGGCGGCGGTGGCGGATCACCCTCTGGTATCACAAATGCAGACTGGTTCCGCGTGGGCGGCGGCGATGGTTTTTACACGTTGCAAGACCCGACCGATCCGAACATCGTGTATTCCGAGTCACAGAACGGTGCCGTGCAACGATACGATTTGCGCACAGGACAATCGCGTTCGATTCGTCCGCGTGCAGCGCAACGCCCACGCGGCCTCGGCGCAGGACGTGGTGGCGGTGGCGCGACTCCACAACAACCTGCTACGACGCCACCTGCCACCAATCAAGGCGGGCAGGAACAAATTCGCCCTGGCCAACGCTTAGGGCAGGCTCCCGCTGGAGGACAAAGCGGGCAAGCAGATGACCAACAGGCGCAAATGATTGCGTTTATGCAGGCGGCAGGCGGCGGTTTCTTTGGCGGAGGCAATCCGTTCCAAAGCAACATTGTGCCTGCGCCACCTGAAGGCGAACAGTATCGCTTTTATTGGAACACGCCGATTCATCTCTCCCCACATAACCCGCGCACGGTATATGTCGGCGGCAATCGCCTGTTCCGGTCGCTGGATCGTGGCGATACGTGGACAATCATCAGTGCTGACCTGACCAAACAGGTAGACCGTCGCAAGCTCTCGATTATGGGAGTTGCAGGCGATCAGCCGATGGCCAGCAAACACGATGGCTATGCCAGCAACAGCTTTATCAGCGTGCTGGCTGAATCGCCGATTGTTCCCGGTGTGCTTTGGGTTGGCACCGAAGACGGCAATTTGCAAGTCAGCAAGGATGGAGGTGTCAGTTGGTCCAATGTCATCAGTAACGTTAAAGGTGCGCCCGAAGGCTACATTCACATCTCGCGGGTTGAGCCTTCGCACTTCGACGCAGGCACGTGCTACGTCACAATTGACAACCACCGCAATGACGATATGAAGCCGTATGTCTATGTCACGAAGGATTACGGCGCAACGTGGACTTCGATTGCGAGCAACCTGCCTGCCAACGGCAATGTCAACGTGATTCGTGAAGACCCGAAGAATAAGAACCTGCTGTTCGTCGGCACGGAATATGGTCTGTACATTTCGCTGAACGGCGGCGGCGAGTGGAAGCAATTTATGACGGGATTACCTATCGTGCGGATTGACGATTTGCTGATTCATCCGCGTGATAACGATTTGATTGTTGGCACTCATGGTCGCGGCATTTACATTTGCGATGACATCTCGCCGTTACAGCAATTGAACGATAAAACAATGGCAGCCGACGTGCATTTGTTTGAGGTCCGCCCCGGCACCAACTGGCTGACGGATCTTGCGCTCAGTCGTTACATTGGCGGGCAAAAAATGTTTCGCGGCGCAAATGCTCCGCAAGGCACAGCGATTAGCTATCAGTTGAAGTCTGCGCCAAGCGGTGATGTCAAAATCACAATCAGCGACATCACCGGCAAAGTCGTGCGCAATCTGACGGGCACGAAAGAGGTTGGAATCAACCGGGTGCAATGGAATTTGCGTGGCGACCCGCCGCAACGACCAGCAGGATTCGGCGGTGGCTTTGGGGGTGGCGGCAATGCGCCAACTGCTCCACAGACGGCGGCAACTCCGGCATCCGGCAGCCAACCAGCCGGGCAACCAGCGGCGGCTGGCGCTGCACAGCCGGGGCAAGCCGGTGGTCGCGGTGGCGGCGGTGGAGGTGGCGGTCGTGGGTTAAATTTTGGGCCTGCATTGGAACCCGGCGCTTATCTGGTCAAGCTTACCGTGGATGGCAAAGAACTGACGACGAAAGTCGTGGTTGAAGCCGACACATTCAAGTAATTCCATTTTAGATCGGTTTTCAATTCAGTGGATGGAGCCGTCACCCACGTCGCTACCGCTCCGGGTACAGTACCGCGAGCGGTAGCGACCGGGTAACCATACACGCAACTGAAAACTGATCTAGTTTCATTTGCAGCAGGGGAGATTCGAGCTTGAATTGAGTCTCCCCTGTTTCTTTCCTTCTTACTTTTATGACACAAAGGCTGATCTTTTCCGCATTGCTGCTCTTCCTCAATGCCAACCTGGTTTTCGGGCAAGGCAATCCGTCGGCCAATTATCCGGCCCCCGTGCAAGGCGATTTCGTAGTGCGCGGATTTCAATTTGAGAGTGGCGAGACATTGTCTGAAGTAAAACTGCATTACCGCACGATTGGCACCTTGCAACGCGACGCAACAGGCAAAGCACGAAATGCGGTGCTCATCCTGCACGGCACGGGCGGCGCGGGAACCAACTTTTTGTCAGCGCAATTCGCAGGAGTTTTGTTTGGCCCCGGTCAGTTATTGGATGCGACAAAGTATTTCATCATCCTGCCGGACAATGTTGGGCACGGCCAATCATCCAAGCCAAGCGATGGATTGCACGCGAAGTTTCCGCATTACGACTACAACGACATGGTCAGGCTGCAACATCGGTTATTGACCGAAAGCCTGGGCGTGAATCATTTGCGATTGGTGATGGGGACTTCGATGGGCGGGATGCACAGTTGGGTCTGGGGCGAGATGTTTCCTGATTTTATGGATGCGCTGATGCCGCTTGCCAGCTTGCCAGTGCAGCTTTCCGGGCGCAATCGCATGACGCGCCGGATGGTCATTGATGCGATCAAAAACGATCCCGACTGGCAGGGCGGCGAATACAAAACCCAACCCGTGCGCGGTCTGACTTCGGCGATTTATACGTTGCTGTTTATGTCAAGTGTGCCGCTGCAATGGTACAAACAAGCGCCGACACGCGACGCAGCAGATAAACTCTTTGACCAGATGGTGCAGTCACGACTGCGCACCACCGATGCGAACGATATGCTCTATCAATTCGATTCTTCGCGCGAATATGACCCGGCCCCCAAGCTTGAAACGATCAAAGCACCGCTCGTAGCGATCAACTCTGCCGACGATCAAGTCAATCCACCGGAACTCGGCATCATTGAACAAGAAATCAAACGCGTGAGGCGCGGGCGTTTTGTGCTTATTCCCATCAGCGACAAGACACGTGGGCACGGCACCCACTCCTTGCCTGCGATCTGGAAAGAGCATCTGGCGGCGTTGCTTGAAGAATCGAAATAACTGGATAGATGTATTAACGGAGGCACAAACAAGATGTTTGTGCTACATAAACGCAGAAACGGTACAACAAACATCTTGTTTGTTGCTCCGAATGATTATGTCCCACCTGATTTATAAATATAGGTATTAATGCGCCACAGGATTGGGCGCAAATTTGTGCAACTTGATTTCTGTGAACAAAAAGCAGAGGGCAAGCACCACGCTGCTACTGGCAAGAACGGCAGAAGGTAAGATCGAAGGAGGGATCAGGATTCCGGCCAGCATGACCAGCCCGCCAAGGAAAAGCCACGGCGCACGATTCTTGAAATAGATTCCGGCCCCCATCAGGGCAATCAAACTCATCGTAACGATGGCGGCGAATGGCAATCCTAAAGGTTCTTCTTCCTTGTAAACCTTGATTCCTTCCATTTCGGTAATTTGCAGATTGATGCCCACAAATCCTTTGAAAATTCCCAATGCAATGAGGGCGACGATCACAAGCCCAAGCAATAACATCACCAGCGGATCATCCGTCCATTTCACCTGCGCACGCTTGGCTTGATCGAAAGCAATGATCAGCAAAAAAGGAGTGGCTAAAGCGCGGAGCAAATAACGCAAATAGCTGAGAACTTGCAGGGTTGAACCTTCGCCCAGCGCGTTGCCCAGGGCCGAAACCAACGGGTCAAACATCAACCAGGCCAACATCGGCAACAACATCGCCAACGCCCAGCTTGGATATTTATAAAACATTCCCGAAGCCCAAATCAGACAGATAAAGAGAAGTGCAATATTCACCCAATACAAAGTTGAGGCCATCGAAGCTCCCATCAAGCAGTTGAGAATTTACTGGGAGATACGCCGAAATTCTCTCACGAAGGTGGAACTCATCTGTTAGAAAACAGAGCGGGGACAGCAGCGATTCCAGTTAGCGCGCACTATAGCGAAAATAACTATTTTTTGACAGGAGGATTTTGCTGGCTGGTGACAAGGCAAATGCCGATTCTCCGCAGACGGGACAGGCTACGGTACGTTTTTCAAGAATTCGGCAACCCATGGAACGAATACGGTTTCATCTGTGGGATGAACGAGGCTCGTGCGTGCCTCTGCGACGCGTTCTGCGCCAATGCGTTCGATGCGATCTGTGAGCAGTGCAGCACTGTATTCATTCGTGAATTCGGGATGCGCCTGAATGCCAAGCATTGTGTCGCCCACACGAACTGCCGCGAAAGGACAATGATCGCTGCGTCCCCACACAATGCTATCTTCCGGCAAGCGTGTGACCTGATCCTGATGCATGTAATGCAAATTAAGCCTTGTTTGTTCGGGCTGCATCCACGGTTCATTTTTTGTAATTTCAAGCGCGTGAATGCCTACGCCCCAGCCATAGCTTGATTTCTCAACCTTGCCGCCCAACGCTTCGGCCATCATTTGATGCCCAAAGCAAATGCCAATAAAGGGCGTGCGGGTCTCATACGCGCGGCGCACAAAAGTTTTCAGATCGTGAATCCACGGCACGTCGTCATACACTGACCAGCGCGAACCCGTGCAGACATATCCATCACATTCTTCCAATGACGCAGGCCAAACGCCATTGCAAACGTCATATGGAATTAAATTAAATCCTGTGCCGAACAACGCGCCAAACATTTCCGGGTAATCGCCCGCGATGTGCTGAAAGCGTTCGGCGACGTGATCGCATTGTAGTAAGCCGATGTTCATAAGAAGTTTGAGCCACGAATGAACACGAATTTTCACGAATTGTTTTTTGCCGCAGATTCCCACGGATTCTCACAGATTCATCGTCTAAAAAATCTGAGTCAATCTGTGTAATCTGTGGCTAATTTCATTCGTGAAAATTCGTGTTCATTCGTGGCTAATTTTTAAGCCGTAACAGAAGGCAATCCTGCCAACGCCATCGCCAATTCGCCTTCGTCATATTCCTGATCTACGAGTTTGCCTGCGGCGTAGTCAATGTATGCCTGCATATCGAAATGACCGTGGCCACAGAGATTGAAAAGAATCGTGCGGCTGGTGCCTTCGGCTTTGCAGCGCAAGGCTTCGTTGATGGCACCGCGCACCGCGTGATTCGCTTCGGGCGCAGGGACGATGCCTTCGGCACGCGCGAAGAGCACACCTGCCTCAAAACAACTGGTTTGATGATATGCCTCAGCTTCAATCAAGCCGAGTTCTTTCAAGTGGCTGACGAGCGGAGCCATCCCGTGATAGCGCAATCCGCCCGCGTGAAAACCCGGTGGTGTGAAGGTTGAGCCAAGCGTGTGCATTTTCGTCAGCGGTGTCAGATGCCCCGTATCGCCGAAGTCGTACGCATATTGCCCGCGCGTCAGGCTGGGGCAAGCAGCAGGTTCGACGGCGATAATCTTGCGCGTTTTCCCGCCCCGCAATTGTGCGCCGATGAACGGAAAGGCGATGCCCGCAAAATTCGATCCGCCACCTGTGCAACCGACAATCACATCAGGATCATCTCCCGCATTAGCCATCTGCTGAATGGCTTCATTTCCAATGACGGTTTGATGCAGCAACACATGATTGAGCACGGAGCCAAGCGCGTAGTTCGTGTCGTCGCGTTGCGCTGCAACTTCGACCGCTTCAGAAATCGCGATGCCGAGGCTGCCGGGATGATCGGGATTTTGTTCGAGAATCGCGCGGCCTGATGCCGTTTGATTCGAGGGCGAAGCCGTACACGTCGCGCCGAATGTTTCCATCAGGCCGCGCCGATAGGGTTTCTGGTTGTACGAAACTCTGACCATAAACACTTGCACTTCGATGCCGAAGAACGCGCCTGCCATTGCGAGCGACGATCCCCATTGGCCTGCGCCGGTTTCGGTGGCGATGCGATGGATGCCTGCTTCTTTGTTGTAGAAGGCTTGGGCAACGGCGGTGTTCGGTTTATGGCTTCCGGCAGGGCTAACGCCTTCGTACTTGTAATAAATCTTGGCCGGAGTATCAAGCGCCTTTTCCAATCGTCGCGCGCGAAACAGAGGCGTCGGTCGCCATTGCCTGTACACCTCGCGCACTGGTTCGGGGATTTCGATTTCGCGTTCGGTCGAGACTTCCTGCAAAATCAGCGACATCGGAAAAAGCGGCGCTAAATCGGCGGGGCCAACAGGCTGATGCGTGCCGGGATGCAAAACAGGCGGCAGTGGCGCGGGTAAATCTGCCACAATGTTGTACCAGAATTTCGGGAGTTGTGTTTCGTCAAGTAAGTATTTGATGCTTTCAGTCATGATGGTTGATGTTTTGGAAAAGAGTCATGGATAGATCAGCATATCGCCTCACGGCTACGATGAAAATCCCATGGTTGTCAACTCAGGATTGAGGTGTTGTAACGCACGATAAAAAGACATTTTCGGGAAGCCGTTATATTATCTGATCGCGGATCAAGCCTCAATTGCTCCGTTTGTCTGCAATTAATAAGTTTGATTTTATGAGAAAGCTTCCACGATGAACGGCCAGCACCGAAAAGATATAAAACCAGGATTACAAGTTGACATCGTCCTCAAACAAGATCAGCGCACGGGGAAACGGACGCGCGGAATCGTTCGCGATATTCTCACGAATTCCACGCACCATCCGCACGGCATTAAAGTTCGGCTTGAAACGGGTGAAGTGGGACGAGTCCAGGAAATCATTGCGTAAATTCCCTGACCGTGAGCGATGCTTGCAACGTCGCTATTATCAGGCATAGACTGCGACAATCAAGAATGTAAGAGGGTGTCGCCATGAACCTGATCCGGCATTCGCTATCGCTATTTGGAGAGAGTAAAAATGAAGAACTACCGTTACACAACATCCATGTTCCTAACCGCCCTGCTGACTGCGGCACTCGCCTTACTGAGCGCGTGTGCTGGTTCAAATTCTAATCCAGGCACGAGTGCAAGCCCCGCAGCGGGTTCAAGTCAGAGTGCGAGTACAGCGCCAGCACAGTCTCAGCCAGCCAGCCCGTCTGGCTCAGCCGAGGTGTCACTGAACGGCAAAAAAATCTCAGTGGAATACAGTCGTCCGTCAATGCGTGGGCGCAAAATCTTTGGCGAACTGGTGCCATACGACCAAATCTGGCGAACTGGTGCCAACAAGGCCACGCACTTTACGACAGAAGCAGATTTGACCGTCGGCAACGTCGCCGTGCCCAAAGGAACGTACACGCTGTACACGATTCCCGGACAAAAAGGCTGGAAACTGATTATCAATAAACAAACCGGGCAATGGGGCACGCCCTACAAGTCCGAATACGAGAAAGACGAACTGGGGCGCATTGACATGCAAGTGGAAGCATTGCCCAGTCCGGTTGAGCAATTTACTATCGCGCTCGACCAGACAGGTGATGGTGGAGTCCTAAAGTTAGAGTGGGAGCAAACACGATCCTCGGTAAAATTCAGCGAGAAAAAATAGGCGCTGTGTGAACCAACGTAAGGCCGCAAAGAGGCTATCAGAAAAGGCAGTTGTAAGATGAATAATCAATCAAAACCAGACGCCGCCTCACAACCTGTTCTCATCCTGGCTGGCAGCAGCAGTCAATACACAGAAGCGCGCCGCAAACTTGATCTCTTACCGGCAGAGGCTTCCTGGCTCACACGGGTTTCCAATCTGACGGGCAAGCATCGCCCTAAAGTGTTCCGGTTTGGGGATTGGAAATCGCTCCCAAACATCAAGCAAATCGAAGAGGCGTTAGAAGCCGCAGAGGCGGAAATGAAGGATATCTAGGTTTGATCCAAAACAACGAGACAGGAATCCAGTGTAGTTTTTCATGAAACGTTACTTTGGCCTGATTGCGACGATTGCGATAGTGCTAGCCGTATTGATCGGACTCAATGCCGCGGGCACGATTACGCTGGATCGTCCGCCGGAAAGCGAGTCCCTGCCAATCCGTTCCACCTACAATGTCGGCCCAACAGGCACGCGGGCGTTTTATCAACTGCTGGAAGAATCCGGCTATGAAGTTGGGCGCTGGCGTGAAAGTTATCAAGACCTGAATCTGGCAGGCAGCGAAGCTAAAGGTGCGGCGCTGGTGGTGGTCGGCCCGTTTATGTGGGACATCCCCATTGAAAAGGAAGAAGGTCAGGAGCTACAGAAATGGGTCGCCAAAGGCGGGAAGTTATTAATCGTCAGTCGCAATCCCCGCGCGCAATTTATAGATAACTATCTGCACTCTGAAAGCCCTCCGCCGCCACCGGTCGCCAAACAAGGCGAAGGCAAAGCGAATGAGAATTCATCGGAAACTCCCGTCGAGGAAAAAAGTGATTTGCTGATTTCGCAACCGACCGAACTCACGCGCGACATTCGCGGTCTGGTGATTTCCAAATATGCCTCGCGCTTGTCGTTTCATCCGCCCGTCAAAAACACAGAAAAAAATAAGGCGGATGAAATTTTAGACGAAGAGGAAGACGAGTCACAGCCACCACCGCCCCCAAAACCGACCCCGTCGCCCGCTAACCAATCAGGTGAAAAACAAGCCACCGTCCCCGGCGATGTTCCTGGCACGGTGGCACTGACCCAGAAACTTTCTGCCGCAGTGGTGCATTTAGGCGACAGCAAAGGAGCCGTGCTGGCAGATGTTGAATATGGCGAAGGCCGCGTGATTTTTCTGTCTGATCCATTTGTCATTGCCAACAATGGCATTGCCAAGGGAGCGAATTTGAACCTTGCGCTGAATCTGGTAAATGCTCTGGGCGGCGAAGGGAAAAAGATTTTCTTTGATGAATATCATCACGGCTATAAAAGTCAGGGCAATGCGCTGATGAATTACTTTCGCGGCACGCCCGTTCCGTGGGTCTTTGCGCAATTATTGTTTGTGGCAGTAGTGATTGCGTATAGCTACGGCAAACGTTTTGCGCGTCCTTTGCCGATGCCTGCGCCAGATCGGCATTCTCCGCTGGAATTTGTGGGTTCGATGGCCAGCTTGCAACAAGCCGCGCAGGCACGCGATCTGGCGCTCGAAAACATCTACCCCCGTTTTCGCAATCGGCTGTGCCGCACACTCGGATTACCGACTTCGGCCACCGCACAAACGATTATCACGCGCCTGAAACGTCGGGTTCAGCTCAAAGAATCTGAGGTCGAACTATTGCGAGTGTTCAGAGAAAGTGAGCGGGCATTGCAAGGCAGTAAACTGGATGACCAACGCCTGATCGAACTCGTAGCAGCCATGCGACGAATTGCCGCACAACTAAAATTATCCTAACTATGATTGCCCCACTCCACTTTGCTGTTGGATCTGAAAACCCGGTCAAAATCAATTGCGTCGCGCAAGCCGTAGCCGAGTTCTGGCCAGAGGCAAAAGTCGTTGGCATCAACACTGACTCGCAGGTCAGCACGCAGCCCACGTCTGAACGCGAAATGAAACTCGGTGCCTTGAATCGTGCGCAGCAAGCCCTGCATCTGGTCGCTGAAGCAGAATATGGCGTCGGCATTGAGGGGGGGATTGAAGAAAATCAGGATGGGATGTGGGCGTTCGCCGTGGTCGTGATTGTGGATCGTGAAGCACATCAGAGCGAAGGCCAAACCGGACGTTTCAAATTGCCCGAAGGCGTCGCCCGCCTCATCCGCGAAGAAGGGCTGGAACTGGGCGCAGCCGATGATCAATTCTTTGGCCGGGAAAACTCGAAACAAAAAGAAGGCGCGATTGGCATCTTATCCGACGGCAAAATCACGCGTTTGGATTTGTACAAACCCGCCGTCGTCTTTGCGCTGTTGCCGTTTCTTCATCCTGAATTTTACGGCCTGGAATAACCCCTTGAAGAAAGCGCATGGAGTTCCTGCATGGAGTACAAGCTTTAGCTTGGCTTTTCTTCCATCTACGAAAACCCCAAGCTAAAGCTTGTACTCCATGCAGGAACTCCATCCACTTCCGGGTACATAAACTACAACTTATTAAGGATTTTCCATGCTCCGAAAACTATTACTTATTTCATGCGCAATTTGCTTTTCGATCTCAGCCCTGGCCCAAGCCGATCCGTACAGTGTGCTGATCAAAAATGGCACGGTCTACGATGGCACAGGCGGCAATCCGCGGCGCGTGGATATTGCATTGAAGGGCGATAAAATCGTTGCCATTGGTAAGCTGAAAAATGCGCGCGCAAACACGATCATTGACGCAAATGGCTTAGCGGTCGCGCCCGGTTTCGTCAACATGCTTTCGCATTCGTACAACTCAATCCTGATGGATGGGCGGTCGCTCGGTGAGTTGCGGCAAGGTGTGACGACGCAGGTTTTTGGCGAAGGCGGTTCAATGGGGCCGCTCAGCGAGGACATGAAAAAGCGGCGCGGCACCCCGGCTTGGACGACGCTTGCCGAGTATTTGAAATACGCCGAGGGCAAAGGCATTTCGCAAAACATCGCATCGTACATTGGCGCGACCACGATTCGCGAATACGTCATCGGCCTCGAAGACAAAAAAGCCACGCCCGAACAGCTTGCCCAGATGCGCGAACTCGTGCGGCAGGAAATGGAAGCAGGCGCGCTAGGCATTGGGTCTTCGCTGATTTATGCCCCGGCGTTTTATGCAACGACAGAAGAACTGATCGAAATGTGCAAAGTCGCTGCGCAGTATCAAGGCAAGTACATTTCGCACATCCGCAGCGAAGGCAATCAATTGCTCGAAGCCGTGCAGGAACTGCTGCGCATCGCCCGCGAAGCCAACATCCCCGCCGAGATTTATCACCTCAAAGCTTCAGGGCAAGCCAACTGGCCCAAGATGGATCAAGTCATCAAACTGGTCGAACAGGCGCGGAAAGATGGATTAAAAATTACGGCAGATATGTACACCTACACCGCAGGCTCGACCGGTCTGAACTCGACCTTGCCGCCGTGGACGCTGGATGGCGGATTTGAAGCGCTTTTCAAACGGTTGCAAGACCCGGAAATGCGCAAAAAGATTGCCGACGAAGTTCGCCAGCCGACCGACAAATGGGAAAACATGTATCAGCTTGCGGGTTCGCCCGAACGCATTTTACTGGTCGGATTTCGCAACCCTACATTGCGGCAATACATCGGCAAAAACATCGCTGAAGTCGCCAAGCTGCGGGGCAAAGACCCGATTGAAACAATCATGGATTTGATTCTGGAAGACCGCTCGCGCGTGGACACGGTGTATTTCATGATGTCAGAAGACAACATCAAAAAGCAGCTCAAACTGCCGTGGGTTTCGTTCGGCTCCGACGCCGCTTCGATGGCTGCCGAAGGCACGTTTCTGAATTCGTCCACCCATCCCCGCGCCTACGGCAATTTCGCCCGCCTGCTCGGCAAATACGTGCGCGACGAAAAGGTCATCTCCTTGCAGGAAGCCATTCGTCGTTTGGCAGCCTTGCCCGCAATGAATTTAGGTTTGAATCAGCGCGGATTGCTGAAAGAAGGGTACTTCGCCGATGTCGTGATCTTTGATCCCAAGACCATTGCTGACACCGCAACGTTTGAAAAACCGCATCAATACTCGGTGGGAATGAAACACGTCTTCGTCAACGGCGTGCAGGAATTGAAAGACGGCGAACACACAGGCAACAAATCAGGCCGCGCGTTGTGGGGGCCAGGGAAAAAGAAATGATCTTATATTTCGGAACTGTATAGCAGAGATAAATAGAGTTCCTGTGTATATTCAATGAGGCCGATTTGGAAATACTCAAGCCAGCCTCTTCTACCCAACAGGTTGCGCAGTACTTCGTATTTTTCGCAGAAGTAAACGGTCGTATCAATTTTCAGATCAAGCGCAATCAGGCTGACGGCGTGGCCATAAATTCTCAAGCTTCCGCCCGTTAAGCTGCCAACCGTAAGAGGTTCGCCACTGGTTATATTCAAACCTAACTCTTCACCTACTTCACGGGCGAAGATACAATATTCTGCCCCCGTATCCACTTTGGCATCTACTTCAAATTCGCCCGATGCACACTGCAATTTAACGGGGAGGTTGATGCCTGTTAAGGCCGCGACGTATTGATATTTCTGGGTGAACTCAAGTTGATAAGCCATCAAATTCCAGCGTAAGGTAAGGCATCCAGTGCCTCAATGTGAAGCATTAGGGCATCTGTAATTCCTAATTCTTTGAGGCGAGCCGAGACCACTTTAAATTTGGCTGAATAGGCCAGCAACTGATCCCCTTTCAGTGCAATCCATTGCCCGGCATATTTTTCTTTGTTCGCAGCAACCCACTTATATTCCTGCGAACGATCAATAGAGACAGCAGAGGTAACTTTTCCTGAGGCCAATTTCATAGATCGCCCTTGCATCAATATTTCGTCTTGTAGCTTCGCCAATACCGCGCGCTGTTCTTCAATTGGTAGCTGTCGAAAACTATCTATGAGTTGCTGTTGGTTCATGACGTCCCTCCAAAATTCAGTGCAATTCTAGGGAGCCTAATGCGGTAGAGTCAATCATAATTAGCACATTACTTCCTCGCCAGGGGTTCCGGCAAATTCGCAATTGCATACGCCAGCACCGCCATCACGGCGGCATTTTCGGCCAATTCGCGCGGCACGATTTTGTCCAGGGTGTCTGCGGTTGTGTGGTGATAATCGAAGTAGGTGCGGCTGTCCTGCCACAAACCGAACGTCGGCACACCAAGTGCGTCCAGTGGAGAAATGTCGGCTTCGGGTGATCCGTTCGCGACATCTATCAATCCCGCACCGATGCTTTGCAAAATCGTGGAAGCCGGGCGCAGTTTCGCAAGCGCAGCGGGTGTAGCGTGGGCGTGAAAGCCGAGTGGATGGCTTGCGCCCAGATCGCTTTCAATTGCGGCAATGTGGTTCGCAATTTCGGCTTTGTGATCTTCGGCGTATGTTCTGCCCCCCATCAAACCGTTCTCTTCATTCATCCACGCAATCACACGAATCGTGCGTTTGGGCTTGAAGCCGAGTTGCTTGATCAGGTTTGCCGTTTGCATCGCCGCCGCGACACCGGAAGCGTCATCAATCGCGCCCGTGCCCAAATCCCACGAGTCCAAATGACCGGAAACGATGACGACTTGTTCAGGGTTTTCAGAACCTTTCAGATCGGCGACAACGTTGTAGCTGACCTCGTCCGGCAACGTTTGCGGCGTGAGTGTGAGGTGCAATTTGACCGTCCCCTGTGAGGCCAAATACGCGATGAGTTCAGCATCTTCGGCAGCAATCCCTGCCCCCGGAATCTTCGGCGCATCGGGCAGATAAAACAGCGATCCCGTATGCGCCAACCGATATTCCGCGCCGCCTGCGGAACGATTCAGGGCAGCAACTGCACCGAGTTTTGCCGCCCGGCTCGCACCCGTGCCACGATAAGCGACGGCTTGGCTGTAGGCTTCCAATCCGCGTCCGCTCGCCGCCAATTGGCGATCAAATTTCGCGTTGTAGAGCACGATTTTGCCTGCGACTTTCTCGCGCCCCAATGCTTCCAGTTGATCGTAGTTTTCGACCACGACAACCTCTGCCGTGATGCCATCTTTCGGCGTCGCCACGCTGCCGCCGAGCGCCGTCAATACAACCTTTTGCGTCGTGCCTTTGGCCTGGCCTTTGTATTCGACAAGTTCGCCCGTCTCAACGCCACGCACCCAATGCGGCACCATCACTTTTTCCAGCTTTGCCTCAAGGCCCAGTTTGCGCATTTCGGCGGCGACATATTCCGCAGCGGCATTGGCCTGCGGTGAACCGCTCAGGCGCGGGCCGATGTTGTTGCATAAATACGCAGTTTGCTTGTAGGCATAATCGCTCGCGAGCGCAGCCTGCATCAATTGATTGAGTTCGGTTGTCAGTTGATCAGAATAGCGTTCGGTCGGCACTTGCCCGCGACGTTGTGCCGAGGCAAGGGACAATAAGAAAAGAAAAAGAACAATCAGCGAAAACATTTTTTTCATCGTCAATGAGACTCCTTTACGATATGAGTTGATAATAGAGGCTCGCCTTTACATCTGGCAATGACTGCGATACAAGCCAGGCAAACAAAGCGGAGAGAAATCATGCATAGATACTTTTGGTTAATTTTATTCCTGAGCTTTCTGATTGTGCCAACGAATGCACAACCAACCTCAATTCTCATCACCAACGGCACAGTCATTGATGGCACAGGCACAAAAGGCAAAGGCGCAGACGTGCGCATTGTGGGCGATCAGATCGTGGAAATCGGCAAACTGAAACCCAAGCCCGACGAACAGATCATTGATGCCAAAAACCTGATCGTCGCACCAGGGTTCATTGATATTCATAACCATTCTGAATCGGGACTGGAATCGCAGCCCACTGCGAATAGCCAAATTTTACAGGGCATCACGACGCTGGCCGTCGGGCCGGATGGTGAATCGCCGTGGCCGATTGGCGATTACCTGCGCCGCCGCGAAGAAAAGATTCCTGCCGTCAATGTGCTTGCCTTTGTCGGACACGCTACGGTGCGTCACAAAGTGATGGGCAATGATTTCAAGCGTCCCGCAACCAAAGTGGAAATCGAACAGATGGTCGCGCTGGTTGAGCAGGCGATGCGCGAAGGCGCAGTGGGGCTTTCCAGCGGCTTGGAATATGACGTGGGCTATCCGAGCAAAACGGAAGAAGTCATCGCGCTCGCCCGCGTCGCGGCCAAACACGGCGGCATTTACATGACGCACATGCGCGACGAATCCGATTCGATGCTGACCGCCTTGCAGGAAGCCATTCGCATCGGACGCGAAGCCAAAATCCCCGTACAGATTTCGCACATCAAAATGGGCACCGTCGGCGTCTGGGGCAAGGCGCTCGAAGCCGTGCAATTGATCGAAGAAGCGCGGCGCGAAGGACTGGACATCACCGCCGATTGTTACCCGTATGATGCGTGGTCTTCCACGATTACGGTGCTGGTTCCAAGCCGCAAACACGACAATCCCGTGGACGTAGCCAAGGGGCTGAATGATGTCGGCGGCGCAGCCAACGTCACGATCACAAACTGCTCGCACCATCGCGAATACGAAGGCAAAACGTTGGAACAGCTTGCCACCGAACAGCAAACCACTGCGGTGACGATGTACATGCAAATCGTGAAAGACGGCGGCGCAAGCGTGGTTTGTCGTTCGATGATTGATAAAGACATCGAGACCTTCTATCGCCAACCCTGGGTGATGGTTTCGAGCGATGGCGGCATTAACGGACGTCATCCACGCGGCGCAGGCACGTTCCCACGCGTGCTGGGGCGGTACGTCCGCGAGAAAAAATGGCTGAAACTGCAAGAAGCTGTCCGCAAGATGACTTCCATGCCTGCTGCACGTGTAGGCTTAAAAGATCGCGGCGTGATCCGCGTCGGAGCCAGGGCAGACATCGTCATTTTCAATGCCAAGACCGTCGTAGATCAGGCAACGTTCACGAAACCATTTGAAGCGCCGATTGGCATCGTGCATGTCTTCGTCAATGGTGAACAAGTCGTGCGTGACAGCAAAGTATCAGGTGCAACACCGGGGCGCGTATTGTCAAAAAAATAACTTCTGCAAGCGACGGATCAGTACCGCGACCGGGGGGGAACGCGGTTTGTACTTAGCCACACTCCCTCCCGGTCGCGGTACTGATCTACAGACACAATGGCAAACCTCAATCTGATGATCCCAACTGGCACACAAATCGTTTCGCGCATCGAAATCAAAGGCGCGCAGGGCGAATTGCTATGCCCTGTTGGCGCAGTTGGCGTGATTGTCAAAGCGCCGACTGACCATTCGCATTCCTATCGCGTACAGTTCACGAATGGCGTGGAAGCACCGCTGCGCCGCAATGAATTCAGTATTCGCAAACAGCACACCAGCGCCGAAGGGACGATAGAAGAAGGCGATTTGTATCAGTTTGTAATTTACCGCGTGATTGTCGGGTCGCGTGCCTACGGATTGGACACAGAAGCGTCGGACACAGATCGGCGCGGCATTTATTTACCGCCTGCTGAATTGCACTGGTCACTGTACGAACTGCCGGAGCAGTTGGAAAACAAAGACACTGAGGAATGCTACTGGGAACTCAGAAAGTTTCTGCTACTTGCGCTCAAGGCCAATCCCAATATTCTGGAATGCCTATATTCGCCGCTGATTGAAACGATCACGCCACTGGCGCAGGAACTGTTAGCAATGCGCGAAGCTTTCTTATCGAAGCTGGTCTATCAAACCTACAACGGCTATGTGATGTCGCAATTCAAGAAATTAGAGCAGGACATTCGCGCACGCGGCGAAATCAAATGGAAGCACGCCATGCATCTGATTCGATTGTTGCTGTCAGGCGTAACTGTTTTGCGAGAAGGCTTCGTACCAGTGCGCGTGGATGAGCATCGCGACGAATTGCTGGCAATCCGGCGCGGCGAACTGGACTGGGAAGAAGTGAATGCCCGGCGTCTGGCTTTGCACAAAGAATTTGACGCGGCGCTGGCAATCACGAAATTGCCGGAACGACCGGATTATGAAAAAGCGAATGCGTTTCTGATTCGCGCGCGGCGAGAGATGGCGGAAAGACAGAGACAGGATTGACAAGATTGATAACAGGATTCACAGGAGAAGAATTATAGAAAAGTCATCTTGTGAATCTTGTCCGAAAATCTTGTAAATCCTGGCTGAAAAACCTATGCAATACGATCCAAGATTAGTCACCGAAATCCAGCAACAGCCGTATCCGCTGCTGTTCGTCACGGTCAGCGGTGCGCATCTGTACGGCTTTCCTTCGCCGGACTCCGATTATGATTTGCGCGGCGTCCACATCCTGCCCGTGCGCGAAATCATCGGCCTTGATCCGGGGCGCGAAACAATTGAGATTTCCGAAATGCGTGGTGATCTGGAATTGGATTTGGTCACGCACGATGTCAAAAAGTTCTTCGGTTTGCTGCTCAAGAAAAACGGCTATGTGCTGGAACAGTTGTATTCGCCGCTGATTTTGCACGCGCTGCCTGAACACGAAGAACTCAAACTCATCGCCAAAGATTGCATCACGCGTCATCACAGTCATCATTATTTTGGCTTTGCTGAAACGCAGTGGAAACTCTTCGACAAAGAACGTCCCCGCCGCGTGAAGCCGTTGCTGTACGTGTTTCGCGTGCTGCTCACGGGCATTCACCTGATGCGCAGCGGCGTCATCGAAGCGAACCTCGTCACGCTAAATCAGGAATTTACGCTGTCGTACATTGATGAACTGATCGCGCGCAAACTGTCGGGGCCGGAAAAATCAACGTTGGAAGATACGGACATCGCGTTTTATCAACAGGAATACGAACGATTGCGCGGCGTGCTGGAAGAAGCATTTCAAGCCAGCCACTTGCCCGAAGCGCCGCCGAATCGCGCAGCCTTGAATGATTTGCTCTTGCGCCTGCGTACGGCAACTGAGGAAACAAGATGAACAAACAACTGAATCGCCGCACGTTTTTGACAACCGCCACACAAACCGCAGCCATCGCATTTGCCAGCGGGCGATTGGCAATCGCAGAAAACAACGCCGCCGCTGCCAGCACGCAAAAGAAACTGCCAATCCAAATCGGCATTCTGCTCGGCACCTTTCGCACAGGTACGATAGAGGCGCGATTGGATGCTGCCAAAGCCGCAGGCATTGAGGCCGTGCAACTCAGCATGGATTGCGCCGGATTGCCTGCAATGCCTGACTCAATCGCGCCGGAACTTCTCCCACAGATTCGGAGTGCGGCTGCGTCACGCGGCATCAAGCTCGCGTCTGTGTCAGGCACCTTCAATATGTGCCACCCTGACGCCGAATATCGTCAGACGGGATTGCGTCGGCTGCGTGTGCTGGCCGAAGCCTGTCCGCAATTGGGCATCTCCAAAATCCACCTCTGCACTGGCACACGCGACCGCACCAGCATGTGGCGAAATCACCCTGACAACAACACGCCCGAAGCCTGGCGCGATATGGTCGCCTGCGTGCGCGAAGCAACCGAAATTGCCCGGCAAGCCCGCATTACACTCGCCTTTGAACCCGAAGTGAACAACGTCGTGAATTCGGCGCAAAAGGCACGACGACTGATGGACGAGATCGGCTCGCCCTTCCTGAAAGTCACGCTCGACGCCGCGAATTTATTCCCCGCTGGCAAGCTGCCACAGATGAAAGAAATCCTCGACGAAGCCTTTGCGCTGATCGGCAAAGACATTGTCCTCGCCCACGCCAAAGATTTAGATCACGACGGCGACGCGGGCCACTTGCCTGCAGGCCAGGGCAAGCTGGACTATGCCCACTACGTTGCCTTGTTGCACAAGCATCGGTTCATCGGCCCATTGTTGCTGCACAGTCTGAGCGAAGCGCAGGTGCCCGGCTGCGTGGCGTTCCTGCGCGAAAAAATTGGCCGAATTGCTTCCTCCAAGAAATGAAGCACCTGGGCAGTAGCAGTAAATCGGGTGGTGTTCAGGGGCGATAATTACGGGGAGGGTTTGATGGTACGCCAGTACTGTTTGGCAAGTTTTTGTAACGCTTCGTTGGGCGCGGCAGGTTTGGCAATCGTCTTTTTGATGAGCGCAAAATCTCTATCGCTCACCTGCACGGGCGTCGTGTCCACAAACCGCTTCCGCCGCTTTGCACCCGTCGTTTTCGTCATTGTTTTTAGCCGTTCTGTCGCCATACGAATATGCTCCTCGACACAGAGGATAGAGGCAAGAGGTTACAGATGACAAGCGGAATCTGTGGGGCTGCGAACCTGAAAGACGAGATGAAGCGCGTGGGCAGGCAACGTACCTGTGCTAGAATCGGCGCGGAGGTTAGGACGTTATGCTACAAACTGTCGAAGGAATCCTTGATGTAGATGGGCAGGTTCGCTGGCTGGAACCGTTGCATGTCGAGAAACCAAGTCGCGTGCTGATCACATTATTACCGGATACAAATGGCTCTCAGCTAAACTCAGAGGGCAATATTGCGGCACTACAAGCGTTCCTGCGAAGTCCTGAATTCGTGAATCGCCCCGTTGGCTCAGCCGAAGAAATTGAGGCGAATATTCAGGAAATGAGAAATTCATGGGAGTGAAGAAAATTTACCTGGATAGCTGTATTGCGATTTATGTTGTGGAGGCGCATCCGCACTACGCGACGAAAGTGGCAGCAGAACTCAACACTTTGCAGGCAGCACAGATTTGTTATTCACCGCTTGTGCGCCTGGAATGTTTAGTCAAGCCGTTGCAAGCACAGAATCAGCCCTTGCAAAACTTGTATGACCAGTTTTGGGCATCGCAACAAAACCTCTCGCTGGTGGACGATATTTTTATACGCGCGGCACAAATCAGAGCAGATTTTCCCAGCTTGAAAACACCGGATGCGATTCATCTGGCGACTGCGTTGCACTATGGCTGCGATGAGTTTTGGACGCACGATGATCGGCTGGCGAAGGTTGCCCCCACGATTGCCAAAAACATTTTGACGACCTGATTTGACTCAGACAATCTCAAAAAGAAATGGGGAATCTGCGATGAAGCAAATTCCCCATTTCTTATGATAACTATCGCCCTCCTTCACAGTCGGGCTTCTGCCTTTTACGCCAACTGTCGGCGAATCGGCAATTCACGAATGCGTTTGCCCGTGGCAGCCGCAATTGCATTGCAGATCGCGGGCGCGACGGGAGGCACGCCGGGTTCGCCTACGCCTGCGGGCGGGGCGTCGCTTTTGATGACATGGACGTTGACCTGGAACGGCGCTTCGTTCATCCGTGCGACTTGGTAATCGTGGAAGTTCGATTGCTCGATTTCGCCATTTTTCGCGGTGATGCCGCTCATCAAGGCGATGCTCGTGCCGAAGACGCCTGCGCCTTCAAATTGTGATTTGACGCGGTCGGGATTGATGATCGTGCCTGCGTCTACCGCAATGTCCATTTGCGGAATGCGAACACGTCCAGCGTTGTCCACTTCGACTTCGACGGCGACGGCAACGTAGGTCAAAAAGCTGCGATGCGCGGCGATGCCGAGGGCGCGGCCTTTGGTGGGTTTCTTTTTGGCCCAGCCGGATTTCTCAGCGGCGAGTTCGATGACGTTGCGCATCCGGCCTGTGTCTACGGGGTATTGCTCCAGCGATTTGCCGTGGTTGATGTAATCCTTGCCGAAGGGGATTTTGCGTGGTGCGCCCAGCACATCCAGCAGATATTCGACCGAATCCCGCTTTGCCAGATTCGCCAACTCATCCACGAAAGACGACACGGCAAACGCTTGATAGATATTCGCAACAGAACGCAACCAGCCGATACGAACGTGATTTTTCGCGGGGCCGTTTTCGGCGCGATGATTCGGAATATCGAACGGCACATCGTTCCAGCCCATCATCATCTCAAACGCTTCGGCGTGCGTCGAGGTGGGATTGAATGTCGTGCCAATCGAAGGATAGGCGACGCGCTGCAACCACGCGGTCGGTTTGCCGTTCGCGCCAATCGCCGCCTTCATATACATCGCCGCGACCGTGTGGTAGTAGTCGAAGCGAATGTCATCCTCGCGGCTCCACGTCACTTTTACCGGCTTGCCCACGGCTTTCGAGAGCAGCGCCGCTTCGGCCACGTAATCGGGTTTCGACTTGCGACCAAAGCCGCCGCCCAGCAAGGTGACGTGGCATTCGACGTTTTCTTTCTTGATGCCGAGTGCCTGCGCAACAGTGTCCTGCACGGCTTGCGGGTTTTGCGTATTGGCGTGGCAGACGACCTTACCGTCTTTGTATTCGGCTACGGCGGCGACGGGTTCCATCGGCGCGTGTGCCAAGTGCGGCGCGTAATATTCGGCTTCGTGTGTTTTCGCCGCCTTCGCAAATTCGGCGTCTACGTCACCGACATTGCGCACGACCTTTTGCGGCTTGCGCACGGTTTCCAGCAACGACTGTTTGAATTTGGCTGAATCGTAAGCGGCGTTTGGGCTTTCGCTCCATTCAACTTTGAGCTTTTCACGGCCTTTCGCGGCGGCCCAAGTGCTGTTTGCAATCACCGCGACGCCGCCGAGCGGTTGGAACATCGTCGGGCCTTTAAGGTCAGGAATCGTGACGGTTTGCAGCACGCCTTTGACCGCTTTCGCGTCTTTGTCGTCGAAGTTTTTCAGCTTGCCGCCGAACACGGGCGAGCGTTCGATGGAGGCGTACACCATTCCGGGCATGATCGCGTCAATGCCGAAAATGCCTTTGCCGTTGACCAGATTATCGCGGTCAGCCGTCGGCAGTTCTTTGCCGACGTAGCGGTATTCAGCAGCCGTTTTGAACTTCAGCTCCTCTTTCTTCGGCACAGGCTGTTGCTTTGCTAAGCTTGCGAGTTCGCCGAAGCCGAGCTTCTTGCCACTCTTATGCACAACAAAATGATTCTGGGCTTTGCATTCGCTGGTTGGCACATTCCATTTCGCAGCCGCAGCGCGTTCTAGCATGATGCGCGCCGTCGCTCCGGCTTCACGAAACGTGTCGTAAAAATCGCGGATCGAACAGGAACCGTCCGTGTTTTGCGAACCGTATTTCGGATCGCCAATTGCTTGTTCGAGCGTCACGCGCTTCCAATCAGCGTCTAATTCTTCGGCCAGCACAACGGGCAACACGCTGCGCGATCCGGTTCCCATTTCGGAGCGGTGCATAATCAAAATGACTTTGCCATCAGGTTCGATGCCCAGGTAGACGTTGGGATTCCAGGCGGCTTTGTCGGCATCGCTGACCATTTCGGCAGTCGTTGCGCCGTTGAAATCAAACGCTCCGGCGCGTGCGCCGATGACAAATGCGCTGGACGAAACCAGATGCGCGAGGAAGGTGCGACGGGGGACGAATTCAATTTTTTGCATGGTTATTTACCCCCTTTGGTGTTGGAAGCCTGCTTGCCATTTGCAGCTTGGTGAATTGCCGCGCGAATACGTTGATAGGTGCCACAACGGCAAATGTTGCCTTTCATCGCCGCGTCAATGTCGGCATCGGTGGGCTTCGGCTTTTCTTTCAGCAACGAAGCGGCCTGCATAATTTGCCCGCTCTGGCAGTATCCGCATTGCGGTACGTTGTGATCGCGCCACGCTTGTTGGACAGGATGATTCGCGCTCGCGCTTAAGCCTTCAATCGTCGTGATGGTTTGGTTCGCGGCTTTGCTCATCGGCGTCTGGCAACTGCGTACAGCCTTGCCATTGACGTGGACGGTGCAGGCTCCGCACAAGCCCATGCCGCAACCAAATTTCGTTCCGGTGTATTGCAATTCGTCGCGCAGATACCACAGAAGCGGCATCTCAGGATCGCCATCGAATTGCTGTTTCTTGCCATTGACTGTTAGTTGGATCATCGTGGTTCCCTTCTTGAGGCATTTTCAACGCAAAGGGACAAAGGGGCAAAGACGCAAAGAGAGTTATTCAATGATTGAAAGCTCTTTGATCCTTTGCCCCTTTGTCCCTTTGCGGTAAAGCATTTTCTCTATCCTTATTGCTGGCGAGCCAGCGGGAAGTTGGGTTCAATATCTACAGGCACGTTAGTTAGTTTTTCCAAGGCTTTTTGCATCGCGGGCCGGATGACAGCGTATTTGTCCAGCATCGATTTGGCCTTGTTGTACGAGCCTTCGGCTTCATTGGAGGTTTCCGTCATGCTCGAATTACAACCTGAGAGGGCGAGCGCAAGCAATAGAATGACGGAGAAAATTCGCTATATCAGTTTCATCCGTCTATCTCTATACTCTGACGCAAAAACAAATAGACAGGATTTACAAGATTGACAAGATCGGGAGTAAAGTCACAAACCAATCCTGTTCATCTTGTAAATCCTGTCTATGACTTCGTTCTTACGCAAAACTAAAGCCTTGCTTCGTGATCGGCAGTGTCCGAATGCGTTCACCTGTCGCAGTGAAAATCGCATTGCAAACGGCTGGCAGAATCGGCGGCAAAGCCGGTTCGCCAAGACCTGTCGGCGAATTGTTGGATTTGATGAAATGCACTTCGATGGGTGGCGTCTGCGACATCTTCAACATGGGGTGTTGATGATAGTTCGATTGCACGACGCGCCCGTTTTTCAAGGAAATTTCCTGCAACAATTCACTCATTCCATCAACCACTGCGCCTTGCGTTTGGTTTTCCGCCGCGCCTGGATTGATGATCTGGCTGCCGATGTCGCCTGCGCTCCAGACTTTATTCACTTTGATTTTCTTGTTCGCCAAGACAGTGACTTCGGCGACCTGCGCAAAATAGCCCTGATGGCTGAAATGGAAGCCGATCCCCATCGCTGTTCCTTTTGGCAGCTTGCGTTGACCCCAACCGGATTTCTCGGCGACGAGTTTCACGACGCCTATCATTCGTTCGGCATTCATTCCGCCAGGCGTACCGGAACTCAGCAAGTCCAAACGGAATTGCACCGGGTCTTTGCCGGCAGCGTGTGCGAGTTCGTCAATAAACGATTGAAACACCCACGCGTACACGTTAGAACGCGGCGCACGCAAAGCTCCGGTTTTCAGTCCGAGCGGCATCACCGAGGATTGCATCAGGAAGTTCGGCACAAACCGCGCGGGAAATTCGCCGCCATCAATATTGCCCGAAGCCGTGAAGCGTTCGCCATCGCCGTAGCCGACGAAATGATCCTGCCAGGCAACGAGTTTGCCGTTACTGTCCACTGCGCCTTTCAGATATTGAAATCCGCCGGGACGGAAATAATCGTGCTGCATATCGTCTTCACGCGTCCAGAGCAGCTTGACCGGCGCGCCGACGGTTTTAGAAATCCACGCCGCTTCGCACATGTAATCGTTATTCAAGCGACGTCCGAAGCCGCCGCCACCACGTACCAGATGGATCGTGATGTTATTTTCAGGAATGCCCAAAATGCGGGACACCATACCGCGTCCGTTTTGCGGCGTTTGGCTGGTCGCCCAGATTTCCATTTTGCCGTCCTGAAAATGCGCTGTGCAATTTTGTGGTTCGAGTGGCGCGTGCGAAATGAACGGATAGATGTATGCGCCTTCGACGACCTTCGCACCGCTCTTGTAAACAGCCTCGACATCGCCATCTTTGCGCAGTGTGCGCGCCGCTGGTTGCTTGGAAATTTCATCCGCTTTCTTGGCAATGTCCACGCTGTTTTGCGTCGCCCATTTGCCTTCATCCCATTTCACTTCCAGCTTTTCGCGCGCGG
Organism: Acidobacteriota bacterium; assembly: GCA_018268995.1. Taxonomy (GTDB): domain Bacteria; phylum Acidobacteriota; class Blastocatellia; order RBC074; family RBC074; genus JAFDVL01. The sequence continues at coordinate 13,781 of JAFDVL010000023.1, read as the reverse complement.
ATTGCGCGGCCCACCAACTGTCCGCGACAATGGCAATGCCAGGTTCCAAGCCGGGATCGCTGGTCATGAAATTGCCGGTGATCGGCTGGCCTTCGACGATGAACGCGTGCTTGACGCCTTTCATCGCTTTGATGGCGTCAAGGTTGGCGCTCACGGCTTTGCCGCCATACACAGGGCATTTTTGAAAGGTGGCGTACAGCATTCCCGGCACGGTCACATCAATGCCGAAAATCGGTTTGCCCAGGACAACATCTTTGGTTTCTGCGCCAATCGTGGTTTTGCCGATGATTTTGTAATCCTTCGGGTCTTTCAGCTTGAGCGATTTCAAATCCGGCACGGGCATCGTGGCCGCTTTGGAGGCCAGTTCGCCGTAGCCCAATGAACGATTGGAGGCTTTATGAAAAACGCGACCGGAGGCAGTGGAGCATTCCGCTTCTGGTACGCCCCAGGTTTGGGCGGCGGCGGCGATCAGCATATGTCGAGCAGCTCCACCAATCTGGCGCATGGGTTCCCAGTTGCCCGGTGTCGCCGTACTGCCGCCTGAAAATTGACTGCCGTATTTCGCATCAAGATCGGCTCGCACAATTTTGATGTCTTTCCACTCCACATCTAATTCTTCGGCAATCATCATCGGCAACATGTTTCTGGCACTTTGCCCGGTCTCAGGATTTTTCGCCGTGATGGTGACGATGCCGTTGGAGGCAATGCTGATAAAAGCATTTGGCGCTAACGCAGGTGCAGCGCCGCGTCCCGGTTGCGCCAGTGCAGCGACCTTCGGATATAAGCCAAGCATCATTCCGCCCCCGGCTAATGCGGTGGCGCGAAGAAAAGAGCGACGATTCAAGTTCATTTTGCTCACAGTTCCTCCTTACTTTTTGCCGCCATTGCGGGGTAACAGATTTGCGCCTGCGCCTGAAGCTGATTTTGCCGCAGGCTTGGTCGCGGGTTTCGTGGCATTGGAAGCGGTTAACTCAGCCGCCTTGTGAATTGCCGCGCGCACACGCAGATACGTGCCACAGCGGCAGAGATTGCCATTCATTGCGGTGTCAATATCAGCATCGTTTGGCTTCGGATTCTTGGCCAGCAACGCACAGGCCGACATGATTTGTCCGGCCTGACAATACCCGCATTGCGGCACGTCAAGCTCTTGCCACGCCACTTGCACCGGATGGGTTCCGTCCGTTGACAGTCCTTCGATAGTCGTGACTTGCGCATTCGCTGCTGCTGACACGGGCGTCGAGCAACTGCGCACAGGTTTACCATTCAGATGCACGGTGCAGGCCCCGCACAGGCCCATACCGCAGCCGAACTTTGCGCCTTTGAGATCAAGTTCATCCCGCAAATACCACAGCAGCGGCATGTCGGGATCACCGTCGTGTTGTCGCGTGACACCATTCACTTTTAGTTTGATCATTTGTGTGCTCCAGAGTTGGTGATTTTACGAAAGTTGAATCATTGCAAGACAGAGACAGGATACTGTTTCCGCCAGCTAAAACGCAATGGGGCGAACCGTAATCGCCGCGTTCATTCTCCGCCAGATAGCGCGTTCCGAACCATTGCGAATTCGTCTGAACAATGCCATAGTTTGCCCGCCTGTCCTGAATGAAAAACATCAATGTAATTGCCTTGTAGAAAGGAACTTCCGATGACTCGGACAATGCAAAAATTCTCTTGCGGCGCGGCCTTCCTGCTTACCCTTTTCAGCCTTTGCGTAGCCTCGTTGGCACAGGCTTCTGATCCGAACTTGCAACGCCTTGAACGTGAAATGGCCCGATTGGCCAAAACTTCTGGCGGAATAACCGGCGTAACCGCATTGCATTTGGAAACGGGACGACGTGTTTCCGTCAATGGTAACGAACGCTTTCCGATGGCCAGCAGTTACAAAATTCCGATTGCCGTGCAACTGCTTACGCTGGTGGATCAAGGCAAAGTCCGGCTGAACCAGATAATTGAATTGAAAACTGAAGATTTGCATCCGGGCAGCGGTACGCTCACTAGTCTTTTCAAACAACCCGGCGTTGCGCTTTCGGTGCGCAATTTGATGGAATTGATGCTGCTGATCAGTGACAACAGCGCGACGGATGTTTGTTTGCGGCTGGCAGGCGGCGGCGAAGCCGTGACGGCGCGAATGAAAGAACTTGGCATTACCAACATCACCGTTAGCCGCCCGACCATTGGCATGATTTCTGACTGGTTGGGTTTGACAGAATCCGATTGGTCAGCCAGCGAATTCAAATACAAGCGCACCCTCAACGACGAAGAACGCAAGGCTGCGGCGAAGAAATTTGACGCGGATGTGCGCGACACAGCAACACCGGAAGCGATGACAGCATTGCTCGAAAAAATCTACCGCAAGTCTTTGCTGAAACCGGAAAGCGCCGAATTGTTGATAGACATCATGCGCCGCTGCCAAACGGGTGACGCCCGATTGAAAGGCATCCTGCCCGTAGGCACTGAAGTTGCCCATAAAACCGGAACGATTGGCGGCACAACCAACGATGTGGGCATCATCACCTTGCCTAACAACGCGGGCCACGTTGCGATTTCGGTGTTCATCAAATCGTCCGAAAAAGAAACCGCCCAACGCGAACGCGTAATCGCAGAACTGGCGCGCGCGGCACACGACTTCTTTCTCTTTCATCCCACGGCAACAGGACATTGATGGCAAACCATTACTTCCTCAATGCAACCGCACGGAAAAATAAAGCTACAGGCTTGTTTAGCGACGACGAATACGCACAGGTCGCATCGTTCTATGACCATCATCCGCAGATTCAGCCGACGCCCTTGCTTCGGTTGCCCGCGCTGGCCGCTGAACTCGGCATTGGCGAATTGCTGGTCAAAGATGAAACCGCACGCGGCGGCTTACCTGCCTTCAAAATCACAGGCGTGGCGTTCACGATTGACCGATTGGTAGCTGCTGGAAAGCTCAAATCCGATTCAGTGCTGGTCGCGGCCACCGCAGGCAATCACGGTCGTGCCCTGGCTCGCGTGGCGCAAGATCGCGGCTTGCAGGCCAAAATTTATGTCCCCTTCGATGCCGCTCCTGCCCGCGTGGAAGGCATTCGCAGCGAAGGCGCAGAAATCATTGTCAGTGGCGGCAATTACGATTTTGCGGTGAAGCAGGCGGCAACCGAAGCCGCAGCCAACGGCTGGGTTGTTGTGTCGGATACGGCGTGGCCGGGTTATGAACAAATCCCGCGCTGGATCAAGGCAGGCTACACCCGCATCGTTGCAGAGGCGGCGCAGGAATGGACAAACAAGCCAGATGTAGTTTTGGTGCAAGGTGGCGTTGGCGGACTGGTTTGCGCCACGCTGAGCTGGCTGTGTTGGCGCTATGGCAACGAACGCCCGTATTTCATTGCCTGCGAGCCAAGCGGTTCGGATTGTCTACAGCAAGCGGCGCGCGCTGGCCAACCCGTTGCGCTGGCTGATCCACCGCCGACATTGATGGAATGCCTACGTTGCGGCGAGGCGTCTTCTATCGCGCTGCCCGTGATTTCAACCGCTGCGGATGCGTTTGTCGCGATTGACGACGAATGGTGCGCACAAGCGATGCGAAGGCTGGCCCGCCCGACGGAAACTGATCCGGCGCTGGTCGTCGGCGCATCGGGGGCTTGCGGATTAGCGGGATTATTGGCAATGCTGAGCGATGAAAATTTATCCAGTTTGCGTACCGCCAGTGGCTTGCATTCTGGTGCGCGGGTGCTGGTGATTTTGACAGAAGCGGCAACTGATCCGGCTTTGTATTCACGGGTAATGAATGGCGCTAATAACTAACTTATACCAGAGAATAATTTGGAGATTCGCATGAAGAAGCTTGGCTATACAGTTCTTATCTTCCTTATTGCTGCGTTATGCCATGCGTCCATTCTGGCGCAAGGCGCTAATCTAAATCGCCCTGCGCAAGTGGACATCCTGATTCGCGGCGGCAAAGTGCTGGATGGCACAGGCGGACGAGCGGTCAATACTGATGTGGGGATCACGGGCGACCGCCTTGTTTTCATTGGCGATGCCAGGCGTGCCGGAATCAAAGCTACGCGCACGATTGAAGCCAAAGGCTTAACCGTCGCGCCCGGCTTTATTGATCCGCACACGCACGCAGAGGTTGACCTTTCTGATTCCAAACGCAACAGCAATGTGAATTACCTGATGCAGGGCGTCACCACCGTTGTCATCAACAACGACGGGCGCAGTTCCCTGCCCTTGAGCAAGAAGCTGACACAATTGCAAACGCAAGGCATTGGCACCAATGCGGTGTTATTGGTCGGGCACGGTTCGGTACGTCAGGCCGTTTTGGGGATGAGCGATGCTGCGCCAACGGCAGAACAATTAGCGCAGATGAAAGCGCTGGTGCAACAGGCGATGGAAGACGGTGCATTCGGAATGTCTACGGGGTTGTACTATGCGCCGGGTAGCTATTCCAAGATCGAAGAGGTGATCGAACTATCCAAAGTCGTCGCCGCGAATGGGGGCATTTACGATTCACACATTCGGGATGAAAGTTCCTACACCATCGGCCTGCTCGGTGCGATTGATGAAGTCATTCGCATCGGACGCGAAGCGAAATTGCCTGTTCATGTTTCGCACATCAAAGCCTTAGGCGTTGACGTGTGGGGCAAGAGCGATGAAGTAATTGCCATGATTAATCGCGCCCGTGCGGAAGGCATTCAAATGACCGCGAATCAATATCCATACACGGCTTCGGGCACCAGCGTCACGGCTTCGCTGGTGCCGCGCTGGGCAGAAGTTGGAGGCAATGCCGAACTGCTCAAACGCATCGCTGATCCGCAGGTACGCTCAAAATTGATGGCCGAAATGGAAGTGAATTTAAAGCGGCGCGGCGGCGCGAATTCATTGTTAATTACCGATGGTCGAAACAAAGAATTCGTCGGCAAACGACTGGATGCGATTGCCAAAATACTGAACCTTTCGCCCGTCGAAGCCGCGCTGGAGATCATCAAGCAAGGCGGCGCGAGCGTGGCATCGTTCAATATGCAGGAGAAGGATATTGAAAACTTTATGAAGCAGGATTGGGTGATGACGGGCAGCGATGGTTCCGGCGGCCATCCGCGCAAATACGGCACATATTCCCGCAAGATCAGCGATTATGTGCTCAAGCGTCACGTCATCAGCCTGCCGCGAATGATCCAGGCCAGTAGCGCACAGGTCGCCGAAACCTTTCGCATCCCGGAGCGTGGCCGCATCGCGCTGAATCAATTTGCCGACGTGATTGTTTTTGACGAAAAAGCGGTTGCAGAACGCGCCACGTACGAACAACCGGAACTGCTGGCAACAGGAATGAAATACGTGCTGGTGAATGGCAAAGTCGCCGTGGAGGAAGGCAGATACACAGGTGTTTTGGCCGGACAACCGCTGCGTAAAACCAAGCGTGAACAAATGACTACGCGTTGATCTTTCTCCTATCGAGGTCAAGAAAATGATATTCCGAACAGAACCCCGAAGGGGTGCGAAGAAATTAGCCCAGGGTGGAGGCGCGAGCCGAGAACCCTGGGATCAGTAAGTCATCGTGCCAGCCCCGGCAGGGGCGACAGACGCCGTGTCAAAGGCTGGGCATCTGCCGCCCCTGCCGGGGCTGGGATACGTGGCGCGCCCGTTCCCCGGATTGCATCCGGGGCGAATCTCTCAACGTCCCTGCCGGGACTCTATTCGGAAATTCTTTTTCTTATTGCAATGATCTCTATCGCTGAAAAACTATGACCAATCACGATCAAATTCGACTCGACCTGGCCTGTGCCTGTCGCATCATCGCGAATGAAAAAATGGATGATGGCATTGGTGGCCATCTCAGTGTTCGCGTGCCGGGCACCGATGAATTCTGGACAAATCCGTATCCGTTTTATTTTGCCGACATCTTACCGGGCGACATTATTCGCGTGGATGCGCGCGGGCGCGTGCTGGAAGGCAAGCATCAACCGAATCCTTCGATTGATTTGCATCCCACAATTTACACGCGGCGCGAGGATGTCAACGCTATCGTGCATACGCATCCGCCGTACGTCACGGGCTACAGCGCGCTGGGACGGGTGATCGAAATTTACGATCAGGTCGGTTCGTTTCTGTTTGAAGAACAAGCCGTGTACAACGAATTCACAGGCACGATTTTTTCGGAAGAAGGTGCCGCCCCAATTGCCGAAGCGCTCGGCAACAAGCGGCTGGCGATTTTGAAAAATCACGGCTTGCTTGCCGTCGGCACGGATTTGCGCGTGGCATTGATTGACACGTTGCTGGCCGAACGTGCGGCCCGCGTGCAAGCGGTAGCGCTGCAATTTGGCGCAACCCGTGATGACGCGCTCAGCGATGAAGTCGCACGGCAAACGCGAGATGCCAATCGCGAAATCGGGCATTACGAAGATACGTGGACGGCCTTAATTCGCGGGCTGCGACGCAGTGATCCCGATTTATTTGCGGCTGAATTTTCACAGCAAGCCAAAGGCATTGCCTAACCTAAATTGCCCCCTGAGGAAGTCACATGAAATTACCAAAATCTGTCTTGCTGTTTTTGTTTTTTGGATTGCTGACAACACGGGCGTGGGCACAGGCCAAGCCAGCTCCGGCGGCGGGTTTGCCCGACAAATTAAGCGCAACAGAATTCGCACGCATCATCACCGAATTTTCAGAACCGGGCGGTGACTTTCTCTCAGACAATTTGATTTCAAACGAAACTGCCTACCTTCCGGTGCTGAGCAAACTGAAGGAACTGAATGCGACGGGCGGCGCGTACATTGGTGTCGGGCCGGAACAGAATTTTACCTACATTGCCAAAATTCGCCCGCGCATTGCGTTCATCATAGACATTCGGCATTTGGCCGTGATGCACCATTTGCTCTACAAGGCGATTTTTCATTTATCGCCAGATCGCACGCAGTTTCTTGCCCGATTGCTCAGTCGCCCGGTCGGCAAAGAAAAAGCGCCTGCGGCGAATGCTTCGGTGGGGGAATTGCTGGACTATTTCACACGCACCCCGAAGGACGAGAAATTCTATGCGGCGAATTTAGCTGAGATTCGCAAAACCATCGAAACCGAATTTCAGATCAAAGTTTCGACCACCGATCAGGCTGAACTTGAACACGTAATGCAAAGCTTCAAGCTGGACGGATTAGAAATCGCGTTTCGCTTTGGCGGCGGATGGAATACGTTTCCTTCTCTGAAAGACATCATCGCGCAAACGGATGTGAGCGGCAAAAGCGGGCATTTTTTGGCGAGCGTGGAAGATTACGAGTTCCTGCGGCAGATGCAGATGAAAAACCTGATCATCCCGGTCAATGGCGATTTCGGTGGCAAGAAAGCATTAGCCACAATTGGCGATTATTTGCGCAAAAACAATGTCACCGTCACCGCGTTTTATCTGTCAAATGTCGAGCAATATCTATTCGGTGATTACACCTTTGAGGCATTCGTTCGCAACGTGAAGGCGCTGCCGACGAATGAACAAAGCCTGTTTATTCGCTCGGTGCTGGATCGCTACGATCATCCAGCACGAATGTCGGGGCACATGTTTACGATGTTGCTGCAACGCATTCCGGTCTTTGTAAAAGACTTCGACGAAGGCCGCTATCGGGATTATTATCAGTTAGTCAGTACCCATTACATTAGCGTCGGACAATAAATCGTCATGGAGGCGCATGGAGTACAAACTTTAGTTTGGCTTTTTTCAGGCTAGCCAACAGCCAAACTAAAATTTGTACTCCATGCATTTCAGAGGAAAACGTATGCACCTCTTTTCAATTCGCCGGATAAGTGTTTGCTTCTTAGCAACCTTGATACTCGTCGTCTCTGCAATTGCTCAGCCAATCAATCCGCCTTCCGTTGACGCCGTCGTGCAGGAAGCATTGAAAGCCTGGAATGTGCCGGGCGCGGCGGTGGCAATCATTCGTGGCAATGAGGTTTTGTATGTAAAAGGCTACGGCGTCAAAGACCTCAGGACGGCGCAGCCGATCACGACAGATACCATTTTTGCGATTGGTTCAACCTCAAAAGCATTCACGACAACGGCGATGGCGATGCTGGTGGACGAAGGCAAAATGAATTGGGACGATCCGGTGCGCAAGCATATTCCGTGGTTCCGGCTGTCTGATCCGCTGGCGAATGAAAACGTGACCATGCGCGACATTGTTTCTCATCGCACAGGGCTGAGCCGCAACGATCTGCTGTGGTACGGCTCACCGTGGGGCCGCGAAGAAATCATCCGCAGAATCGGCTTCGTCAAACTCACACGCCCTTATCGCGCGGTCTATCAGTACCAGAACATCATGTTTCTGACGGCTGGCTATGCCGTCGGCCAAATCACGAACAGCAGTTGGGAAGATTTCGTGCAACGCCGCATCTTTGATCCGCTGGGAATGAAGACCGCGAATTTCAGCGCAACTGTCGCCGAAAAGGCGGCTGATCACGCGACGCCGCATCGCAAAACCAAAGATGACAAAATTGAACCGATTCCCTGGCGCAACATTGATAACGTCGGCCCTGCTGGTTCAATCAATGCCAGCGTGCGCGACCTGAGCAGTTGGGTACGGATGCAACTGGGCAAGGGTATTTTTGAAGGCAAACGCATCGTGTCGGAAAAGAATCTGGCCGAAACGCACACGCCGCAAATGGTGATTCAGATGGATGAAGCGACGCGCGCCAACAATCCCGAAACCAATCTGATGAGCTATGGACTGGCGTGGACGGTGCAGGATTATCGAGGGCAATTGATGGTTTCGCACAACGGCGCGATTGATGGATTTCGCGCGCGCGTTGCGCTGTTGCCTAAACAAAATCTGGGCATTGTGTTGCTGATTAATGCCGACATTTACCCGATGCTGTACACGACCGCGAACGGGTTGACCGACTTGATGCTCGGCGCAGAAAAGAAAAACTGGGTAGCGTACTACAAGGACGTAGATCAAAAGACTACGGCAGAAGCCAAGCGAATGCTCGCCGAGCGCGAAGCCAAACGATTCAAGGACACCAAGCCCTCGCGCGACCTCGCGGCGTATGTGGGCACATACGAAGACCCTGGTTATGGCACCGCAACCATCACGCTGGAAAATGGGGCGCTCGCGTTGGCCTGGAGCAACTTCAAAGTCAAACTTGAGCATTTCCATTTCGACACTTTCCTTGTGCGTGAAAATCGGCTGGAAAATGAGCAAATCAGCTTCACGCTTGGCGCGGATGGCGAAGTGAGAACGATGAAATTGCTCGACGTAGAATTCAAAAAAGTGATGCCAGCAGCAAAGGCGACTGCCAGCCGTTGAGCTTCTCTGATTGCCCCATGAACAAGACAGCAAAAACAATCTTGTTACTTATTGTGCTGTTCCTTTCCTTCCGTTTAGCGGCACAAATCAAAGCGCCACTATCACCGCGAACAATCCCTACCAGACAAGCGCTGGACAAAAAAATTGCGGCCCAGTTCGCGCCTGTGATTTATCAAGGATTGGGCGATCAGCCACGCTTTGACTACATCACAAATTTTGATTTCGATGGCGACTGGAAAGGCGATAACAATTGGGTGAACGCAGGCGGCAAAACGTATCCGTTGCGAGCCTACGTTTATTTTTCTGTCATTGAAACGGCAACCCATTACTTCGTTCATTACGCTGCCTTTCACCCGCGTGATTACAAGGGCGGTTTAGGGAAATCTACGTTGCTGGATGTGCTGATTAAAGAGGGCGTGCGGCGCGCAGGCAAAGACCCGACGGGCTTAGCCGATGACGTCGCGCTCTCGCACGAAAATGACTTGGAGGGATGTTTGGTTGTCGCAGAAAAACACGGCGACGATCTGAGCCAAGCCGTTGTGCAATACGTCGAAACGATGGCGCATAATCGTTACATCAAACTGCGCCCGGCGAATACCAGTGCCGGGGCTGTGGTGCAGATGACTGCCCAACATCCGCAACTGTTTGCCGAACCCAAAGGACACGGCATTACGCAGTACATCGGCAGCCGTGAACAGCTCAAAAATTCGCCGCGCGGCACGCTTGTGTATTCGTATATCGGCAACGCAGAAAACCCGGAAACAATGCGGGGCGATGCCGTAGGCTACGATTTAGTTCCGATGTATGAAACGCTGTGGCAAAAGGCGCAGGCAGGCGAAAACGATACTTTTGGCGAGGCCGCAGATTTTCAGGATTTCAAAGTGGAAATGCGCAAATTAGATGGCAGCAACACTGATATTGAACGAAAGATTGGCAAAATCGGCGCGGCGTTTCGCGGCACTGTTGGCTTCAAAAACAAAGCGCGTCCGCCATGGGGCTGGTTTGATGACACCGAAAAAGATCGCCCGCGCGGCGAATGGTTTTTCCATCCGGCGGCAGTCATCGCGCGGCACTTCAACCTGGATCAGAACTTTGCGCTTGCTTATCTCTATCATCCTTATCTGCAAATTGGCGTAACCGAACCGCAGCAATAAACTACTTTATCGCCGCAGCAAATTGAAAAAGTCGGTCGTAATCCCAAACACAACGGAACGACCGGGCGCGGGCGCAGTCTGAAAATGCTCGAAGTACAAACGATTTGTCAGATTCTCAACTCCCACCGTAAATGAAATGCGCTGATGATCGCGTCGCCAGTTGTATCCAACACGCGCGGTTTGCTTTGTGAAAGGCGCGAGGCTCGCAAACGTGCCGTATTGCGTGGTGTTGGGCGCAGTAATGTCCAGCGGGTCTATGCGTCGGACTCTGGCCTGAGAACGCGCCTGATATTCGGCAAACCACGCGCCTTGCTTATCGGTGTAAGTCGCACCGTAAACCGCGCGAAACGGCGTGATATTTTGCAGCGGCACATCTGTCGCCGAGCCTTTCAATTGAATCGGCGTGCCCTGATTGTAAAACCGCTCAATCACCGTCAACGCGTTCGCCTGCGGAGACAAATCTGTTCCCTTCAAATACCCAAGCGATAGAAACGGAGTGATGCTGCCAAAATCGCCTAGCGAAAGGCTGGTTTCTGCGGTGGCTTCGATGCCTTGAATTCGCGCTCTGGCCGAATTGATGCGTTGTCCGTACTGAACGCCGTGCGGGCCGCCAGGGAACAGCGGCAACAAGCCTTTGGCCGGATCAGCCGCAATAAAGTACACAGGCGAAGTCACCGAACGAATAAAATCGCTCAGGTCATTGCGAAACCAACCAAACGACGCCTGCCACGAATTGCGCCGGATTTTGACGCCTGCATCGTAGTTTTTCCCGCGCTCCGGCTTTAATCCCGTGTTGGAAACTAGCGGCACGCTGAACGCGGGCGAGCCGAAATTGCGCACGATGTATCGCGTCGTGATTTCCGGTTCGCGGTAGCTGTTGCCCCAGCGAAAATATGGATTCACGCCGAACGGCAGGCGCAAGACGACGCCCGCATTTCCCGTCACAATCGTGTTATTTGTGGAAAGTTTTCCGGTGCCGGAAATCAACGCCAGCGCACCGTCTATGCCGTTGATGTTGATGGAACCGGGGTTGGCTTTTAGCGCACTCAGCGAAGCATTCAAGATGGCAACTTCGCTGCCGAGCGGAAAGCCTTTGGTCGGCGTTGCCTCGGTCGCCCAGTTGTCTACGCGAAAGCCGCCCGTCAAATGCAGCCAGCGCACTGGATCGTATTCCAGCAAATTGAACCAGCCGAGATTGCGATAGCTTGCATTCGGCGTTGTCGCGCCTGCGGCAAAATTGCTCGGCTGAGAATTTGCGTCAAAAGTAAACCGCGCAAACTCGTCACGCGAACGATCTTCCAGATAGCCAAAGCCTGTCGTCACAAGCGCGTTAGAAAACGGAATCATCGTTGCCTGCACGTCTGCGCCGATGGACGTGATTGTGTTTTTGTTTTGGTTGCTGGTTGTGTTGGCAAATTGAAAAACCGATGGCTTGCCTGTCAACACGGACAGATCAATGAAGCTGTTCGGCACAGATGGATTCGGGATTCGCTGCAACGTCCAACTGCTGTTGCCGCCGACAGTGGAAGCATTCGGGATGTTCGTGGCAATTTGATCCTGCGGCGAAGAAAACTTCTGCCAGTAAAAACCACCCGCCACACGCGCCAGAATCCCAGTCAATTCGCGCCCTTCGTAGCGTGCGCCGTATTTATCCAAGCGCCGAAAGCTCAGGCCGGAAATAAACGGATCAAACGGCGGCGCGCTGAATGCCAGCCCGATGTTGTAATGTTGGCTGTTGAGTTGGCGATAGCGCAGGCTGTGATTGCTGCTGGGGAAAAACCACGCGTCAACCTGTGCATTGCCGCCGTGTCCCTGACTGTTCAGCACTTCGCCCCCCGCAGGCAAATTCCACACGGCATACGTGCGTGCGACGTTTGCGAGCGGGCCAAGATTGGTCGCCGGGCCGACCAGTGTATTCGCCAGATTCGTCGCAAACTGTCCGACACTAACGACCTGATCCAACGTGATCGTCTGATTGCCGGAACGATAATTTCCGACCCGAAATAACGAACCGCTCAGGCGCGCGGCGAATTTTGGAATGCTCCAATTTATGGCTAAGCCCGTGCGCCGCAAACGCTCATTCGTTCGCACATCGCCATCAAAACGCAGCGCTAAAATCGCGTCATCTGTGGTTTGCAAGGGCGTTTTTGTAATCAGGTTGATGGTTCCCGCCAAGGCATCTGAACCGTAGAGGCTTGATCCGGCGCTGCTCACAACTTCTACCGCGTTCAGTTGCGTGACATCCACAACACTTGGCGATAAGCCCGTGGAACCAGCATCGGTACGCACATTATTGAAGCGTTCGCCATCAATCACGATCAGAACACGACTGGCAGCAAGACCTCGCAAACGCGGGCGCTCAATAGAAGGATTCGCTCCGGCCTGAATTAAGTTTGGCGTGCGTTCGATGGCTTGATAAGTCGAAGCTGGGCGGCGCTGGTCAATGCTTTGTTCAGACGCAACGCTTACCGTTTGCGCCGTGTCCTCCGCAGCACGAACATTTCCTTTGTTCGCTGTGATCGTGACGGTATCTTCAATCGAACCGGGAAAGAGCGAGAAATTCTGTGTGGTTGTCACGCGTAAGTTGAGGATGACAGAAACACTGGCAAAGCCTTGTGCAGTGGCCGTCACGCGATAACTCCCCGGCGACAAATCGTTGATTGAGTAATTGCCACCTTGATCCGTCAGAGCAATCACTTCCTTATTACTCGCAGCGTTCAAAACCCTAATTGCGGCGTTTGGAATCACAGCGTTTGTGGCTTCAGAAACACTGCCCGTAAGCTGGATTTTAGGTTGTCCGAGTGCGGTGCAAAATACCAAAACCAATGTAAAAACAGAGAGGGGAAAAAACTTAACAACGACTTTCATGAGAGTATTTGCTAAATAAATAAGGTACGACCGTAAAGCCGTACCTTATCGCATTTACCGAATTATTTCAGCAGTTTTAGCTGCCTGCGGCTGTGGTGACAGCACCAGTGCCTTCTTCTTTTTTATCTTTCACGCCGCCCAGTTGTACCAGCTTTGGTGCGTCGCCTTTCAGCACCGACTGCATATACAACTTGCGCATCATCTGTTGCTCTTCTTTGGCGGTTTGCGGCAATACGCCTTTGTCGCGGCCACGTGCGGCGTCTGTGGCATTAACCGTCAGGCGATGCGCGGTGTCTTCGAGCTTCACGCTGTGGTTATTAGCGAAAATCTCGTGGCGACCATGCTCCTTGTACCACTTCGCCACGGTTGCGTTCTGGTGCATGTTTTCGATGATGTTGCGCCAGCCGATGCCCGTGTTGTAGGCGCAGAAGCTGATTTCGCCTTCCTGGGTGGCGTACGGAATGATGCACTGCTCCGTGCGGCGGAAGTCGTAGTTGAA
>JAFDVL010000022.1 GCA_018268995.1 Acidobacteriota bacterium | reverse complement strand
CGGCAACGAGAAGCCCTTCGGGAGCTTCAGCGCGTGGTTGAATGGGAGTTGTCAGGTGAATGCCACGCTCAGCACGACCAGTCCGCGCGTGCCAAACGGAATGCTGGGCCTGATCCCGCCGAGCCAGGTCGGAACGCTGCACTTCAAGATCGGCGCGGGAGTGGGCTTGGTGCTGACGCCCCGCACCGCCAACTGGAAAGGCATTCGCACGCTTCACAAAACCGGCTTGACCACCTCCACCATTACCCTTCCCGTCCTGGTGCCGGTGTGCTAGGCATCACAGATGGAGTGCAAGTAAATCGCTTGCACTCCTGTCCCTGTGGCTCAAAGCAATCGAATTATTTCAGGAATCCGCTCGCGCCAGAAAGTTTTGAACTCAACTCATCGTTGAGCGGATCATCCAACGCCAGCAATTTTCGCAGCGCGGGGCTTAATCGTTCCTGCACTTCAGGGCTGAGCAATTGTTTTTGATATTGCTGTTGCGGTTTGTCGGCACGGCAGTAAAAGCTATGCAGGGCGCGACGATGATGAGCGGTGCGGTTGGCCGTTGCGCCGTGCCACATATGCGCGTTCATCACAACTACGGTGCCCGCCGTTTCCAGAACGATCTTTTCGTCGGGATGCGGAGCCGCAGGGTCAGAGAGAACTTCCTGTGGCAATTTTCCGGTCCGGTGCGTACCGGGAACAAAACGCGTTGTGCCATTGTCCGCCGTGAAATCATCCAACAGCCAAATCACATTGCAGACCCAAAATCCTTTGTCATCCGGCACGGCACCCACATCACAATGCAACGGCTGCACCCAATTGGAATAGGGATTAGCAGAACGAAAATTGAGGCTGCTGAGTTTGAACTCATCGCCCAGAACCTGTTGCACAAAAGATAAAACTTTCGGCTCTGCCACAACCTGCTCAAACAATTCGCCGCAATTTACGAGATTTGCCAGACGGCGTGTTTGCGGCTCTTGCCGATATTCAGAACCAGCACGTTCGCCTTGCTCGGCATACAGGGCTTCGATGCTGTGCCGTAACACTTCCAGGCGCTCAGGCGTGATGAAATCCCGCAGGATGACATACCCCTCCTGATCCAGTTGTTGTTTTTCGTTTTGTGAGATGGCGTTTTTGCTCGCGTTCATAAAGCTATGATAATCAGCAGTACACAGCTTGCCAATATTCGCCTGCATTCCAGCTGCATTTCTTGACAATCCCTGAGCGTGCCCCTAAGCTTCGGCTTACTGACTGACTAACGCCTGAGACTGAGCCAACTGAAACATCTAGCGAACTGGAGTGATTATCTGTGCCTTTCTTCTTTGACCTATCGTCCACTTTTCCACTGGTTACCCGCAGCCCCTTTGAGCCTGTCGTCCTGACCGATGAAGTACCCGTAAACCTTGATGCAGCGGAAGAGGTGCCAGCAGAACCAATCGTTGATACCGGATTGCCCATCCCGTCGCATTATGACCTTGACCTCATGCGATTGCTGGTGCAAGACCCATTTCACATCTATGTTTATTGGCAATTCAAAGACAATCCGTATGATCGGCTGACGCGCCTATTCCCCAAAAAGGAATTTCATACCGTGCTGAAGTTGATTGATGAGACGACAAACATCGCTGTGTTTTTCGACGCCGCGTTCGGGCGCAATTATTGGTTTAGCGTCTTCCCGGATCGTACCTACAAAGTCGAACTCGGCGTGCGTTCACCGCAAGTGGGTTATATCAAATTGCTAAGCTCCAACCCGGTCACGACACCGCGCGGCACCGTTTCCGATCAGGAAGACGTGGAGCCAGGCTTTCAGATTTCTGCGGATGAGTACGTGCAGGTATTGCGCGAAAGCCACCTCGTTCCTGAACGTGCCTTCACGCCGGAAGGCATTCTGGCCTTACCGGGACAAACCGTCGAAGAACAAGCTTCGTTCTGGGATTCACTGCCGGAATCCTTCCGACGTTTGCTGCATATCATTGCCGATGTGCAAGCCGGACGTGATTATGAAAAGCTGTGGGAGAAACTGAGTCAGGCGGAATTAAACGCGATAGTGCGCGAGTTCTTATCCCTTATCAGTCAAATGAGCGGCAATGGCGAATTGGGCTATATGTTGTTGTTACGCCATCTGCCTGAATTATTGCGCCGCGCACTTGCTGCCGAAGGCGAAATCGAAGTGAGCGGCCCGATGGAAATTTATTTGGCAGAACGGCTGGGGATGTCGGCATCAGAAATGAATGCCATGTCATCAGAAATTGGCTTCGATTCATCGTCGGAGCAAAATGCCAAGGGCGGCCCGTGGCTGCCGAGTATGAGCAGTTAAGCTCCGAGAAGGATTGAGACTACGGAACAAACAGAAATACTGGAACAAACGGAAAAATGCCAAAACACCTGATTTTATCTCGCGCTTGTTGTTCATTCTGTTTGTGCTGTCCTCTCTCTTAAATTTTTCATCTATGGAAACTGGATTTTTAAGCCTCGTTCTTCACGCCCACCTGCCTTTCGTGCGGCATCCTGAATATCCCGATTTTCTCGAAGAAGATTGGCTGTACGAAGCAATCAGCGAAACGTACATTCCGCTGCTGGTGGCATTCCAAACGCTACGGGATGAAGGCGTGAAGTTCCGGTTGACGATGTCCATGACGCCACCGCTGTGCGAAATGTTGAGCGATCCGCTGTTGCAGGAACGTTATGTCAACCATCTGGATAAGCTGTGTGAATTGGCCGAAAAAGAAGTCGCGCGGACAAAAAAAGAAGCGATGGATTTTCATTCGGCGGCGTTGATGTACCAGCGTCATTTCAACGAATGCCGCAACCTCTTTGAGAATAAATATAATCGAAACATCATTCGCGGATTCAAAGAGCTACAAGACGACGGCTTTCTGGAAATCATCACCTGCGGTGCAACGCACGGCTTTCTGCCGTTGATGAGCAATGACCAAGTCAAACGCGCACAAATTCAAATTGCGAAAAGCAACTATCGCAAACATTTCGGACGTGATCCACGTGGCATCTGGCTGGCTGAGTGCGCTTTCAATCCTGGTGATGATCGCTTTTTGAAAGAAGCAGGCATTCAGTTTTTCATCTCTGACGCACACGCAATTTTGTATGGCAGCCCTCGCCCGAAACGAGGCATTTATGCGCCGATCATCACGCCGAACGGCATCGGCGTTTTTGCCCGCGACACCGAAACCAGCGAACAGGTTTGGAGTTCAGAAATCGGCTATCCGGGCGATCCGTTGTATCGGGAGTTTTACCGTGATCTCGGCTATGACATGTGGGATTTTGAGTATATCAAACCGTACCTGCATGACGATGGCGTGCGCCGCAATATCGGATACAAATATCACCGCATCACGGGCAAAGTTGACCTGCATCAGAAAGAACCTTATGTGCCGGAATGGGCACAAGAACGAGCCGCCGATCACGCCAGCAACTTCATGCACAATCGCCGCGCACAAGCCGACCATTTAAACGATAAGTTCGGACGCAAGCCGCTGATTCTTGCGCCTTATGACGCTGAACTGTTTGGGCATTGGTGGTTTGAAGGCCCGCATTTTCTCTATTACCTCTTCAAAAAACTGCATTACGATCAGGATGAAATTCGCGCGATTTCGCCGATTGATTACTTGCAGATTTACCCGGAAAATCAGAACCAAATCCCATCCGCTTCATCGTGGGGCGCAGAAGGCTACAACCGTGTTTGGATCAATCACCAAACTGATTGGATGTACATTCATCAAAACGTCGCCGAACATCGGATGGTCGAATTAGCCGCACGCCATCCGCACGCCGAAGGACTCTTACTCCGCGCGTTAAATCAGGCCGCACGCGAATTGTTGCTCGCGCAATCCTCCGACTGGGCCTTTATCATCACCACTGGCACGATGGTGCAGTACGCGGTCAAACGCTTCAAGGATCACATTCATCGCTTTACGAAGTTGTACGAAATGATTTCCAGCGGCGAGATTGACGAAACGTGGCTCGCCGCTGTCGAAAGCAAAGACACGATCTTTCAAGAGATTGATTATCATGTTTATGCAATGTAGTAGGTTCTATAGGTACTCTGTAAATTAAATTTCCCTGCATTTATAGCGGTTTTCAAGTGCGTGCGACCAGCGGTACGGTACGAGGAGCGGTAGCGACTTGGTCGCGGCGGCGCTGGACCAAGTCGCTACCGCTCCTCGTACCGTACCGCGCCGTGCAGTTGAGGTCGCACCCATCTGAAAACCGCTATAATATTATCCGCATTGACCTGCTCATAATGACGGTTGAGCTTGTTTTCTCATCGGCAGAGCGCCGCCCAAAGTCAGCCCAAATGCAACGAAATTTAATCAACAGGATAGTAGAAGCTTCGGTCTGCCGTATTGCATTGGGATGTAAAACGACCTGATCCGCACAGTTCTGATTACCGCTCCTATGATCCCCCCATCTGATTGTGTTCTTTGTGATGGTGGTTTGGTAAATTGTGCTAATGGCTGCACCGCGCATCATCCTCGAAGCTAACTTCACGCTGGAACTCCGCGCGCCCAACCGACGCAGCGTTGACGTGTCTGGACAAGCGAGTTATTTGCTGCTGCACACGCACCAAACCGATTGTTTTCTGCTGAACCCGAACGAAACCTTACACCTGCCAAAAAGCGAAGCCGAATGGTTGTGGCTGCGGCTATCACCACAGTTGATGATTGAAACTGCAACACGCCTGAAGCTCTATCGCACTGGTTCCAATTTGCTCTTCAGCCATTCGCAAACCAACGATCCCAAATTGCAAACAGTGCTGTCCGCAATGCGCAGCGAAATGCTGGAAGGAGCGACTGGCTGGCGTGAAGTCATTCAATCACTGGTGCAGCAATTGGTCGTGCAGTTGCTGCGTTCGCACGTGAATCTAAAGCGCTCGGAAGAGTTGGAACTGTCGCGCGTCGGCATTGTGGATCGGCGGTTACGGCGTGCGATTGAGTTTATGCACGACAACTGTGCGCGGGAATTAAGCCTGGCCGAAATTGCGGAGGCTGCCTATTTAAGTGAGTTTCATTTCGCACGACTCTTTAAGAAAATCACGGGCACCACACCGCACGCGTATCTGGCCGCGCTACGCATCGAACGTGCCCGGCAACTGCTGGCAGAAACGGATCTGGCAATCACAGAAGTGGGCGCGCGCGTGGGCTACAACAGCCAAAGTCATTTCACCAAGATTTTTCGCGCGGCGACAGGCTTAACGCCTAATGCCTTTCGCGGGGAAACAAAGAGAATTCCGTAGCCAGGCATTTACCTTTTCAATTTGCTTTCACTACGCCGGTGGAGGCAATTTGCAATCGCTTCCCTGGTGCATTCGGATCACTCACCAAAAAGTAGGCTACAGGATCAATAAGCAAGGGGCGATTCTTTGCTTGTGCAGAGGGAGTGAACTTCACCGTGATCGTTCCCCCTTGCCCTTTCTGCAAAAACCCGACTGAAAGTGTTTTTTGTTTGTTCAGAAAATCTTCCATCCGCTCAGCAATCGTTTCCCTCGCCGCAAACGTGGAAGTCCCAATGGCATTGGTTGGTCCGGACGAATCAGTCGGCCCCAACCAGCGCGCTCCCGCCGGAAATCCGCTGAGCGAGGCGTCCATTCGATTCACCGCCACAAATTTGTTTGGTAAGCCAAGATCAAGCGCATACAGCACCGCATCAGCGGTGGTGGCAATGTTCTGGAAGTTGACTGTCAACACCGTCCCCGTACTATCAAGCGACAAAACCACACGCGCAGCAATCGCTTGCGACCCTGTAGGCGTCGTTCCTTTTTTGGTTAGCACGTTGCCATTGACACAATCTATCGTCAGGGCCTTTCCCGCTTGCAACGGCGTCACGCCTGCGCCAAGAGGGACCGTCAGCGATAAGCTGAGAAAGACGATGAAAAGTCGAATGAATGAATTGAATTTCATAACACCACTCCTTATTTAATTGCCTACTTATCGCGTGCTTAATTTCTCCGCTGCGAAACTGTGTAAGTTAATCCCGCAATCGTCACCGTTCCGGTACGTGCAACACCCGTGGAATTTGCAGCTATTGAGAAATTCACGGTGCCATTGCCAGTACCGCTCGCTCCTGAAGTAACGGTGATCCAGCCTGCATTACTGACAGCAGTCCAGGCACAAGCACTGTTGTTTGCCGTGACATTCACACTTCTAGTGGTTGCGGCGGAGGAAATATTGGCACTGTACGAAGACAGCGTGTACGAACAGATTAAAGCTGCCTGATTGACGGTGTAGGTTTTCCCGGCAATCGTTAGCGTACCCGTGCGCGCCGTGAAGGTATTATTGGCGGCAATACTGAAAGCAACGCTGGTACTGCCTGCTCCGCTGGCAGCAGAGGTGACAGTGATCCAAGGGACATTGCTCACCACCGTCCACGGACAGATGCTGTTTGATGTAGTGAGCGTAACCGTCTTCGTGGTCGCCGCAGCAGAGGTGGAAAAGCTGTTGTTCGAGAGCGTGTACGTACAACTCACCCCCGCCTGATTGACAGTGTATGTCTGCCCAGCAATTGTCAGCGTGCCCGTGCGAGCGGACAGACTGTTATTCGCAGCAATGCTGAAGGAAAAAGTACTGCTGCCTGTTCCTGTTGGACTGGAAATCAGGGTGATCCACGAATCATTGCTCACCGCTGTCCACGAGCAAGCGCCATTGGAAGCAGAGATATTCACATTTCTCGTGGTCGCTCCAGCAGAAACAGAAGTGCTGGTGGCGGATAAAGTAAACGTGCAAACTAATCCTGCCTGATCAACCGTATACGTTTGCCCCGCGATAGTCACAGTGCCGACGCGAGCCGTCGTACTACTGTTTGCCGCAATTGAGAGATTCACTGTGCCGTTCCCTGTTCCACTTGTACCAGCAGTCACCGTGATCCAATTTGCATTGCTGACAGATGTCCACGGACACACCGTATTTGAAGCCGTGACTGTAACGCTTCTGGTCGTCGCGGCTGCGGTCACATTCGTGCTGGTCGCAGACAAGGAATACGTGCAATTTGTCGCCTGTGTAATCGTGTACGTTTGCCCCGCAATCGTGAGCGTCCCGGTGCGCGCGGGGCCTGCATTGGCTTGCACAGAATAAGAAACTGCCCCGTTCCCGGCCACCGGCAATGTAGAGGTGATGGTAATCCAACTGGCCTGGCTGGTTGCCGTCCAGGAACATGTCGAGGCGGCGGTCACATTCACACTGCCCGTGCTGGACGTGCTCGCAACAGAAGCAGATGTTGCGGATAACGTGTAGGTGCAAGCGGCAGAACTGCCTTGTGGCAGAATCAGCCATTTCGGATTGCTGTTCAGCGAAGGCGCAGGCAAAACCTGCTGTTGCATAAATGCCCACGCAGCACTGCCTCCCGGCTCATTCGCAGCGATAGCGGTTGCAGCCAATGCGATAAAGGGATAGCCGTGATTGGCATCAGCTAATTGATTGGTGAAGTCCGCCTGTGCGTTGTAACTATTGAAAAAGCCTGTCCTGTCATCCGGCCACAGATTGAAGAAAAAGTTATCCACTTTGCGAACGGATGGCATTTGATAGGCGGCAACGATGTACGGATCAAAACCCGGATCGGTCAATTGCCCAATGGTCATTTGCGAAAGCCAGGATAATAGCGGCCCGCTGGAGTAACCTAAATTTTTCGCCGTGCCTAAAGAATAAATTAGAAACGCATGTTGCCAGTGCGGCGTTCGGTTGTTAGCCATCGCCGGGTCAACCTCTTCGCTCCACGAAGGAACCGTGCCGCCTTCTTCCCAGAACCGTAAGGCAGGAACGGTTGGTACGCCGTGCGATCCATATTTCAGCGAGGCATACGTGTGCCCCCAATTCCAATTCGCGTTCCCATAATTTGGCGTGCCTGTCAGGCCAATGGTTCCTTCCCAGATGGCAATGGCATCATTCGTCAATTTTGTGAAATAGTTTTTTTCCGGGGTTCCATCAGGAGCCAGAAACGCTGTCTGCACACGATTTCTGAATAACCACGCATCGCCGCGCACTTCGCCGCTGATGCCGCCCGTGTCAGCAGTCGGCCCACGCCCCCACCAAACATCTGTGCCGGGACTGGTATAAGCCGCTCCCCAGGATGCCCAGAAATACATTTCTTCCAGATAAAAATAATCCCCCGTCAGTACATACAAAGGCGAATGATAATCGGGCTGATGTGCGCCATCGGGATACCAACCACCATCGCTCATGGCCCCCACGACAGTGAACTTATCGGCAGAGTCGGTGTAGGCAAAATCAATGAAAAAGTTGCCGGAATTCAAAAAGATTGTCGGACGAGCTTTAAGGGAAAGCACACGCCCCAGCGCATTCGTGCCACCGTCATCAAAAGTTTTATTAGTTTTGCCCTCGCGGAAGTGGACGGGAAAAGCCGCCGACAATTGTGCATTCCCGAACGTCTGCTCTGCCGCACGCGAATCCCCTGTGTATAACCAACGCACCGACCAGGTCGGATATGGCCCGATTTCATCGCGCCCGCCAGTGCTGCCCATGTACTTCATCATATTGCCCGCGTCGAACAAATCCTTCGCCACGACTGACCAACCTGAATACGGATCGTTGTACGCTTCAGCCAATGCCGCTTCGGGAATGACGCGGCTCGTATCATAGTTCGGCACGAATTTGGTCTTGGCCAGGTAGGCCAGATTGTGATTGATCTCAATCGCGGATGGCGCACCGCCCAGCCAGAATTCTTTCGTCCAACGACTGCCCACAATTTGATTCATGTTTTCTTTGCTATAGACAGTCTGTGGCGTCGTGTTTCCCAGCTTTAGGGCCAACGTGTAGAGCTGATCCTGCAAAACTTCGGTATTGGCAATTTCGCCAATAAACCGAACTTTGATTTTGTTAATGCCGGGCCAGAAGGTTGCGTGGAAAATCGGGCGGAAGGACTTATTGGCATCGAAACCAATATCCGCACTGCGAGTGGCGCTGTGGTCAGCGATAATGACAGAAGTCAGCACATCGCCTTTCAACCAGTATTCATACTTATCCGCACTCAGCATATTCCGGGCTGAAGCGCTGATCGTTGTACCACTATTCGTCAGTTCCATCCTGGCATCAAAATCCAGCCCTGTGCCAAGCATATCGTTTTTGGCTAAATAACCTGCGTTATTGCCGGATGTCTGATTCACAAAGCTCACCGTAACTGTACTGTTGGCGGCTAAGGTCGGCAGGTAAAACGATAAAATTGCGTGCTTCACAGACCCGTCCGGCCAGCGGCTTTTCACATCGGCTTGTGTTGCAACGGCAGCGCCATTGACGACAGCCTGCGGGAAATTGGAAATTTCACCGGGCACAAAAGGTCGCCCGATCTGAATCGGATATTGGCTGGTGGTAACACCTGCTTTTTCTTTGATTGTGAGGAAATTGGTTGGATCGGGCTGCGCTTGAACGAAACTTAGCGCGCCCAGAATGCCGACCAGAAATACAATCGAGAACCACTGCTGAAATAGACCTCGCCCAAGGCTTGCCATTCCCTTTTTCATATGCACTCCACTGATAAAATGAAAAACCACCTGCCAATCAGCCAGACGCAGCCTGAAAGTTAGAATGCGGGACACACGCCAAGCCTGATTTCCAGATATTCTGATTTCTTTTTTGGGGTCGGTAGTAAGGCCGAGTGAGTTTCAATCGTTGCCGGTGATTGAACGGCAAATTATTTTGTTTATGGTAACAACTGAATGGGGGCTAGATAACGTAATCGCTGACTCTGCCAAAAATCCAAGCAGCTTTCGCTTACAGTGACTGGTTTGTAAGCAACCCAGGAAGTCTGAACTGTAGCGAGGATCACAAACGATGTCAATATTCAAAAAAGTCCCCGTCGCAGGATTTCTGGCAAGATCGCTTTTTCTGTTGCCAAAGCCCACGCCTCATTACTCTTCATCCTCATGCGTAAACGAATGTAAAAACTTATCATCGGCTTGCCATAGCTGTTCGTCCGTTCCATCAAACACAATCTTGCCCTCATTAATCATCAAAAACCTTGTATTCGTCAGACAGAGTTTTCCATTCTCTTCCAACAATTCAGACGCGCCATCAGCATTTTTCAGCACATAATGTGACGCCAGATAACGCACATCAGCCAGCCGATGCGTGACAAACATCGTGGTGACAGCTTCTAAATCACGCAACCGAACTGCCGCCTCACAAAGCCTGCGAGCCGTGGGAGGATCAAGGCCAACCGTAGGTTCGTCAAACAGAATGATTTCCGGGTTATCTACCATCGCGCGGGCAATTGCGACCAAACGGCGAGTGCCGCCTGACAAAGCTTCAGGAAATTCATCAGCGACCTCGCCCAGTCGTGCGAATTCCATCACGCGCTGGACGTGCGCATCTATTTTTTCTGGCGGCCATCCCAATTCGCGCGGGCGATAGGCAATATTTTCATACACGCTCAAGCTGTCGAATAATGCGCCTTCCTGAAAAACAATGCTCATCTTTTGCCGCACTTGACTCAGGTCTTCATCTCTCAAATGTGCGACCTCTTCCCCGTTGATATAAATTTCACCGGAGTTCGGTTTCAGCAATCCCAGCACCAGCCGCAGAATCGTGGACTTGCCAGACCCGGATTGGCCAAGAATGACTTTCATTTCGCCAGGATTGATGCGGAAACTCACGCCATCCAGTACGATCTTGTCGCCAAAGGCAAGGCAAACATCTCGAAACTCTACTCGCGGGATTTTTGATTGGCTTTCCGTTTTTACAAACGCGTCATTCATATTCTGGGCAAGGGGCAACTGCTGTTCCTGAAAATACTGGGGTTTATTTCTATTCCTACCTGTGGAATGCTACGCAAAGTAACCCGCAATGCACAACGCTGAAGCCAAGCCTTGCGAATTTTCACGCCCAAGCACGGTCGAAGACGACGGAATGCAGGTTGCAAATTGTGTAAAAATACAACGTATGAAAAACGAACTACATCCTTTGCCAACGCTTTCAAATCTTTTACCTGCGGTTGATTTCCGGGCAGTCTCGATTGCGTTCGATTCGGCCCCGCTGCTTGATTGCATTAGCTTCTCTGTCCCACGCGGTCAAATGCGGATCATTATTGGCCCCTCCAATTGCGGCAAATCAACGATTATCAAATTGGCGATTGGCTTGCTGAAGCCAGATAGCGGGCAAATCTATCTGGCGGGCGAGGAAATTTCCAAGCTACCGGAAGAAGAGATGTTTCCCTTGCGTGATCACATCGGGGTAGTGTTGCAAACCGATGCACTCTTTTCGATGAGCGTGGCGGAGAATGTCGCGTATCGGCTCTCTCACCTTGGGTTAAATGACGAGGAAACCGAAACCGAAGTGCGGCGTGTATTGCATATTGTCGGACTGGACGATGCCTATAGCCTGATGCCGGACGAGCTATCAGGCGGAATGAGTCGTCGCGCTGCCATCGCACGCGCACTGGCAGGCTCGCCGCCGACTATGTTTTACGATTCGCCGTGTTCCGGCCTCGACCCGATTACCAGCCGCCGCCTCATGCGCGAAGTCATTCGCCAACGCGATATTGAGCAAGTGAGTTCGATTTACGTTACACAAAATCTGGATGAAGTTCGCTACCTCTGCTCGCATCTCTGCGAAGTGGATGCCAACGGCGAAACGATTTTACGCCCTGAAAACAATGCATTCTGTTTGATTAATACTCGGATTTTGATGCTCTCGGACGGACATATCATCTTCGACAACGAGGATGAGTTTTTCTGGTCAGCCACAGATGAAAAAATCCAGGAATTCAAATCCTAAGCATTTTCACCTGTTGTGAAAATTTTTCGCAATACCACTCCATGTACCTGACAAAACAGTCAGGTACATGGTAACATCGCTTTTTAAGTTAGCAATTGGAGTACATTTTGAAGATCACCGCTCAGGAAGAATACGGATTGCGATGCATCATTCAGCTCGCCAAGCAAAAAGATGGCGAGCCGTTAATGGTGCGCGATATTGCAGATCGCGAAGGGCTATCCATTGCTTATGTCGAGAAAATCCTGTGGACGCTGAGTCGCAGCGGCATTATTGAAAGCGTGCGCGGGCCGAAAGGCGGCTATCGCCTGACACGTCCCTGCTCTGAAATTTTCATTGGCGAAGTGATGCGCGCACTTGGCGGCATTCCGTCGTCTGAAGAAATCTGCGGACAGTTTACGGGCAATCATGAAACCTGTGTGCATCATGGCGCGTGCGATTTGGAACCCGTCTGGGCAAGCATCACTGATTTTGTTAATAGCGTGTTTGATCGCATTCCACTCTCACAGCTTTTACAGGGCAAGCTGGAGGTAAAAATGGTGCAACTAACACCGAAATCCCAAGCGAATTTAGTGGGATAAGAAAAGCGTTTTTTTGCAATTAAACCTGACTTTTTTGTCAACAATACTGCTGTTGGTTGTCAGAATTGGCCGTCAGTTGTTTTGGAAAAACTACCGACTACCGACTACCGACTACCGACTACCGACAATTTATGAGCGCAACAATCGAAGCATTAGCCAATCGCGAATACAAATACGGTTTCGTCACCGACATCGAATCTGACGTAGCGCCACGCGGCCTCAACGAAGACATCGTGCGGCTGATTTCGCACAAGAAAAATGAGCCGGAATGGTTGCTGGAATGGCGTCTGAAAGCCTTTCGTCATTGGCTGACGATGGAAGAACCGGAATGGGCCAACGTCAAATATCCGAAGATTGATTATCAGGACATCGTCTATTACTCCGCACCGAAGCCGAAGGAAAAGAAGGCGAGCCTCGACGAAGTTGATCCTGAGTTGCTCGACACCTTCAACAAGCTCGGCATTCCGCTTAATGAGCAAAAGATGCTCGCCAACGTCGCGGTGGATGCGATCTTTGACAGCGTTTCCGTCGCCACTACGTTCCGAGCCAAACTGGCCGAAGCGGGGGTGATTTTCTGTTCATTTTCTGAAGCAGTGCATGAATATCCTGAGCTGGTCAAAAAATATCTCGGCTCGGTTGTGCCCTACACCGACAATTATTTTGCGGCATTGAACTCGGCAGTCTTTTCTGACGGTTCGTTTTGCTTCATCCCCAAAGGCGTGAAATCGCCGATGGAGTTGTCGTCCTATTTCCGCATCAATAACCCCGATTCAGGGCAGTTTGAGCGTACATTGATTGTGGCGGAAGACGATAGTTATGTTTCCTATCTTGAAGGCTGCACCGCGCCGAAATTCGACAAGAATCAATTGCACGCAGCGGTCGTCGAATTGGTCACGCTCGACAACGCAGAGATTAAATATTCGACCGTGCAAAACTGGTACGCAGGCGACGAAGAAGGCAAAGGCGGTATTTATAATTTCGTCACGAAACGCGGCGCGTGTCGCGGCAAAAATTCCAAAATTTCGTGGACGCAGGTCGAAACCGGCTCGGCGATCACGTGGAAATATCCAAGCTGCATTTTGCAGGGCGACAACTCCATCGGCGAATTTTATTCGGTCGCGCTGACGAATCATCATCAACAAGCCGACACAGGCACGAAGATGATTCACATCGGCAAAAACACCAAGAGCCGCATCATCAGCAAAGGCATTTCTGCTGGCGTTTCCAACAACAGCTATCGCGGCTTGGTGAAGGTCTTGCCGAAAGCGGAAGGCGCGCGAAATTATTCGCAATGCGATTCGTTGTTGATCGGCGCAAAGTGCAGCGCAAGTACGTTCCCCTATCTCGAAATTGGCAACAACACCGCCAAAATTGAACACGAAGCTTCGACCTCGAAGATCAGCGAAGATCAGATTTTCTATTTCAATCAACGCGGAATTTCGACGGAAGATGCGGTTTCGATGATTATCAATGGATTCTGCAAAGAGGTATTCCGCGAACTGCCGATGGAATTCGCGGTCGAAGCTACCAAGTTGTTAGGACTCAAACTAGAAGGAAGCGTTGGATAATGAGCGACAAAATTACAGAAATCGAAAATTCACTCCCACCCGTTCCCGCAAAAGGCGGCAATTACGATCATGCGGTTCGCACGGGAAACTTAGTATTTCTCGCTGGCAAAGGCCCGATCAGCGATGCCAGGGGCAAAGTCGGCGCGGACTTTACCAAAGAAGAAGGTTATCAATATGCTCGCGAAACCGGAATGAATTTGCTGGCGGTTTTGAAGGAAGAACTTGGCACGCTCCGCAAAGTAAAGCGCGTTGTCAAAGTGCTGGGAATGGTGAATTCAACGCCGGATTTTGGCGAACAACCGTTTGTGATCAACGGCTGCTCTGACTTGTTCGTCGAAGTGTTCGGCGACAAAGGCAAACACGCACGCTCGGCAGTTGGATTCGTGGCACTGCCGCATCAAATCCCCGTCGAAATCGAAGCGATTGTGGAAGTGGAAGATTAACTTTAGAACCACAGAGAACACGGAGCGCACGAAGAAAAATCAAAGCAAGATAGCGCCTCCAATTTCATAAAAATCTTCTCCGTGTCCCCCGTGATCTCCGTGGTTGAATTCGAGAAAAACATGCTTGAGATTCGGAATTTACACGCAAAAATCGAAGACCGCGAAATCCTGCGCGGCATCAACTTAACCGTCAACGCGGGCGAAGTTCACGCGATCATGGGGCCGAATGGTTCGGGCAAAAGCACGCTCGCCAAAGTCCTCGCCGGGCATCCTGATTACGAAGTCACTGAAGGCGAAGTGCTGTACTTTGGCAAAAATCTGTTCGACCTGGAAGCTGATGAACGTGCGCGCGAAGGCGTCTTTCTTGCCTTTCAATATCCGATTGAAATCCCTGGCGTCAGCAATGCAAACTTTTTGCGCATGGCCTACAACGAAAAGGCCAAACACGACGGCAAAGACGAACTTGATCCGCTGGAATTTGATGACCTGATTCAGGAAAAGATCAAAATTGTCGAGATGGATAAAAGCTTCATCAATCGCGCCGTCAACGAAGGATTTTCCGGCGGCGAAAAGAAACGAAATGAAATCCTGCAAATGGCGGTGCTGGAACCGAAGCTCGCGCTGCTGGATGAAACCGACTCTGGCCTCGACATTGATGCGCTCCGTATTGTAGCGAACGGGGTCAATCAACTGAGGAAGAAAGACAACGCCGTCGTGATGGTCACGCACTATCAACGGCTGCTGGATTACATCGAACCGGATTTCGTCCACGTGCTATACAACGGACGCATCGTGAAGTCTGGCGAAAAAGAGCTCGCGCTGGAGCTTGAGAAAAAAGGCTACGATTGGATTAAAAGCGCAGCGAACGCCAGGTAAAGGAAGCGGTTATGAATCAAGTTTCCATTCGTTATTGTACCCCGCTGAAATTATTTACCGCGTGCCGCCCGTGTGGCGGAATTGCTAAAACAAGAGCTGGGTATCGAAACAGATTTGATCCAGGGAGAAGCGGGTGAGTTTACAGTTTGGGTAGACAAAGATCAGGTAGCCCAAAAAGGCTGGCTTGGATTTCCGAGTGACAAGAAAGTCCTGGAAGCAGTCAGAGCCGCATTAACCAAATAAATTATGGTGCAAACAGCCAAAGAAAAAGAAATGAATCAATTCCTCGCAGCTTTTGCCGAAGTCGAAAGCAAGCGTGATGCGGCTCCGGCGTGGCGGAAGCATTTACGCGCCAACGCAATTGCGCAATTTGAGCGGCTCGGCTTTCCGACCACACGCAATGAAGAATGGAAGTACACAAATGTTTCCCCCATCCTCAAACCGGAATTTCGACTCCCTGCGGCGAGGGCTAGGGCGATTGCAAATGTTGATTCGTTCACTTATCCCGAATCGCGTCACAGTCAATTGGTTTTCGTGAATGGAAATTACGCGCCTGAGTTTTCCGATACATCGGGGATTCCCGCCGGAGTAACAGTCACGAACTTCCGCGAGGCGGATCAAAAATTAGTCAGCAGTTATTTTGCGACGCAGGCAGGCTATGACAACAACGCGTTTGCGGCTTTAAATACAGCTTTTGCGGACGATGGTGCAATCATCCTGATTCCACGCGGCAAGATAATTGAGGCACCAATTCATTTGCTGTTCGTGACTGAAAATAACGTCATCTCTCATCCGCGCGTTCTGCTGGTCGCGGAGGAAGGCGCGATTGCAACGGTTATCGAAAGCTATGTTTCGCTGGGTGATGAGGATGTTTATTTTACGAATGCGGTCACTGAAGTAATTACAAAACAGGACGCCAATATCACGCATTACCGATTGCAGGGAGAAAGCCCCAAGGCATTTCACATCGCAACGACTGCCGTGCAACAGGAAAGCAAAAGCATTTATGCCTCGTATGCGATTGCCATCGGCGGCGTGATTGCGCGGCATGATTTAAACGTTAAGTTGGAAGGCGAACACATCGAAAGCACGATTGACGGGCTGTATGTAGCCACAGGCAAACAACACATAGACAATCACACGACGATGGATCACGCTTATCCGCACTGCAATTCGTTTCAGTTGTACAAAGGCATTCTGGACGACAAAGCGCGAGCGGTTTTCAATGGCAAAGTCTTCGTGCGCGAAGGCGCGGTGCTCACGGATGCAAAGCAGCTGAATAAAAACCTGTTGCTTTCATCCGATGCACACGTAGACACAAAGCCGCAGCTCGAAATTTATGCTGACGACGTGAAATGTTCACACGGCGCGACGGTTGGGCAGTTGGAAGAAGATGAATTGTTTTATTTGCGCAGTCGTGGATTGAAGCCCGAAACGGCGCGCTCGTTGCTGACCTATGGTTTTGCCGAAGACATCATCAGCAAAATCAAAGTCGAATCGGTGCGCAAACAACTGGATGAAGTTGTCTTGAACAAGTTGCATCAGGAAATTGGGTGATCACACGACGCAAGCTTCGCGTTACGCTTTTTGAGATTTAATGATGAGAGAGTTTTTCTTTCGCTTATTACGCCTGACCAGTTTTGTGGAGGGCGTTTCTTTTCTAGCTTTGCTGGGCATTGCAATGCCTTTGAAATACTTATACGGCGAACCGGCAATGGTGCGATGGGTCGGATCAATTCACGGATTACTGACAGTAGCCTATGTGTTATTGCTGGTGCGCGTGACCATTGACTACAAATGGTCTTGGCAAAAAGCAGCGGCAGCGTTTATCGCTTCCCTGTTGCCGTTTGGAATGTTGTATGCGGAGTACAAAATCTTCCGCAAATCAGAAGAAGCGCTTTCGTAAAAGAAACCGACTTAAGCAAAATTACCAATGAATACACAAACGCAAAAAGTTTCAGGGTTGGATGTCGCGGCCATTCGCCAGGAGTTTCCGATTCTTTCGGAACAGGTAAATGGCAAGCCGCTCGTGTACCTCGACAACGCAGCGACGTCCCAAAAGCCGCAATGTGTGATTGACACGATCAATCATTACTACGCCGCGCAAAATTCCAACGTACATCGCGGCGTGCATTACCTGAGCCAATTGGCGACGCGCGAATATGAAGGCGCACGCGACATCATCAAAAAATTCCTGAACGCAGCCAGCGACAAGGAAATTATTTTCACTAAAGGCACAACCGACGCGATCAATCTGGTAGCGATGAGTTACGGGCGCAAATTCATCAAAGAAGGCGATGAAATCATCATCTCGGCAATGGAACATCACGCGAACATTGTGCCGTGGCAAATGCTGTGCGAACAGACGGGGGCCGTGCTGCGCGTTATTCCGATGAATGATGATGGCGAGTTGTTGATGGAAGAGTACGAAAAGCTGCTCAGTCCCAAAACAAAAATCGTTGCGGTCGCCTACGTTTCCAACTCGCTCGGCACGATCAACCCGGTGCATCGCATCATTGAATTAGCGCACGCGCAGGACGTTCCGGTGTTGATTGACGGCGCGCAATCGGCCCCGCATTTGAAAGTGGATGTGCGCGAACTGGATTGTGATTTCTACGCCTTCTCCGGCCACAAAGTTTGCGGCCCCACAGGCATCGGCGTGTTGTACGGCAAGCAGCAATGGCTGGAGCAAATGCCTCCGGTGCAAGGCGGCGGTGACATGATCAAGGTCGTGACGTTCGAGAAAACCACGTATAACGATCTCCCCTACAAACTGGAAGCGGGCACGCCCCACATTGAAGGTGGCATCGGTTTAGGCCGCGCAATTCAATATCTGGAAAGCATCGGCCTCGACAAAATCGCTGCCTATGAACATGAACTTCTGGAATACGCGACCGAAGTCATCGGCGGCATCAAAGGCGTGCGATTGATTGGAACCGCAAACCAAAAAGCCAGCGTCTTGTCCTTCGTGATTGACGATATTCATCCGCACGACATCGGCACGATTCTGGATCAGGAAGGCATCGCTGTTCGCGCCGGACATCATTGCGCACAACCTGTGATGAAGCGGTTTGGTGTCCCGGCGACAGCCCGCGCGAGCTTTGCGTTTTACAACACCAAGGAAGAAATAGATGCGCTTGCAACCGCCTTGCAAAAAGTGATTGAGGTGTTTGGATAGTTGCAGAGGAACACAATGCGCCGTAGTTTATTCGCATTGATTTTAGCTGGCATATTTTGCGCGCTTTGTGCTTGTCAGTCTTCGCCAAAACAGATGGCGGGGCAGGAAATAACAAAGTCACAGCCCGCTGTCACGCCATCGCCAAGCCCTGACAAGTCAAGCACCGAAGCGATGGCAACAACACAACCGGACGATAACTTGCTTGTCCCGGTGCAAATCAAAAAAGGTGATATTGATAACTCAAAAGACGACTATGAATTGCGGATTGAATATCCACAGCTAAAGCACGCAACAACTCACCATGAAAAGCGATTCAACCAATATGTCAAAGCATTAGTAGCTAAAGAAATTCGTGGGTTCGAGGCATTTTGCCGACAAGCAAAACGAGAAAGAAAGAAAAAGCCAAGTTTTCACTTAGGCCTAACCTATACGACAGAAATCGCATCAAACAAACGTCTTTGCCTAGATCTGCGCTGGGAAAGTTACACGGGTTATTTGAATTCTGATTGGTATACAACCACCATTAACTTCGACTTAGAGAAAGGGCGCGAACTAAAGCTAGCTGATTTGTTCAAACCGAAGTCGAACTATCTGGAAACCCTGTCAAAAGTTGGGCTAAATATCCTGAGAAAAACCTGTGTCAACTGTGATTGTGCGGGTGGAAAGCGTCCCGGACAACCGCTGGCAGAAGGCTTTGAGAATCCGGTCGAAATTGGAATGCATAAAACATTACAAGAAGCTGTTGCTCCTAAAATGGCTAATTTCGTGCTGTGGGGACTCACAAGTAAAGGCATAGCGATCACCTTTGACGAATACGAAATAGCGCCGGGTTGCGCAGGAATTATCTCAATTATTTTGCCATTTGAGGAACTCAAACCAGCAATCCGAGACGAACTACTAACAAGTAAATTTTAGCTATGGCTGACCTGAACGAACTCTATCAACAAGTAATCCTGGATCACAACAAGAAGCCTCGTAATTTCAAGGCGCTCGAAACACCTTCGATCACGCAGGAAGGCCACAATCCGCTCTGTGGCGATCACATCACCTTGCAATTGGAAATGGATGGCGATGTCGTTAAAGATGTCGGCTTTCAAGGTTCCGGCTGTGCAATTTCCAAGGCGTCTTCCTCGATGATGACAGCGGCGGTCAAGGGCAAAACCAAAGCCGAAATCGAAGCCATCGCGGATGAGTTTATCAAAATGGTGCGCGGCGAAATTGATCCTGAAACAGAGTCCAATCATTTAGGCAGGCTGAAAATCTTCGCGGGCGTCAAAGATTTTCCGGCGCGCGTCAAATGCGCAGCGCTTTCGTGGCGCACGGTTCAGGCGGCGGTAGAAGGCTCGCCTGATGCGGTCTCAACAGAATAATCCGCTGTCAGTCTGGCTCTCCATTCGTCTCGCTGAAGCAAATTTGTAAAAATTTTATAACGGCTCGGCGATAAACTTGCTGGTATAGTTCGCCGTGCTTGTGCCACAGCCCCTGCCCTTGCCCCCTTGCATTGCCAATTTGATCAAGCGAAGATGGAATCGCATCTTACGTGTTCAGGTGCTAGGTTGAGGTTCGCGGCAATTCCCGATTGGCCCAAATCTCAATTTATCAGCTCCCCTGAAAACCAAACACCCAATCCCCTCGTAAATTAGGAAGTTATGATTACAAGGCTCAGAAAAACTCCGGTCATACTCTGCGCGCTACTCTGTTGGCTAGCGATGACAACCCAGGCACAATCGTCTGCACCGATTGAAGTTAAGCCGGAACCCATCTCGCAAGAGAATCAACAGGAGCAGAAAAAAACAACCCAGGACTCCGAGACAAAAAAAACCGATCCGCAACGACAACGAATCGTTGATCCGGCCACGATGCCGAAACCCGATCCAAAGACCAACAAACCGCCCGGCTCTACACTGGATCGAGGCATCACGCGCTTTGAAAACAGCAAAGCACTGGAAAAATTGAAAGTGTATTTTAGCCATCCGATTGTGCATCCACGCTTTGGCGGCATTGGTGACGGCTCAGGGTTTGGGCTGGGCGTAGAGTTCACAAACAACGTCAGCAAATCCCCGAATCTCAAGCTTTCCGCGCTGCTGCATGGAACCTTTCGTCGCTATCTGCTGACCTCTGCGGGAATCAGTGTTGACCCGACACGGGGAGGCCGAGAGCGCTTTCAGCTTGATTTTACGGGTCGCTACCAGTTGCGCCCACGCGAACAGTTTTATGGACTGGGGCCGGATAGTTTGCGCAGCAATCGCAGCAATTATAACTTGCAGGAACGCGGCTTTAACTTCGCATCTGTCTTCAAACCAACAAAATCGTTGCGACTGGGGGCAGGATTGGATTTTTCCAGCACTCGTATTTTTGATGGCACAGATAATCGGTTTGCCAAAACGCCGAAGCTGTTTCCCGCACTGCCGGGTATTGCACGCGGTGCTTCATTGCTCAGCCCACAGATATTTATCGAATTCGATCAGCGTAACGATAAAGGCAACACCACCAAAGGCGTCTATGCCAATCTGATGGCGAGTTCAAATGATAGCGTGGGCAAAGATGATTTTGGGTTTGTGAATTTGAAGCTGGATGCTCGTGGTTATTTGCCACTCGGAACACCTCGCAGGGTTTTAGCCGCGCGGCTTATCGGCAATTTCAATAATGAAAAAGGCGGCTCACATATCCCCTTCTTCCGCCTGGCACGACTCGGTGATGCCCAAACCTTGCGTGGCTACAGACCGTTTCGCTTTTACGGACGCAATGCACTTGCTGCCAATCTTGAATACCGATTTGAACTGATTCCGGGCATTGGGGCCTTAGCTTTTACAGACGTCGGGCAGGTCTTTGATCGGCGCGCGCAACTCTCGGCACAAGGCTTGCACGCCACGTGGGGCGGCGGCGTTGAATTCAAATCAAAGAAATCCACTATGTTTAGAATTCTCGTAGGTAAAAGCGGTGAAGGAACCAGATTGATCTTTGGCTTTGGGCAAACATTTTAATCATACGCCGCAAGAATTTTTTGACAATTGAATGAATAAATATCCAACAAGATTACGCGTTATAGATTGAAGGCTGAGTTGGGAATAAATCGGAATAGATTTTTTATTTAGTAGTACGGGGGAGACACAATGAGACTGAACCGATGGCTTGAGGCAGCCGTATTTGCCTCGTGTCTAGCGGTGTCGTGCGCCTACACGACGCTGGCACAACGACCACATCTTTATTCCAAGCACGAACCGATCCGGCTGGATTTCGACATGGAAACCATTAAGAAACCAGCGACTTACGAAACCGGTTATCTTTACGATTTCACTAACAACACATTTTTCAAGCCCTTCCAGAACGGCTTTGGCATTGCCCGACAAACACGGGAAGCCTACAACGTCAACACGCTGGACGAAGTGCCGGATTCATCCTGGTTTACCAATCGCAATGGCGTTCGGACGATGAGCGTGGAGGAAATCAAGCGTGGGCCAAATGAAACCGATGGCCCAGCCCTTGGCCCGTTAACGGTCGTCAAAGGCAAATCAAACGGCATCACGCCTGGCTTTCAGGTGAAAGATTCGCGCGGCGATATTTACTTGCTGAAGTTCGATCCGGTTGGCTATCTGGAAATGTCTTCGGGTGCCGAAGCGATCTCGACGCGACTGTTTTACGCCA
This sequence comes from Acidobacteriota bacterium, assembly GCA_018268995.1. Classification (GTDB taxonomy): domain Bacteria; phylum Acidobacteriota; class Blastocatellia; order RBC074; family RBC074; genus JAFDVL01. Next base: position 44,036 of record JAFDVL010000022.1, on the reverse strand, counting down.
TTGGCTACCACGTTCCGCAAAACACGATTTTCCGGTTTCGTCGTGACCAATTGAAACTTGATCCGAAAGCAACTTTCACAGACGGACTCGGCCAGAAACGGCAGTTGACCGAAGCGGATGTGGACGCCATTTTGAAACTGGCGGCAAGTTATCCAAACGGCGAATATCGCGCGCTGGCCAGCAAGTTTTTGAAAGGCAAACCGGTCGGCAACTTCACCTTTGCCGGAACACGCGAAGATGATCCAAACGACATCATTCCACACGAACATCGTCGGGATTTGCGCGGGCTGCGATTGTTCAGTGCCTGGCTGAATCACAACGATATTCGCAACGGCAACAATCTCGATATGTTCGTCAAGGAAGACGGGCGCGAATTCATTCGGCACTACCTGATTGATTTTGGCTCAACGCTTGGTTCAGACACGGCATTTCCGAATGGCAACGATGTGGGGTTTGCACATCAGGTGGATTTCAAAGAAGCGGGCAAAAGCCTGATCACATTCGGCCTGTATCAACCGCATTGGCGGAGCGATGAAAATCGCGTGCAGTTCACCAGCGTCGGCAATTTCGATTCGGACAAGTTCAAACCGCAGCAGTGGAAATCGAACTTCCCCATTGAAGCTTTTCAAAATATGACCGACCGCGATGCCTATTGGGCCGCCAAAATCATCAGCTCATTCTCCAATCAGCAAATTCGCGCCGCAGTTGAAACGGGTGAATTGTCCGATCCGAAAGCAGCCGAATACTTGATTCAACAGCTCGTCAAGCGCCGCGACGCCATCGTGCGCGAATACATCAGCCGCCGTTCAGGGCTGGATGAAGTGCAACTGCAACAGGTGACGAACGGATGGATCGTTAACTTCAATGATCTGAAAATGCAATTTGCTCGCAACGATGATGAAACAATGTATGAGTATCAAGTATCGGATGCCGAAACCCCGAACCGCATATTAGCCAGCGGTAAGGTGGATGACACGCAACTCACATTTTCGACGGTACTGCTGCAACAGATGGCAGCCTGTGGCAACACAGAAGCCAATCGCGGCGTCGCGCAATTGAAGATCAAACGAACTGGTGAAAAGAAGGAGATGTTGGCGTGGTTGTTCTATGACCAATCCAGAAATGAACTGCGCCTGGTTGGCCAACTAAATTAATTCATTGTACTGCGAACATCTTGTTTGCAGCTCCGCATTTAGAGGAACGCAGGCACAAAGCCTGTGATGAACTGACTATGAATTCGATGAATGTATCAAAATCTAAGTTCAGTGCCGTGCATGCGGACGTGCGCGCGTTCCTCAAACCGGGAGAGCAAGCGCGGAACTTTATCATGGCTCGTTTAGCTTCGATGTTTCGCATTAACAAAAGCGAATGGCCTACGGCGTGGCTGATGTTCAGCTATTTCTTTTTAGTGCTGGCGATGTACATGATCGGCAAAGCGGCGCGCGATGCAATGTTTATTGGATCGTTTGGCGCGCTCAAATTGCCGTATGCGTTGGTCGCGCAAGCTGTGTTTCTCTCGCTGGTGGTTGCGGTTTATATCAAATTCTCGCAGCGCTTGAGCCATTACAAGTTAAGTGTCATCACACTGCTGGCATTCGCGGTCAGTTCGCTGGCGTTATGGGTTGCCAAATGCCAGAGTCACCCGTACCTGGTATTCACGTTTTACATCTGGGTGGGAATCGTTGGCGCAGTTGCCCCCATGCAGGTGTGGACGATGGCGAACCTGATTTATAACGCGCGGCAAGCCAAGCGGTTGTTTGGCTTTATCGGCAGCGGCGGCATTCTGGGTTCAATCTTTGGCGGTTTTGTGACGCGGCAATTTGCGCCAATTTTAGGAACAGAAAACTTACTGTCAATCATTGCGTTTTGCCTCTTCGCTTCGGCTTTGGTTGTACATTTAATTTGGCAACGCAACCGTGACCGCGCGGAACTGGCCGAAGAAAAAGCGGAAGAATCATCGGAATCAGATCAGGAAGCCCCGCAGAATTTATGGCAAAGTGCCGCGCTGATTGGGCGTTCGCGGTACTTACGACTGATTGCCGGTTTGGTAGCAATCAGCGCAATGGCGACGACGGTAGCTTACGTGCAATTTTCGGTGCTGGCGCGGATGCACATTCAAAGCACCGATAATCTCGCCTCATTTTTTGGCGGAATGTATGAAGGCCTAAGCTGGGTCGCGTTCTTCATGCAGTTTTTGTTCACAGGGCGTGTGATGAATCGCTGGGGACTGGGGCTAACCATTTTCATTTTGCCTTTGAGCCTGCTATGCGGATCAGTCGTGGCACTACTTTACCCAACGCTGTGGGCGGCGGTGTTGCTGCGCGCCAGCGATCAGGTGTTTCGTCATTCGATTGATCGTTCGACGACCGAAATGCTGTATTTGCCTATCGCGCCGGAAATCAAAATCCAGGCAAAATCCTTTATTGATACGGTCGTCTGGCGTGTTGGAGATGCGCTGGCAGCGATTTTATTGATGTTCTTTGCGGGCTTATTGCCAACGATGAATCAAACTGGCGTGACAATAATGAATCTGGCAATGGTGCTGCCGTGGCTGATCATCGCGTATTTAACGGGGCAGGAATATGTCAATAACCTGCGCACCAGCCTGCAACGACAAAATTTGCCCATAGATAAAAATGCGGCGATCACGCTGAGCCATTCCATCAGCTCTCGCCCAACGTCGAAAGCGTATCGTTATAAGTCCGTCAATGAATTGCTGGAGATGCTGGAAGACGAGCAAACGCGCGCTGAAGCCGTGCGTGAGCTGTATCGTCGTCGTTCTTATCTAAGTGATCTTGATTTTGCCGAAGAAAAAATCGAGCGCATTCTCAAGGCTGAAATTAAAGTCTACCGCAAACGCACAAAGCAGATGAAAGAGCGTATGGCTACCGATGAAGCCCAACAATCGCTGGAACGGGTGTTTCGTTTGCTTGGTTTGCTTTACCCACCTGCCGACATTTATTATGCCTATCATGCGATTACCAGTGGCAGCATGCATATGAAAGCCAATGCCTTGGAATTCCTTGATAACGTGCTGCATCCTGAAATCAAACGTTCGCTCATTCCGGTGATCGAAGTAAATGTGATTTGAAGGATTGTCCCTTTCCATGAGTCGGCAAAAATTTGATCCTGTAGCAAAATTCGCAGTCTATTTTTGTGTGCTGGCATTGTTACTGTCAGCACCTTTCATTTCTTCCCATTCGCAAAATCAAATTGATCCGCCCAAACCTTTATCCTTTGCGGTGATCGGCGATTCGGGCACCGGCAAAGCAGGGCAATTTGCCATTGCCAGGCAGATGGGAAAATACCGCGAGCAGTATGGGTACAATGCGGTGCTGATGCTCGGTGATAACATTTACCCAAATGGATCAGCCGGAAACTTCAAAAAGAAATTTGAGATTCCCTATGCCGATTTGCTCAAGGATGGAGTCCGTTTTTTTGCGTCTTTAGGAAATCATGATGTGCGGCGCGGACTAGAAGCGCAATTACATTATGAGAATTTCAATATGAGCGGGCGACGGTATTACACCTTCACCTTAGGGAAAGAGTTGATTGAATTTTTCGCATTGGATTCAACCTTAATGAATCAGGCACAACTGGATTGGTTGGAAGAGAAACTGAAAACTTCGACCGCACAATGGAAGGTTGCGTTTTTCCATCACCCGCTGTACTCCTCGGCCAAGCGTCACGGCTCGGAAATGGAAATACGCAAAGTATTGGAGCCACTGTTCGTTCGGTATCAGGTGAACGCGGTATTTTCCGGCCACGATCATGTCTACGAACGCATCAAGCCGCAACAAGGCATCCAGTATTTTGTTCAGGGTGCCAGTGGACAGTTGCGCAAAAACGGCATGCGAAAGAAAAGCGAGATCACCGCCCTGAGCAACGACGTAACCCACTCATTCCTGATAGCGCAGGTCAGTTCTACTGAGATGCAGGTGCAGGCAATTGGTGAAGACGGCGCGGTCATTGATCGTGTCACAATTCCCCATCCGGTAGCGACAGCCAAAACCGCAGCGAGATAAGGGAACAATAGCTTGTGGGTGTAGCTTAACGTAACGCGACTAGACGGTTTTGTATTGCGCCTTAATGTTGGCAAACGAGCATTTGATCAGTTCCTGCAAAACTTTAGAGTCAACATCCGCGAGTTGCTTAACGTACAAACAACCTTTGCCGGATTTGAATTTGCCAAGTTTGGTTAAGAGTTCCTCAAATTTTTCATCTCGGCCCATCAGATACAACACCAATGAATCTTTGCGGGAAGCAAAGCCGACGAGGCAGGAATCACCTTCGTGTCCGCTGGCATATTTGTAGTGATAAGAACCAAAGCCAACAATGCTCGGCCCCCACATTTTGGGTTCCGCTTTGGTTATTTTCTTCATCATTTCCAGCACGGCGAAGCAATCCGCGCGCCTCTTTTCATCGGCAACCTGGTTAAGAAAATCTTCGACGCTGACATCTGTTGGTTTTGTTTTTAGTTCTGCCATAAACTCCTCCGACAGGTTGAGCAAAAATTATTGAGAGTTGTCGGTCTGCCAATGGGCGAAAGGTTTCCCCAACCAAATCCACATGATGAAATCCACGGACGGCGGTTCTGCGCCGACCTCGCGCAAGCGGGCATTGGCTTGTCCGCGATGATAGGCGCTGTGCATCGTGACCTGTTGCAACGTCTCAGCCAGTAGACTGGTTGCAAGCGGTCTCCCAATGATTGCAGCCATCATCTCCGTCCACGGCAAGGCGACGGGTTGCGCCAAATCTGACTCGGATAAAGTTGCCAGATAGGGCGTCGCATTCTCGTAATAAGATTGTCCCCACGCCAGCAAATCCTTGCCGCGCAACTCGCTGCCCTTGTTGACCCACGGTGCGATGGCGGCCTGCCGTTCGTTGCTGTCCTGACAATGGGCAAACTCGCCCTGCCACACGGCGAGGAAAACGCGCTGCACCAAATGAATGTGATGCAAGCGTGCGCGCACGATGTCATCAGCCAGTGCAGATTCAGACGCGAACACAGCTTGCCACACCATCGCGTCCGCCCATTCCATATGGCGAAATTGATCCTGCAAATGTGAGAGCAAAGTCATGGTTTTCCCTCCTCGGAAAATTGCCAGCGCCCAATATTTTCGGGGTCGCCGCTGATTTCGTAGCTGATCGTCATCGCAAAAATCAGCCGATTGCCAAACGGATCATGAATGCTCATTTCGCGCGAACCCCACGGCTGATTGTGAACGCCCGGTCGCGAGTGTTTGTACTGTTTGGCGAGGAGTTCCTGCTGGTACGCATCCACGTCATCAATCGCAATGCGAAGCGCCGCACCGGGACAGGCATCGCCGAAATGCCCCGACAAATGCAGCACGCAATCGCCTTTGGAAATCCCCATGTACAGCGGCAAGTCATCAGCAAACCGATGCTCCCAATCTATTTTGAAGCCGAGGAAGTCCACATAAAACTCTTTCGCCTTCGCTTCGTCAAAGATGCGAAAAATCGGGGTGATTGGGCCAAGTTTCATTATGCTGCTGCTCCTGGTTGTCGCTCGCCAAAACAGTAACAAAGCCCGTCGGGGGCAACGACGAAAAAGACTTTCCAAACCGTGTCGCCGTGCCGATCCAGGCGAAAGTCGGAGATTTCTTTTTTCAACCCATTGGCCTGCAATTCGGCAAACGCTGCTTCGACGTTGTCCACCTCAAAGAACGCGCCTTCCTGCGAAGGGTCGCCCCCGTTTTCGGCAAGGCCGATTTGAATATCATCGCGGGCGAGCACGGCGGATTGATGCGGCGCGTCAAAGCGCGACATCACCTGAAACCCCATCACCGTTTCGTAAAATGGCAACGCGGTTTCGACGTTGGCAACAGGCAAATTCATGGCATCTTGTTGATAAGGCCAGGCATTTTTGAAGATTGATTTCATAAGATTTTCCATAGCGATTTGGAGACGGATGCCGCTCCGCTGGAGCTTGGGCCTGTGCCTTCTCCAAAACTATAAATATTCCGCGCCGTTGGCGCTAAATCCATTGCCAATGACGGCGAGGAATCAGACGCAAGCGTTATTCACTCTTCTTTCCACTCCGATTCTTCAGGCGCATCTGTATAACTCTCAAAATCCAGCCGATAGCCGTCAGGATCAGTGACCGTTGTCACCCACATTCCATTGCCGACGAAAGGCCGCGAGGCTTCGATGCCCCGCGTTTTGAATTCTCGATACAACGCCAGTGCATCTTCGCAGATGAAACAGATCGAAACGCCGACGCCTAATTTTTCGGTCGGTACAAATTCCGGCAAATATTCCTGCAACATCAGCGCCACGCCATCGCGTCCGAGCCAGCACCAGCGCAACTTCCCTTCCGGCATCCATTGCTTCGTCATCACAAAGCCGAGTCCGTCCACGTAAAAACGCACGGAAGCTTCAATATTTGTGACGCCGAAAAACGGGACGGCTTGTTTGAGATTTGGAGTCATTGCTATTTGGCGATGGTGTATTGAAATTCGTAGAAATGCTTTCCGCCTTCAATCTTGATCGTCATTTTGCCCGTCAAACCGACCAATTCCCCCGTGCCTGAAGCCGGGACAACGGTAATGTTTAATTGCTGATCGCCGCGATTCATCGTCCCGCTGTGTTGCAGAACAAAGGTGCCTTTGCGCCCCTGCAATATGCCGCTGACCTTTTCAATCGCCACGTATCCGGCGGAACCTTTTTCCGCCGTCATGGCCGTCAGCATTTGCCCTTTGCTCGTCGCGTCAAGGTCGCCGTGAAACTGCTTGTCAATTGTCATTCGGCCTAATAACGCATCCTCGGATTTATCGTCTTGAGGGGCAAGTTTTACCTCAAATGTTCCGTTGGCTTGTTTCGTCATAGGTTTTTCGGTTGCGCGTGTCTCCGTCAATGCAAATATACCAAAGGCAAAGAAGAGGCTCGCACTGGTAAGCAATAAGATTCGAGGTTGTCGCATATTCACGAGTTACGAAATCGGTTCTGTTGGATGATACGTTGCAATCACTACGCCGGTACTGGCAACTTTTGTATCAACGAGCTTGAGCGCGGCAAAGGGGCTGCCATCAGGAAAGAGGCGATGCCCCGTGCCGAGAATCAACGGATGAATCGAAAGCACAAATTCATCTATCAAATTGTGCGGCAGCAACGATTGGATCAACGCGCCACTGCCAAGAATGACAAGGTTGTTGTCTGATTGCTGTTTGAGCCGCGCGACCGCCGCAGGCACATCGCTGTTGAGCAGCGTCGAGTTCATCCACGGCAGCGGCTCTGGCAAGCTTGTCGAGGCAACATATTTTTGCGAGTTGTTCAGCACTTCAGTAAACGGGTTGCCGTCGTTTCGATTCGGCCAGACTTGATAGAAGTCTTCGTAGGTGCGACGCCCGAACAACAAATCCGGCATCTTCCCATCTGCCGGAGGATTGAACATCATCGGATCAAAATACGGCAACGCCCAGCCGCCGTGTGCAAATCCGCCGCGCGTATCTTCGTCCGGTCGCCCCGGAGCCTGGATCACGCCATCCAGCGTCAGGCTCATATTCACAATGATTTTGCCCATTGAGTTGTCTCCTTTATCGCCTGGCCTTCTTTGCGGCTTTCATCTCGGCCAATTGCAGATTTTCGACGGCGCGGAATTTCACGATGTTCACAATCAATTCCAACGGCAACGGGTCTTGCAGCGGGAATTGCACTGTCCCTTTTGAGGTTTGATAATTCGATAACTCCTGCGTAAACGTCCTGATGCCACTTGCGCCGGGATAAAATCCAATGTGGTTTTTGTAGGCGGCGAAATGAACCAGATTTCCCTGTAACGCGAAGGTCGGGATTTGGTAACTGATCTTTTCTTCGGCTTCTGGTGCAGCGGCCTTGATCGTCTTGCGCAACTGCTTCAGGATTTTTTGCACGTCCTTCGGGAACGTGGCGATGTATTCGTCAATCGTATTGAACTCAATGTTATTTCTCACAAAGCTCTCCTCTTGGTTAGCTGCGCAGCGGAAGCAAGGCACGAAGTCGCGCGTCGCGCAGATACAGCCCGCCCCACACCAAAACGCCCACCAGAATCGGCATAATGAACACATCGCCCACGCGGACGTGCGTAACAGTTGCACCACCCAAATATGCCGCGAGCAAAATTGCGCCCAACACTGCCGTCTGCGGAATCACGTACAGAACGGTGCAGGCAAGTTCGACAATCCCAATCCAGAACAACACATTCGCTGTATAGCCCATTGGCGCAGCCTGTTCGGCAAATCCTGCGGGCTGGATCAATTTCATGACCGCGCTAAAACACAACAACAACACAGGCAGCGCGCTGAGGATGCGCCCTGTCCACAATAGCTTTGGCGAGATCGGAGTAGTTGCAAGTGCAGATTGCATAAATCGTCCTTTCAGTTTGATTGGTGCAGTACGAGCAGCGGTAGCGACTTGGTAAGGTATCACCAGCTCGCTACCGCTCGCCGTACTGTACCGAAGCTCGTTCTTACGTGTGCATAATCATCAGCGTGAAACCATCGGGATCGGTCAACCGAAACTCACCGTGTGGCGCATAAGGCGGGTTCTCAATCGGCCCCGGCTGCAATCCCGCAGCAACCAATTCATCGCGTGTCGCTGCTACGTCATCCACATACAGATAAAACAAGATGGCTTGCTGTTCGGGCACAACAGGGTCGCAAGCGTTGGTAATCATCAAGTGTGCATTCCCCGATGACAGCCACGCCCACGATGGTTTGTCTGCATCAGCAGGCGTAAACGTGTTGCCAACCACAAAGCCCAAATGTTCGTAAAACGCGATGGAGCGCGTAACGTCCGAGACAAAGGCCATCGGCGTGAGTTGTTTGGTTTGGCTTGCCATGATACGGCTCTCGGAAAACTTATATTTCGTGCACCTAGTTTAGATACAAGTGTTTTTATAAGATACCTTGATCTTTCAGGCTTACAAGCCCTTCACAGGACTCCCAATCTTCTACAACTTGCGGGGGCAAACCATAATGACGCCGAATTCCACATTCCTCAGCATTTGGGCAGACAAAATCATGACCTGTTCGAAAAACTCCAGACTCCCAGTCAGACCAAGGGCGAAGTGTGATTAACGTGTTGCGTCCAAGTCTGTTGCAAGGATAATCAATTTGCCGTGAGTCATTCATAAAATTCCCCTTATTACTTATACGTGTTGATCTATCAGAATCGTGTTTCCATCAGGATCAGCAATCACAAAGCTAGCCGGGCCAGTCGTGAGTTCGTCGGCTTCGGTCATCATCGTGATTCCTTGCGCTTTGAGTTGGCGCTGCAACTCTCGCACATCGGTGAATTCAGAAAGCGTTTCGGCGTTCTGATTCCAGCCCGGATTGAAGGTCAGGATGTTGTTTTCGAACATGCCTTGAAACAACCCGATGACGGTGTCGCCGTTTTTCAGAATCAGCCAGTTCTGCGCTTGATCGCCGTGAAAAACGGCGAAGCCCAGCTTTTCGTAAAACTGCTTCGATGCTTCGATGTCTTTGACGGCCAGGCTGACGGAGAATGCTCCGAGTTGCATAATTGCCTCCTACGGTGTGATTCTGACGCCTCACATAGGGGGATGAAGCGTACTTACGCGTGTGTAGACAGAACGGGCCTGAGAGCGCGCAGCGATACGGCTGAGAGCTGCGTCTCATCAAGCCCGAAAAATAATGCTTCAATAGGGTGCCAGAGACTGGCAAGCCTTACTTCTTCCCTTTAGGGTCTTGCTTACTGAACTGAGTGTAGGCGACGCGAAAGAGTTCGGCCAAAGCCGAGGCGCTTTCCTCCGACAGATTTTTATCGGCGCGCAAGTGGACTTCGACAATGTCAGGCGTCGCTTCCTGCGGGAAATAAATCACTGGTTGATTTTCACCCTTTTTGGCCTGACCGCCCATAATGCGCTCGACCGGCATCTTCAGCCATTTCGTCAGACGCGCAATGTTGTCAGCATCCGGCTGGCAGGTTTCATTTTCAATGCGCGACAAGGTCGAAGCAGATACGCCGGTCGCTTCTGCAACGGCGCGCAACCCCATTTTACGGCGTTCTCGTTCGCGCTTCACGGCGCGTCCCAATTCGGCAACGTTTACTAAACTGTCATCAGATGTTGCCATATGAATCCTCTCTTTCTGCAATGATAGAAATCAAGAAAATGAGTTTATCTGCGCTGAAGTCAGGTGACGGAGCACAAAAAATCTTGGTAATCCGGGCGCTTCCTTCACTCGTCATATTTCATGTGCCTTCGTCGAAAAGCATTTCCTAAATCCTACCGTTTTGCGTCAGACCTATTCCAACGCAAAAAAATCGTACCATGAAAATTTCTGTCGCGCAACAACTGTTTCACACTTGCAACGATCAAAAACCCGTGGTACACTGTTTCACAGATGAGACACAAGAAACAGAGATACTAAGGAAACGTTCTGTTGTGACTCCTCTGACACACGATTTTGACAACGACACTTTGACGAGAGGAACGAACGCCATGACCAACACAAACATGAACGCAACCAACGATGCAATTCTTAATAATGTCCTGATGGGATCGCAGTGGGCTGATGAAAGTAGCGAAAACCCTGTTCTTAATAATGTCATTCCTTTCACGCAAACGTTGCGCTCCCTGCGCGAACCCTTAGATGCCAGGCTTGTCAAAACGCGTGAAGGCTGGACGGATTATTCTGGCAACAAACACATGGTCGAATACGTCGAGTGGCACACCGTCGCCGACATCCTCGACCGCCAGGCTCCGACGTGGGGCCACACCATTAAGAAAATTACGCAAATGGGCGAAACCGTTGTGGTGATTGCCGCAATCACGATCAACGGCGTCACGCGCGAAGGCATCGGCACCGGCAATGCCAACACTGAAACCGGCATTAAGAAAGCCGAACACGATGCGCTGAAACGTGCCGCGATTAAATTTGGCATCGCGCGCGACTTGTATCAACGCGATGGCGAGCATCATGAAAATCCAAGCATGCCGCCCAAGCAACAACCAAGGCCCATGCCCGCAAATCCATTGGCGAAGTCAGTTTCCGAACTCGCCACGCCAAAGCAGATTGTCATGATTCGTGCTATCTGCCGCGATCTCGATATTGATGTGGATATGGAATTACAGGAAACAATGAAACTTGATTGTAAGGTCGAAGAGCTTTCCCGCCGCGCCGCTTCATCGTTCATTGATCATTTGAAGCAGTTGCAGGAAGGCAACGAAATTCCGATTGTGCGCCGTGCCAGCTAAGGCGCGACGCGTGTACTCAACCCAAAGATAACCAGGAGGAATTTATGTCAGACCAAGTCAAACCTATTCCAGAAGGCTACCACACAGTAACGCCGTATTTGATTTTGCAGGATGCTGCCAGTGCTCTCGAATTTTACAAGCAGGCATTTGGCGCAACAGAACTGTTTCGCATGGCTGATCCCAGCGGTAAGGTCGGTCACGCCGAAATCAGGATTGGCAATTCGCCGATTATGCTGGGCGAAGAGCATCCAGAAATGGGCTATCGCGGTGTGCAATCGTATGGTGGCTCGCCCATCGGCATTATGTTGTACGTCGAAGACTCAGATGCGCTTTTCGCGCAAGCCGTCGCCGCCGGGGCAAAGGTGGAGCGCGAAATCAAAGATCAATTTTATGGCGACCGTTCGGGAACCGTAGTTGATCCCTTTGGCTACCAATGGACAATTTCCACCCATGTGGAGGATGTCGCGCCGGAAGAAATGCAAAAACGCATGGCAGAAATGAATTGCTCCGGCGCGCCTGAAAGTCAATCGGCGGCCAGTTAGTTGATTTAAGAATTGAATGGCAGCTTGCGTGTCAGGTGCGATTTTTAAGAGGCGTCATCGAAGCCCTGCACGCAAGCAGCTTTCGCCACTAAGTAGTATCGAGAGGTGAAAATTATGCTTCAGCAATACAATGGAACACAGTCGCTACCGTTACCAGTCATCGAAGGCGCGCTCGAAACCTTAGAAGCCGAGCAAAATCGCCCGAAAACACCAACCAAAAAAGAACTGGTGCTAGATTTGTATCATCAAGGCCTCACAGATGTGGCCGCTATCGGACGGCAGGCAAAGATTCATCCGTCCTATGTCGCGCAAGTCCTGCGACAAGCTGGATTGCTGACAGGCTATTTCGATTTATACACTTCAACCAACGCCGAGCAGAACGTGTATTCACGCTTCTTCCGCCACGTCTTGTCCTTCAAAAACGTCGAGGCCGCAAAGAAATCTGTGGATCGGATTGACAGCCTCTATCAGTATTTTGAAGAAATTGGCGACCGTGCCGGGCAGCATCAGGCAATGGTCTTAGCCCTGACGGGAAAGAACCGCGCACGTTGGAGCGGCAAGCACGAAGAGGCCAAAATTTTTAGCGATTGGCTGGCGGCGCACTAAGCCTGTGAATATGAAAATTGAAAGTTGAGAGATATTTGAGAAAGCGGAGGCTTTATGCAAATCGCTTGTAAACGATTTGGCTGTCACAAAGCGGTCGAGGTTTGTTACTGGACGTGCAAGCACCGCAAGAACTGTAAAGACTGGGGGAGCGCAATTGAAGGCTCCCCAGGACTGATCGCGATTACCGAACGGCTTGAAGGCGCAGCGGCAAAGAGCGGGCGAATTTTTGATGCCAATACCTTACTGAAACCCGCTCGCCTGAAACGCGCGGCATCCGCCCCAGCCCTGCTGGCCCCGGTGTCCAAACCGATTCTTGCCCCTGAACCAAAAATTGCCGTCAAAGCTGCGCCGAAAGTAGTAAAAAAGAAAAAAGCGCCGACAACTTCATCTACTAAATCCGTAAAACCGGAGAGGAATTCAATGCCTAAATTACCCGTGGAAGAGGAATCAAAAGCTTCCAATTCCAATGAAGAAGCGACCACCCGTAAAGCTGTAGAGCGCAAATCTGCTGCGAAATCGGCCCGCCCCAAAGCGCCGACCAATGGCACAGTCTATTTGCTGCTCAGCAAAAATGGGAAGTACAAAGAAATCCGTGAAGCCGACTTGATGAAAGAAGCGGCCATCATCATCAAAGATCCATCGTTGCGGTTGGTGAAGGGACAATATCTGGTTCCGCAAATCACCTTCAAGCCCTTCGATGAATAACTTTCATGTAGCAGTAAATTCGTTGCGATAGGATTTTGGAGGCAAAGCATTTGGATTGGCTGCTACGTGAAACCTTTCTTATGTGGGCATCGCGTGCTGGTTTGTCACTACTGGATAGCCCTCAGCCATTGCGTCATCGGACCGCGCTGGCACGCGATGTTCGCGCCCTCATTTGATACAAGCATCAGAACCTTCACACTCAAAAATAACTGTATGAATTTAGCTGAGCTGCAAAACAATTTGATTGGGGAATGGACAGGGAACAATTTGCTACGCCTGAGTTGGCTGACGCCTTCTGATTTTCACTCACGCTCACGTGTAACGATTTCGCCCGTGGTCAGAGACAAGTTTCTCACGATCAACTACACCTGGAGTCACGAAGACACGCCGCACGAAGGCTTGATTTTCCTGGGGTATCACAATCATCAAAGGATTGTGACCGCCGCCTGGGCAGATTCGTGGCATATGAGCGGCAAGCTTATGTCGTGCAAAGGAACGATTGATGAAGCCGGGACGATTGACGTACGAGGCTTTTATGAAGCGCCACCTGATCCAGATTGGGGCTGGCGCATCCAGATTACATCAACAGAGGGCCAAATTTTGCAAATTACGATGTACAACTGTCCGCCTGAGGGAGCAGAAGAACTGGCTGTCCAGGCTGATTATCATCGCGCAAGCTAGTCAGGATTCCGCCCCTGATCTGCCCACGGATGTTGTATCGCCCCACGGTAGATTCGCGTGAAAAATTACAGCGATTTTCCGGGATGTCGAAGAGCGTTACCAGCCTGAAACCTGAAACCTTTGGACCTGTCTGACAGGAGGCGACAAGCTGTTTATTTTGGTCGGCATCAGGCTTTAGCGACTGGCACACTTGCTTATCCCCCCCGTGCAAATCGCTGTAATTTTTTCGCAAAATACAAAACGCCAACCGATTGCACAGTTGGCGTCCTGGTAGGAGTTGTAGTTAAAGGTTATTTCGGCTCTTCCGGGCTGGTGACGGCGGGCAATTTTGCTTTCGTTTCGCCCGTCACATTTGTTGCAGTCGAAGCAGTAACGACTCCTCCCGGCTCCCGCAAAAAGCGATAGGAAATAGCACGATAAACGCGCCCTGCAATATCCGCAGCTTTCTTACCAGCTTCACCGCGTCCGGTGGTAATGACAGTGACAACTAATTTGGGATTATCTACGCTGTTGAATGAGGTAAATAAGCCAAGTTTGTCGCGATCTGTGCAAGTCCCCGTTTTCCCGGCAACCTGACCAACAGGGTCGAAGGCAGCCTTCCCTGTTCCATAATTTACGGTGCCTGCCATACCAGCCAACATCCGCAACCTATTCTCTGGCGTCATATCAATTTTGCGCCGGAGCTGCGGTTTGAAATTGGTTGCTTCCTGTGAAGTCTTCGGCACACGCGGCACAAACAGATTCCCACCATTGGCAATGGCGGCAGTAAAGGATGAAAGCTGCATCGCGGTGACGCCAAACCCATCTCCGTGACTCGACATCAGCGTTGAAAACTCTTCCGGGACAAACCCAGGATCTTCGCCAGGGAGGTTGACGCCAGTGGTTTGCCCAAATCCAAACTGCTGAGCATAACGAACCACACGGTCATAGCCCAAACGGCGTCCGAGTTCCTGAAAGAAGGGGTTGTTTGATCTCGCTACGGCATCGGTCAATGTCATGCTGCCACCGCGAAAGTTAACTTCAACGTTCGGATCAAACACGTTTTCCTGCAAGGCAGCAAGGCTCACAATCGGTTTAACCGTTGAGCACGGCTTTACAGGAGAGGCTAATGCCATTTTCTGATTGACGATGCTGTAAACGCGGCCATTGGTGGCATCCATCACGACAACCGTTCCAGCCTTTCCGCCTAAGGCCTCAATCGCAGCCTGGCGCACGACCAAATCTTCCCCAGCGGTTTCGTCATTCAAAATATTATTCGTGGCCAGATTTTTTAAGGCCTCTTCGTGAGCGCGGATCGCGCGTTCGCGGGCAGCACGAATGGCGGCCTGGCGAGCAATTTCACGACGCCGGGCTTCAGCACGGGCGGATGCCAATTTCCGCTTGTCAGCTTTTGAAAGCTTTCCCTTGCGCTCAAGTTTCGCTAACGCCGCCAAGCTGGGACCGTTATCAACCTGTTTTCCTTTTCGACCTTTTTTGGAATTTCTGTCGGCCTTTGCGACCTGGCGAGAATTTTTAGAGGAGGTTTTTGATGATTTTGAAGCAGCCTTTGCTTTACGCTTTCCCGCGATAGCCGATTCATGGGGGAGAAGGGTTGCAATAACAAAGACCATCAAAAATGGAGCAAAAGATCTAAATAGTTGTTTCATTTATTATCCCTTTCCTGTCGTCGTTCGCGGCCTCACTGGGGAAATGTGAGTCTTGAAATAGGTCAAAAAATAATTGTGCCGGACGTGACAGTATGTTCGCAAAGCATCGTAAAACTGGGCTTGTTTTTCTTGTGAAGCTGGCATGAAGCGCGTGTAGAAGTGACGTACAGTAAAGTATTTATTACCCACTTCAACTACCTTAGAACCTAAATCTTTACTTGTACAATCGGGGAGCACGCGCACCGTGGCTTCCTCCAGAGCCTTGTTTTAGATACAACTTACAAAGCCAGGGGGCAGGCGCACGAATCGAAATATAACAAATCTTTGTCAGATGGGCAAACGGTATCTGGTTAGCCGCAGGGGTCGTCAGTGTCGGCCTCACTTTACTATTTCATGGAGCAACGCCATCATTCTGCCATGTCAATACTTTCCAGCTTCCGCGCCCAGATGGTCTTTTTCGTGGCCGCCATGGTCTTACTTACCACCGTTGCCTTGCAGTTTATCAATCAGCAATTGGAACGCCGCATTACGATTACGGCAGAAGAACAATTCAATGATGTCAATCGGGCCATTGATCTGGCGGTAAATTCTTTTCCCAGCAATCAGTATCTTTACGAAATTGTCGAAGAAGAAAATCTTTCCTTCACTCCACAATCTACGGTTCAGAACATCTTCATTGTGAATCAGGAAGGTGATGTCATTAACAGCACGAACAAAGAAGATATGGATAGCCAGATGCGCCCGGAAATTGCGAATCTGCCACCAATTCGGCATAACGAATCGTTAATCACAACCGTCGGAACTGCACCTGCAAGCAAGATTCAATTCCCTATTCAAACCGAACGCGGCAAGCGAAATGTAATTCTCGTAGTCTCCCTTCAACGCCTTTCGCAAGCCGTGAGTTCGGTTGGACGAATTCGATTAGTAGCGACGATCACGCTTGGCCTCGTACTTCTGATTTTGACGGCGCTTATCAGTCGCCGCTTCACCCAGCCAGTCACAGAGCTTGCCCGTGCGGCGCAACGCGTCACTGCGGGCGATTTAGACTTTGCGGTAAAAGCGACGGAGCGGAATGAAGTCGGAACCTTATCTCGAACCTTCAATGAAATGATTGTCGGGTTGCGGCGCAATCGTGAATTGGAAGAGCAGTTGCAACGTGCAGAGCGCTCTGCGGTGGTGGGACGTTTGGCGTCAGGGATCGCCCATGAGATTCGTAATCCCTTGAACTTCATGAACCTCTCCATTGATCACTTGCAGACACGCTTTATCACGCCGCCAAAATCAGAAACAGACGCTGAAGCAACACGAAAAGAAGCGACGCATATTTTGGGACTGATCAAAGATGAAATTGCTCGGCTCAATCGTCTGGTCAGTGATTTTCTAAGCTACGGACGCCCCGCTAAAATCAAGATTAAGGACATTGATTCACGCGCATTACTAGAAGAAGTCGCGGGCTTAGTGCATACGCAAGCAGAGCAACAGGGCGTAAAAATTCACCTGGAGGTGCCCGCCGATGCAAGCGCGCATTTTGAAGCGGATGCAGAGCAAATCAAAACATGCTTTTCAAACCTTGTCATTAATGCAGTGCAGGCTATGCCACAAGGCGGAGAACTGAATCTCGTCGTGACGCAACCAGAACCGCAAACGGGGTCAATGATAAAATTCGAGGTACGGGACACAGGCATCGGCATTGAGGCTGATCCCTTGGAACAAATTTTTGAGCCGTACTATTCCACTAAAGATACAGGCATCGGGTTAGGGTTACCGCTCACCAAAAAGCTGATCGAAGACCACGGCGGCGAGATCAAAGTCAGCAGCGAAAAGGGCAAAGGAACAACCTTTATCGTCACCTTGCCGCGTGAAGCGATCCAGGAAGATCAGCGCAAAACATCGCATTCGTAACGAGGGATCGCAGGCAGATTTACTTAACACCTGCCAGCTAGAGTTGACCCTGCAACAGCGAATCGCTTATGTTGCGAGTTGACCTGAAGACGCTCGGAATGGTGATCAATCCGAAGGAAAATCATGCGCAAAACGGTTCTACTTTTATTTGTTTTGTTGGTAAGCAATGCAGTTTCCGTCCACGCCGATGAATTGCGAGTTGGAGTCGCAGCCGTATCCATCACGCCGCCTGATGGTACGCCGCTTTCAGGTTATTACCGCAAACGGCTGAGCGAAGGTGTTTTGGACGATATTCACGCCAAGGCTATCGTCTTTGAGCAAAACGGAACGAAGGCGGCCCTTGTCGTGTGCGACATTCTCACGTTGCCCCGTCACACGATTTTGACAGCACGTCAGTTGATTAAAGCTCACACCGGAATCCCTGAAGAAAACGTGCTGATTTCTGCTACACATTCCCACACCTCGCCTGTGGTCAGCGGCGAAAACACACGCGATGCATTGGATGGGGGTGACACGGAAGCGGCCAAAACCTACACAGCCAACTTGCCGAAACTAATTGCGCAGAGCGTGGCTGAAGCGAATCGGAAACTTGCGCCCACGCGCGTTAGCGCGACAATTGCCCATGAAGATGGCGTCAGCTTCAATCGTCGTTTTTGGATGCGGGATGGCACAGTGAGCTGGAATCCGCCCAAGCAGGATCGAAATATTGTAAAACCCGCAGGCCCGATTGATCCTGAAGTTGGCTTTTTATATTTCGAGACGCCTCAAGCCCAGCCGCTGGCATCCTTCGTCAACTTTGCCTTGCACCTTGATACGACGGGCGGGCAAAAGATTTCTTCCGACTATCCAGGGCATCTGGCTCGATTGCTGGCGGAGTACAAAGGCAAAGACTTTCAGACAATTTTCGCAACTGGCGCTTGCGGCAATATTAACCATCGCGACATTGCCTGGAAAGACAATCAGAAAGGTGTAAACGAAGCCTTTCGCATTGCAACCGCTTTGGCAGGCGCGATCAATCAAAGCTGGAGTTCGCTAAAACCGCTCACAACCGCAACTCTTCAGGTACGCAGTGAAGTCATCAAACTGCCTACTGCCCCAATCACCAGTGCAGATGTAGCGAAGGCGAAGGAAGTGTATGCGCGGATGAGTGATCCGAAAACGACATTTTCTGAGCAGGTGAATGCGTTCAAAGTTCTCGACATCGTCAAGCGCCAGGGCCAGCCGTTAGAAGTCGAAGTACAGGTCATCGCCATTGGCAACGAATTGGCTTTTGTTTCTCTGCCTGGTGAAGTCTTTGTCGAATTGGGGCAGTCCATCAAAAAAGCTTCGCCCTTTGCGCACACGATGATTGTGGAGCTAGCAAACGGCTCGATTGGATACATTCCCAATCGGTCCGCATACACCGAAGGCAATTACGAGGTTTGGAGTGCGCGATGCGCAGAAGGCTCTGGAGAAATGCTGGTCACGACGGCACTCAAGTTGCTGAGCGAATTATCGAAAAGCAAACCAACCCCCTAATCCCACACAAAAAGCAGTGAGGAACAGATGAAACCAAAACACATTCTGATTGTTGATGACGAAAAAAATCAGCGCGACATCCTGCAATTAATCCTACTTGGAGAGCGTGATGAGGCCGGAAATCCGCTTTACGATGTCAAAGCGGCCAGTTCGGGGCAGGAAGCATTGCGGCTCTTCAAGCTCAATCGCTTTGATCTGGTGATGACCGATTTGAAAATGCACGGGATGGATGGCATTGAGCTGTTGAATGAGCTGACGCAAATGGACAGCTCAATCCCGGTGATTTTAATGACTGCACATGGTTCAATTGATTCAGTCAAAGAAGCTTTGCGGGGTGGCGCTTTTGACTATCTGGAAAAACCAGTCGAACGCGCTCAATTGCTCGATACGATCTCTCGCGCGGTGGCCAAGATGCGCGCCGTAGACGAAGAAATCGTTGGCGTTTCTGATGCGATTGAACGCGTCAAAAAAATGATCGTCAAAGTTGCAGTTTCCAGTTCAACCGTGCTGATTCGCGGTGAATCCGGCACGGGAAAAGAGCGCATTGCCCGCGCGATTCACAAAGCCAGCCCGCGAGTAAACGAACGATTTCAGGCCGTCAACTGTGCAGCGATTAACGAGAACCTGCTGGAATCTGAATTGTTCGGACATGAAAAAGGCTCGTTCACGGGCGCACATGCCGAGAAGAAAGGCTTATTTGAAATCGCCGACAAAGGCACCTTGTTTCTGGATGAAATTGGCGAATTGAATGTGAGCATGCAGGCCAAATTGTTGCGCGCGTTGCAGGAAAAAGAAGTTACGCGCGTGGGTGGAACCAAAGCAATCAAGATAGATGTGCGCGTTCTGGCCGCCACGAATCGCGAACTAGAATTAATGGTCAAAGAAAAACGGTTCCGCGAAGATTTGTTTTATCGCCTGAACGTGATTCCGATTGATGTTCCACCGCTGCGACAGCGGCGCGATGACATTGTAGTTTTGATGGATTACTTTCTGCGCAAACACAGCGCGAATTCCGGCGGCAAGCCAATGAAAGTTTCTGCCGACGCACGCAAAATGCTGTTGGATTACTCCTGGCCCGGCAATGTGCGCCAACTGGAATCAGCCATCGAACGCGCATTGTTATTAGCCGAAACCGATGAAATTACGGTTGAAGATTTGCCCATGGAAATACGCGATGTCGCGCGCATCGAAGGCTCTGGGGGCTTCAGGCTTCCGGCGGAAGGCATAGACTTCGAGCAACTCGAAAAATCTCTCCTGATTCAGGCGATGGATCAAACAAACTGGAACATCACCCGCGCGGCAAAATTACTGGGGTTATCGTTCCGCACCATGCAATACCGCCTGGATAAATTCGGCCTTTCGCGACCAGGGCGCGGGCAAAAAGAAGGCAGTGAGGAAGACACCGCTGACGAAGAGAGTTAAGCCCGGCGGCGCATTTTTCCCCCTCTTGACAGCACAGATAGAACTCACTATGATCGGCACGCTTTACCTGATTGTTACGGATATTTGAGACGCTGTGGCAAGCAGGCGCAAAATAAGGCGGCAACAGTTGTACAGGACATAGCGCCTGTAGAAAAAGGCCGGAAGATCGCAAGACGCGATCTTCCGGCCTTTTTCTTTGCCGCAAGATGATTACTTGGTTTCGGTAACAAAACGGCAAAGGAGAAACTATTATGCAAGAGATAATACTATGCTGGCACTCGCTCGTCAGCGCCTTCGTAAAACATTTCCAGGATGACATGGCGTCCCCAACGCAGCAGGATCTGCCAATACCGATCCGTGTGCATGGGGAACCCAGAGATATTTATCTCGCGTAAGGGCGAGATAGGGTCTCGGTGGCCATCAGACCTTTGACGAAAAGGTGGTCGGTGCGTTTCCGTCCCCTTCTTACTTGTTGCGCGAGGCAAACCGGTGCGTTGCCCTCGACAACGAAACGACATTCCAAGCGAAGCCGAAACAATTTACGGTTGTTTCGGAATAGTCAGAAAAGAAACAACTGGTTTCATCCGGCTTTTTATTTTTGGAGAACTCGATATGCAGCAACAAGAAATTTCCATGGTCAATCCATACATTCATCAGATTCGACAAACCCTGCAACGAAATCAGCCTGGCGCGGTAGATTGGCTGGTGCTGGCGCACAACGATTCGCAACTGCTGTCCCGTGTGGACGCGGCGTTTTCCGATAGCGTACTGGCGGTCATTGCCCTGCCGCAAAGTCATTGGCAATTAGATGAGCTACGAATCAGCGAAGCCATAGATTGGGCCATTCAAAAACTCGGCGTGAAAGGCGTGCTGGTAGTAGGACATTCGCAGAGCGAGGTAACTGAAGATACGATTCGCTTGCTAGGTGGAAAAGTCAAAAACCGCCGCTACCCGCTGGATGTCGCGCCCAAATCCTACTCGCTCCTCGACCGTGTCAGGAAAACGCAGTTGCGCGCCGAAGGACTGCAACGGCAATTGGCGGGACACATCGAAAAGCTGTGCCGCCTGACGGTGGTGCAGTCGCACATGATTCGCCATCAATTGCAATTGCACGGGTTGTTCTATCGCGCAGAAAGCGACATGTTTTACGCCTACGATTTACAGAAGCGCAATTTTCGACCATTGCTAAGTGAAGCCGCCGCTTAACACGTCTGCCGGAGTCGGAGCCCCGCGCTTCAGCTCCGGCAACAGAGCCTCTGGGTTTGCCAACAGAAAGGAAAATACCAATGAAAGCTGTACCTATTACAATCGCGCGCGGCGATGGCATCGGGCCGGAAATTATGGCAGCCACCCTGCGTATCCTAAAAGCTGCCGATGCAAAACTCATCACCGAAGAAATTGAAATCGGGGAAAAGGCGTATCTGGCGGGCAACACATCCGGTATTTCGGCGGAAGACTGGAAGTCGCTGCGCCGCACGCGCGTCCTGCTGAAAGGTCCGATCACCACCCCCCAGGGCGGCGGCTACAAAAGCCTGAACGTGACGATCCGCAAAACGCTGGGGCTGTTTGCCAACGTGCGCCCGTGTGTTTCGTATCATCCTTTCGTCATCACCAAACATCCGGCGATGAACGTCGTCGTCATTCGTGAAAACGAAGAGGACACCTATGCTGGCATTGAGCATCAGCAAACCGATGACGTGGTTCAATGCCTGAAGCTGATTTCGCGTCCTGGCTGCGAGCGCATCTGTCGCTATGCGTTTGAGTATGCCGTCGCTAACAATCGCCGCAAAGTCACCTGTCTGACCAAAGACAACATTATGAAACTGACGGACGGGCTGTTTCATAAGGTCTTCAATGAAATCGCTGCCGAATACCCGACCATCGAAAATGAACATTTGATTGTAGACATCGGCACCGCACGACTGGCGACCACACCGGAAAAATTCGAGGTGATCGTCACGCCGAATTTATACGGCGACATCATCTCGGACGTGGTCGCAGAAATGACCGGCTCGGTCGGAATGGCTGGATCAGCCAATATCGGCAGCAACTTTGCGATGTTTGAAGCGATTCACGGCTCAGCTCCGACGATTGCGGGGCAAGGTATCGCCAATCCTTCAGGTTTATTGCACAGCGCCGTGATGATGCTTGTGCATATCGGGCAAACCGAATGTGCCGCGTTAATTCACAATGCGTGGCTGAGAACGATTGAAGATGGCGTTCATACCACTGAAATCAGTTCGGAAGCACACACAACGATGCGCGTCGGCACCGAAGTATTTGCCACTGCCATCATCGAGCGATTGGGGCAAGTACCGCAAACATTGCCTGTCGTCACGTATGAAGCAGCGCGCGCCACGTTTCACGTCGAAGTGCCCAAACGCGCGCCCGCAGAAAAGAAACTCGTGGGAGTGGATGTGTTTATCCATCAGCCAAACATTGCACCGGAAGAATTAGCGCATAAACTGGAGCGTGTGAGTGGTGATGGCTTGCAGATCAAACTAATTACCAATCGCGGCGTCAAAGTCTGGCCGGGCGGATTTCCCGAAACATTTTGTACCGATCACTGGCGCTGTCGTTTCAGAAAAACCAGCACGAACGGGTATGCTGTGACGCACGACCACATTCTTCGGCTGCTGCGCCGCATCAACGAAGAAGGGTTGGATTTTATCAAAACCGAAAATCTGTGTACGCTGAATGGCGAACCTGCCTTCTCGCTCGGACAGGGCGAGTAGCTCGGCAGAACCAGCTTGATCAGGGTACGGCAAAACAACTTGTTTTCCGTACCCCACAAACTAAGGACGCATTTATCTATGCTCGACCAACGAGAAAAAGAACGAGAAATCAGCAAAGCGATCATCCGTTTTGAAAAAGAATTCATGGGACGCGGGCCGCTCGATGCCCGCACCTTTATCATTGAAGATATGGTGCTGGTGCGACTGAAAAATGTGCTAACGCAAGCAGAATTGAAACTAGCCGCCGCTAACCTGAATAATCGGGGCCGCTACCTCATCAAGCAAATGCGACAAGAACTGCTTGAACAGGGACGCCCCTTACTCAACACCGTTATTCAAGACATCCTAAAGATTGGCGTTGTCAGCCTGCATACCGACATTAGTGCCAAAACCGGCGAGCGAATTATCGTTTTTACCCTTGAACAAAAGCCGGAGTTTGAGAAGGAATAAAGCCTACCGCACATTGCCGCATTCGTAGCGCAAAACTTTAGAAAGAAAGATGAAATAGTCACCAGATAGCTACCCATACAAAATTGGCATTGACCTCGGTGGCACAAAAGCGATCAAGATTGAGATGCGTGTGTTAGCTGCAACGAATCGTGATCTGAAAGCAATAGTCAAAGAAAAACGCCTCCGCGATGATTTATTCTATCAGTTGAATGTGATTCCAGTTCCTCTGCCACTGCTACGCCAACGTCCTCATGACAATGTGGTGCTGACGAATTACTACCTGCGTAAAAACAACACCATCACGCCCTTGTACTCATCTCAAATTCTCGCTCAACTACGCGCGATCCTGATAATCTTCAGATGAAACGGGATTTAGCTCCCAACGATTCTTATCGCGCCGCCCCAGTTTTCCTTCCATATCGAGCGGTTCGTTGTCTTCGTAGGTTAATCCCATCGCGCGTCCAATTTCTTCGACTTCATCCTGATCCGGCAAGGCATTTCCGCCAGCGGCGCTTTCCTCTCCCACTGCGCTTTCTTCAGGCGGCATATCCATATCCCCTCCAGCCGTTGGCGAAGCGTATTCACGCGGCTGTAACAAGCCTCGCTCTAAAAATTCCCGCTGACTGCCAAGTCGTGAGGCTTCGATAAATTCATCCTTGATTTCAGCATCCGGTTCATAAATTTCGCTTTCCATTCGCCCAGCATCTACATATTCGCTTTTACGTGCTCGTGCCATATGTTCCTCCTTTGTCAGATTGAAACTGCAATTTTATAGCGGTTTTCAAGTGCGTGCGACCAGCGGTACGGTACGAGGAGCGGTAGCGACTTGGTCGCGGCGGCGCTGGACCAAGTCGCTACCGCTCCTCGTACCGCGCCGTGCAGTTGAGGTCGCACCCATCTGAAAACCGCCATAATGAGTTACCCATTCAAATTAATGGACTGGAGCATCGTATTAAATGCTCGTTCGTAATATCGGTACTGTTCACGTGGAACAACATTAATTACATAAAACAAGTTGCCATTGCGCAGTAGCGAGGTGTAAACCATCACCGCTTCATTCGCGCCCGTGACAGGGGAACGTCCGGTTAAAGTGATTGCCAATGCCTGACGGCCATCAATCGTGCTGCGTCGAAAACGCCCCTGCGCCTGTAGATATGAATTATTTTGCAATAACCCATTGATGTACTGCTCTGAAGCCGCCTGCAAATTGCGACTACCGACATTGGCAATACCGACAATTGCACCGTGCGTAAAAACTGATTGGCCCTGATAGTTTCCATAAGCACCGCGAGGAGCAAACGTTACGGATGATTGCTCTTCAAAGGCCTGCCAATTGCCGGGGACGTTAATTTCAAACAGATTCGATCCTCGGTAGGCACGATAATTCCCTGCGGGGTATTCGACATTTTGTTCTACACGACTGCCAGCAGGATAGCTCCGTGTGTTTTGCGAGGTTTGGCGATTGGCGATTTCCTGCATGGTCAGAGCTTTGGACATGCGGCGCAGTTCTGACTGCACCTGCGAAAACTCAGCCGAATTTGAGCGGCTGGAACCACTGACACGCAATCTCGACGCCTCTTCGTTGATCACCTGATACCGATTACCCGGATTGGGGTGACTGCTTAACCATTCGGGGCCACTGCTGCCACCAGATTGACGTTCGATGGTGCGAAACATATTCGCCAGATCGCGCGGATCATATCCGGCACGCGCCATAATTTGTGCTCCCAAAATATCGGCATCACGTTCATATTCACGGCTATATTTCAAGAAATATGCCCCCAAACCGAATTGTGTGCCCTGAGAAATCACGCTTCCGACATTTCCGCCAAGGATGGCTCCAAGGATGGCTCCACCAATTGCGGGGAGCTGGAATTTCGCGCTATTAGCCTTGGTTGCCTGTGCTGTGCCGTGTCGCAAAACAACGTGGCTGATTTCGTGCGCCATGACCCCAGCCATTTCGCCTTCTGTGCGCGCCGCTTCAATCATTCCGCGATTCACGAACATCGGGCCACCGGGCAAAGCAAAAGCATTAATGTCACTGGCATTTACCACTTCAAAAGAATACTGAAAACCAGATTGTTGATATTCGCGCGGGATCGCCGAAACCAGCCGCCGCCCAACGTCTTCCACGTAATCATTGATACGGCTATCACGCGACAGAAGGGGCATTTGCTGGCGTACCTCTCCTGCGGCCTGCCGTCCCAATTGGACATCCTGCGAAACAGAATATTTGTTTTTGGGCATTTCGACCCGGCTGCCCTGTGCCAGAGCATCCAATGTCATCAACGGCCCCACAAGTATTGCAATAACTACAGCGTGCCTAACGCAATCAAATATTGTGCTTAATTTGAAATTCCGCAGAACGTCTTTAATTAACTGCTGAAGTGCCTTTTGGGGTTCTGTATCGAATAGTGAGAAAAGGTCTTGATACATAAATCTACTCCTCATTCAAAAGTATCCAAGCTGATTAATTCTGCCTTGCCTGCCAACCATAAAATCAACTGAATCGCTTGGTGTATCCCTTTCCGACAGACACCTGACAGATCGGGGCTACCAGTCTGTTCAAGAGCAATCACTATGCCGAAAGATTCTGGCAGATGCCTGTATCAGGAACATACGAATCCGCAGCAACCCCAAACAGAGATTCCCTTCCGCCCGGACCTTTATGTTGCGAAACCTGCCTGGAAAAGATGCGCCTGGAAATAGATTCCCAAGCATTGAAATTGCCATAGACCCTCTGTATCGTAAGCAACATTTGAACTTTAAGACCTTTTCAGAAATCAACTTAAGCACATGAACACAATGTACAAAATCGGCATTGATCTCGGCGGAACTAAAATCGCAGGAACCATTCTTGACCACGAAGGCAATGAAATTTTCGCTGAAAGCCAACGCCCCCGGCGCGACACCGAACAGGAAAAAGGCTATGCGAATATCGTAGATAAAATCGTTTCGCTTTATCACGAGTTGCGATCTCATATCGGAAATGCCGAGCATACATTTGGCATCGGCACCCCCGGCGCGGTCTCAAAGAAAACGGGTCTGCTGAAAAATTCCAACACTGTTTGTTTGAATGGCTCTCCGCTCAAACAAGACCTGAGCGACAAAACCGGACGGGATGTGATCATCGAAAATGATGCCAATTGCTTTGCGATGGCCGAAGCCAAAAGCTACCCCGGCAAAGTCGTGTTTGGCGTAATTATGGGAACAGGCTGTGGGGGCGGCATCGTTGTAAATAATCAGGTGATTTCCGGTCTGCAATCCATCGGCGGTGAATGGGGACATCACACGATCTATCCGAAAGACGGGCCATATTGCTATTGCGGCAAACGTGGTTGCATCGAAACGTTGATTTCCGGTGGCGGATTGCAAAACCGCTTTCATGAGAAGTTTCGCGTGCCATTGAATGTGAAACAGATTTTCGAGCTCGCTAGAAAAGGCGATAATTATGCGGCTGAATTTGTAGAGGAATTCTTCGACAATTTCGGCATTGCGCTGAGCAATTTGATTGCGATCCTTGATCCTGATGTCGTGGTGTTAGGCGGCGGGCTTTCCAACCTTGACGAGTTGTATACGATTGGACGCGACCGGGTGCGGAAGTATATTTTCAGTGATGAATTGGAAACGCCCATCGTCAAAAACATCTACGGTGATTCAGCAGGCGTAATCGGCGCGGCATTAATTGGGAGGTAGCAATGACAGCATTACCAAAACGCAAGTACACGATTGAAGAATACGTCGAACTGCTTAAAACCTCAGAAGAACGATTTGAATATTTTGACGGCGAGCTTTTTTCGATGGCAGGAGGGAAATTTGCGCATGCAGAAATTTCCTGTAATGCACTTAACGTACTGCGCAACCGCCTGGTATCACGCTCCTGTCGTGCATACAACGGAGAGTTAGCAATCAAAGTACCAACCGCGCCGCCTTTTCGTTTTCCTGATACAAGCGTTGTTTGCGGCACGCCAATCATTGAAGAATTTCAGGGCATTGATTTACTCGTAAATCCGATCCTGATCGTTGAGGTTTTGTCAGATTCAACCAATTCCTATGACCTGAATGAAAAGTTTGTCGGCTACCAATCCATTGAAAGCTTTCAGGAATATTTGGCGATAGCACAAAAGCGAGCGCATGTAATTCACCATCGCAGACAAGCGGATGGTCTATGGCTTCGGCACGATATTATTGGGCTGGAAAGTTCTGTTTATTTAGAATCAATCAACGTTACCCTCACGTTGCAGGAAATATATGAAAATGTAAATTTCCCGGACTCTCAGCCCCCGGTCACCATCCAATGATTACAATTGACGGTTCATTCGGAGAAGGCGGCGGCCAGATTTTACGCACTTCGCTGGCGTTATCGCTTATCACTGGGCAGCCCTTTCGCATTGAGAAAATTCGCGCCGGGCGCAAGAATCCCGGACTGCTCCGACAACATCTGACCGCAGTCAAAGCCGCAACAGAGATTGGGCAGGCAGAAGTTAAAGGCGATGCGATTGGTTCGCAGCAACTCACCTTTGTTCCGGGCAAAATCAAATCGGGAGATTATCAATTTGCCGTCGGCACAGCAGGCAGCGCAACGTTAGTTTTACAAACCGTCCTGCCAGCGCTGATGCTGGGCGATGGTGAAACGACAACGCTGACCTTGGAAGGTGGCACGCATAATCCATTTGCGCCGCCGTTTGATTTTCTGCAACAAACATTTCTGCCGATCATCAATCGAATGGGCGCGGGCCTCACGGCG
This sequence comes from Acidobacteriota bacterium, assembly GCA_018268995.1. GTDB lineage: Bacteria > Acidobacteriota > Blastocatellia > RBC074 > RBC074 > JAFDVL01. Next base: position 15,867 of record JAFDVL010000022.1, on the reverse strand, counting down.
ACCATTGAACGGCACGGTTTTTATCCGGCGGGAGGCGGTAAATTTGTCGTCAGCATTAATCCATCGGCGCAACTTCAGCCGCTTGAACTGCTCGAACGAGGAGAAATCAAAACTGTAAAGGCACGGGCGCTGGTAGCCCATTTGCCGTTTGATATTGCCGAGCGTGAGCTTTCACTCATCGGGCGTAAGCTGGACTTACCGGGCGAGGCGTTGCACGGCGAAACCATCAACACTTCACCCGGCCCCGGCAATGCAGTCTTCATTCTGGCTGAAAGTCAGCACGTAGTCGAAATCTTCACCGCTTTTGGCGAGCGAGGAGTAAGCGCTGAAGCAGTTGCCAACACAGTCATTAAAGAAGCACGTGCATATCTGAATACTGAGGTTGTCGTGGGAGAGCATCTCGCCGATCAATTGATGATACCTTTTGCCTTAGCCAGGGGCGGCGCATTTACAACATTGCCGCTGTCAAAACATTCGACTACGAACATAGAGGTCATCCAAAAATTTCTGGACGTACGATTTGAAGTCACATCACTTAGCAATCGGGCCGTGCGGGTATCAGTAAAATGAATTACAAGATCACGATTGCTTACGACGGCACCAATTATCGCGGCTGGCAGATGCAAGGCGAACACCCAACGATTCAATTGGCCATCAGCCAGGCATTGGCCAAACTGGAAGGAGCGCCCGTCACTGTCCATGGTGCTGGGCGCACAGACTCAGGCGTGCATGCAGAAGGACAAGTCGCTTCTTTTCACCTTTCCAAAGATTGGGACGGCAAGGCGTTACGCAAAGCTTTGAACGGCAATTTGCCAAGCGATATTCGCGTCTACTCAGCAGAACAAGTGGACGATGAATTTCACGCGCGTTTTTCGGCGAAAAGGAAAACTTATCGCTACCAAATTTATAATGCCGAGGTGATGAATCCGCTGCTGGCACGCTATGCCTGGCATTTTGCGTATGCGCTGAACCCGGAAAAATTAACCCACGATGGACAAGCATTGTGTGGCACACACGATTTCACGACCTTTACCGTTGCCGATTGCGAAACCAATACCAACGTGCGAACGATAACGGATTTTTTTTGGAAGCAAAGCAATTCCCTGCTCCAGCTTTATTTTCGCGGCGAAGGATTCCTGCGCTATCAGGTGCGCACGATGGTGATTGCCTTGCTGGAATTGAATCGCGGACGGATCGCGATGACAATGCCGGAATTAATTCGCAGCCAGAAGCGTGAATTGATTCGCGGCTCTGCCCCGGCCAAAGGGTTGACGCTGCTAGCAGTCGAATATTAGTATGGCTTCCTACTTCGCTGTGACTTTCGCTCAGTTGCATTTCTAATCAGGAACAAATTTTTCGTGAAAGTCACGCAGTATCTCCTTACCCTCGACTGGAATTTCGATGTCAGATTTTGCTGAGATAATTAAGCCGGGATCGCGCGAGGAACAATTGCTGGCGCAAATAGATATGGCACGGTTGCCACGCCACGTTGCGATCATTATGGACGGCAATGGCCGCTGGGCAAAAAAACGATTAATGCCGCGTATTGCCGGGCATCGCGCAGGTGTTGAGGCAGTGCGATCCTCAGTGGATACAGGCGCGCGACTGGGCATCGAAGTGCTAACGCTTTACGCATTTTCGGTCGAAAACTGGAAACGTCCAGCTTACGAAATCGAAGCGTTGATGACATTTCTGAAAGAATATCTGCGCAAGGAAATTGATAATCTGGATCGTAATAACATTCGCTTTCAAACGATTGGCCGCACGCATGAATTAGATGAGTCAGTGCAGTTCGAGCTACGCAGCGCAATTCATCAAACCGCCAACAACACAGGAATGGTTCTGAATGTCGCATTAAATTACGGCGGACGGGTTGAGATGATTGATGCGGTTCGTGCGCTGGTGACAGAAGGCAAGCAGCCAGAAGAAATTACTGAAGCTGAAATTTCACGACATTTATACACAAAAGATTTGCCTGATCCTGATTTAATGATTCGCACCAGCGGTGAAATGCGCATCAGCAATTTTCTGCTGTGGCAATTAGCCTACTCCGAAATTTATATTACCGAAGTGCTGTGGCCTGATTTCCGCCGCCCACATTTTTTCGATGCAATCATTGATTTTCAAAAGCGCGAACGTCGCTACGGCGGATTGATCGAACCATCGCAAAAGCTTGTGGTGAACGCTTCTTGATCAGCTTGTAATAAGCTCAAATCTCAAATCTCAAAGTTGAAACCTTACTCATGGCGCGCGTACTTTCAGCGGTAGTTTTCATTCCGATTTTATTGCTTATCATCTGGCGCGGTGATCCTCTTTATTTTTCCGTTTTAATTTTAGTCGTGGCCGTTCTTGGATTGATTGAATACAAAAACATTGCCGCCCAGGTTGAGATGAAAGTGGGTGCGGCGCAGAGCATTGCAGCCGCCGTCGGCATTCTGATTGCATTTTATTTTCAACGGCCTGAGTTCATCGTGCTGAGCCTGACGTTACTGGCAATCGTCGAATTGAGCGTGCAGCTTTTCACCTGCCCGGATTTGACAAAAGCGCTGCCGAATGCAGCTGCCACAATGTTTGGCGTTTTATACATCGCGTTGCTCGGCGGCTTTTTAATCGCGCTACGGCTGGTGCCAGAGCAACAGGGAAACTTGTCTGCCAAGCTGATTTCCTTATTTTTCCTGATCGTGTTTGCGGGGGACACGGGCGCGTATTACACCGGTCGCACGCTGGGCAAAAACAAACTTGCGCCGCGCATCAGCCCCGGCAAAACGATTGAAGGCGTCGGGGGCGGGCTGGTTGCCAATATGCTGGCGGTAATCATTGCGCATTACACTTTCTTTCCAGAGTTAAACTTGCTCACTGCCATTCCGCTTTCATTGTTGATGGGCGGGCTGGGGGTAATTGGTGATTTGTGCGAATCCATGCTTAAGCGTGGTTCCCACGTGAAAGATGCTGCGCAATTAATTCCCGGACACGGCGGCGTCCTGGATCGGCTGGATAGCATTTTGTTCAATGCTCCGGTGCTTTATTATTATTACGTTTTGTTTATGAAATGATGGAATCTGTTTCGAGTTTCGGGTCTTGAGTTTCGCGCCATCTTTGCAAACTCGAAACTCGAAACTCGAAACTCGAAACTTGCATGAAACCCATTTCTATTCTCGGCTCAACAGGTTCAATCGGTCGCAACACTTTGCGCGTTGTGGAATCGCTCAATGGCGATTTCAAGGTTGCCGCACTGGGGGCCGGAACCAATGTCGAGCTGCTGGCTGAGCAAATCATCCAATTTCAGCCTCGCATTGTGGCAGTTGCGGATGAAAAATGCGCCGAACAATTAGACGAACACCTGCACGCCAAATCCGTCACCAAGAAACCGAAAGTCAGCATCGGAGTCGAAGGCTTATGCGAAGTCGCGCTGTGCGATGAAGCCGAGGTAGTCATAGGTGCGGTGGTCGGAGCGCTTGGCTTATTGCCCACCTACCGCGCGCTGGAAGCTGGGCGACGGGTAGCGCTGGCGAATAAAGAAACGCTGGTCATCGCGGGCGAACTGATGCGCAAGGCAGCTGAAAAATCCGGGGCAGAGTTGTTGCCGGTGGACAGCGAACACAACGCCTTACATCAATGCTTGCGCGGCGAACAGCATGCTGAGGTCAAGCGATTGATCCTGACTGCGTCAGGCGGGCCGTTTCGCACCGCCAGCAAAGAGACCATCGAAAACGCCACCCCTGCCGAGGCGTTAAAACATCCGACGTGGCGGATGGGTGACAAGATTACGATTGATTCGGCCACGATGATGAACAAGGGATTGGAAGTCATCGAAGCGCATTGGCTTTTTAATCGCAGCGCCGACGAAATCAGCATTATTGTTCATCCGCAGTCGGTGGTGCATTCGATGGTTGAGTTGGTGGACGGTTCCATCATTGCACAAATGGGTGTCACGGATATGCGCCACGCAATCCAATACGCGCTTACCTACCCTGCACGCCTGACATCCGAACTCCCACCGTTGAATCTTGCCACCTGTAGCAAGTTGGAATTTTACGAACCTGATACGGAACGCTTTCCGTGCATCACGCTCGCGTATGATGCCCTGCGCACAGGTGGAACAATGCCTGCGGTGTTAAATGCCGCAAATGAAATTGCGGTGGCAGCGTTTCTGGATGAACGTATCAAATTCGGGCAAATTCCGGCACTGATTCGGGCAGCCTGCGAGGCACATACCTCACAACCAGCAACAGATCTGGAAACGGTTATTGCGGCGGATGCCTGGGCACGAAATTGGGTCAGCGAAAAAATCCAACGTGCGGCAAGTGGTTCACACTAGGCGGGTTTGCGATGCTCACAGTGCGATGCTAGAATCAGTTTTAGTTTCATGACTTTTTGTAAAGCGACAATGGTTACGATAGCAAGGTGCAAGGGTCCAGTACATCATACAATTCGACCAGCCAGCGTGTTCACTAAGGAGGAATTATTGTGTTATTCAAAGTAGGGCAAAAAGTGGTCTACCCCAACCACGGAATTGCCATTATCGAGCAAATTGATAGCCGTCAAATTAACGGAGAAGTCAACGATTTTTATCTTTTGCGCTTACACAGCACGAATTCAACCGTGATGGTTCCGGTGCGCAATGCACGGGAAGTTGGCTTACGCCATCCGATTGCAAACAAACAGTGTAATGAATTGTTGCGCGTCTTAGCTGAAGATTTGACCATGCCGGAAATGGACTGGAAGAATCGCTTCAAAGACTTTTCCGACCGCATGCGGAGCGGTGATTTGTTTTTGATTGCAGAGGTACTGAAAACATTGACGTACCTCAATCAACTCAAACCGCTTTCGTTTCGTGAAAAGCGGATGCTCGAAAAGGCACGCCAATTAGTGATTTCAGAACTGGCTTCAGTCGGCGGTGTGTCAGAAGCCAAAATTGAGCCGAAAGTAGATGCGGCGCTGGATGGTGCCTGCAACAAACATCGTACGGCCTTTGCCAGCAGTTCAGGGCATTAATCGTTTCTGCGCATCCCCTGAATCCCTATCAATCAAACCTCACTCAAGCCGTAACCTGCGAAACACGTTACGGCTTCTTTTCAATTGGATGTGTCACCTCACAAACTGTCCTACCGATAAGTACCTCTCAAACAGACATTCATAAAATATTCCACCTGATGTCGTGAAAATATTGTGAATTTCGCTTATACAACTAGGACGAGTCGGTTATAGTCCTGGTCGAGCCAAAAGCCAAAAAATTCAGCCAAATCACTTCACCGGATGGGCCTGTGGGAGGGATAAGTATGTGGGTTTCAGCCAGAGTTGTTTCAGTACTCTTAGGATGGATTATCATCACAATCTTTGAGGGATACGCGCAAACGGTGCCGCTGCCCTCAACGCAACGAGCCGACAGATTTGGGATTTACAATTGGGGCGTGGATTACGCGGCGTACCCGGCAGGCACACCTGACCGATTGAATTGGGCAGCGGATAAAGTGGCGGCGCTGGGCAGTCGCACGATCCGCATTGCGATGCCAGGAGATATTTATCAGGTCAACACGCCCAGCATCACAGACCTGGCGCAAATTGCAGCGACTCCAGCCTATGACAAACTGTTCAGCGATGCCCGCTTTCAGACCTACATTCTGACTGCCTATTCTGCCAGCGACTTGCAAAGCAATTGGTGCGATGGATTTTCTTTGGAGGAATACTATGCCACGCGCGATGAATGTGCGCGTTTGGGCGAATACCTGCTCAGTAATCCACGTTTCGCGGGGAAAACATTCATCATCCTCAATTGGGAAGGGGATAATGCGATGAGCGCATTTGCGAATAAGCAAACCATCTGGGATGCGTACACAGCCTGGATTCAGGCCCGTGCGGACGGGGTCAAAGAAGCCCGCCAACGCCAACCAAACAGTACGGCCAGGATTTTTTCGGGTCTGGAGTTTAATCAGGTTCGTTCCCAGGCGGGCGCACCGTGTGGCACCGCGGTCACAGATCGCGTCGCAAATGATCCGCTCAGGCATCGTTGCGTGATTGATTATGTCGCCCCGCGCGTCAATGTAGATTATTACGCATACTCCGCGTGGCAAACGCTGATTACGGCTGCCTGGCAGGAACGCGATTTCAAAACAGCGCTCAATCAGGATTTGAAATTTGCGCTCAATCAGGTGCGCAGCAAACGAGCCAGCATTCAGGAACAAAACTTCCTGCTGGGCGAATATGGCTTTCATCGTTCCTCTTGGGGCGAGAGCGCAGTCGCCAATCTGGTCAACGCCACATTCGACGCGATTGAAGCCCCTGATGCTTTCAAGGTGTCGTACGCGATCTACTGGCAGATTATTGATAACACGCCCTCCTACTTGAATGGTGACGAAGGGTTGGGATTGTATCGGTCGCGGCACAATCAATTCACCCTCACCCGCGCTGGACTCGCGTGGCAAAAACGAATCGCAGGGCAGCCCGTTACGCCTTTTGAGCAGCGCCCATTGATTCGCATTGCAGAAAATCAGATCACCCGATCCATCAGTGGGGCCTACACGCCATTCTCATTTGCGCCACGGCTTCCCCTAAATCTCAATTCTCAGACCGAAACCACGATTACCGAACAACGAATTCGCATCGAAGCGCTCAATCAAAATGGGAAATTTTCGCCCAGCAATAATGCGGTCAAAGTGGAGCAAGGCATTCGACAATATGCGCTCCCCCGCGACTTGCCGATCTTGTATTCTGAGTCAGAGTCTCAAATCGAAGTTGGTCTGCCTGCAACATTGCGTCCCGGCAGCGCTGTAATTTATGTCAATGACCGCGATGGTATCGAATCGAATACCCAGCGAATCGAGCTGGTTTGTCAGTCCTGCCCAAACATTGCCAGCGCAGAAGACACAGGCAGACGCCTCGGCGAATTGCATCCGGGCAGCATTTTGACGTTGTCAGGTCGGAACTTTTCGGCAGCCAACAATACGGTGATGATCGAACAACAGGATGCACAGGGACGCCCACAACGCTTTACCTTGCCGCGTGATGAAGTTTGGCAGGAATCAACCAACAAAATCACCGCACGGTTGCCATTAACCTTGCTCCCACAGAAATTGGCCATCGCAGTCGTTATCAATCAACAAGGAAACGAATCGAATGAGTTTGCATTGTGGATTACGCCTGAATGCCCAGCCTGCGCCCCGGCGTTGCGAGCAGCACAAGGCATCATAAACCGTGCAGATCAAAGCGAAACCTTGTATGCAGGTGCCAACGTTGTGATTCGCGGCGAACGCTTTTCAACCAGTGGCAATAAGGTGGTGATTGAACAAGCCCAACGTCGCACGATCCTAGCCTCAGGAGCAGGTTGGAGCGAATCGCCTACGCAAATCATAACCTCGTTACCGAGTTCCCTGTTGCCCGGCTTTGCCGTGATTTATATCGTTGATGCACAAGGACGCGAAAGCCGTGCGCAAGCCATCCACATCAGCCAAGTGCAAACGCAACGAAGCACAGACCCACGGTAGCTATCAGTCGAAAGGAATATTTTGGTAAAACGTAATCCAGTCTGCCATCACGGTTCGTAGTAATAACTGGATCACTAACCCACAGGAGAAACTTTCATGACAGAAGAAATGAATATTGCGACGCTCCAACGTGCCATCGCCAATTTCAGCCATCCGGCAAACCGAGATTCGTACTTCGATTTGTACACCGAGAACACGGTGCTGCACGGTTATGCAGGCGTTGAGCCGGGACTGACCAGCATCAAGCAATTTTATGCGCTGATCTGGACGGCCTTTCCAGATGCCAACATCGGAGTGCAAGACATCTTTGCCGCAGGAGATAAGGTTGTATGTCGCTTTGTGATGCACGGCTCGCATCAGGGAGATTTTATGGGAGTCCCGCCAATAGGTAAGCCCATTGCCCTTCCCGGCATCACCATTCTGCGGTTTGCCGACGGCAAATGTGTGGAACGTTGGAGTCAGGCGGACTTCATGGTTGTCCTGCAACAAATCGGCGCACTACCAGCTTAAGGCTAAGATTCGAGGCTCGCCTGCCCAATTGAAAGGCGGGCGAGCTGCCATTCGTTTTCCGGCTCTCGCTCTTTTCCCTGCCGCAGGATTTCTGTTCGCACCATGCCCTGCCGTTTTCTCCCTTGCTGTTTGCACCTGAACAAATGAAGGTGCTACTCTTCGGCGTCCTTAATTTTCGCATCACAATCGTCATATGAAATTCTGGCAATGCGCTTCCCTTTTGCTGGGGATTTGGACGCTTTTCCCCTTGCAACAGGCCACATTGGAAACAGAGATGGCACAGGCCGAACGCTTGTATCAGACCCATTGCGCAGCCTGCCACGGCCCCAAAGGGGAAGGCGGCAACGGCCCAACTCTGGCAACGCCCAAACTGACGCGCGCCACAACGGATGAATTGTTATTCAAGGTCATCAAAGAAGGCGTGGCGGGAACAGAGATGCCGGGATCGCGACTTGACGACATGGAGATTCGCCAGCTTGGCCAATGGGTGCGCAAATTGGGACAAATGCCGATTGAGCAGGTCGCCGGAAATAGCATACGCGGAGAAAAACTTTATTTGGGAAAAGGCGATTGCGCTTCGTGCCACGCGATCAACGGACGAGGCAGCGCTTTCGGCCCGGATCTGAGTGAAATTGGTTTGCGACGTGGGGCAAAGCATTTGCGCGCTTCGCTGGTAGAGCCGGAAGCCGACGTTCCCAAAAGCTTTTTGATGTATCGTCCCGGCACCAGCGTGCTGGAAAACTTCCTGCAAGTGCGCGTCGTAACGTATGAGGGGAAACACATTCAAGGCGTGCGCGTGAACGAAGACACGTTCACGATTCAACTGCGCGATTTTTCGGGGCGAGTGCATTCGTTCTTCAAATCCGAGTTGAAAGAACTACACAAAGACTGGGGCAAATCGCCGATGCCAGGCTATCGCGCGGTGTTCTCACCCCAAGAACTCGACGATGTTGTCGCGTACCTGGTTTCCTTACGCGGAGAAAAGTAAGCCATCTGACAATACAGCAACGACATGGAATCTTCAGGTAATGAAACGCAAACTCCTTCTGGCGCTATCGGCTTGTTAGGCATTCCGTGGGATGAGCAATCCTCCTTCCTGCGCGGCCCGGCACAGGCTCCACCGCTAATCCGCGAGGCATTGTTTTCTGAGGCCTCCGGGCTGCGCAGTGAAAGCGGAACTGAACTGGAAGGCAAGTTTGTCGAGGCAGGCGACCTGCCGCAGCTTTCCGGCACAGCAATGATGGAAGAAATTGAGCGCAGTGCAGCAAGGCTCTTGCAACGCAATCTTCGTCCGCTTTCGCTCGGTGGCGATCACGCGATCACCTATCCGCTCCTCAAGGCATTTCATCGCTTTTATCCAAACCTGACTATCCTGCATTTCGACGCGCATTCTGACCTGTATGACATCTTTGAGGGCAACCGCTTTTCGCACGCCTGCCCATTTGCGCGCATCATGGAAGAAGGATTAGCACAGCGGTTAGTACAGCTCGGCATTCGCACCTTGAACCCGCACCAGCGCGCACAGGCGAAACGCTTCGGCGTAGAAATTATCGAGATGAAGGATTGGCGAGATGGACGCGTCTTTGCCTTTGATACGCCCGTATACATTTCCTTCGATCTGGACGGGCTTGACCCCGCCTTTGCCCCCGGAGTTTCGCATCACGAACCGGGCGGACTTTCGACCCGACAGGCGATTGATACGATTCTGACACTACAAGCAAATGTCGTGGGGGCGGACATTGTTGAATACAATCCGCTCCGCGATGTCTCGCAAATCACGGCAGCAGTCTGCGCCAAATTAGCCAAGGAAATCGCAGCCAAAATGCTGGCGGCGGACAACAACAAGTAATAATCTGCGATGGAGAGAAGAAAACCCAATCTCAGGAAAAGCAAGAGGATGAGTTGCACCCATTTCGGGGGGCTTGCAACCTGGCTATTTCCTTTCGTCGCACATTGCTTCTTACTTCCGTCTTTTGCGCTGCCACAGGTTTCTTTTCAGCGCATCGTGAATGCTGACAAAGAACCGGGCAACTGGCTGACCTATTCAGGCAACTATCAAGGCCATCGTTTTTCTTCTCTGGCACAAATCACCGCAACCAATGTCGCGCGATTGAAGCCCATCTGGGTGTATCAAATGCGCGATCCCGGCAAAGTCGAAAGCACGCCGATTGTCGTGGATGGCGTTTTGTACATAACCGAAAAGCCACACGTTGTCACGGCTCTGGATGGACGCACAGGCCGACCGCTCTGGACATATCGTCGGTCAACGCCGCCGAATGCGCGCGGTTGCTGCGGCATCCCGAATCGCGGACTGGCAATTCTGAATGACACGCTTTACCTGACGACCTTTGATTCACATCTGGTCGCGCTCGACAGACACACGGGCAAGCAGATTTGGGATGTGGTCGTAGCCGATTACAAACTTGGCTACACAATGACCGCTGCGCCGCTGGCCGTCAAAGACAAAATTATTGTCGGCATTGCGGGCGGCGAATACGGCATTCGCGGTTTTCTGGATGCGTATGACGCCCAAACGGGCAAACGGGTCTGGCGATTCTGGACGGTGCCGGGGCCGGGCGAACCGGGTCACGAAACCTGGGAAGGCGAAAGCTGGAAAACAGGCGGCGCGCCAACCTGGGTCACAGGTTCATACGATCCTGCGCTGAATTTGATTTACTGGGGCACAGGCAATCCCGCACCGGATTGGAATGGCGATGATCGCGAAGGCGACAATTTGTTTTCTGATTGCCTGCTGGCGCTGGATGCCGACACAGGCAAATTGCGATGGCATTTCCAATTCACGCCGCACGATGTCTACGACTGGGACGCCAATCAGGTGCCCGTGCTTTTTGATGCGAATGTAAATGGCAAGCCTCGCAAACTGGTCGCGCAGGCCAATCGCAATGCGTTTTATTATGTGCTGGATCGCGTGACGGGAGAATTTCTGAGTGGCACACCGTATATCAAACAAACGTGGGCAAAAGGGCTTGATGCCAAAGGTCGCCCGATCAAATTACCAAATACTGAACCATCGGCAGAGGGCACACTGGTTTATCCGGGACTCGGCGGCGCGACGAATTGGTATAGCCCGACCTACAGTCCGCAAACCCGGCTGTTTTATGTGCTGGTGCGCGAAAATCATCCGCAATACTTTTTCAAATCCACCACCAACTACCATCCCGGCGATTTGTTTGAAGGCGGTGGCGGACGCGACATTGCCGGACTGGAACCGTATGGCGTCGTCAAGGCATTGGAAGCAACCACCGGACAGCAAAAGTGGGAATTTCAACTGCAAGCCCCGGCAATGGCAGGCTTGCTTTCGACCGCTGGCGGATTAGTCTTCGGCGGCAGCAGCGAAGGCTATTTCTATGCGCTGGACGCGATGACCGGTAAACCGCTCTGGCACTTCATGGCAGGCGCGCAAATCGTCACGAATCCCGTCAGCTTTCTGATCAACAACAAACAGCACGTAGCAATTACCGCCGGATTATCGCTCTTTGTCTTTGCGATTGATTAGGAACCAGGAATCTATGAAAGAATCTGTCAGCACAGACTTATTAACGGAGCAAAAAGCGCCGTCCGTGCCCCATTCCTTTCTCGAATATCTGCGCTCATTTGGCCCTGGAATCATCATTGTGCTGACGTGGCTCGGCGCAGGCGATGTGGTAGATATGGGCATTGCGGGCAGCAATTACGGCTATTCGCTGATGTGGGTGCTGGTGGTGGCAATCGCAATGCGCTTTCTTTTTGTGTCGCTGATTGCCCGCTATCAACTTTGCAATCAGCACGGCGAAGGCGTTTTGGATGGTCTGGCACGGCTGCATCGCGGATACGCCCCCGTTTTATTCGTCGCGGCGATATTGATGGGACACGTTTACGAATCCTACATGACCGTCGGCGCGGGCGAGGTCTGTCGCAATCTGTTTCGATTCGGGCAAACGTGGCAATGGGCGCTGGCGTGTAATGCCGTGGCGTTGTTGCTGGTGTTTCGCCCTGAATACGAGCGATTGGAAACGATCTTCAAAATCCTGCTCGGCATTCTGGCCGTGTCGTTCGTCGGTTCTGCGCTGTGGGTAGGCGTCAATTTTACAGGGTTGATTCAAGGGCTGTATCGCCTTCAGTTGCCGGATCAACGCGGGCATTTCAACCCGCTGCTCGTGGCTGTGGCGATGATCGGAGCAGTGGGCGGGTCGTTGATGAATTTGGCTTATCCATATTTTCTGGAAGCCAAAGGCTGGCGCGGGCCACAGTACCGTCGGGTACAGTTCTACGATTTTTTGCTGGCGATCACCGTCATGATCATCCTGAATCTGGCGGTTTGGACGCTCGGCGCAGAATTGCTTTACCCCGACAAGCAAATCAAGGTGCTGGACGATTTGCCAAACTTACTGAGCACCGTGCTGGGCGAAGGGGGACGCGTTCTTTTTTATCTGGGCATTTTTGCTGCCGTGTATACCTCGGTGCTTGGTCACGCAGCGGGTCTGGCGTATATGGGAAGTCATGCGTGGCTGCGGTGGCAGGCAGGTTCCAATCCGATCAAAAGCGATTATCGCCAGCATCCGCTCTATCGCTGGATTGCCATCTGGTGTCTGGTTTCCCCGTTGATTTGGACGATTCCCGGAATGCCGGATTTTGTCACGCTCACTTTGGTTGCCAACAGCTTTCAGGTCGTTTTGCTGCCGCTGCTGGCGGGCGGATTATGGTGGATTACTGCCGATAGCCGCTATATTGGAACGGCACATCGCAATCGCTGGTGGGAAAATATGCTGATGGCGTTGCTCTTTGTGCTGGCAGTGTATGGTGCAATCCATTCCGTCATCTCAATTATTCAGACAGTCAGGAGTGCTTGATCAGGATCGCGACCGACAGGGAGCACGATCCTGGTCAATGGCGCAATGTGCGCTCCTTGTCGGTCGCGGTACTGACTCGTATACAATTTAAAGAAGATACGTCGCCTTTAGCGAATCTTTATCTGGCCTTTTACAGAAAATTTACGTGCTCTAAAGGACAGATCGGGGGATTCTTCGTAGATTACGCTGGGCTGGACGGCAAATGTTTACCTGCTGGGACACGTGGTAATCTCTTTTTTTACCTTCGCAAAAATCTCGTCGCGTGTTTTCAAGGACACGTTCTAATAAAACAGACTGGAAGCAAATTCCCGTCTTAATGGTCGTGTTGAAAGGATTGTTCACCGATGCTTCGCAAATCGCTCTTGTTCGTGTTGCTAGCGTTCACGGCATTTTCCGCCGCTGCACAAACGCCCCAGGTCATTTATCTTTGGCCGAGCGGTCATCCGACGCTTCAGGGCGCGAATGAAAAAGAAATTACGAATCCTCCGAATCCGCAACCCGGTCAGGTTGTTCGCCAGTTCAAAAATATCCATAACCCGTCGCTGGAGGTCTTTCCTGCACCCAGGGACAAGGCCAATGGCTCAGCCCTGATTATCGCGGCGGGCGGCGGGCACCGGGAGTTGAATACCGGAACCGAGGGCTATGATCTGAAGGAATGGCTGCACGGAATGGGCGTGACGGTGGTGATTCTGAAATATCGGCTGGCACAAACGCCAAATTACAAATACACCGTCGAAGGCGAAGCATTACAGGACACCCAGCGCGCCATCCGCATTGTCCGCAGCCGCGCCAAAGAATGGGGCGTGAATCCAAATCGCATCGGGTTGCTCGGTTTTTCAGCCGGAGGCGCATTGGCCGCGCTGGCTGATATTCGCTTTGATCGCGGCAAACCGGACGCCGCCGATCCGATTGACCGCGAAAGCTGTCGCCCGGATTTCGTCGGATTGGTTTACGCCGGATGGGCACCGATGGACATCACCGCGCCGAAAGATGCCGCCCCCGCTTTTCTGACCAGCGCCGGAGTGGATGACGCATTTCACGCGCGGCAAACCGTCGAGTTTTTCAGTTCCCTGTTCAAAGTTGGCGTCCCGGCAGATTTGCATATTTATGCGCGCGGCGGACACGCGGGCGGCATCAAGCTACGCGACGGCATCCCGTTCGGCACCTGGCATCATCGCTTTGCCGATTGGATGGCCGACATTGGCGTGCTGAATCAGTTCCCCACCGGAACGGGCGCAAGCTTCAAAGGCCCAATTGGGTTACAGCTTTATTCCCTGCGCGAAATGGCAGCGAAAGATGTACCGACGATGCTGGATCAGGCACGAAACTTCGGATTTGAATACGTTGAGTTGGCAGGCACCTACAACATTCCGCCCGAACAATACAGGGCGCAACTCGCCGCCAAAGGCTTAAAGCCGATCAGCGGGCACTATTCGTTTGATAAATTTCGCGACGATCCCGAAGCCATCGCCAAAGAAGCCAAAGCATTAGGCTTGCAATACGTCGGCTGCGCGTGGATTCCGCACAAGACGTTCGACGAAAAGACGGCACGCGAAGCCGCTGCGGTTTTCAATAAAGCGGGTGAAGCATTGGCCAAACACGGCCTGAAGTTTTTCTATCACACACACGGCTACGAATTTCAGCCGCACGGGAACGGCACACTTTTCGATTTGCTGATGGCCGAGACCAAACCGCAGTTCGTGAAATATGAAATGGACGTGTTCTGGGTTGTGCATCCTGGGGCTGATCCAGTGAAACTGCTGGAAAAATATGGCAGTCGCTTTGAACTCATGCACGTCAAAGACATGCGCAAAGGCACGCAGACAGGATTATTCACAGGCCAGTCCGACTTGAAAAATGATGTAACTATCGGCACAGGCATGATGGATTGGCCCGCGATTTTGAAAGCCGCACAAAAAGCGGGCGTGAAGTATTACTTTATCGAGGACGAATCACCGACAGTCGTGCAACAAGTACCGCTGAGCCTGCGATTTTTGGAGCGCGTGAAGTTTTGATAATGAACAAAAGCTTTACCGCAAAGGATCAAAGGCGCAAAGACGCAAAGTTAGCAATTGAATCTTACGAGTCTTTGATCCTTTGCCCCTTTGATCCTTTGCGGTGAAATTCCCGAACCCACTTATGAAACTATTTACGTTTACCTTATTGCTGCTCATGGGTGGGCTGCTGGTTTCCGGCAGCTCCATTTTTTCGCAAAACAATCAACCGACTTACAAATACGGTTTATTTGAAGATGCGCGCGACATTGGGACGGTCAAGCATCCCGGTTCGGTCGAATATGATGCAGCCAGGAAGACGTACACGGTTGCAGGCGGCGGCGAAAATATGTGGGCGACGACCGATGCGTTTCAGTATGTCTATCGGCGCATTTCCGGCGATGTTTCCTTCGCCGCAGACATCCAGATTCTTGGGACGGGCGGCAATGCACACAAAAAAGGCGTGCTAATCCTGCGGCAATCGCTGGATGCGGATTCTGCGTATGCGGACGCCGCATTGCACGCCGATGGCTTAACCTCGCTGCAATATCGCGAAGTCAAAGGTGGCCCGACGCGCGAAGTGCAATCCAATGTCAAAGGCCCGGCACGGATTCAAATCGAAAAGCGCGGCGATTATGTCTGGATGAACATCGCGCGCGCAGGTGAATCATTGCAATCGGCGGGCGGTTCGTTTCGCATCAAGTTTACCGAACCGTTTTACATCGGCCTCGGCGTTTGCGCGCACGACAACAATGCTCTTGAAAAAGCGGTGTTTTCCAACGTCGAAATCAAACAGCGCCCTGCACCAATTGTCGAAAGCACGCTGGAAACGGTCGCGATTTCCTCCAAAGATCGCAAAGTCGTCTACACCAAACGCGCGCATTTTGAAGCCCCGAACTGGTCGCGCGATGGCAAAGATTTATACTTCAATCAGGGCGGGCGGATTATGAAATTGCCTGTAACAGGCGGCGAGCCGACAGCGATTGATACGGGCTTTGCAACCCGCAACAACAACGATCACGGCATTTCGCC
>JAFDVL010000021.1 GCA_018268995.1 Acidobacteriota bacterium | reverse complement strand
ACGATTTTCAACCGCTCGCATTACGAAGACGTGCTGGTTGTACGCGTGCATAATTTGGCTCCCAAAAAGGTTTGGAAAGCGCGCTACGAACAGATCCGCAACTTTGAGCAATTGTTAGTTGATACAAACACCATCGTGCTGAAATTCTATTTGCATATCAGCAAAAAAGAGCAGGAAGAACGTTTGCTGGAACGCGAACAGGACAAAACCAAAGCCTGGAAGCTTTCCGTTGGCGATTGGAAAGAGCGCGAGTTTTGGGATGATTACGCCGTTGCGTACGAAGACGCGATCAATAAATGCAGTACAAAAGACGCGCCCTGGCATATCGTTCCTGCCAACAAAAAATGGTTCCGCAACTTAGCCGTGGCCGAAGCGATTGTGGAAGCGCTCAAGCCTTATCAGAAATCCTGGTTGAAGAAACTGGATGCAATCGGGGTAGAAGAGAAGGCGTTGATCGAAGAGTTCCATCGCGGGAAACAGGAAGCGGCATCGTCACAAACGTGATTGCAAAAACGAAAGCCACTGAAATTCAGTGGCTTTTTTGTCTGGGTGCGGGCGCAGGATTTGAGGTTGCGACTGGTGAGTCCAGGCTAAGTCATTTCTGGAAATCTGTTGCTTTGCGCCGTTGTCCCTTGGCGTTGAAAATGCCAAAATCGTGGCCGTTCGCAATGAAATTTGCATTCACTACCAAACAGGAGTTCGCAATGAACCATCGTGTCAAATTCCCGATAGGCTGGAGTCTTTTCTTGATGGCCGTCAGTTTGCTGGTCACGCCGCAATTTGTCGCTGGACAATCCGCTGCGCCCGCATTTGAACTTACGCAAGTGATGATTCCGATGCGCGATGGCGTGCGACTTAACACGCATATCTTCAAACCCAAAGGCCAGGCCGTGTCTTTGCCAATGATGCTGGAACGCACGCCGTATCGCGCGCCTGACAACGAAGCGTGGGCGCAGGGCAAATACAATGCGCTCGCCGCCGACGGTTATATCTTCGTGTTTCAGGACATTCGCGGACGCTACAAATCCGAAGGGCAATTTGTGATGCAGCGTTCACCTGTCTCGCTGCTCAGCGAAAAGCCGGATGCGAAAACGATTGACGAAGTGACTGATGCGTACGACACGATTGAATGGCTGGTCAAAAACGTGGCGAACAACAACGGACGCGTCGGCATCATCGGCATTTCGTATCCAGGTTGGACGGCGGCAATGGCAACACTCGCACCGCATCCCGCGCTGAAAGCCGCTTCGCCGCAAGCTTCGCCTGCCGATATGTACCTCGGCGATGACTTCCATCACAACGGCGCGTTTCGATTGAGCTATGGCTTTGAGTATGCGGTACGAATGGAGACAAATAAGGAACAGGCACCCTTTAAGTTTGACCGCTATGACACATACGAATGGTATTTGCGCCTGGGCGCACTCTCGAACGCAAATGAGAAATATTTGCAGGGCAAGATTCCGACCTGGAACGATTTCGTCAATCATCCGAATTACGATCAATTCTGGCAGCAACAGGCGATGGCGGGCTATTTGAAAAAGGTTCACGTGCCGATGCTGAATATCGCGGGCTGGTGGGATCAGGAAGACTTCTACGGCCCGATCAAGATTTACGAAACGCTCGAAAAACACGATGCAAGCAAGATCAACTTCTTCGTTGCTGGCCCGTGGAATCACGGCGGTTGGGCGCGTGGTGAAGGCGCGAACTTGGGCCGCATCAAATTCGACAGCGCCACTGGCCAGCATTACCGCGAAAAGATTGAAGCGCCGTGGTTTGCCTACTACCTCAAAGACAAAGGTCAGCTCGACATCAAAGAAGCAATCACGTTTCAGACCGGCAGCAACGAATGGAAAAGCTACGAGCAATGGCCGCCGCGTAATCTGACGACAGATCGCAAACTGTATTTTCACGCCAACGGCAAGCTCTCCTTCGACGCTCCCACAAACGCAGGCAATGCATTCGATGAATACGTTTCCGACCCGGCGAACCCGGTGCCGTATCGCCCACGTCCCATCGAAGCCACATATGATTCACGCGGTTCGGGCTGGGGCACGTGGCTGGTCGAAGACCAACGCTTCGTCAATGGCCGCCCTGATGTTCTGAGTTGGGAAACCGATCCCCTGACTGAAGATGTCACCATCACCGGCCACAGCCTCGCCAATCTGTTTGCTTCTACGACTGGATCAGACAGCGATTGGATTGTGAAGTTGATTGATGTGTACCCGGAAGAATACGCGAAAGAGCCAAAGATGGGCGGCTATCAGTTGATGATAGCGAACGATGTATTGCGCGGACGGTTTCGGAACAGCTTCGAGCGTCCACAGGCGATTCCGCCCAACAAAGTCGAGGCGTACCAGATTGACCTGCATCACCTCAATCACCGCTTTCAAAAGGGCCACAAGATCATGGTGCAAGTGCAAAGCACATGGTTTCCTGTGATTGATCGCAACCCGCAGAAATACGTCGAGAACATTTTCAAAGCCAGAGAAGTTGATTATGTGAAAGCCACCCAACGTATCTGGCGCACGAAAGTGGCGGCCTCGCATCTGTTGATTCCGGTTGCGCCAAACCGATAATCAGAATTTACTGCGAAAGCGTAGAGGAGCAAAGACGGGTTATCAATTAAGCCTTTGCGTCTTTGCTCCTTTGAACCCTTGTGGTAAAAATGCCCGCTCAACTATTCCACTACCAGAAACTGTAGTTTCGATCCATCCGCGCCGCCAATGAATACGCGTTGCGTGGCCTTCGTGTAATCTGCTGCGGTTGCCTTCGGGATGTCCATGAACTTTTGCGGATTGCGGTCGTTCAGCGGGAACCACGAGCTTTGGATTTGCACCATAATCCGATGCCCGGCGCGAAAGGTATGCGCGATGTCCGGTAGCTTGAAGCGAATAAAATCCGGCTTGTTCGGCTCGAACGGTATGGGCTTTTCGAGACTCTGGCGATACTTTCCCCGGAACGGTTCGCCGCGAATCAATTGTTGATAGCCACCCATTGGCGAAATCGTTGGCGTCGCCCCCGGCGCTACGGCAGGCGTGGGGTTATTGAAGTCGGGGTAGTCATTCGGATATACGTCAATCAGCTTCACGACAAAGTCGGAATCGGTGCCGGTCGTTGAGACTTTTAGCTCTACGCTGATCGGCCCGTGAATCGTGACATCGTGATCAAGTGGGGCCGTGCGATAGACCAGCACATCCGGGCGCGTGGCTGCAAAACGCTGATCTTCGACCATGTAATCGTTTGGCACGGCGGTAATCAGTTTGTTGACAAACGGCACTGGACGATTTGGGTCAGCAAGGTATTCGTCGGCACTTTGCGACGATGCCTGTTGCCACGACAGCTTGCCTTGTGCAGCGAGGTGGAGCGTTTTGGCTTGGGACTGTGAGGCAGGCCAGGCGTCAAACTTGCGCCATTGATTCAAGCCAGTCTCAAACAGCCACGCCTGCGGAAATTTGCCGTCGCCTTTCGATTTCAGGTGGTACATGAAAAACGGAAACTCAATCTTTTCGCGGTAATAGGCGCTGGTTTTCGAGCCGAAATTTACATTGCCCAATCTGTCACCATCGCCGCGCGCAAAACCGCCGTGATTCCACGGCCCCATCACGAGCATAAAACTAGATGGCGGTGAGTTTTTTTTCATGAAATCGAACATCCGCAATGGCCCTTGCGGGTCTTCCTGATCGTACCAGCCACCGACGATCATCACGGCGGGTTTGATGCCTTTCAGGTATTTCCAGATCGAACGCGATTGCCAGAATTCATCGTAGGTCGTGTGTTCGATGTGCTGCCGCCAGAAGGGGGATTGATTCTTGAAATACTTTTCGTTCGCTTCCCACAACGATCCGAGGTTCAAATAAAAGTCGTAGCCATCGGGCGTGCCAAAATCAAACGGCGTCGCGGCGGGCGGTGGCGCGGGATCGCCCGTGCGTTGACGAAAGCCCTGATAAAACCGGAAGCGATGCGCCAGCATAAACGCGCCGTTGTGGTATGAATCGTCGTTCAAGTAATAATCCGTCACGGGCGCTTGCGGCGATACCGCGACCAGCGCCGGATGCGCGTCAATCATTCCCGCTGCGGCAAAAAACGCGGGTTGTGAAATGCCCCACATCCCGACTTTGCCTGTGTTGCCCGAAACGTTTTTGATCAGCCAGTCAATCGTGTCGTAGCAATCGGTGCTTTCGTCCGTATCCTTTGGGCCTTTGGTTGGTTTGTGCGGGCGGACGATGGTGAAATCGCCTTCGCTCATAAACCGACCGCGCACGTCCTGATAGGCGAAGATGAATTTTTCGCGCGCGAACAAGGCGGATGGCCCCACGCTAGCGCGATATTTGTCTATGCCATAGGGCGCAACGTTGTAGGGCGTGCGCTGCAAAAGGATCGGATAGCTTTTGCCCTCGCTGACAATGTCTTTGGGGACATAGACTGACGTGAATAACTTAACGCCATCTCGCATCGGGATGCGGTACTCAAACTTCGTGTAGTTTTCGCGGACAAAGACAGCATCGGTCGTTTGTGCGACAGGTGTTTGCACCGCCGCTGGTGTAGCAGATCGTTGCGCGCTGACCAAAGGCGCAAGAACGAAGCAGCATAACAGGGCAAAGAATCGTCGGTTCATAAAATCCTTTTTCATGAATTGGGTTATTTGGTGTTTTTACCTGGTTCTCCCAGGATCGGCAATAGTGCAGCATGGTTCGGCATTTTGATTAGCTCGCGTGTGACAGGATTTTTCAATTTTGGGTGTTGTGGGAATGCTGGTGGGAGCAAAAGAAAAAGCACTCATTATCTGAGTGCTTGCTTTGCGTTTATCGTATTGATAATAAAAATGGTTGCGGGGGTAGGATTTGAACCTACGACCTTTGGGTTATGCTTACCACTTCGGCTTTTGCCGCCTGAATCAATTATTCAGTTCGTGGTCTGGACTTTCTCTTCACCCTCGGCTTTACGTTAGGGTGCCTCCTGTCAAGTCTCTACACCTTCTCTTGCAACCGAATCAATTGCAAAAGCTTGGCTCGGGATCGCCATCACCAGAGGGTTCCCCGAATTTAAGAGGTAATCGCATGCGAGTTTCTTCGCATGCAGCCCATGCAAGGATCAAATTCCAAGCGTCGCGATATTCCACTGATCGTGGTTTTCTCTGGCGCTTGGCAGCTTCTACCAGATGGATTTCACTGGCATAGCTGATGAATACGCTTACTGGAAAGACATAAAACAAATCCAAGTCTGGGATATACGCTAGCGCAAAATCGAAATCAGATGATTCATAACAAGACCGAATCATACTGCGCCGATTTGTTTTTGTTCGGCGATTATCAACAACGAAATTCCCGCGTTGATCGTCAAACCAAGCGCATTTGACCTGAACCTTAACAAGAACCCCATTAACATCAAATGCCAAATCATATGGCAAACGATCTCCAATGGGTTTGAGAACTCCCCAGCTCAACCTCAGTGCTTGCAGGATGGCTGCTTGTTCTGCTAAGTCCCCTTTAAGTTTCGTACTCATTGTCAATCCCGCGAGTGTTAAGCCCAACGAGCTACCAGGCTGCTCCACCCCGCGTCAAAATCGAAGGTGCGACTCTACCCGCCACCGCAGGCTTTGTCAAGCGGGGCAGCCAAAGAATTCTTCATCAACGTTTTAGCCAACGAAGCTCCGCGTGATTTTTCGTCTGTTGCAAATGAGGTATATTGTCAGACAGTCAAAATCAAACGGATTACGCCGGAAAATTTAAGTTGGAAGGAAAGACGGATTTTATGCACAAACGCGGGATGCTGTTGTTGTGGCTTTGCTGTCTTTTGAGCTTGAGCGTGAGGGCTGAAGGGCTGAGGGCAGGAACCGCACGCGTTGAAATCACTCCGCCCATTGGATTCGTGATGGGCGGTTACGCCGCACGCCAAGGCCCTTCAATCGGCGTTCACGATCCGCTGTATGCCACGGTGTTGTTACTCAAAACTGACGAAACCAGTGTCGTTATTGTTAGTTGTGATCTGCGCTCGTTTCCTTCAGCGCGCGTTGTAAATCTGGCGCGCGAACGCAATCTGGCTGATCACGTTTTGCTGGCCGCCACGCACAATCATTCCGGCCCGTTGACGTGGGAAGACCAATCGTGGCCGAGCAAAGAAAAATCGTGGTTTGCGGCAACGGAAGACAAAATTCTGAGCGCGATAGAATCTGCCTCTAAGCAAATGTTCACAGCCCACATCGCCGCAGGATTTGGCGAAATTTATCTTGGCCATAATCGTCGCAACGTCGAAGCGGGCGGAAAAGTCACCATGCTTTGGCGCAATGAAAAGAAACTTCCGACCAGTCCGCTTGATCCGACTGTAGGCGTCATTCGCGTGGGCGATGCAACAGGCAAACCACGTGCGATCCTGGTCAATTATGCAATGCACGCTGTTGTGCTGGGGCCAGATAATCGTCAGATTTCGGCAGACTATCCAGGTGCGATGGCGCGTGCTGTTGAGAAAGCTTTTCCCGATGCCTTGTGTTTGTTCACGCAAGGCGGCGCAGGCGACATCAATCC
>JAFDVL010000020.1:63537-111152 GCA_018268995.1 Acidobacteriota bacterium | reverse complement strand
TCGCCGCCCGACCAGCCGCCGCCGTGAACAAAAATAACGGCAGGAAACGGCCCCTTGCCTTCCGGCACAAAGGCATCCAGCTTTAAGCTCTCGCCGCCTGCTTGTGCAAATTCGATGTCGGTCTTGACTCGGTCTTTAAGCGGAGCAATTGAATAAGGATGCCACTTTGAAGCAATTGGCTCCAGTTTGGTCGGGGCTTTTGGATTCCAATCGCCCAGCACTTTTTCCAGCGTAATTGCTTGCGCCTCGGCCTCTGTCAGTTTCTTTGCCCACGGCACACGCGCCGCATCCTTCGCGCCCGCGCCGGAGCTTTTGTATTCCGCGTATCGCGCCGTTTTTTCGCGATCCGGCCCTGTCCAGTTGTGCCAGCCTTCGGGGCGCACAGCTTCAGACATTTCCGTATTCATAAATATGGTCCCAGCAAAGCCGCGCCACGGGCGGCCAAGATACGTTTTGACATTCGCCTCGCCCGTGATTTTGCAATTGGAAAATACATAGCCGAACGGATGCTCCGCAGGTGTCGAGGCTGCGGTGATGTAACCGTCTTTCAAAACGTGAATCTGGCATTTCTCAAACCACACGGTCGCCGCACCAAAGATAAAATCCACGTGCCCGGCAATGTAGCAATTCTCGAAATATTGCCGTCCGCGATTCGTCAAAATCGTGTCTTGCCAGCCAAGGAAACGGCAATTCTTGAAACTGACGTTGTCGGCATCCACTCGCAAGGCCAACGCTTGCCCGACGGGGCCAGCCGAATTTTCAAAGGTGATATTTTCCGCCGAAAATCCATCGCCATCAATTTGTACCGTCGGCGTGCGAAACGTCCCAATCGGCTTGCCGTCCAGTCCCGGCAGATTCGCGTGCAGGTTCATTGTGATGATGGTCGTCTTCGCATCTTCGCCGACTAACTTGATGTAGCGGCGTTCCTGCTGCACGTAAATCAGTTCTTTGTACACGCCCGGTTTGACGGCAATCACCCACGGGCGTTCAGCACTCGGTAAATTTGAGGGCGCAGCCATAATTGCATCGTGAATGGATTTGAACTGGCCGTCGCCGTTGGGGGCCACTGTCGCATCAGCTGCCCAGGCCGCTACGGTGCAAAAGCCAAGTACTAACAAGTTGCGCACACATTTTGTGATGAATTGATCAAGCAAAGTAAAAGCCCTGTGATTGTCGCCATGTGGTAAGGGTGCGTTGTCAGTTGTCATTGCAAAACTGACGATTTCTCCAAGAACAACTGACAACGCCCAACTGGAAATGAAAGCTGTGATCTCTCGCCAGCGTTATTCACGACCGCCGGGTGGTCGGCCTGGCCCGCCCGGCCCTCCGGGGCCACGCATCCGGTCTTCTTTTGGGTCTTCGGGTGTCGCACCCAACACGATTTCAAAATGCGCTGTGACCTCACCCAACTTCGAGCCTTTGAGCGGTGCGAAGTCTACGCTGACAAGCGGTTGCTTCGCTGCCAGGCCGCGATAGATGCCATCTTTGGCATTTTGCTCGAAGCCTTTGATGTACAACTGTGTCGTCAACATGCGTTTGTCGCCTTGCTTGACGATGTAATGGATGTGCGGCGTGCGACCGGGATACGGCACAGGCTTGATCGTGCGGAAGTAATATTCGCCGGTTGACCCCGTGACGAAGCGTCCGAAGCCCTGAAAGTTGACATCCGGTGAAACCTTGTTGGTGTCGCCTGGGTGAATGTATTTACCGTTGTTGTCGCATTGCCAGATTTCGACAACCGCATTGCGCACGGGTTCGCCGCGCGCATCCAGGACGCGCCCGGTCAGATGGGTAATCGTGCCGACAGCGGGCGTCAGTTTGTCGTTAATGATGAGCAAATCGTTGTCCGTGTCGAGCGGCAATTTGGTCGGATAAAACGGGCCTTCGGTCTGGCGCGGCGTCTGTTGTAATTTTTGAGCAAAAACGCCGGGCACATACAGCGCTCCGACCAATCCGAATGCGGAATGATGCAGAAATGCGCGTCGGTCGTGATGCCGATGATCCTTTTGCATGCGATCTCCTTTCAGATAAAAAACTACCGTGTAACAAATGAACACCAAAGCGGCAACAGTTGCCTTACGGGCCGTTTCCGCCTTGGTGTTGCGTGCGCTCTTCAAGCCAAGGCTAGAACGTCAGCTTGAAACCGTACTGAATTTCGCGTCCGATGTAGCCGGGACGCTTGCTGATGACCTTGCCAAAATTCGCGTTATTGAAATCCACGACGGGATTGTCCCAGTTGATCTCGTTGAAGGCGTTGTAGGCTTCGACGCGGACTTCAAATTTATACCGTTCGCGGAAACGGAAGCCTTTGCTCAACGTCATATCCAACTGATGCGTGCCGGGGCCAACAATGCCGTCATACGTGTACGGATTCGTCCGTCCGACGCTCAACGGGTCAGTGGTTGTGCCCGGCGGCAAGGCTTTGAAAATTAAGAAAGTACCATCCGTATCTCTGTCATTATTAAACCAGCGCGCAAACGTTGGATTATCAACCTTCGGGCTCCCGTTCACGCGCAGGTTTTGCCCGAAGATCAATTGCCGACCTGAATACCAACGATTGGTCGTCGTCAGTTGCCAGCCGCCGACCGCCCAATCCACCGCTGTCGGCGCGTCTTTCAGCAACCAGCGTCCTTTGCCGAAGGGGAGTTCCCACGTGATGGCGTGATTGAACCGATGCCGTGCAATCGCGAGCGGACGCCAATCCAATTTCCGTGCAAACATCGCGCGGTCATCGAAGAATTGCGTTTGATCTTCGGTTTGATACGCGTAATTCACCAGCAGGCTCAAGCCTTGCGCAAACGGACGCTGCGCTTGCACCTTGTAGGAAACCACGCGCAAATCGCTCAGCGCCGTGTTGGTTTGCGTGATTGCGCCGTATTGCGGGTAAGGCCGCAGGAGCGATGCCACCGTGACGTTCGCCGAACCGTTGCGCAATGAGCCGGGGAATTTGTCAATCGTCAGGTAGTTGCGGAACGGATTGGCGACGGTCGCATTGGTAACGGAACGCGGGACTTCGTACAGGAAGTACGGGTCTACCTGATTCAGATCAATGTTCACCGGCAGGTTGACGCCGCGGTTATAAAAGAAATCGAAGCTCACAACCGTGCGGCTCCACACTTCGCGTTGATAGGACAGCGAGAAACGGTCGTTGATTTGCGGCTTCAAGTCATATTCATCGAGGCTGACCGCATTGCCGAGGTTGGTGTAGCGCCCCAGGGATTTTTCGGTCGGTTGTTGCAACGGATTCGGATTCGTGCCCGTCGTGGGGAACGGGTCGGAAAGGCGTGCCAGCGGGACACCATTCAACGGATTGAGTACCGTGCTGACGGTTGAATAGCCGGTGTATTGGTTGACGAAATCGCCCAGCGCGTCACGGATTTTGGACGACGGTGACATATACCGTGCCCAGCCGAACCGAAACACCGATTTGCTGTCGAGTTTGAAAGCACCGCCGAGACGCGGCAACAGGTTCAGGGCTTTGCGCGACCACGCATTGCGGTTGTTGGCATCCGTGAAAACCCACGCGCCGTTGTAAATCGGCTTGAGACTCCGCGTCCCCAACAAATTCAGCACCGCCGCAGGCATATTCGGCGGGGTCGTTTGAAATTCAGGAATCGGACTGGTCAAGTCGAGCCGTTGCGACAAACGATCTTGCGGGTCCACCGGGCCGGGTTCAAATTCCCAACGCAACCCCATGTTGAGCGTCAACCGATTGTTCACTTTGAAATCGTCCTGAACATACGATGAATAACCGAAGGTCACGACTTCCTGCACCGGAACGCGGCGACCGCTCGTGCTGTTGTTGAGCGTCCCCAGCAGGAACGTCGCCCATTCACTGCCGGAAATGTTGATGTTGGCGTTCGTGTTCTGACTGGCAGTGAGCGCAGCACCGAAGTTCAGGTTAACCGGCTCGAAGCGCGCGCCTTTGCCTTTGTCCACGCGCAATTCGCCGCCGAACTTGATTTGATGATTGCCCGCGTACCAGTTCATCCGTGCCGAACCGCCCCAGCCTTGTGGACGCTGCCACCATTCGCGCCCCTGCCGACCGAGACGATTGGTCGTCGTACCCGTCGGCACATCCAACGCCGGGTAATAAATCAGGTCGCGTGTGAACAACGTCGTATACCAGGGATTGTTCGGCCACAGGGCGGCCATTCCGTCTTTGCCCAGCAGATTGGGTTCGTTGGCGAATTCGTCAATCAGCTTGTGGTAATTGGCGCGCAGGTTCAGCACCTTCGACGGCGAGATCGTGTACACCGTGTCCGCCGCGATGCTCAGCCCGTTGCGGTTGCTGCCGGAGAGCGGAAACAATTTGCCCGCCGTGTTGCCTTGCGGCGCTTCCTGCAAATCGGTGCGGAAGTAGCCATAGCGGACAAACGTTTTCCAGCGTTCGTTGATGTTCCAGTCAATGCGATTCGAGAGGTTCCAGTAATCTACGTTTTCGGTTTTGATCCCTTCCCAGTTCTGGTTGTTGCCCGCCCGATTCGGCAGCGGGATTTCCGCCAGCAGCCTTACCGCCGTCGCATCAAAGCGATTCGTTGGGATGATGTTTCCGGCAAATGCCGTGCGAACGCCGCTGGTGCCGGTCGAAGTGAATGGATCGAAAATCGGGCGTGCGCAGGTCGTCGTGCCCGTTGGACAAGTCGTATACGTGCCAATGCGCGATTGGCTGAAATCACCGCGCCGTTCGAGTTCTGTCGGCACGGTGAAGCGAGCCGTGATCGGGCGTTTGTCGAACCATTGTTCCCACGAAGTGAAGAAGAAAAGCTTGTTTCTCTTGATCGGGCCGCCAATCGTGCCGCCGTACATTTTCAGATCTGTGCCGCGATAAATCGTCTCGTCCGCACCTGCCGTGCGCAGAATCGTCGGATCGCCAAAGGCATTAAAGCGCGGGTTGCGATTGTGATAATAGGCCGAGCCGTGAAACTTGTTCGTACCCGACTTCATATTCAGCGTGACGATGCCGCCCGCACTGTAGCCGTATTCGGAATCCACCGCGTTCTTTTGAAACGATACTTCCTGCACGGCTTCGACCGAAGGCGTGTACGAAGTCTTGTAACTCGATGTCAGCGGCACGCCGTCCAATTGAATGTCATTCCCGCGAAACGTGCCGCCGCCCGCATCGAATTCATTGGCGAAAGCGTGGTGATACGGACGATTCTCGCCGTTCGCGTTTTCGCCGCCGTTGATCGTCGGATCAAGCGTGACAACGTTGTAGGGATTGCGCCCGCGTAAGGGCAATTGATTGATGATTTCATTGCCGATAGTCGTTGTGTCGCTGGAGGAATTGAACTGCACGGCAACCGGCGTATCCACAATCGTGACGGATTCGCTAACGGTGCCCGGTTCCAAATGCGCATCCACGGTCAGATCACCGCGATTTTGAATGGGGAAACCGCGCTGCTCGAAGCGTTTGAATCCGTTCGCTTCGACGATCACGGTGTAAATTCCTGACTCTACGAAGTCAAAAATATAACGCCCTTCAGTATTGGTTTGGCGGGTTACTTCAACGCCAGTGCCGTCGTTTTTAAGAACAACTTTGGCATTGGCCACAGCTGCGTTACTCGCATCGGTAACGCTACCTTGCACTTTGGCACGATAGTCCTGCGCAAAGGCCATGACTGACAGCAAACAGAAAAGCGCGATGGCGTAGATGATTTTCGGCTTATGAGCCGCGTGATGAGTGGGCATGAGAATCCTCCTGTAGTTGATGAAACGCCTGGTCTTCACCTGCGAGAAGCGTTCTCATAGGCTGAGAACACAGAGAGCTAAGACAAAGTAACGATGCCTGTAAACATCGCTGCTTTACCTTTCAGAAATCCGTCCTTCAGCAAAGCAAATACAATGGAAAATGTCGTTCGATGGTTATTGCCTGACGAACCGCTGCCCGCAATCGAATGGGTGAGTCCCATTTCTTAATGATTTCGACTTGTCTTTGAAAGAAACTGGAGGCGGATTTTACATCCGGCCTACCCCTCTGTAAAATTCATAATTCCGAAGATATTGATCGGTAATTCCGATGGATGAAGGAGCCAGCTATGGACTTACATCAGCTGAAAGTTTTTCACACGGCAGTCAAAGCAGGCGGCTTTACACTGGCCAGTCGGAAGTTACATTTATCTCAATCCACTATCAGCCAACACATCAAACAACTCGAAGAAGAACTGGGCTGTCCGCTTTTCATGCGAATCGGCAAACAGGTGTTACCCACAGAGGCAGGCCAGCTTTTGCGCGAACATTGTGAACGGATTTTTCAGGACGTGAAAAATGCTGAGATGTCCATTCAGGAATTAACCGGACTGCGCAAAGGAAAAGTACGGTTTGGCACAGGCGCGACCACACTGATTTATCAATTACCCCCTGTGCTTGAAGCTTATCAGGCGCGCTACCCTGAAGTGGAGTTGATCGTCGTTTCAGACATTAGCGAAGTGCTGCGACAGGAGGTTCAGGCCCATCGCCTTGATTTGGGATTGGTGATGCTCCCGGTTGAGGAAACCAATTTGCAGGTTGAGCCGCTGTGCGCAGAAGAACTTTGCGTGGCCTTACCCGCCCGCCACCCTTTAGCCCAAAAGCGTGCCTTACAGATCTGTGATCTGAGCCAGCTTCGCTTTATCCTGTACGAACGAAAAACGGTGATGCGGCAATTGATTGATAATTTCTTTGCTGAGGTGGGCATTCAG
This sequence comes from Acidobacteriota bacterium, assembly GCA_018268995.1. Lineage (GTDB taxonomy): Bacteria > Acidobacteriota > Blastocatellia > RBC074 > RBC074 > JAFDVL01. The sequence continues at coordinate 104,472 of JAFDVL010000020.1, read as the reverse complement.
CCGCGCGTGGCAATGGTAATGGAAAATATCGAAGCCATCAAAAGCTTGATTGGCGCAGGTCTGGGGGCCTCCGTGTTGCCAATGCATGCGGTGGGAAATGAAGCAGCTGATAAGAAAGTGCGGCTGATGCGCGTCGAGAAAAAACGACTGCATCGGCAGCTCAGCCTGATCACGCTGAAATCCAGCTATACTCCAAATGCGGTACGGGAATTGGGGAAATTAATCCTGGCGGAATTAGGAACGAAGCGGAATTAGTGATTGGTCACTTGTCATTCGTGAAATCCTGAATTTTGGATTCTGAACAAATGACCAGCGATGAAGGGCGAATGACCAAGATCAAACTTCCAGGACGACAGGAATAATCATCGGACGGCGACCGATTTCTTTCTGAATGTAGCGTTTGAGATCAAGGCGAATTTTTTCCTTGATCACTGTCCAATCCACGCGTTCCTCGTGTGACGCTTTTTCAATCGTCTCGGCGACAATAATGCGGGCTTTTTGCACAAAGCCGTTGCCGTTGCCATCATCGGCGACCGCCAAACCGCGCTGTACAACTTCGGGGGCGGCTTCCATTTCGCCAGAAATTTTATTAATCGCGACAATTGGCAGGACGACGCCATCGTAGGCTAAATGCTTACGATCTCGAATCACCATGTCATCAATCCTGCCCGAACGCGAATCGTCAATCAGCACGCGTCCGACGTGAATCTTTTCATTGATGCGCCCGCCGAATTCGTCCAGCTCGATGACATCACCACTCTCCGCCAGAATGATGCGCTCTTTCGCGTGCCCCCAGCCTTTGGCGGCGGCGGCGTGACGATACAATTGCCGGGTTTCACCGTGAATCGGGATTAAATATTTCGGACGCACCGCATCGTACATGATCTTCAAATCGCCTGCACGCCCGTGTCCTGAAACGTGAATGCGTGCAATGCTGCTGTCAATCACGGTCGCATCCTTCTTGAACATGTGATTCATCATCCGCGAAATCGCGCGTTCATTGCCCGGAATCTGCCGGGCCGAAATCACCACCGTATCGCCACCAACAATGCTGGCGTCTTTGTGCTGATCCACGGCCATGCGCGGCAGCGCAGACATCGGCTCGCCTTGTGAACCGGTCACGAGTAAACACACCTGATCCTGCGGGAGTTTTTTGGCCTCCGCCGAACTCACCAATAATCCATTGGGCAAATCTAAATAACCTAATCGCTCCGCTGTCTCGAAATTTCGCACCATGCTGCGCCCGACAAGCGCGATGTTGCGACCATATTCGGCGGCCAGATCACAGATAATTTGCAGGCGATGAATGCTGGTCGCAAAGCACGAGACGATAACGCGACCCGATGCGTCGTCGAAGATTTTTTGGAGTCCCGGAATCACGGCTTTTTCAGATCCCGTGCGCCCATCCCGCTCCACATTGGTCGAATCTGCCAGCAAGGCCAGTACGCCCTTGTCGCCGATTTCCGTCAGGCGTTGCAGATCAATCGCGCGTCCGACCACAGGCGTTTCATCTACCTTGAAATCGCCCGTGTGAATCAACACACCAACAGGCGTTGTGATTGCCAAGGCCACGCAATCCACCAGCGAGTGAGAAACGCCGACGAATTCAATTTCAAAATCGCCTACCTGAAAACTGCCACGCGGACTGATTTCAATGAGTTCGGTTTGTTCGAGCAGGCCAAATTCCTGAAGCTTGTTTTCGACCAGACCAAAGGTGAAGCGCGTGCCATAGACCGGCACATTGATCATTTGCAGCAGGAACGGCAAAGCTCCGATGTGATCTTCATGCGCGTGCGTGAGGACGATGGCGGTGATTTCGTCGCGGTGGGCTTCGATGTAGCTGAAATCGGGGATGGCGATGTCTACGCCTAACAGGTCTTCATCGGGAAACATCATCCCGCAATCAACGATAATCATCTGACCGTCATAGCGGAAGACAGTCATGTTCATTCCAAAGAACCCCAGTCCGCCAAGGGGTGTAATCTCTAATCTGCCAGTTGACATATAGCGAAGTATACTACCACTTTCCGAAAAATAGTCGGCAAGTATACTCTAAAGCATAAATTAAACAACTAAAGTATTTCTCGCTCCATTTTGGGCAGCAGACCGCCCGATAAGCAGCATCCAGCTGACGCCATAAAACCCCGGCCACCGCGAATCGAAGTCAGAGAACAACAATTCACGATGGCCGGGGTGTGGGTAGCAATCAGTAAAAATTACTCCTGATTTGCTTTTGGTTGTGCAGAAGATCGCTGAAGTGTTGCTTTGGCGCGTGTCACTTCCCCATCTCTTTGCAGGTAAGTCACGGCATCAATGCTCGCTGCTTCGTCTGCGACATCCATTGCAGAAACAGGCATTACGCGGGTTGTGATGGCAGCGCCTTCCGTTTGTCCAATTTGCACTTTGGCGGTGTAGGTTTTCGCCTCGCCTGCATTCAGGAAATCACGGAAGCGTAAGACCAACTTGCCCGTTTCAGGAGTGGCCTGGGCGGCGATCACGTTGCGGTTGCCAGCTTCATCAACGACTTCGACTGCTGCGCTCGACAAATGTGTTTGAGCAGGTAATTCGATGCTCACGTCAACTTGTCCCGCTTCCAGCTTGTTCGATTTCACCTTCACAGCGTAGGGCATTTCATCGTTGGCGCTGAGCTGTTCGCCAGTTTCGACGGTCACCGCCAATGATTTCTTGTTGTCGTCAATCGCAGGCTCTGCGACTTCGCTGGCAGCTTCGCGTTTGGCCATCGTCAAGATCGGGCCAGTGACGCCAATCGGCGGCGTGAAGCGAATATTTACAAGGCTATCCACCGAGATGCCTGGGCAGAAACCGAGCGGCACATCCTGACCAATCTTAATGTTCTTCGCCGCGTCATTAATACGCGCAGACAATTCCGCATCCAGGAAGTTAATTAAGCCGAGCGACAAAACTTGTAGAATGGGGCTGGAATCAACATCCACCACAACGTTCTTCACCTTCATCGAAATCGTGCCGTTCACGCAGGTGATTTCCATATCAAAATCCACGTCAACTTCAGGGTTGGGCAAGTAGGAAATATCGGCTTCCAAGTCCAGATCAAAGTGCAGCGTGTTGTTATTTTTGCGCGTGGCTTCAACAGCGCGTCCGTACAGGTGGCCCCATTCAAGCTGATTGCCGTGGATGAAATCGCCGACGATGCCTTCCACACGGCTTTCCATTTCGGCCCGCGTGATGGTCAAAGGCGGAAACGGCGCAACATAATTTACCCACGCGTCATCAGCACGTAGCGTTGAGAATTGAACGAAGTAGGTGTTTGTCTCTCCGCTATCTGTATCAAACCAGCGCCCGTTACCAGGAAACGTCTGGGTGTAAATCGTGCGCCCGTTGATAATCAACGAAAAGGATTTGACTGCCCATCCATCAGTGCCAGTTTTGGCAATGTAAAGATAACGAATATCGCTCAGGCGACTAATGCCATTCAGCTTGAGATCGTAGGTGTAATTTGTGTTCCGCTCGAAATCGTCGCGGCCATAATCCAGCCAGGTGCTGTTGTTGCCATTAAGTTGGATTTTGACGCTGTCATCACTGCCCGCATCACCGATGTTCGCCGTTTGAAATTGGATTTGCGCGCGCCAGACCCGCATGGTTTCTGCCGGAGCGGCAAGTACAGCGCCACTAAACAAAGTGACGAAAGTCAAAACTAATGCGGTCATCATCAATTGGGCTTTGAGGTTGAGTTTGGTGTTCATAGTGTTCTCTCCAAGTTTGTTTGATCGTTTTTTTTATTCGCAGACACACGACGACATCATCATCGGTGTCTGTCCGTTTTGTGATTAAATTTGAAGTGCGGCTGACGCTACTTCATTCGTTACATTGTGTATTGATGCGGAGGAAAAAGAGATATTGCTTTGGGCGTATTATTTTTTGGATAGAAAACTCGCGACGGAAGTCCGATTGTAAAAGAGATGCGGTTCAGATGTTCCGTGCGCCCTCCTGCACAGTCGGGCTTCCGCCGTTTTTAGTTTCCTCTCCTGCTTTGAATTCTTTGTCTTTTCTTGGGTTTATTTTTTCAGGTTTCTCTCTCCTACCACTTGGGTAAGACAAGGCGGGAAAAACCTTTCACCTTTTTTTCGTGATGAATTTTAAGGAAGGGGGAACTTAATCCCAGCCCATCAGGATAAAGGGCGACCAATAAATTGGATGTTTGTATGAATCGGTGCGAAGCAATTCCAACTGTGCCTGTCGTAATGCCTCAGCCTTCGACATCTTCGACTGAAGCCGATAAAACTGCTGCATCAACCTGGCAGTGCTTTGATCGGGCACGCGTAACAAGGTAGCAAGCACGGATTTTGCTCCCAGTCGCTGCGCAAGCTCGCCCAAACTTTCCACCTCGCGCCCATCGCCCACGCCCGTTTCACAGGCCGACAGCGTCAACAGCTCAACACCATCGAAAGCACGCGGCCAATGCTTCAGTTCCGCCAGAGTCAGCCGCGTCCCATCACCCAGCAAGAGATAAGATTCTGTTTCATTGCCCGGCGCAAGATTGAAATGGCTGGCAATATGCACTGCCGGATAGCGTTGACTTAATTCGGTCTTCATCGCCGCTTCAGTGAACGCTTCGTTGAGTAAAATACGTCCGTCCAAAACACCATTGCCGTTGGTTGAGGTACGAATGATGGACGCCAACTCAGCCGGAACATAGGACAAAGGCGGAAGCCCCGCGACCCCTTTTGACATTCCTAACCCAAGCCCACGCCAATTTTGACAGGGGGCTGCATTTTGTCGAGACGAGAGCGTCAGCACAGCATTCGCATAGCGCGCAACCAAATATTTTTCTCCATCGTGCAGCGCTGCCATCGGCACATAGCGAAGCGCGCCATCCAACGACCACAATAAGGTTGTGGCTTTCGCGTTCGCTAAATCCTGCCGAATCGGTTCGATCAGGATGCGATACAGTTCGCGCGAAAGCGGCATAAAATCTGGCCGCCGCGCATTCAAGGCATCGCGAAAAGCGTGAATTTTTCGATTCAAGTCTGTGGCGTTGATAGAAGATTCACGAGCCAGATGAGTTTCCCCGGTGAACAGTAAAACCCGATATTTGTCTTCGCCCATGATCGTAAAAATCGCAGCAGTGCCCGGCGCAAGGGTGGCCAAATCTGCCACAAAGTTTCCTGTCTCAGAGGTGGTTGCTGTCCGTGGCAGGTAGCCTTTCGCGATTTCCTGTTCTTCTGCGGTTAAGGCAAGTCGCGACGTCGCCGCTTTGGGTTCATCCCCGCGCACAAACTCAAAGAATTCTTCCGCTTTGAGCAACCGCAAAACCTGCTGCGCCTCAATCAACCGCCCAGCATCCACTAGCAATTCAGCTAATGTGCGATAGGCATCCGCTTTGGATCGGACAAAACTTTGCTGCATTTGCGGGTTCGCATCGCGCAGGTTGGCGCGAAACTGCTGATACGCATTGAGGGCAAGCTTGCCAAAGGTAATGGCGCGGGCGGGCTGGTTGAATTCCTTTTCCGCCAGCATCAAATGATGGAGTGTTGCGGCTTCGGCGTCCAGATTATTACTGGCGCGTGCCTCGGCTAACGATTGGTTGAGAGACTCAGCCGCGCGAACTTTGTCATGAAGCAAAGCATACACAAACCCAAGATTGCCGCGCGTGCGCGATTCGCTGTATTTGTCGGCGAGGGTAACTTGCAGGTTGAGCGCTTGCTGCAAATATTCGATTGCCTTTTGCCGTTCGCCCAATTCAGCAAAAACAACGCCGAGGTTCGTTAAGGCCAGGGATTGCCCTTTGCGATCACCAAGCACACGCCACAGCGATAAGGCCAACAAAAAAGATTCGCGCGCTTTTCGCTTTTCGCCCAGCGCCGACCATAACGCGCCAAGGTTGTTGCGAATGTACGCCTCGCCATTTCGATCATTCAAGGCGCGTTTGAGCGGCAACGCCTCCTGGTAATTTTGCAACGCCTCTTCCTTCTGCCCCGCCCAGGAATACAGCGCGCCAAGTGCATTCAAGGTTGTGGCCAGGCCGCTTTGGTCTTGCGCCCGCCGCCACAAACCAAGCGCGCGTTCAAAATGCTGCAAGGCTTGTTGTTTGTCGCCCAGTTCGCTAAACAGGACGCCAATGTTGTGCAACGTCGCGGCCTCATCACGAGGGCTTTCCTTTCTGCGCGCCAAAGCTTGTTGGAAGGCTTCAATGGCTTGCAGCTTTTCGCCGAGTTGATTGTGGATTGTGGCAATGAGGTCGAAGGTAAGAGCCTCGCCGCGTTTGTCGTTCAGCGGCTGGCGCAATTGCAAGGAGGTTTTGAACTGCTCCAACGCATCACGCAACTCGCCTTGTTTGTAACGTTGTTCTGCCTGCTGAAAAGCACGATCTGCGGCAATGGCGCGGGCAATCGCTTCATCTGTCTGCGCAAAAATGAGTCGAGAGCAGCAAAGCAGTAAGGCAATGAAAATCCGCAGGCTTGGCATATAAAATCATCACTGTGACCAGTGGGCAACTGGGTACGCAGGCTTCCAGCCTGCCTGGTTTCGGAAAGGATTCGACTCTCGCAACCTTTGCACGCAAGATGCGGCGTACCCAGTTCCCTACTGGTCGCGGTACGGATGGCATTCTCAAAAATCAACTCGCGCCCCAATTTGAATCCGACGGGGCGCATTGAACTGCGAGGTCAGTGCGCCAAAATCCAGGGCAGACCGTAAATCCAATTTCGGATCATTGAAAAGCACGTGATTGAAGACATTGAAAACCTCAACAGAAAAAGTGAATTTCACGCGTTCCGTCAGAGCAGTTTCTTTGCCGAGGCTCGCATCCAGATTCCAACGCGCCAGGGCGCGCAAGGCTCCGCGTCCGTGCCGATGATCCTGTGCGGGCAATACAGGTCGAAAACTTTTCATTGCGGCTTCCGGGTTCGCAAACAAATTCAGTCCATCCCCCACGCGATGCACACCTGAATCAAAATTTGTACTCGGCAAGGCAATCGCCCCGGTGAATGTGTTGTAGACCGAGCTGCCGCCAAATCCATCGCTACCTGCAAAAGCGGTCAGCGGCAAGCCACTGTGAGCTGTGAAAATGCCCGCCGCATACCAACCGCGAATCAGGCGATTTCGGGTAAAGGGCAGATTGTAAAAACCGCTTGCCTTGAATAGATGGCGCAGATCAAACAGCGATGGGCTGTAATCAATGTCAGGCTCAAAGCTGTTTTGATACGGCGTCAGATCGTTTTGCGTCAGCCCCGGCACGTTATCCAGCGATTTCGACAACGTGTAATTCACATCAAAGCTCAGGGGTTTGTGCAACGCGACAAATAGCGCGTGATAGTTGGAACGAGCGGTTGAAGTCCGCATCCATAAATCCTGCACTTGTAAATTGGTCAGCGTTGGCCCGTTCATCCAACCGCGTTGGACGCGCAGATCGGCGATGAATTGCTGAAAAAAGCTGATGCGCCCATCGTTGAGATACGTGCTGAATTCTCCGGTGCTGCCTTCGCCGTACAAGTTCTCAAAATACGGTTGGGGCGGGACATCAAAACGGTTATTTCGTTTTTCGGCCAGCACGCCTTCAATCGCCCGCGCCAACGTTTGCCCTGATTTATGATCCCGGAACATCAACGGCAGCGAATTCAGATTTCCATTCGCATACAACTTGCGGCCCAAACGTCCAACCCAACCGATTTCGAGCAGAAAATCATGTGGCAGTTCGCGTTGGATCGTGACATCGAAAACGTGATTGCGCGGCGTTTTAATGTGGGGATCAACGGCAACGGAAACTATTTCGTCCAGCGTTTTTTCCGGCACAATGGGCATCGTCAGTTTAGCCGCAACCGTCGGCAGCGGAATCGCACCATCCACGCCGACACGAAAAAATTCCCCGGTCGTGCTGCGCGGATTCGTCAGCACCTGCGTTTGCGAAAAACCAATTCCTAGCGTTGGAATCGTGATCGTTTGCACGGTGTTGGCGCGATCAAATTGCAAGGAATACCCGGCACGAATGACGGTGCGATAATCGCCCAGGAATTTGTTTTTCAGATTCGGATTCCAGGCCAGAGAAACACGCGGCGAAAGATTCGTGTAATCCGTATCGAAAGCCGTTTTGCGCCCTGCATCTTTAAGCGGCACATAGGCCAATTCAGGATTCCACGCTTCGCCACGCAATGCTGCCTGTCGTTTGGCGTCGAGATAGTTTTGATACTCCACCAAACGCCCGCTGTCCTTGTACGTCATCACTGTTTGCTTGCCCGATGCCTCGACAGGCGGCGTTTGCCAGTTGTACGTCACGCCATAGGTCACGGTGAACGAGGGTTTCACGCGCCACGTGTCAGAGAAATAAACCTCATACGCGCTGAGGCTGGATTTTGTGTTAAGTCCGGTTCCGAGCGGCTGAACTTGCAAATCTGCATCGCGCGTAAACAAGGCTGGCACCTGATAGACATTGCCGTACAACACGGATTTGAGCGTCGTCACCAAAGGTGTTTCGCGGATAATGAAAAATGGACGTTGCGCGCCGGAAACCAAAATGCGCGCGCCGCCATTGCCCACATCGGCAAGCGGCGTGGACAGGACGTTGTACACCTTGTCATTGCGGAAATCGGTCGAATGGATGAAGCGCAGATTGGTGCCTGCTTGCAGGCTGTGGCCGTTGCGGTTCCAGGTCAAATTATCCGCCCATTGCCAAATGCTCAGTTGCCGCGCCTGTCGCCGTCCGCGCTGAGCATCGGAATCAACCAGATTATCGAAATAGCGCGGATCAAGCCGCAATGGCAAACTCAATCCCAGCATTGCCTGTGGCACTGCATTCTCGAAATTCAACTTATCGCGCAACCAACTGCCGCGTAGCTCGTTCGTTAGTCTTGGCGACAACGCAGCCGTGACCGAAGCCACCGCATTCAACGGACGATACGGAAATTGATTGGTAGCCGATTTCGTCAACAGACTCACCTGCGTTGCGGTCGTGTTGAGATGACGGCTGCCCGCCAGTTTTAAATTCGCGCTCCAGCGTGAGTTAAAAATCTGGTCAAGGCGCAGAACGCCAAATGCCTCAGAGGATTTCGTCGGCGCGGCAAACGTGAAGCCTGCGAGATTGTATTGATCGCCCACCGTGAAATCGTTCGGCAATGGATACAGGCGGAGGTATTCCTGCATTGTTGGATTCACGCCCAAACCGCGTTCGTCCAAATCTTTGAGCTGCGCCAGATCAAGCTGTTGATACTCCGTTTTGATCGAACCATTGCGATAGCTCACTGTCGGAACAATGCGCGTAACGGTTCTGGCATCGGGGTGGCGACGACCTTCGTAATTGACAAAGAAAAACGTGCGATCTTTTCGGAGTGGGCCACCGAACGTGAAACCAAAGCGATTGTCTAATAAAAACGGACGTGCGATGCCAAGCCGATTGTTCGTCCACGAGTTTGCAGACAGCGCGCCGTTTTGATGAAACCAATAGGCGCTGCCGTGCCAATCGTTCGTGCCGCTTTTGGTCACGAGGGCAAATTGCCCGCCGGATGAACGTCCGAACGTCGCATTGGCATTGGCAACGATGCTGCGCATTTCGCGAATCGTTTCGACCGGCGTGGGAATGACAGTGCGCCCAAATTCGCCGCGCGCATTGTCAGAAACGTCTACGCCGTCAAGCGTGACAGTGCTTTGATCCTGTCGCGCTCCGGCAAATTCTCCTGTTGGCGTCGTGGCAGCTTGCAATTGAAAAAGCTGATTTGATTGCCGTGTCGGATTAGGAAGGCGCTGCAAACTCGTTTGGCTGAAAACGCTGCCAATGCTGGCGTCATTGGTTTGCAGCAAAATTCTTCCGGCGACGACCTGTGTGGCATCCAGAATTTCGCCGACCTCCAGCAAGACGTTGATCGTGGCGTTTTTGGCAACCTCCGTCGTGGCCTCTCGCACTTCGGTAGCCTTGAACCCCGGAGCAGTGACTTTGAGGTGAAATCGCCCTGTGGGCAAAGCCGAAAACTGATACCGCCCCTCTGCATCTGTCAGCGTATGCCATTCGCGATTTGTGGCAAGTTCGGTCAGCGTGATCAGCGCCGCTGAGATGCGCTGTCTTTCCTGGTCGCTGACAAACCCGGAAAGAGTTGTCGTCGTTGCCGTCTGGGCGTAGGCGGCGAAGGTGCAGAAAAAAAGAAAAAGGAGTCTGAGCGTTATTTTAGATTTCATATTACGTTCCCCTTAACCACGCGCAGCCCCTGAGAGCCCAGGCAAAGATGCCTGCGCTCTCAGGGGCTGCGCGCGTTGTCGGGCGGTTATTTGCCGTGTGCTGCTTGCACTTGATGTAAAAATTTTCTGGCTGCGGCTGAGGGAAGCGCAGCTTTTAATTTGGCTTCGGCATCGTCCAGTAACCCGGCCTGGGCGTAGGCAATGCCAAGCGCGAGAGGGGATGTTGTGTGTTGTCGGACTTGTTCGATTTGTCTGGCTCGTGCTGAATCCAGCACCGTGAAACGGGCTTCTACAACAGAAGAAGTGCCGACGAATTCTTCTTCGCCCTTTTTGGCCACTACCTGCCAGAGATAGGTTTTGCCCCGTTCGAGTGGGACGGGCAAAGTCCACGACGTTGCGGTCAGATCAGCGCTTTCCGCGATCAACTCATAGTCCGTCGAAAAAACTTTCACGCGATAGATAGTTGCGCTGGGGAAGGATTGCCAGCGCAACGTTGGGCGAGGACTCAAAACAAATGTCGCGATGGGGCGAGTGAGTTGAAACGTCTCATCTGTGGAACTGCTGCCGCGCGTGATTTTTCCTCCGCGCAAGGCGGCCAGTTCAGCCGGGAAGCGAAGTTGTGCGATCTGCACTGGTTCTGTCGGACTCACTTTTGGCATCCGCGTGCTTTCAGGCCGCACCGATGCAGAAGCGATTGGCGCGGCTATCGTTGGTGTGACGGGCAAAGGTGCATTCTCAGCCACAAGAGAATTCGGTTTTGCCCGGAAATAATAGCCGTCCACCAAGGCAACCAGTGCAATCACAACGGCGGCAGCCACAGGCATGGGCCAAACCAACGCCAGGCGTTCGCGCCACGTCTCCCAAATCGCTAGCCAGGACTGTCCCAACGTAGGTCGGGATTCCAACATTGCCGCACGATACACGCGCATTTGTCCGGCGCATAGGTCGCAGTATTCCAGATGACTAACGACTAATTCCTGCTCAACCGTGCTCAGCGTATTGTTCACAAAAGCCGGATATTGAGACGACGATAAATGCTCCGGCTCCGGCATCAGTTGCAGATTCGCTCGCAGTTGAAAGAATGCTGATTGCGGGTTGAGTTGTGCGCGCAATTGCTGCCGACAAAACTCGCACTCGGTCAAATGATCGTCCAGGCTTAGCAATTCCGCCGGTTCCAGGCGGGCGTGCCGATAACGATTGAGTTGATAAAATGAAAGATGCATAGCTCTTTTCCTTTCTGCCTTCCTTCATTCGTAAAGATGCGAGTTCGGTGGCGATATTGCCTGGCCTTCAATCATTTTTTTGCGCAACCGCTTGCGGGCAGCCTGGCGTAAATTGATGACATTCTGCCGAGTAGTAGAAAGCAAAGAGGCTATCGTCAAATCGTTGAGCGGCAAATGCTGCCAGAGCAAAGCAAATTGTTCGTCATAATCCGTTAGAGATCGAGCAAAGCGCCGCTGCTCTTCGCGCCAGTCCAGCAAAACCCAGGCGCGACTGAACTGCTCAGTCGTCAGTTGCAGCATTTTCCCGATGCGGCGAATGGAAGCGATGCCATAAAACCAGAACCATTCGATTTCGCCATCGGTAAAATTCAGCAAATAGGCCACGCGTTGTAAGGGCGGTAACGACTCAATTTCGCGCCACAGAGAGCCTAAAAACGCGCGCCACTCGGCCTCTTCATCGGGGCGCTGTCCGGCAGATGGAATACGGGTGAGGGGGTCTTCCATAATATCCTCAGAAAATGTCGCCGTGATAGGTTGATCGTCTCGAATTCCCTGCAATCCCGCCACGATGGTAACCAGATCATCAAAGAGCAATGGATGTCCCAGCCAACGAAAGAGCGCCAGCAATAAATCCGCGCGCTTTAAGGCATTTGCAGCCCCACCGATCATTTCAAGAAAAAACTGAGGAGACGCCTGCAACTGTCGCCATCTTTCGCTGTCCTCGGCAGCCCCCGACGACCATTGCGCCAATCCACAAACCTGATCCTGATTGTTTTGCCAAAGGGCCAGACGAAATTCCTGTGTCAGCGTGTGGCGCAGAGCGTCTTTCAGGCCACGGCGACGCGGGTTCTGGCGACGCTGTTCTTCTCGACAAACATTGGCGGCGAGCACACTGACATAATGGCTAAAATTGGCAATGGGTCGGCGAGACGGGGCCGCTTTGAATTCTCGCAAAAGTGCAATGACCCTGATCATGATTTCGCTGCGAAGGTCTTCTGATGCAATGCCACGTCCTGCCACACGTTCGACAATCGGATGCGCCTGTTCCAGCAGCGCTGTCAGAAATTCATTCGCCTGAGATTCATCACAGGCCAGCGCAAACGACAACAGGCGCGGGTCTATCAATGTCGCCTGTTCATTTCGGGAACCTGTTGTGGACGCGTAAGAAAGTTCAGTCATTGCACGCAACTACCATTTCACTAAATGCCCCGGCGAAGATGGAAATCAGTATTCATCCTGAACGGGGTTTCTTTCTGTTTAGTCATCTCATGAGATAAAGCGACTTTTTGAAGGAAAAACTGGGAAGCAAAAGAAAGATTCGGCAATTATTTTCTGGTTGCGATGAACGACACCCAAAAACCGACCTCACTTCCACATTAAATTCTTGTATCTGATTTCATCTGCGCTATACTTCGCGCGTTGTTCAGGAAATGGCAGCCCGATCCTCTCGATTCCGAACATTATCCCGCTCCCGCAAGACTATTGCCGTACGAAAATTTTGTTCGTCTTGATAAATTACGCCCCTGCCCATGGAGGCACTATGCTGCGATTTCTCTGCTCGTTCGCAGCCCTGGCTTTGCTGGTTGGAACGTTATCTCTTGAAGCACAAGTGATCCGAATCTCTTACGCTGAAACGCCTGGTTCCGATTTTGGGCGGCATCACGTAAATCCGGCGTCAGAAAATACGGTGGTGGAGGTGAAGATGCCCAGTCTGAGAATTAAGCAATCCGGCCTGCTGACCTCACGGCTTTCTCGCAAGGAAGTGGAACGATGGAAGGCGATGGAACGTCGTATCCTGGCCACAGACGCGGATGGGAGATGGCTGCACCCCACCTTGTACGAATTGTGGGACTGGGCGGAACACAGCGGACATCAGGTGTATCTGGAATTTCAGGCAGGATATACAATCCCAAACAGCACCGCAGGCAGCTTCAATATCGAACGCTTTGATCCAAGTGGCAAGCGTCATACAGCCGTGCTGAAGCTCTGTTTTACGAATATTGATCAGGCCGTAAGCGGCCCACACGTGGCCCGTCCGAATGGCTTTATTCCCTTCAGCGAGCTACAGCGAGAAGAACGGTATCTCGAAGTTCTGAGCCACGAACTAGCCCACGTCAAGCATGTACTGGGAAGCCTGTTGCGAACGTATCTGGTACAGAAGCTGGTTGAGGACACAAATGATCTGTTGCTGCTGCTGACACGAAATAAGCCCATTGGGTTGCTGGAAGCGGAACTCAAAGCCCGCATCTCTCAACGAGACACATTGTTGCGTGAACTGGAAGACCAGGCCGAACAGGCGGAAGAAATCGTCTGGCAGGAATTAGTTGCAGGCAGGAAAGCCCGCACTGAACTGCTGACGGCAACGTATTCGCGAAGAAGATAGCAAAGACCACGCCCAAGTCTACGGCTTACGCAAAACGAAACGCACAATGTACGACAGGTAGATTGGCTGTCACTGGCTGAAAAGTTGAAGCAATGACAGGCGGGCCGCCTGTCGTACATCACTTAACTAATTTCACCGCCAGCGCACAAGCTTCTTTCAGGCTTCGCGTAAACGCTTTGCCTTGCCAGGCAATATCGAAGGCCGTGCCGTGATCCACCGAGGTGCGAATGATCGGCAAACCAAGCGTGACGTTGATGCCGCCCTCAAAATCCAGCAGCTTCATCGGGATGTGACCCTGATCGTGATACATGCAAACAACCGCATCGTAGGCTTTGCCTTTGACGGTTTGAAAGAAAATCGTGTCGGGCGGAAAGGGGCCATTGGCGTCAATGCCTTCGGCGCGGGCAGCTTCAATGGCAGGCTTGATCTGGGTGAGGTCTTCCATCCCGAAAGACCCATTTTCTCCGGCGTGCGGGTTTAATCCAGCCACGGCAATTTTGTTACGCGGGCGCAATTTGGCGACGGCATCGTGCGTCAGGCGAATGATGTTCAGCACTTTTTCGGTCGTCACCTGTTCGAGTGCCTGCCGCAGCGAAATGTGCGTCGAAACGTGCGTCACAATCAACTGCTCTGACGCCAGCATCATCGTGTAATTCTCTTCTCCGCAAAGCTCAGCAATAAATTCCGTGTGGCCGCTGAAATTCGGTGCGGTCAGGCGCGTGGCCTCTTTGTTGATCGGCAACGTCACAATCGCAGAAACCTCTTTGGCAAGGGCAAGGCGTGTCGCACGTTCGACGTATGCCAGCGCCGCCTGCCCGGATTTTTGCGACACTTTCCCGATGCACAAATCGTCCGGTGTCAGCAATGCGAGATCGTAGATATTAAGCACGTCCGGCTGTCGTTCGGCGACGTTACGGATCGTTTGCAGCGGCACGCCATAGCCCAATTGCTGATTACAGATTTGCAGAATACTGGCATCGCCAATGACGATGAAGTCATCTGGCAATTCGCCCTGTGCAAACGCCTTCAGCACAATTTCCGGGCCAACCCCACTGCTGTCGCCCATCGTGATCGCAATACACATTTTCAAAATTCCTTCTCTGAAATTAGCAGCGGCGCAAACAAGATGTTTGCGCTACAAATTCGCCGAAGCTGTACAACAAACATCTTGTTTGTTGCGCCGAATACTTCTTTCCAACCTGATCTGCCAATACACGTAACAGCAGAAGCCCGACTGTAAAGGAGGGCGTTTTCAAGAATATACGCCATCCTTTACAGTCGGGCTTCTGCCACAACCTGGATCAAGTCTACGCCGCCAAAGCCACCTGCTTTGGTTAATAACTCCACCTCGGCCCGCCCGCAAACTTTGACGAATGGCACACCAGGCAAAAATTCTGTTTGTGGACAAAATGCCGTCCATCCGCATGCTTCAGCGATTGCGGCCAACGTGTCGCCGCCAAAAACAATCAGGGTCGGAACAGAAATTTGACGAACAACCTGATGAACGAAATTTGCCAAACGCATCGCTGCCTGTTCCTCGACAATTTCAGGGGAAGTGGTGAGCAACGCGCGCCGCGCCGTCGCCAGCGTATCAACGACTTGTGAAACCGATGGTTCAGAAGCCAGCGCAAATCGCTGCCAGCCACGCTGTGCAGCGTGTTCGACTTGCCGCAACGAAGTTTCGTGCATACTGCCATTTACCACCAGAACAGGGGAAGACAAGGTGGGCATTGGCGCAGGAGTTGTTATCGCCTGCATTGACTCGGCCAGAAATTCGGCCAATCCGGCAGACCCCGCCAACAGGCTCTTTCCCGCCAGCAACTGCGCAGATCGTCGTAAATCCTCATCCGTTTGTGCATCCAGCACATAAATCGTGGGCTGGCTCTCTGCTACGGGCAATTGATCGAAGAGCTTCACCGCTCGGTTCGTTTGCTGAGCCAGCAAGGCAGGAATGAAATCCTGCCGAAGCGGATTGCGCACATCAGCGGCAAAGGCAGATTGACTGAGCGGAATGCCATTCACAAATTGCGTTCCCTGCTGAGTCGTACGGTTAAGTTTGGGATAGGCAGGCGCAAAAAATAACGCGGATTCGCCTGTTGCTTCCAACAGTGCCGCAAGTTCAGCGCCGATGTTGCCGCGCAACGTCGAATCAGTTTTCTTGTAAAACTGCGGAATGCCAAGCGCGACACCTGCGTGCGCAACAGCAGCGACGCGGCGATAGGCTTCTGCGGGGGTAAGGTGACGTGATTCGGTGTTCACCACCAGAACCTGACAGTCGTGGGCAAAATTTTCCAGTGGGTGTTCGTGATGAATACTGACGATGACGCGAATTCCACGCTTGGCAAACTGCACGCCCGTGTCGTTTGCGCCAGTTAAGTCATCGGCGATAATGAGTAAGGCAGGAGGCATCGTCAAAATGCAATCAGCGATCCCTGTTCATCAAACAAACTTTTCGGCTCGCTAATGATTTGGACGCGATCTTTCACTTCGCCGAGTGCGGCATCCGACACATACATTTCGCTGACGTGCAGCGTGTCTTTGATGCGAACAATCTTCTTCGGCGCGTACGGATCGTGGCTGGCGCGAATGCCCCATTCAAAGGCTTGCAAATCGGTCGGCGCGACGATGGGCAACATAAAGTGCTCGTAAAAGCCGCTGGTAATACCATTCATGTACGTCGCATCCCAATCAATTTTGTCGGCCAACCGCCGCGTCGTCACATCAGCCAAACCAATGCCGCAGGCGTTTCCGTGCGAAGCTTCGGTGATGTCAGTAGTAATAATGACTTTGACTTTGGGGAATTCGGCAGGCGGTTCGCCGGGGATTTTCATACGACCAATGACATTCGGGTCCATCCCGGAACCACTGATATTCTTGCCAATCTGATCCACAATCAACACATCAATATCGCACAGCGGAAAGCTCGGCATCAGTTGTTTCGCCAGCGCCAGCAACTCCGGTTCACGCGTCAGAATTTCGGCAGGCGTCAACGCTTCGATGATGGCGGTTTCATCGTAGGCGTTTTCGACGATGCCTACGCCCAGCACGATCTTGCCCGTCTCCAAAATGCGCCGCCCCGCCTGCGGCATAATCGTTTTCAGCCCGTAGACACCGAAGCGATGAATCTCATTCGCGAGCCGCTCTTTGCCGAGGCCAATCACGCTCATTTTGATCAGCCCGCTTTCAAATTCGCCGTGAAACGCCGTGTGGGGTTTGATGCGATTCAGCAAAATCACGCCATCGGATTCATAGCCGAACCTGTCCATGAAAACCTTCATTTCCAGCCCCGTGCTATCAATCTCCACCACTTCCATCGTAGCGCGAATCGGACAGCCCATCGCCTCTTCCGTCACGCCATACGAAGCCAGAATCTCGCGCTGCCCTTCCGCCGTAGCCCCGCCGTGACTGCCCATCGCCGGAATGATGAACGGCGCACCGCCACAAGCTTTGACCGCATCCGCCGTCGCTTTGGCAATACGCGCAATGTTCGCAATGCCGCGACTGCCAACGGTGATGGCGATGTTGGCACCAGGCGCGATTTTCAGTTTGGCAGTGACTCGTTGGTGAACAGTCGCTTCGATGTCCGCGAGAGCTTCGCGGGCGAATTGTTGGCGAATTTTGGTGAATTGATATTCCTGCATACGTGTTGTGTTTTCGATGCTTGCTTATGGAACCGGTGCGTTCTCCGGCTTGCCAAGTATACGACGCAGCCTTTGGGTTTGTGAACAGCGTACCACTGTACAATCGTGTTTCAGCTTCACTCTTTCCGCCCGCAACGAATGCACTGCCTCGCTACTTCCTCATCAGTTGCCCCTTGCCAGATGTAAATAGAAAACCTCGACTGGTCATCGTTTTTTTTCCATCCAATTCCCCCTGATATAAGACTTCTCCCATCAGGTGCAAATGCCAAAGAAAAAACACTCCCCCCCTCCGCATTCAGCGTTACTTTCTCTTGCGCACTCGTGACATCCCAGAGCTTTACTTGATAACCATTTCTGCCGCTTGCCAGAGTTTTTCCATCAGGTGAAAATGCCAAAGAATACACTCCGGTGTAGACGCCTCTACTTCTTACGAAGCTCCCGCTTGTCAATGTTGCCTTTTCTTTGGCTTGTGCGACATCCCACAGCTTTACTGTCCCATCATCACTTCCACTCGCCAAGGTCCGTCCGTCTGGAGCAAAGGCCAACGACTTCACGCGATCTCTATGTTCGTATAGCGTCGGAATACCCTGTTGGCGCGCCATATCCCAGAGCTTCACCTCATTGCCAGCACCATACGCAAGTGTTCGTCCATCCGGTGCGAATGCCACTGACCAAATTTCAACGCTTCCAGTTGCTAGTGTTGCCTTTTCTTTGGCTTGTGCGACCTCCCACAGCTTTACTGTTCCGTCACCACTTCCACTTGCTATGGTTTTACCATCTGGCGCAAAAGCTACAGTGTAGATGTTATCTTTATGTCCATGGAACGTTGCGATTTCTTTCTTGCTTGCAACATCCCATAACCGCACTTTGTTACCAATGTCACAGGCTAATGTTCCCCCATCCGGCGCAAACACTACTGAAAGTCCCCCATCGCCTTCCACACTAAGTGTGGCAATTTCTTGTTTGGTGGTGATGTCCCAAAGCTTCACGCCGTTACCATAACTACCTGCCAGCGTTCGCCCGTCAGGTGCAATTGCCACTGACCTGACGGCTATATCCCCCTTACCAATCACCAAGGGGCCAGATTCGCCTGTAATATCCCAAAATTTCACCGTTCCATCACTGCTCGCACTCGCTATCATTTGCAACTGCGGCATCATCGCTATTGAATTGACACTATTTCCATGACCTTTGAAAGTAATTTTTTCCTGCGCGCTCGCAACATCCCAAAGTTTTATAGTGCAATCATCACTCGCGCTCACCAGCGTACGACCATCCGGCGTAAACGCTACTGACGAGATATCATCAATGTGCCCAGTGAGTGTGGTTGCGCGCCCGTTTGCTACCTTCCAAATCTTAACAGTGTCATCATACCCGCCACTTGCCAAGCGTTGACCGTCAGGCGCGAATGCCACGGAATAAACACCGTCCGCGTGACCTTTAAAGATCGCCAATAACCGACTGCTTGCCACATCCCACAGCTTCACGTTACCGCTCCCCCCGCTCGCCAGCGTCTTCCCATCTGGCGCAAATGCGACCGACCAAACATGGTCACTCCCACTTCTTAGGGTGACCTTTACCTTGGCTTGTGCGACATCCCACAGTTTTACGGTTCCATCACCACTCCCACTCGCCAAGCGCCGACCATCCGGCGCGAATGCTACGGAATAAACATCGTCCTGATGACCTTCAAGCATTACGAGTTCTCGCCCGCTTGTTACCTCCCAAATCTTCACTGTCCCATCCGATCCTCCGCTCGCCAGCGTCCGCCCATCCGGCGCAAATGATACGGACCAAACACGGTCACTCCCGCTTCTCAGCGTGGCACTTTCTTTGGCTTGTGCGACATCCCACAGTGTTACGGTTCCATCACCACCTCCACTCGCCAAGGTCCGTCCATCAGGCGAAACCGCCACAGAATTAACACCATCGGCTTGTCCTTTCAGCGTTTGCTTATCCATATGCGTCTGCCTCCATAAGTAGAACCAGTCGAAGCTCCGCTGGTCGTCGTTGTCTAATGCCCCAAATGCAGGAAACGAAGCTTCTAGAAACTCATTCGCACGTTGATAGTGCTGCTGACCTATCGAAGTTTGGGCTAACAATTCGCGGGAGACATAAAGCCCTGATTCCGCTACCCGCCTTTGCTTAACAGCTTCGTCACGCTGAAACCTAGCCCATATCAAAGCTGCCGATAGGCCTAGAATCACAGTTAACGCAATAAAGGCCTTATATTGAACATTCTGCCTTCTACGTTTGCGTTCACGCTGCTCCAACTCTTCGCGTGTGACTTGATAGTGTATCGCCAACATTGTCGTCCAATGGCCACCATAAATGCCTTCACTAAGTTTGTCTTTCCTCACTGTAAAACCGCGATAATCGGTGTAAGCAGGCTCCTTAATCCAATGGCACAATTCAGCAGGAAAAGCGCCATTCATCCCATTAGATGTAGGCTCCCCTTCCACTAACACACGAACGATGCATTCCGATCCTTGCAATCCAGCAAATTGAGCGACTTGTTGTTTGACGCGGCGGTCTTCGCGTGCGGCAGGAGAACATAGCAGGAACATTTGCCGAGAACTTTCGAGCGCCTGGCGGATGGCATCGCTGTTGTCCCTGGTCGCGTCGTCTTCGTCACGGAAGACTTTGAGTCGGCGCGCGGGCAGGTTGTGCGCCTGCGCCAATTCTTTCGGCGGGGCGTATTTCTCTAACTCCTTTTCCAGTTGCGCGGCAAAGGCGGCATCAGCAGCAGCATAGCTAATAAAAATATCCCACGATTCGTTGTCAGCCGACACTAACTCTTTGTTGTAAATGTGTTCTAACACCCTTCGCCAATCATTTAGGTGATGGCCTTTAATTAGCTGCGCCAACGCTGCCTTCAGCTTCTCTTCTTGTTTATTAGTATTTAGCCTCTCATCTAAACCACAAAAATCACCAAAATCTCTATAGTCAACGTCCATTGGCATCGGCAGCACGTCCCACAACAATTCGGAGATCGCGAGCAATGACTCCTCCCCCTGTTGCATTTCATTTTTTCGCACCCCTTTAAGCAAAATCACGAAGACATTGCGCGCGCCTTTCATCCGAATGAAATCGCGCACTTCATCATTCACATACTGGCTTTTGTATGCAGCGGGCGATGCCACCAGAATTAGCTTGCGCGACTGCCGTAGCGCACGTTCGATGGAGCGATAATACTCATTGCCGGTAATCTTGCCTTCGTCACGAAAGATGCTCAGAAGATGCTGCCCGTCGGCAGGCGAATGTTCGGTCAACGCTTTTTCCAGCAGTTTCACGAACTCACTGTCGCAGCGAGAATAACTGAGAAAGACATCATATGTTGTATTTGGTGTTGGTGATGCTACCCGATTGAGCATATGGCACCTCGTTGTTGTAATGGCTGAAACGGTTTATGTGAGCATTCCGGCTGAACAGACAACTCAGGGCCGCTTTTACACCGACCGCCTCCACCAGTTGTTTGAAGAACTACGGATGAAAACTAAATTTGAAAATATTCTAGCCGAAGCATTTTACCGCCGTGCAACGACGGATTTCTCGTGTCGGATCAATGGTTCGACGTGGATCGTTGCCGTGACCTGGCCGAACGCTTCTTCTAATCGGTGCTCGACTTCTTCTGTCAGGTCGTGTGTTTTGATGTGATCGCCTTCCACATCAGGCTCCACGTGCAGGTGCATTTCGATGAACATCCCGCCGCCCTGAATGCGGGAGCGAATGTCGTGGGCGGAATGGACGCCTGGCACGTTGGCAACGATTTCGGCAATCCGATCTGGCGGAACGGGTGCCGCATCTACCAACACAGGCACGGTGGTTTTGAAGATTTGATAGCCGTTCCAGGCAATAACGACGGCGACGCCTAAGGCTACGATGGGGTCAAGCCAGACATAACCGAGCTTGACCAAAAACAATCCGGCCAGCACAGAACAACTGACGAACACATCGCTTTTGGTGTGAACGGCATCGGCAATCAGAAAGGAGCTATTCAGGCGTCTGCCTTCACGGTGTTCATACACAGCAACAAAAATATTGACGAGGATCGTCACGACCATCGTGCCAATGGTCAACGGGCTGATTTCAGGCGGATGCGCCGCCGGGTTCAGAATTCGCGAAATGGCACTGACGCCGATTTGATAACAGGTAACGAAGAGGAACCCTGCAATGGCAAAAGCCGCCAGCGTCTCAAACTTGGCGTGGCCATATGGATGTTCGTCATCGGGTTCAGCCGTGGCGTATTTCATGACGACCAGGCCAACTACATTGTTCAGGGAATCAACAGATGAATGCACGGCATCGCTGATGACGCTGAGGCTGCCTGCCAGAAAACCAGCGATGAATTTGCCAATGACGACGGCAATATTCAGTGCCAGGGTAATCAGCAAAACACGCTGGACTCCACGTTTATAGGCGTGATTGGTGGATCGTTTATCCATGCAAAACTACTTAGCAATGACGCAAAGCTACAACTTCCCTTTCTTTGATTCGCTCACGCTATAATCGCATGTACAGGTCGGTAATGCCATCACCGTTAGGGTCGGATGCTGACACAAAGCAATCGCTATCCATCTGCTTATAAACTTCAGAGGTTCTTTTACGACGTAGCAAACAGGATGTTTGCTATACATCAGCTACAATCCTTACCGCTTCAAACTCAGTTTCAAAAGCCAATCCTGTTGATCCGGTGCCTGAAACTTCCTTTGTTTGTTGACAGCCCTGCGCCATTGCCCGGTGCGCGGATCGAACCACGCGGCTTTTACGATTGTGGCCTTGACGGAGACCGTGCCGCCCACAGGCAGGTAAATTACCGCCGCATCCCCACGTAAAGTTCGACTGGCGGCAATGAATTTTGCAGGCTCTTTGGCTTGATCTTTGATTAAGGAAGGATCAGGTTGCAATTCCCACCAACGCAGGCCGGCAAAAGCTTCGTGCATATATTTCATTTGCTGACTTCCTGGCAATTTCACGGCTTCAAACCAGGGCTTGGCAATGCCAGTGCCTTTATGCAAGAGCGGTTCTTTCGGCTCAATCTCCCAACTCCAGATGCCGTGCGCGCCGTATGTCAATCCAGCAGTGGGCGCGTTCAGCAGGCTCCAATAGCTGGCGCGACGCACGTTGTAATCTGAATGACGTTGCTTGGATTGATAGGAGACATGATCTTCGTAGGGCGGCTCAAGATTGATGAACGGACGCGGAGGCGTGAGCTGCCATTCTTTTGAAATCGGGCCGGAATGAATCCAGTTCAGCGCATTGTCATTGTCACCGTGCCCGCTTTGATAGCCGATGATGTCCAGCCATTTTTCGTGACGGAAAAATTCAGTGTACGACTGCATGCCTTGCGGGTGCATCACAATGGGCGCGTGATTTGTGCCTTCAAATACAGCGCGACTGATGCGCCGCCATTTCTCGCCGTTGGCTTCGCGGTACGTCGTATCGCCTGCCGGAATCCAGACAACGTGATGCGCGCCGTAGCGGGCAACCAAATATTTTTCCAGCAAAATGGCCTGATCTTCGGGCAAATACCAACCGGGATTTTCATCGCCTTTGATCGCCCACAGCAAAACAGGCACAGCCAATAAGCCCCTGGCATTCAGGGCATCAATGCGTTCATCCATTCGCTTGAAAAACGCGGGATTGATTTGGACGTTCTCTTTGCCCGTGAAAGCAACTTCGCCTTCCAGATTGCCGGGTGCGCTGCGCCATTGCGTGGTGACAAACTGAATCGCAGTAAATTTTTTAGCCAGACGCTCAGCCAGATAACTGTCCCAATCTTCCTTCTTCGACATCAGCGCGCCATTCCAGGCCGTATCGCCGAGCCAGAAAAAAGGCGTGCCATCGGCGTGTTCCAGATACGTGCCTGTTTTGGAAACACGCAAGGCACCGTGGCGAATGAATGGATTATCGTCTTTTGTTTTGCGGCAAACGAAGGTGCCGGTTTGCGCGCTCAAGCCTGCGTAATCGGGATAGGCAATGGTGCGAAAGCGCCAGCGTCCCACTTCATTTGGCATAAACCGGACACGCCACGTTTTGCCGCCATCCCAAAAGGCTGAGACCTTGTGTCGTTTCCCGCTCGGCGAAGTCAATCGCACGATCAAGCCTATCGAAGGGTCGGGATTGGTTTGCGGGTCTGCGGCAAAGCTCCGCTCCCATCGGCCCCACAAAGGCACAGCCTGATTTTGCGCCAGTCCGAGCGGTGCCAGAACAAGCAACAAGACGATCACAAACAAATAGTTTTTCATCATAATTTTTGTTCGGGTGGATTGATGAATTCAAACCGGGCGTGATCTTAGACCGAGAGGAGGCAGGAAAACAATTCGACAGAAAAAACTTTGACAGATGCCCGCAGGATGAAAGGAATGTCGGCGAGGTAAGGCTATGGCAAATCAGTGTGAGAAGAAGGGCGAACAGCAAATTCCGGCGCAGTAGCAGAATCGCGGAGAGACACAGAGGGTGCGGCCAACGGCAGGGTCAATTCCAGACTTGCGATGGCCTGATCCAGTTCGTTTAGCTGAATCGGCTTTGTCACATAGGCATCCATCCCCCCCGCCAAACAACGTTCCCGATCTCCCTTCATGGCATGGGCGGTCATGGCAATAATCGGCAGATGTTGCCCCGTCGTTTGCTCGCGCTCACGAATGATGCCCGTTGCGGTGAAGCCATCCATTTCCGGCATCTGAATATCCATGATCACCAAAGCAAACGATTCCCGCTCCAGCATCCGCAACGCTTCAAACCCATTGCCCGCCAACCGCGCAAAATAGCCGCGTTTTTCCAGCAAACGAATAATCAAACGCTGATTGACGGGATGATCTTCGACCACCAGAACACGTCGCCCTTGCAGATCAGGCGTTGGGGAAGATTGTGGCTCCACGGATGAAGCAGCAAACGGTTTCGCGCCAAGATCAGTGCTGGCCAAAGCGGATTCGTGATCGCATTGAAAATTCGCGGTGAAATGGAAGTCACTGCCCTGTGTCAACATACTTTCCACCCACATGCGCCCCCCCATCATTTCAACCAACCGCTGGCAAATCGTCAGCCCTAATCCGGTGCCACCATATTGCCTGGTTGTTGAGCCGTCGGCCTGAGTGAACGCTTCAAAAATCGAACGTTGTTTTTCTGCGGCAATCCCGATGCCGGTGTCGCTGACGATAAAGTGTAAAGATAACCCATCGTCTGTGCGGTGATTCAATTCAACATTCACGGTGATGTTGCCGTGAGCCGTGAACTTGATTGCATTTCCGACCAGATTAATTAGCACCTGCCGCAAGCGGCCCGGATCACCGATCAGGGCAGGCGGAATGTCAGGAGCAAGATGGCAATGAAAGTCCAGTCCTTTCGCCCGCGCCTGCACAGCCAACGGTTGTAAGCCATCATCAAGGCACGTCTCCAAATTGAACGCGATGGAGTCCAAGGAGAACTTGCCAGCTTCAATCTTCGAGAAATCGAGAATGTCGTTAATAATATCGAGCAAGGCGTCCGCCGAAGTTTTGACCATTGACAGATATTCGCGCTGCTCTGCTGTTAGCTCTGTCTCCAGACCGAGTGCAGTCATGCCGATAATGCCATTCATCGGCGTCCGAATTTCGTGGCTCAGATTTGCCAGAAACTCGCTCTTGGCGCGGTTGGCCTGCTCGGCAGCTTCCCTGGCGCGCATTAATTCCCATTCCACTTGTTTTTGATTCGTGATGTCTTGCGCATGCCCAATGACGTAAGGCGGCTTGCCGGGTTCTTCAAATCGTGAATTCCGATAAAGCCAAACCCGCTTTGCGCCGGTTTTCGTGATCACAGTCATTTGCCCGCTATCATGAGGATGCTGCGTGATTCGCGCCAGGTACTCGTCAAGAATCGGGCTGGCCGCAGGCACAAGAAATTGGGACATAGGCTGGCCAATCATTTCTTCTGGCAAGTATCCAAGACTATGCGCTGCCGCCGGATTCACCGAAAGCAAAATCCCCTCCAGATTATGTGTGCAAATAAAGCCCTGACTGTTTTCCACCACGTGACGGTAACGCTTTTCGCGCTCTCGCAACACGTTTTCTCGCCGGGTTCTTTCAATTGCAATGCTGGCCAAATGCGCGGCGCGGTCAACCAATTGCAGATCACGTTCTCCTGGGGAGCAAGGGGCGGAATAATACATCGCAAACGTGCCTAAAACCTGCCCTTCTGTGGACATGATCGGCGTTGACCAACAAGCCCGTAAGCTAAACTTAAGCGCCAAATCACGGTAATCTGCCCACAAGGGATCAGACGCAATATCTGTCACAATTACGGATTCTCTGCGGTACGCTGCCGTCCCGCACGAACCGACCTGTGGCCCAATCAAAATTCCATCCACCTGTTGATTGTACTCTTCTGGCAAGCTGGGAGCAGCCCCATGTTTGAGCCGGGTTCCCGTGTCATCCAGCAACAAAATTGAGCAGTGTATTTCATCTGTTTGTGATTCAATTGTCTGCGTCAGAACAGTCAAAACCTCACTCAGCGCTTCTCCTCGACTAATCATTTCCAGGACGCGTTTTTCCCCGGCTAACAAGGCTTCGATCTGTTTGCGTTCCGTGATGTCCCGGATGGCCACAACCCGTGCAATGCGTCCTTGATATGGAATTTGCTTTCCACAGATTTCTATTGGGAAGGTCGTACCATCCAGTCGCTTGCCGATGATTTCATACGGCTGCTCATATCCGGCCTGAACATTTTTTTCCACAATGCTGTACGACTCAGGAGCGATAAACTCCCAAACTGAACGTCCGATTACTTCGGCATGACTGATACAGAACATTTCTGCATGGGGTTGATTGGCATCCAGAATAATTCCATTTTCGTGGATGACGATTCCTTCCTTGGTGGCCGCAGACAATTGCCGAAAGCGATCTTCTCCCTGTTGTGCGGTGAGCATGGTGGCTTCAAGTTGCTGTTTCTGCCGCTCATCCTGCCAACACATCCATTCCAGCCGACGAAACGTGCGAAGGCGCGCGACGTGGATCATGATGGACAAAACAAAAGCGCTGATTTGCAGTAACGCAAAATAACGCCACAACAAAGCAGGAGGTGCCAGCCAGGCCAGCACCGCCCAACTGCTCATGGCAACTGTCAGCACGAACACCAGCCAACGGGAAGACAGAAAAACTGCACCGACTCCGATCATCACGATTGCCACGTTTGTCGAATACTGTGGCTCAGGAATCAGATACAACCGCAGCAAACAATTCAGCAAACAGAGTCCGGCCACAGCCCCCGCAATCGGATGTGCATACTGTGTTGGCAATGACCAGCGTTGCAGCACATAAGACAGCCCAAATAACAAAATTGCTGTCGCTGTCGAGGTAACAATCAATGGCCCGCGAACCGCTTGAGTCAGAAAAAAAATAAAGCCAAGGATGAGGATCAGGTTGAGGATGCCTAACCCCAGTGCCACTGGCAGCAGGCTTTCATAAACAACTGCACTGAGCGCACTTTGTAAGCGTGAAGCTAAAACAGTGGAATCCCGCGCCGACTCAAATTCCGAGGAATTGGCAAATGGTGTGTTGCGGGGGATCATTTGCTTCATAATTTCCGACGTACTCCTCGTTTCAATATTCCTCCTCCTCGGCGTAGCAATCTTTAATGCACGATTGCTTATCTGCTGAAGATCATTTTGTCAGGTTGTAAATTTGTCGTTTCAGGGCGGAAGGTCGTGCCACAAACTGCGTCATCGCGTTGCACCATTCAGAATATCGGCATTGGGTTGTAGAAAGTGAAGATTGTTTGCAGGGGGCCAGGGGACAAGCATTCACAATATAACACGATTAGAAAAGGCCAAAAACACTTTTAATTTGCGCGTCTTTCGCTAACCTCAAGCGCAGAGGGCTTCCGTGCCCTCTGCGGGCAATGGCAAGAGCGGGTCGCCCAATGTACGACAGGCGGCTCGCCTGTCACTGGCCGAAAAACCACAGCGGCGACAGGCGAGCCGCCTGTCGTACATCGCTTAATTCAATGCCATTGCCCGCAGAGGGGAAAGAAACTGGCAATGGCAGATTTAAGCTCCTGTAATTGAATTGGCTTGGTGACATAATCGTCCATGCCAGCTTCAAGGCATTGTTCCCGATACCCTTTCATCGCATGAGCAGTCATCGCAATAATCGGTGTGTGGGCACCGGTTTCGCTTTCTCTGGCACGGATGGCGGCGGTGGCTTCAAAGCCGTCCATCACGGGCATCTGGACATCCATCAACACCAGATCAAACTCTTGCCCCGCCATCAAATCAACTGCCGCTTGCCCATCCGAGGCAGTCACGACGGTATGCCCTTGCTTTTCCAACAATCGTACGGCGAGCAGCCGATTTACCGGATTGTCTTCTGTCAGCAGAATTTGCAACGGGCGAGCCGTCTGTGAAAGTAGCGGAGGAGTGGCTTGCTCAAGAGGTTTAGCTCGCGATAGTCCCAGGGTTTTGGTGATCGCTGCCAGAAGCTCTGCCTGGCGAACGGGCTTCGTAAGCGATGCCGCAATTCCGTTTTCCTGACATTGGGCATTCAATCCCGCGCCCGCAGACGACAACATCAAAATCGTCGCTTCCGCCAGCTCTGTCCAGTCTTTCATCAGCCCAACCAGCGTCAATCCGTCCATTTCCGGCATCATGTAATCCAGCAAAACCAGCGGATACGAACGCTCCTGTTCTTTGGCTTCCTGCAATGCCAGCAGCGCGGCAGGCCCGCTTTCGACGCATGTGGGCCACATTCCCCAGTGTTTTAAGACTTCTTCCAGAATACGCCGATTCGTGGCGTTGTCATCCACGACCAAAACAGGTAATCCCTGTAAATCCACTGCCTGCGGGATAGGCAGATGCGGCTTATCATTCGCCTGTTTCTTCAGTTGAATTGTGAAATGAAAGGTGCTGCCTTCACCGACGTTACTTTCGACCCAGATAGTTCCCTGCATCATTTCCACCAGTTGCCGTGTAATCGTCAACCCCAGTCCGGTGCCACCATATTTGCGAGTCGTTGAGCCATCGGCCTGCGTGAAGGATTCAAAAATGGTGCGCTGTTTTTCAACCGGAATGCCGATGCCGGTATCGGTCACGGAAAAATGCAGCAGAAGCGTTTCGGCGGTTTGTTCTTCAACTGTCGCCCGCACCACAACCTCACCGTGTTCTGTAAATTTGATCGCATTGCCAATGATGTTGACGATGATTTGTCGGAGTCGCATCGGATCGCCAATCAGGGCATCAGGCACGTTGGGAGGAATATGCGCCGCCAATTCCAACTCTTTCACGTGCGCGCACAAGGCCATCGCTTTCAGCGCATCGTCCAACGTATCGCGCAAATTGAAATCAACCAGATCCAGTTGTAGCTTGCCCGCCTCAATTTTTGAAAAGTCCAGAATATCGTTGATGATCGAAAGTAAGGCATCTGCCGACGATTTGACGGTTTGTAGATAATCGCGTTGTTCTTCAGTCAATTCTGTCCCCAACGCCAGTTCTGTCATCCCAATAATGCCATTCATTGGCGTGCGAATTTCGTGCGACATATTGGCCAGAAACTCGCTTTTGGCCTGACTGGCAGCCTCTGCTAATTCTTTCGATTTCAGCAAAGCAGCTTTGACGCGTTTGCGTTCGATCACACGACTGAGCTGATCGCCCACGTACTTCATGACCGCTAACAAACTGGCGTTCAAGTCCAGCACTTCAGGAAGGAAAAATTCCAACACGGCGGCGACCTCAGTGCCGACCAACACAGGAAAAGCAAAGCCTGCTCTGACGCCAATCTCCCCGGCCAATTTTGCGCGGGGGAAATTCGTATCCCGCATTACATCTGCAACCCAGACTGATTCTTTGCTGGCCAGAACGCGCCCCGGCAAACCAACTCCGAACTCGAACGTAGTTTGCTCGGTAATCTGGCGAAATGTTTCAAATCGTTCGGGATGATCCAAATGCCAAAGACAGGAAGGAATCAGCCGATTTGAGGAATTTGGATCTGGCAGATAAACGTGACCGACCGGCCAGCGCGTGTATGCACAAATCCGATCCAGCGCCTGCTGTAAGGCAGACTCAATCGTTTTCGCTTCATTGGCTGTCACTGCAATGGACTGAAGCAGCTCCAATTCTTTTTGGTGTTCATACAGCTCACGGGTGACACGTTCGCTGATGGCCTCGGCCTCTTGTCGAGCGCGACGTTCCCGATCCAGTCGCTTTGTCAGACGGGCAACTTCCGTCTCTAGCTGGCGTAGTTCCTCCATTCCGTTAACGCTCCAGTTTTTTGAAGGAAAGATGGAACAAGCATTGTTCGTCTCCGCGATTCACGCATTTAGGCCGTTGAATCGTCACTTCCTCGCCATAATGCGCGGCAGCTCCGGTAATCAAGCCTTCGGCAAACGCACACATCCGACGGCGTGACTTGTATTCCATAACAAGGCGATCTTCCGAGGAAAGGTCATAGTCAAATTCCGGCGTATCAGCACCGGGATACAACTTCAGCACTTCCGGGTGAATGACCCCATTGAGCGTGAGCAGGAATTGGCGAGTCGAACGATGTCCCTCAAAAAACTGCCCATACCGTTTCGCCATAAGAGGCAAGGCGTGTACGCCAAACCAGCGCACGACTTCATCCGGGCTGAGCGACAGCCGGGCAGAAGCCGCCGCGACCAGCCGCATTAAATCTTCATCGGGATAGCTGCCCAGCGAGGTATATGCGCCATCCATTTCAGCATCCTCCAGCAAGGTGTCCCAGGTTTCTTCACCCAATTGTTGACAGGTAACTTCTTCCAGTAGATTGAACACAATTCCTTTCACATGAACTCCTCAAAAAGTGGCGGATTGAGACCGCTTTAGGTTAATTGTTGAGATCCATAGCAACTTGATGGTTTGACGCGAACCAAGATCGGGGTTGGGTTTGAAGTGAGATTGAATTCCTGGAGGCCAGGTCGAGGCGCTGGCGAGAGCATAGCGAGGTGTGAAGCGGAGATCAAGCACTAAATCGCAGCCCCCAAGGGCAATTCATTCTCTGGGTACGCACGCATCTTGCGTGCAAAGATTGCGAGCGTTGAAGCATTGACGAAGCCAGGCAGGCTGGAAGCCTGCGTACCCAGTGAGAATGAATTGCTCCTGTCGCCGCACCCGTGCCCCTCACTTTGTGCCCAAAGTGAAAGAGAAATTGGCATTGTCCCGCCTGCCACACATTTTTCTTGCGAATGTCTCCGGCCTGATAAATCCGACGCGGAAGTAAGTCCCGTAGCTATCCATGCAAATGCAAAGAGCGCAAATGCAAAGAACCAGTGCAATTGACTGCTCAAATCCGAAAATTAGCTATGAACACGCTGTTGCGCCTGGATGGATTAATTGGCAACAAGCTTTCGGGGCGAAGTGTGTTTGTTTCACGTATCAAGGAACCCGCTATGAAAAACGTTCACAAAATTAATGCTCACGTGCTGCTCACCGTCTTCTTCGTGTTTTGTCTTGTGCCGCTTTCTCGCTCCTACGCACAAACACCAGAAACAGAATTTATACAAAACAATGCGATTGATCTTTCCGTTGAGGTGGCTTCGCGCCCTGGCAGTTTTCATTCGCCGCTGGATTCAACGCCAGACCCGCTGGGCAATTTCATTTACTTTATCGCGATTGGCAAACGCGGCCCCGGCGTTTTTCGCGTTGCGGCAACGGCGAACAGTCCGGTCGTTGAAATTGCTGCCGGATACCCATTTGTATCACCAAGCGGCATTGCGATCAGCACAGATGGGCTTTCGTTGTACATCGCTGATGCTCAGGCCTGGAGCGACGAAGGCTTGTCCGGGCAAATCTTCGTGCTGCCCACCAGCGGCGGAACACCGATTCCCTTGCCCGGTGCAGCAGGCACCAAATCACGGAATCTTGACGTTGTACGCGAAGACGGAAGCGAGGTGATTTATTACAGCGGACGCAATCCACAGCGTCGGCAGGCAGCGATTTTCAGGCTCCCCGTCAAACGCAACAGCAATGCGCGCATCGTGGCCCAAGGCGCTCCGCTGGTTGAGCCTGATGGCATCGCGGTCACACGCACGGGCGAAGTGTTTGTGTCCGATCACGCTTCTGCAGGAAATAGACGCGGCAATATCTTCAGAATCAAGGGTCGCTCCATCAGGTTGATTACCAATCCAGTCGTGATGGGAAACTCGGCAGGCATCGCTTTAACATTGGACGAATCCACGTTGATGGTGTCATCTCATCAACGCAATGGCTATGACCAGGTGCTGATTGTAGACCTGCGCACCTTGCGAACGCAGGTCTTCACCGATGTTGTGGGACAAAACACAGATGCAGGCGGATTACATCGCGCGCACGAACGCAATATCTTTAGTTGGGCCGATTTCACGGCTGGTGGGCAGGGTTTGGTGTATGTTGTCAGACCCAGACCATAAGTAAATTTTGTCGGCCCCCTGCACGTTGTGGTCTTTGAAAAACGAGACAGGTGATAGCTCTCAGGCCCGTTGCGCTCCTTGCTTAATATCGTTTTTCAAAGACCATAGACGGATTCTCACTGCCAGCGCCGATGTCCCGAATTGCGCTCATCTGCCGTTCATCGTACTATTGCCGCGAACTTATTTTTCTGGAACCCAGTATTATTTTGAATGGCAGCGAATCACCACGAAGAAGAACAACTCGGCAAGGTTTATAGCTTTCAAGCCACACGGCGACTTCTGCATTACCTCAAACCCTATCGCGGTCTTGTCATCCTGGCGTTAGCCCTGACGATTCTGGCGAATCTGGTGCGACAGATCGGCCCCTGGTTGACGCAAATCGCCATTGACCGCTACATCCAACCCGCATTTGCCGGGACGGTGGATCAGGTTGTAGCCTTTGATGGCGTCACCCAAATGGCGATTTATTTTGTGCTGACAATGGTCGTGACGTTTGTGCTGGCAGTGTTTCAGGATGTGTTGCTGAACACAATTGGCCAGCGCGTGATGCGGGATTTGCGCGATGAGATTTTCCGCAAGTATCAAACCATCGAAGTCAGTTTTTACGACAAAAATCCGGTGGGGCGATTGATGACGCGGCTAACGAATGACGTGGATTCGCTGAATGAATTGTTCACGTCCGGCCTGGTCGAAGTGCTGGGCAACGTTGTGCTGATTTTTGGCGCGTTGTGGATGATGTTTTATTACAACTGGAAGCTCGCGCTGGTGTCGCTGTTGGTCGTGCCCTTGTTGATTCTAGCAACGGCGTGGTTTCAACGAGGCGCGCGGGTTGGCTTTCGCGCTGTGCGAACAAAGATTGCACGCCTGAATGCCTTCACGCAGGAACATCTTTCCGGCGCGCAAACCGTGCAGCTTTTCAATCGTGAGAAAAAAGCATTCGAGCAATTCGATGACATCAACCGCGCGCATTTGCAGGCAAATCTTGACACGATTTTTTACTTCGCCGTCTTTTATCCGCTCGTAAATTTGATTTCCTCCACCGGCATTGCCGTGCTGATCTGGTATGGCGGCGGCTTGACGATTCAGCAGGCAATTTCGCTCGGCACGTTGGTCGCGTTTGTGCAATACACGCAACGACTCTGGATGCCGATTCAGGACATCAGCGACAAGTACAATATTCTGCAAGCTGCCGTGATTGCATCAGAGCGCGTTTTCAAATTGCTCGACACGCCGGATGGCATTGTGTCGCCTGAAAAACCTGCCCTCCAGTCGTCACCCGATGAAATCAAAGGTCGCATTGAATTTCGTAATGTCTGGTTCGCCTACAAAGACGAAGACTGGGTGCTGAAAGATGTCTCGTTTGTGGCGGAACCGGGCGAATCCATCGCATTCGTCGGGGCAACGGGTTCAGGCAAGACAACGATTACGAATCTGTTGATGCGCTTTTACGACATTCAGCGCGGCGAGATTTTGCTGGATGGGGTGAACATCAAAGATTGGGATTTGCAAAACCTACGCGAAAACTTTGCGGTCGTCTTGCAAGACGTGTTTTTGTTTTCAGGCGATGTTGCGGCTAATATTCGGCTCGGAAAACAAAGCATCTCGCACGAGCAAATTGAATGGGCAGCGCGCGAAGTCCAGGCCAGCAAATTTATTGAAAAACTGCCTGAACGCTATGAAACCATCGTCAAAGAACGCGGCGCAGGGTTTTCTGTCGGGCAGAAGCAATTGATTTCGTTTGCACGCGCATTGGCCTTTGATCCGCGCATTTTGATTCTGGATGAAGCGACTTCCAGCATTGATACCGAAACCGAGCAATTGATTCAACAAGCCATCGAACGCGTGATGACCAATCGCACTTCGATGATCATTGCGCATCGGCTTTCGACCATTCAGCGCGTAGATCAAATCATTGTCCTGCACAAGGGCGAAATCCGCGAAAAAGGTTCGCATCAACAGTTGCTGCAACAACGCGGAATTTATTTCAAGCTCTATCAACTTCAGTACAAAGAACAACCGCTGACAGAAGTCACTGGTCATTAGCCATTCGTCATTTGCAAAGCCCTAATGTCAGGTTCCATTTGCCACAAACCAAGGATCAGTGACGAATGACCAATGACAAATCTCACTCCTCTTGCTTATAATCCGCAGCCATGCTGAAAAAAACGTCCCCTTTCTTTTGCCTCCTGCTCCTGGTGCCGATGTTGGTGTTTGCCCAGGAACGCAAAGTCATCGTCCCCGCCAATGCAGCTAAACCTGTTGGCCCATACAGCCCCGGCATTCTCGTCAAAGATTATTTGTACGTTTCAGGTCAGGGTGTACGCGATGCCAAAAACAACATGCCTGATGGCATTGCCGCGCAGACCAGACAATGCCTGGAAAATGTCAAAGCGATTGTCGAGGCTGCGGGGCTGACAATGGAACACATCGTTCACATGCAGCTCTATCTGGAACGCATAAGCGATTTCGACGAAGCCGACAAGGTATATGCCAGTTACTTTCCCAGCAATCCTCCGGCGCGCATCGTTGTTGGCGTAGCCAAGATGCCGACCGACACCACCGTCGAGATCACGGCGGTTGCAGTGCGGGATTTGAAGCAGAAAAAAGTGCTGAAACTGAAAAGCCTGCCGCCACTTGGTCACGCCAGTTCCGCCGTTCAAGTGGGCAACCGCTTTTACTTCTCCGGCGTGTATGCGAACTCTGCCACGGAAGCCGAAGCGAGCATGAAAGCTGTCCTGTCCGAAGTACAGCTCAAGAATAAAAACATCCTGCTCAGCAATTTTTATGCACCATTTGCCGGAGCCTTGATTTCGATGCGCGAATTGCCGAATCAGG
Organism: Acidobacteriota bacterium; assembly: GCA_018268995.1. Taxonomy (GTDB): domain Bacteria; phylum Acidobacteriota; class Blastocatellia; order RBC074; family RBC074; genus JAFDVL01. The sequence goes on along the minus strand of JAFDVL010000020.1, from coordinate 69,880 downwards.
CCAAAGCGGCGTATTCCGTCATCGCCGCCAAAAAAGTTGTGCGCGTCAAAACCTCTGCCACCGCCTGCGCGGCTGATGGCGCAACGGTGTACTGTTCGGTGCAGCTCGGCAACGAAGACGCCAACAAAAGCGTGCCCGATCAGGTCAAATCCGTGATGCAAAAACTTTATGCCGGATTGGAATCGCACGGCACGAAACTTTCGATGGTCACAGCCAGCAACGTTTACCTGGACGACATCAAAGAATTCGCCCCGATGAATCAAACCTACGCGACATTCTTTACCAACGCGCCGCCGACGCGCACCACCGTGCAGCCGTTTCCTGTCACAGATCGCACCCAAGGCAACCCGCCGCTGGTGCGAATTTCTGTCGTGGCAGTCAAAGAATAAATGTAGGACAGGCAGCGCGCCTGTCCACAATCAAGGAAGACGAACTCCGCGACGGGCGGGCCGCCTGTCTCACATTTTTGAGGAATCACTATGAACCGCCGCAAACTGCTCAAGTCCGCTGCCGCCGCAGCCGTTGTGCCCACGGTTGCCGCTGCGAACACGCAATCCAAGCCAACCAAGAAAGTTCATTACAAAGGCAAAAAGCCGGACAAACCGGGCCTCTTCAACGGCGCAGTTTCCTACGGAAATCTGCTTTTCATCGCTGGCAAAGGCGCGCATTTTGCTGGTGACATCAAAGCCCACACCAAACACGTCCTCGACGAAATCGAAAAAGAACTCGTCAATGCCGGTTCTTCGATGGATAAGGTTTTGAAGTGTAATGTGTATTTGGCAAAGGCGGAGGATTATGCGCCAATGAATGAAGCCTTTCGCGGACGCTTTGGCGATGAACCGCCCGTCAGAACCACGATTGCCGCCGCCTGGATTCCGGGCGATTCGCTAGTCGAGATTGATGTGATTGCGTACATCTGAGGATTTAGGAGCTAGGATATAGGATTTAGGTGTATTGACAAGTTAAGTTAGAGGCGCAAACAGGATGTTTGCGCTACATCTTCGCAGTCAATGTACAACAAACATCTTGTTTGTTGCTCCGCATAGGTTGCTAACCTAAGTTGTCAATACATTTAGGAGTAACGAAACCTATATCCTATATCCCAAATCCTAAATCCTTCACACCTTCACCACCAGCTTCCCAACATTCTCGCCCTTAAATAACTTGTTCAGTGCCTGTGGGGCTTTGTCCAAGCCGTCAGCTTCGTCAATTTTGTATTTGATTTTGCCCTGCATCAACCACTGACCGAGGTCGTTCATCGCTTCCTGCGCGCGGTCGTAATAATCCATCACGATGAACCCCTCGACGCGCAGACGTTTGGAAATAATGCTGAAAAAGTTGTATGGCCCCGGCACTGGCTCTGTCGCGTTGTAGCCGGAGATCGCGCCACAAAGCGAAATTCTGCCGTGCAAATTCATCAGGCTCAGCACATCGTCCAGAATCTGGCCACCGACGTTTTCAAAATCTACGTCAATGCCGTTCGGACAGTGTTTTTTCAGGCTCTCGCGGACGTTTTCGGTTTTGTAATTGATCGCGGCATCAAAGCCCAAATCATCCACAATCCATTTGCATTTCTCATCGCTGCCCGCAATGCCGACGACGTGCATGCCTTTAATTTTTCCGATTTGCCCCACCAGCGAACCGACCGCTCCGGCTGCCGCAGAGACAACTAAAGTTTCCCCGGCCTTCGGTTTGGTGATGTCGAGCAAGCCAAAATACGCGGTCAATCCAATGTGCGAAAACAATCCCATAAACGCCGTCAGCGGCACGCCCGCCATTTTGGGCAACGTTTGCAAACCTTGTCCCGTGCCAACGTAATAATCCTGCCAACCCAGCAAGCCCTGCACGTGATCGCCCACGGCAAAAGCAGCGTTGCGCGATTCAATCACTTCGCCAATCGCACCGCCGCGCATCACTTCGCCAATGCCAACGGGCGGCAAATACGAAGGTACATCCGTCACCCAAACCCGATTCGTCGGATCAAGCGAGATGTATTTGTTTTGCACCAGAATCTGTCCTTCGCCCAGCTCCGGCACTGATTCTTCAGTCCAGGTAAAATCCGAGTCTTTGATTAAGCCAACAGGCCGCGCGGCCAGCCGCCATTGCCGATTCGTTTTCGTAGTCATCTGAAATGCTCCTTAGGGTTTTGATGGTAATTCCAGTTTAATTTTCGCGGGTACTTTCGCTTCGCTTAACACAGGCGCGTCATTCTTGAAGGGAATGGTAATTTGGATTTTATCTTCCCACTTTAAAATCACAGTAAAGTCAGAAAGGGACGACGCACTTTTCTTGCCGTCGTAGGCCCACAAGGCAACTTCCTGCTCCTGATCGTCCTCGGCAAATTTTGTTTCCTGTTGATGTGCCACGCCAACTTCCGGCTGGCCCAAATCGAAGGTTTCAGAGTCCGACGCTCTGAGCACGATGCGATAGGTGGCCCGTTTGTTTGTGCCATATTGCAGCACGCCCATGACATCTTTCAGGCGTTTCATTTCCGGGGCTTCGATGGAACCCATATTGGAATGAAAGGTCACGTAGCGATCCAATGAATCGCCGCCCGTGTTTGGCACACTGATTTTGACGAGGTTATTCGTTCCCGTGAACACTCGTTGCCCTGACAACAGGTTGTACCAGACGTGCGTGTTCATCGAAGCGCAACAACCATATTTCGTCACCTTGTAAAACGGATCGCCTGCTTCGGCCACATCAGCATCGGCTTTGATGGTCCAGGCTTTTTTATCGGGTTTGCGGCCCTTTCCAATCCACGCTTCGACTTTCATGGCACTGTTCATGCCTTCGACATCGCGGGACATTTCAGTGCGGACTTCTTCAAGCAGCAAAATAGATTCGTAGCCGTTGCCTGCATACAACGGGATGTAATTGAATTTACGATTCGTGGTCACGACAAATTCAATGCCTTCGCGACGTACCGTTTCAATCGTAGAGGTCGTAGATGTCGGCGGAGGCGTAGCCGCTTTTTGGGCAGAGGCAGAAGCGCAAAAACAAAGGGAGAGGAAAAGAAATAAGGCTTTTGTTTTCATGAAGCAGTGGATTCCTTTAATTTCAAGTTGGTGGGGCAAATGAAGATTACGAAACATACAGAAAGAACGAAAGAAACGAAAGAAAATTTGCCTGAATACTTTTCGTCCCAGGGCTTATAAGTAGTTTTATTCTGGTCATCGAAGATGACGAATAATATAGCGTAGCGAGCATCGCTACGATGTGGACAAGAAAAATTCTCGTCGCCGGAGGTGACGAACCGCCTGACGGCAAGGTACGACGCCTTCAGCGTCGGAACGGTTGCAGTTCAGGTTCGTAGGGTGGCGCTCACAACAGTTCGCTTGACCCTACGCTATTTTGTGGGTCGCCGTTGGCGACTTTGAGTAAGCCCGATGTTCGTCCCTTTCGTTATTTTCGCCTGTTTCGTAGTTTCTATTTTTTCGGAATGTCTCCGAACACAACTTCCCCACCAATCACCGTCATCGCGCATTTTGTTTTCAGGATTTCGGCTTCCGGGATTTGCATAATGTCTGCCGATAGCACGGTCAGATCAGCGAGTTTGCCGACTTCCAGCGAGCCGCGCAGTTTCTCTTCAAACGCCGCAAGCGCCGCCCACAGTGTGAACATCTTCAAAGCTTGTTCGCGGGTCGCTTTTTCTTCCGGGTGCCAGCCTTCGCTGGAAAAGCCTTTTTGATCTTTGCGGGCAACAGCAGCGTAAAATTCAATCATCGGTTCGCCGCGTTCGACGGGTGCATCAGAGCCGCCAGCAACAATGGTTCCCTGCTTGATAAACGTTTGCCACGCGTATGCGCCCTTCAATCGTTCGAGACCAATACGGCTGGGCGCAAAGTGTAAATCGCCTATCGCATGCGAAGGCTGCATTGACGCGATGATGCCAAGTTTTCGGAAGCGCGGAATGTCTGCCGGGTTGACGATTTGCGCGTGTTCGATGCGCCAGCGTGGGCTGTCGCGGTCGTAGCGTTCCAGCGGCGAAACTTCATCCAACGCGCGTTCGTACCAATCCAGAATCGTGCGGTTCGCGCGGTCGCCGATGGCGTGAACTTCAACCTGAATGCCTTTGCGCAAGGCATCGCGCAGCATCGGAACCACCTGCTCTTCTTTTTGCGTCAGAAAGCCGTTTGTGTCGTGATCGCTGTAATTTTCCAGCAACGCCGCGCCTTTTGAGCCGAGCGCGCCATCAATGCTGACTTTGATTGTCCGCACGGTCAGGCGATGATCGTACATCCCAACATCCGGGCCTTTGCTCAACAGTTTTTGGGCATCGGGGCCAGGGCCGTAAATCGCTTCGTAAATGCGCAGCTTCACTTTGTCCTGTTCGTACAGGCGCTTGAGCATTTCGACTTCTTTCCAATCGGTGCCTGCATTTTGAATCTGCGTCCAGCCCAGTTCGACGCTGCGTTTTGCGCCTAAAATCAACGCCTGTTCGTAATCCGCCGGAGTCGGAGCAGGCAGATGTTTTCCCACCAAACTTTGCGCGCGGTCGAGCAACATTCCATTTGGCTCGCCGCTCTTGTCTTTCATAATCTCGCCGCCGAACGGCGCTTCGGTATTGCGATCAATGCCTGCGATTTTGAAAGCGGCGGAATTGGCTACGGAACCGTGACCGTCAGCGCGTGTCAGATAGACGGGATTGTTCGGCGCAATTTTGTCGAGGTCTTGACGCGTCGGAAAGGCTTGCGGCGTCCAGAAAGTTTCAATCCAGCCCCGCCCCGTCACCCATTCGCCGGGTTTGGCTTTATCCACACGCGCTTTCACTTTCGCCAGAAAATCCTGCAAGCTGGTTGTCCCTTCCAGGTTGAGCCTCATTTCGCGGAAGCCAACGCCTGACAAGTGATAATGCGCGTCCGCCAGACCGGGAACGACGGTGCGGCCTTTCAAATCCACGACCTTGACGCCTTTGACTTCGTATTTTTTGGCATCGGCGTTTGCTCCGACAAACACGATTTTGCCAAATTTGACAGCAATCGCTTCGGCCTTGGGCTGCTCGTCGTTGACGGTGTAGATGTTGCCGTTTTTGAAGAGAATTTCAGCCGGAAGTTCTTTTTCTTCTTTCTGCGCGCTGACTACAAACAGCGAAAGCGCAATGAACAAAATCGTCGAGGCAATAATTTTCATGCAGGCTCCTATCGAACAAATTTTTTCCTTGAGCAGGGCGGATTGTATCACCGCTCGCGATTTCTGCTGAATCATTGGCGGACAAACAAAAAATATCTTGGCCAAAACGGAAGAAACGAATTCGCTGCCTCGTCTAAGGACAATGAAAAATCAATACTGCGACCTTTTGGGAGCATTGCAGATGCCTGTGCTCGTCACGGGTCGTGGTGTGAATTCGTACCCATAACCAAAGGAGACATGTATGCAGATTTCTCAGGCTTTTCGTGTGTTCAAGCGAACCACAGTTGCAATCATTCTCATCACCGCGTTGTCGTTGCCAACACTGGCCGGGCCATTGTTAATTTGTCACCCCTACGAAATCGGCAATGCCAAATCGCTGCCGTGGGCAGGCCAAAATTGGCGCGATGTGCAAAGCAACTACGACCTCAAGCATCTGGTGGATGATACGTTGTCGTGTCTGACTCCACAAACGCCAGTGATTGTACGAATGGAGACAATTCGCCGCGCGATGATCTATGCCGAATGGGCCAAGGTAGATCACAAGGTGAATTATGCCGTCCGCGATCATACTGTCACACGCGCATTGTTTGAAAAACTGAAAGCGCGTGCCGACGCAGCCGAACGCGCGGGCAAATCGGATGCACTGGCAATTTTTGATGCTGGATACTTTATCGAGAGCTGGCGCAATATCGTGGCAAAAGATGCAACGATCCCGGCGGTGAATGGCTACGAAATGATCAAGAAAGCGAGTGCAATGCGAAATGCAGATGCCACGATGGAATTTGCCGCAGCTTTAATAACCAGCCACACGGACAAATCCTTGCAGCAGCAACATCTGCAAAAGGCCATCGTTGGTACGTCTGAAGGCTCTTTGCTCGCCATAAATCTGGTTCGGTTGTTCCCTGACAAAGGGCAAAGCCTGGCCCAACTGCGCGCCAGTGTGGGCTTAGCTAAACGATAAATCACTCAGCATCAGCAAAGAAAAGCATGGCGTACAGGCGAAGGATCAATGGCATTGAATTAATCAATGTACGACAGGCAGCTTGCCTGTCACTGGCTGAAAAGTTGCAGCAATGACAGGCAAGCTGCCTGCCGTACATTGTACGTTTCGCCTTTAATTCAATGCCTGTAGGCTAACGATTTTCCGTCCGGCCAGGACTTATTCAAAGTAGGTGGAAGTCGGTGAAAGGCGGAAGCCCGCACGCAGTAA
>JAFDVL010000020.1:0-63516 GCA_018268995.1 Acidobacteriota bacterium | reverse complement strand
TTACTGCGTGCGGGCTTCCGCCTTGTTGAAGCCCTGCCCGTCCGGCGCGTTTCTCCTCCTGTGAATTGACAGCCCCGGTCTTCCCATCGCAATATTCCTGCACGCAACGCTGCTCGCAAATTTCTTGAGGAGAATCAAACAATGGCATTGGATCGGAGAACGTTCGTGCAATTATTGGCTGCAACCCCGCTAGCCAATCTCGCGATGGCAGATGATTCCAACGGGATTCCCAAATACCGCATCGTCAGCCCCCACAAAGCGACCAAAACGCCGGGGATGCCGGGGCCATATCCGGGCAAAGTCGTTTCTGTCAAAGCAGCCCAATGTGTGGACGAAAGCGGTGATAACGTTAACGCAGAGGTTGTGCGCGAGATGATGAGTCGCGGGATGTGCGAATTAACGCGGACGAAAAAACCGCTGGATGCCTGGAAGCGATTTTTCAATGCTTCGGACGTGGTCGCAATTAAAGTCAATGCCGGTGGCCATCCGTGGGTTGTCTCGTCGCCCGCAATCGTGGCCGAGTGTATCCGCAACCTCACGGAACTGGGCGTGAAGCCGACGAATATTTACATCTACGAACGATTTCAGAATCAGCTTGATGACGTGAATTACAAGCCACACGTGCCCGAAGGCGTAAACATCGTGGCGGCAGAACATGGCAATCGAAACACGGATCGAATCAACTACGACCCCAATGTCTATGTTGAAGCGGATTTCTTTGGTGAAGAAGACACGCGCTCGAATTTGATGAAGCTGATTTCCAGCACAGTCACGAAAATCATTAACATTCCAAACGTCAAAGATCACGGTGCGGTGGGTGCAACCGGATGCCTGAAAAACATCGCCTACGGCAGCTTCTCCAACGTTGCGCGCACACATCAAAATGGCGTTTCGCATACCTATTCCTTTGTTGGAACACTGGCTGCTGTCGAACCTGTCAAAACCAAAACAGTGCTGCAAATTCTGGATGGAATTCGTGGAGTGTGGCACGGCGGGCCTTTCGCTGCGACCAAAAAATACGTCTTTTATCCTCGCCAAATTCTTTTCGGTACAGACCCGGTCGCGATTGATCGCCTGCTGCTCGACATCGTAGACAACGAACGCAAAGCCCGTGGTGCCAATTCAATTTGGACGCGCGATAGAGGCACGCTGGAATCCAATAACGGCAAACGTCGGGATGATGATCCGAACACCAACATCATCATTCGTGAACCCGGACACGTCGCGTATGCCGCTAAATTAGGCCTGGGCGTAAGCGATCTGAAAAAGATTCGCCTGAAAGAATTAACCGTTTAAGTTATGAAACTTTTCTTCTACCTGATTTCCCTGCCCTTGCTGTACTGGTCGCAAGGGGTCGAAACCGCTCCACAGCTAAAAGCAGCAGGGATCGAGCAAATTGCCGTCGCACCTGAAAATGTTGAGGCGTGGCGCAATGCAGGAATGAAAGTTGTGGCGATGCCGAAAAATGAACTGGAAGGACGCGAACGGCTGCTGATTCCAGGCGTGGCGCGTCGGGTTAACGTCGCGTCGCCCACACAAGCGCCCTGGGTAGACGCTAACGGTTGGCGGTTGCTGCGAAAATCCGGCGGACAATATTTGTACGACTTACCGACTGGACGTGCCGCCATCGCGACAGCCGAAACGTTTGTTTATAACGCGGATGCAGTGGTGAAAATTGATCCGGCGGATTTGGCAGCTTTTGGCAAAATGCTCGCCTTTCTACGCACGCTGCCAGCCGATGAAATGCCGACAGTTGCGGACATGGCCTTGATTGAGGATGGCACGACAACCACGGGAGAGGTCATGAATTTGTTGACGCGGCGCAATCTTCTCTTTCGATTGGAAGCACAGCCATCCACGCGCTACGCGTTGAACGTCAAGATCGGCACGCGCGAATATCCGCTGGACGAAGCGGCTGACCCAAGTTCGCTGGCCCGAAAAATTCGGCGGCAAATTGGCGATGAAAATCGTTCGCTCAGAATTTACGGCAGCGAAGTCGTGATCGCGCGAATGTTTAGTGACAGCACGAAAACTCGGTTGCATTTGCTGAACTATGGGGGGCGCGAATTGGAAGGATTACGAATTCGGGTGCGCGGTAAGTTCGCCAAAGGCGAAGCCAATGTTTTTGGCCTTGGACGCACGGCGCTGGAAGATTTTTTAGTTGCTGACGGCGGAGTTGAATTTACGATCCCTAAAATGTCCCTTTTCGCTATGGTCGAATTGCCCGTCAGCAAATAGATTCGCTCATAGATTATCGAGGTGGGATTGAATACGTTACCGTCGCGTGTGCGACCGGATCGTCGTCCCCCTCTGAAAACATTGTTATTTCTCCCACCGCCAGCCGCTGCCCCAGCTTGAGCAGAATCGTTTCGGCAATCACGTCTTTTGGTTCGGGTTTGCGCAGAAAATTGATGTTGAGACTTGTCGTCACGGCCAAAGCTATCGGGCCAATATGTGCCAGCACAAGTAAATACATGGCCGTGTCAGCCAACGTCATCAAGGCGGGGCCGGAAATCGTGCCACCGGGGCGCAAATGCAAATCACGATATAACAATCGCACGCGCATCGTTTTTTCTTCGAGCTTTTCAATCCGCAAATGAAAATCATCCATTTGTGGAAATTGTGCCTTCAGGAATTCCTCAAGCTCATACGGTTTCATCTTCAGCATAACTTGTCACCTCTTGTATTTTTTCAAATGTACCAGCTTCCACGGCGAGGCCTTGTCAGGTAAAAAAAAGAAAACCTCTGTGTCAGAAAGTTGTTGCAGATATTTTCGACTGCGCGCCACGCCCTGCACATAAAAGACATTGTCGAGCGCATCGCCCGCCGTACCGGTTTCTGTAATTACCGCGACGCTCAGCACGCCCTGTACAGGCCGTCCGGTGCGCGGGTCCATGATGTGCGAATAGCGTTGGCCATTAAATTCAAAAAACTTCTCAGCACTGCCGGAAACGGAGAGCGATTGATCTTTCAATTGCACCGTTCTTGCCACTTTACGAGCATTCGTCGGGTCTTGAATTTCGACCTCCCAGCAATCGCGGTCTGGTGGCGAACCAAGCGCATACAGCGTGCTGCCACCCGCACTAATCAATGCACTTGCAATGCCACGCGATTTGAGCAAAGTGACGACTTGATCCACAGCATAACCTTTGGCAATGCCGCCCAAATCCAACTCAACTCCGGCGCGGTCAAAGGCTATCGTTTTTTCCTGCACATTGAAAATCAAATGCTGGTAGCCGATGGTTTGTCGAATCTTTTTCAGTTCCACGTCACCCGGCATTTTCCCTTCGCCGCGAAAGAAGCCCCAGACCTTCATCAACGGGCCGACCGTGATGTCAAAGGCTCCCTGCGATGCACGGCTGTAGCGCACACATTCGAGCAGAAACGAATACAACTCAGGATCAGTTTTGACCGGATGATGGGCGGCTTCACGATTGATTTGCGATAAGGGACTGTCCTTTTTGTAATGGCTCATCAACCGATCAATGCGATCCACTTCGTCGAAGGCATCGTTGACGATTTGCCGCAATTGGGACTCATCAGAGCCGTAAACCACGATTGAATAAGTGCAGGCCATCGAAACGCGGCTGTCTTCGTAGCGAACTAAGTCGGATCGCGATTGAGGCAGCCCATAAATCGTCGCCCAAAGTAAGATCAGCAGGCGGACTGACTGCGCTCCCAGGGGATTGCCACGTTCTTTAATTTGCGCCATGATGCACGTCCATCAAGTAATTCAACTTACAATTTAGGGACTCCATTTATGAAAACCTATCGTGTCATTTCACTGACGATTCTTTTGTTCGCGCTCCAACTCACCAGCTACAGTCAGAACAAAGGCGTCATCGTCAGCCAGCGCACCAAAGCGGATTTTGCCCTGACCACAGACCCAAATGCAGCACAATGGAAATCTGTCGCAGGCGTGGTCACAGAACAAGGCCGACGCGGCGAAACGGTGCCGAACCATCGTACCGAAATCCGCTCGGTTTGGACGCCAAAAAATTTGTATCTGCTTTTCATTTGCCAGTATGAAGAATTAAACCTGAAAGCGAATCCTTCCACAACCACCGAGACGAATCAGCTTTGGAATTGGGATGTGGCGGAAGCATTCATCGGCACCGACTTCAATGACATTAAGCATTACACCGAATATCAGGTTTCACCACAGGGCGAATGGGTTGATCTGGACATTGATCGCAAGCCGACGCCCGCGAAACACGATGTTGCCTGGAATTCCGGCTACGAGGTCAAAGCAAGTGTGGATCAAGGCAACAAAATCTGGTACGGGGCGATGCGCATTCCGCTGGCAAAATTCGACAAACGCAAACCCAAAGTTGGGCTGGAAATGCGCGCAAATTTTTATCGCATTCAGGGGCCACCCAACAACCGCAAGTACATCAACTGGCAGCCGGTCAACAATGACAGCTATCACACACCCGAAGCTTTTGGGCTTTTACGTCTGGGGAAATAGCGATGAACAACATCTTAAAGATTGCCAACTATGTGATGGCAGTGGCATTCCTGCTAGGCGTGCTGGTGCAATACAACGATCCTGATCCGGCGCGCTGGATGGCGATTTACGGCGCGGCGGTTGTTGCGTGCATCCTGTTTGCCACAGGCCGAAAGAATTGGATGATTCCTGCGGCGGTGGGCGTAATCGCCTTGCTCTGGGCAATTGACTGGGCCCCAGGAGTGCTGGGCAAAACAAGACCGTCTGAAATGTTTGCCTCGTGGGAAATGAAAAACGAGCGCGTCGAGGAAGCCCGTGAATTCTGGGGATTGATAATTATCGCCAGCTGGATGGCTGTCTTGTCAGTGATAAATTTTCGCCAGGCGAAAAGATAAACAAGCAAAACGGGAACGCGGAATACACAGAATAAGCAGAAAAATCAGACTCGGAGTGTTAATTCCTTTCTGCCTCTTCCGTTTATCCCGCGTGTTCTGCGTTCCCGTTCTTCACTTCTCAAAACTCACCCGCCTAGAAAATCAGCTTCAAGGCAAACTGAATCTGCCGCGCGGGAAACGTTCCGGTGATCTGGCCGTAGTTGCCGGTGTAGTTGCCATTGGCATCGAACGAACGGTTTGAGGCGTTGTTATTCGGCGTCAGGAAGTTCGTGCGATTGAACAGATTGAAGGCTTCCATACGGAACTCCAATTTCGTGCTTTCCTTCCACACGGGGAACGCTTTGTGCAAGCCCAAATCCGCTTGATAGAAGCTGGGGCCGCGCACGATGTTGCGTCCCGCCGTGCCAAACGGCTGCGAGCGGTCGGTCGGCACGGCGACGGCATTCGGATTCAAGTATCGGGTTGGATCGTTCTTGTCGAGATACAAATCCTGCCCCGTCAAATTCGGGCGATAGGTCAGCGAATTCCCCAGCACAAACGCCGCTGCCGGACTGTAAACCAGATTGACCGGCAAGCCGCTGGTCATCGTGTTGATGAGCGTCATCCGCCATCCGCCGAACACAGATTCCATCAGGTAATTATCGTTCGACAGATATTTGCGGCCTTTGCCAAACGGCAGGTCGTACACGATGCTGGTCGTGTTATTGAACGGCTGATCGTAATTCGAGCGACCTTTGTCGTTCCGCAAATTGCGAATGTTGCCGCGCGAGTTGTCGCCAAAGCTCGCTTCCAAATGCCCCGCCGCATTGTCCATCGCCTTCGAGAACGTGAACGAATTCAGGAAGTACAAGCCGCCCGAAAACCGCCGCTCCAGTTTCACCTGCAAGCCGTTGTACGTCGTCCAGCCGCCATTGAAGGACGCCTGAATAAACGAGTAATTCGCAAACGGACGACGTTGCTGCAACGGCGTACCGGCTGCCGGATCGTTCGCGTTGTTCGGACGCGCTTGGTTGTAATCGCCAAGCACAATCAGCTTGACGCTGTGGTTGCCGACGTACGCGACATCTACCAACCACTTCGATGGCAGTTCGCGCTGCACGCTCAAATGCCAGCTTGAAACATAGCCGGTGCGCGTGTCCGCAGGCGTGAAATTGACACGCGCGGTCAGCGGGTTATAACGCAAGGGCGACACGAAATCGGTCGGATAGCCCAGCTCGGTCGGTCGGAAGCAACCGAGGAAGTTGTTGCCCGTGCAAAGCCCTTGCGACGGTTGTTGCGTGATGCTGTTGCCGACGATGGTTGGGCCGTTATAAGACAACAGATTCTCGCCGCCCAACCGATTGAAGTGAACGTAGCTCACACCATAACCGCCACGCACGACCGTTTTGTCCAGCGCATTCCACGCAAAGCCGACGCGCGGTGCCCAGTTGTTGCGGTCGGGATTCACCAGAGCGCGGTCATAAATCGAACCCGCTTTCGCTTGAATCAAGGTTGCAGTTTTCGGCTCGAAGTTGCCCAAACGGTTTTGATCTTCCCATTGCGGCGTCGCAAATTCGTAGCGCACGCCGAGGTTCAGCGTCAGCTTTTGATTGACCTTGAAATCGTCTTGCACATACGCGAAGTGCATCCGCTGTTTCAGCGTGACGATGACCGAATTGTTCAGGTCATACGAACTACGCGCGCCGAAGAAGAAGTCAGCGAGGTTATAGACATTGTTGCTTGATGCGCCGGACGGACGGCTAAACTGACCGGAGTAATTGTCTTGCCCGTACTTCGGGTTGAAGTCGTCAATGTCCGTGCTGATGCGTTGATATTCGTAGCCTGTCTTGAAGCTGTGTTTGCCTTTCAGGAACGTGTAATTCCAACGCGGATTGTAAACTGTCGGGTCTTGAAATTGCGGATTGCTTGATTGGCGACCGAGGCCGATGTAGCCGCCGATGCCCTGCGTCGTCAGCCCGCCCGCAAAGCGCGGATCGGTCGGTTGACCGGGCAATTTGAAATTCGGATCGCCCACGCCCGTCGGCGTTTTTCCGGCTTTCGTGCGCGAGATGCCGAGCCGGAATTCGAGCACCGAGGTGCTGGTCAAATTATGCGTCACGCCGCCCGCGAGTTGTTGATTCAGCACGCGCACAAACGTGTTGGCGTTCGAGCTGAACAGCGGCCCCGGCAGCGTCGGCGCTTCGTAGTTGTTCACTTTGCGCTGGCTCAGCCGCACGAACGCGGTCGTCTTTTCGTTGAAGTTGTGGTCAATCTTCAAATCGCCTTTGTCGTTGAAGAATTGATTGCGCGGCAGATTTTCGTAGTTGTTCGTCAGGTTGCCGTTGATCGGTTGCGGCAACAAATCAATGACTGATTTCGCAAACTTCGTCATCGGGACGGGCGTTCCCGCATTGAAGCGTGTGCCTGCCGTCCGTGTGACACCATTCGCATCCACAAACGTAAACGGAACCACCACGTCAACATTCAGAATGCCAGACCGATTGGCGACGGTGGGGATCGTCGTGATGTTGCCTTGCAACGTGCGCGTGATGCGGCGGAAGCCTTCGTAATTGAGGAAGAAAAACGTCTTGTCGCGCACAATCGGGCCGCCAATCGTGCCGCCGAACTGGTTCTGAATCAGCGTGGGTTTGACGCCGCGCGTTGGCTTGAAAAAGCCCACTGCGTTCAGCGATGTGTTGCGCAGATATTCATACAACGTGCCGTGAAATTGATTCGTGCCGCTGCGCAAACTGGCGTTGATGACCGCGCCGCCCGCGCGTCCGAATTCGGCGCTGAAGTTATTGGTTTGGACTTTGAATTCCTGCACGGCATCGGGCGAGGGTTGCACAACCTGATTCGAGAAGCCCTGATTGCTCGTGCCGTATGAATTGTTGTCTACGCCATCCATCACAAAGTTGTTCAGCGAGCTGCGCAGCCCGTTGACATTGAATGAGGCATCCCGCGTTCCTGATTCCTGGGCAGAAAGAATCGAACGACGAACCCCAGGGGAAAGCAAGGCTAAATCCGCATATGAGCGGCCATTCAGCGGAAGGTTCACAATTTGTTCCTTGCTGATGACCTGCCCGCGATCACTGGATTCGGTTTCGAGTTGGACACTGTTTGCGGTAACAGTCACGGTTTCAGTTACGGCCCCCGCCTTCAGCGAGAAGTCTACGCGTTGCCGGGCGTTCACCGTCACTTGCACATTCTCAGCATTCCCTCTGGCAAAGCCTGCGGCCTCGGCGGTAACCTGGTAACTACCGATTTTGACATTAAAAAACTGATAATTTCCTTCACTATCGGTTGCTGTGCTGGCTTCAATGCCAGTAGCGATATTTTTTAATTTGACCGTCGCACTAGGAATAATCGCGCCATTCGTATCGCGGATCGTTCCGAGTACAGTGGCGGTATCAAACTGCGCCTGCGCCTGCTGGACGGCAACAAAGGTCAACAATGCCGCCAAACAGAGACGCAGAAACAGAAAAGAGCGTGTTAGTTGCATGTTCTCTCCAAGGTTAGGGCTGTCTTGCAGCCAAATATGTGTAATCAATTAATCCACAGCAAAGATAAGTAATAATAGTGAGTCAATGTTAGAGGGATGGCAGAAGAAGGTCAAGCAGACATTAAATCGAAGTTAAGAAAAGGTACAATTTGCGTCAGTGGTCTTTGTGTGATGTTTTTGGAAACTGTTGCTCGCTTTAGACTGAAATCTAACCCGATTCTCCGCGTTCATAATTCGCCAGGCGTTCCAGATTTTTGACGCCGGCTCGTGTGCCGATGGCAATCAACAGATCACCCAGATTCAGTTCCTGATTACCGTCAGGATTAAATTGCATCCGACCAAGATGATCCGTAATCGCCACAATCATCACATTATGCTCCGTGCGAATTCCAGAATCTTTGATTTGCTTTTTGGCTAAGATCGAACCCGGCTCAATCCGCACCTGTTCAAAAAGCAGGTCGAGCCCTTCGGTCATCGTGGTGAGTTCAATGAAATCGGCGACCGCAGGTGACATGGCAGCCTGTGCCATGCGATGACTACCGATTAGGGCTGGAGAAACTACCTTGTTGACGCCAGCGCGGCGCATTTGTCGTTCTCCGGATTGATCGTTCGCACGCGCAACAATGTAGAGATCAGGATTGATGCCACGGGCCGAAAGCGCAATGTACACGTTTTCGGCATCGCTGGAAGCGGCGGCAATCAGGCTGCGTGCATTTTTGACGTTCGCACCATCCAGGACAGCTTCGTCCGTCGCATCGCCAATCAGCACCAATTCGCCCTGTGCCAGCAAGCGGTCAGCAATGCCCGGGTCGCGTTCGATGACAACGAAATCAACGCTTTTCTTTTTGAATTCATCAACAATCCGCATCCCGACGCGGCCCGCACCACAAATGATGTAATGATTTTTGAGTTTGTTAATATCGCGAAACAATTTGCGCCTCCCGAAAGCAGCCGTAATCTGTGTTTCGACTAAGACTCGCGTCAGAGTGGTAAAGATAAATCCAGCGGCTGTCACGCCCAACGCGATCAAGATGATCGTAAACACGCGACCGCCAAAGGTCAGCGGGTGCGTTTCACCATATCCGATTGTCGCCAGGGTGATGACAGTCATGTACAGACTATCAAACAGACTCCAGCCTTCCAGCAGGTGATAGCCCAGAACCCCTAACAAGACAATCCCGAAGAGAGCAGTTAGTGAAAAATAAATGCCTTTCTGGCTCATATGATCAAAATAAAAGAAATCAGATACAAGAAGATGCTTGTGAGTGCAAGAAAGAAAAAGCCACTTCCCAGCATTAACGCGAAGAAGTGGCCGTCGAGTGGAAGATGCTTCGTTGTTAGAAGCTGACGCGAGCACCCAGTTGGAAGGCGCGCGCGCCGCCTGTACCAAAGACTTGCGAAGCACGTGAAGTGGCTTGTCCAAATGCTCCACCAGAGTTGATGGTGAAGTTATAGCCACCCAGGTTTGAGATGTTGAAGATATTGAAGGCTTCAGCAAAAATGGAAAGGGTGTAATTTTCTTTCCACGTAAACTTCTTGCCTAACCGAAGGTCTTGCGAACTGAAGTTGTCGCCAAATTCATAATTGGCAGGCAAGGACAATTGCGGGATGCTAGATCCACGAGCATCCTTTGACCCCGCAGGATATTTCGCATTCCAGTCAGCCACAGCCTTCGCCAGAATTTCTTTGCCGCAGCTTCGATTGAAACAGTTCCACGGCACACCGGGCAGCGGCTCAGAACTTATTCCATCACCGTCTAAATCAACCCCTGTGACCGTTGGCATTAACGGGCCTTTGCTGCCCATCGTTGAGATAATGCCCAGATTAAAGCCCCAAGGTAAATCAACCAACGCAGAAACGTTCAGCGAATGGCGTCCGCCTTGCGGCCCCCAGGTGCTGAAGTAATTGTTCATGTTGTTAATGCCGTTGATGCCGTGATTGTTGGTCATCGCATACGAGGCGGTAAACAGGTAGCGGTGGGAGAATCGCTTGTCGAGTTTGACCAGCAATCCGTTGTATGTACCGCGACCGCCCGGCACCCAGAAAGTAATGCCGCCTGCCGAACATTGGGCATTCACATCTGCGCGCTGTGCCGCCGAGGTGCAAAGCGGGATGACCGGTGATTGCACGCCGTTGATGCGACGGTTGAAGCGATTGAGGTCAAGTTCGCCCAACAACAGGTTAGTGAAAACGCGACGGACAAAGTCAACATTGATGACCATGTCATGTCCCAGATCACGCTGCATACCAATATTCATATGGTAGCTGCGTTGCACCGGATAATCCTTCGGATAGAGTTGCGCCGCCGATTTATTCAATTGGATATTGCGAACTGTCAGATCATTCAGATTCTTCGGGGCTAACGCGGCGGTGGCGGCACCAACTTGTTGCTTAACGATCTGTTGATATTGGCCAACCGTCAAATTCGTTAGTTCTCCTGAAGGCAACGCAGTGCCAACCGGAATCGGGACTCCCCCGCGACTAATATTCACAATGTTGGGGAAAATGTTGACGAATCCGGTATTGGGGAATTGGATACGCCCATTGCCTACCGGGCCAATAAAGGCGCGTTCCTGTAACCGCCGCCAGAGCAATTCCGTGTCCCAATAAATCCCGGCTCCGGCGCGAACCACGGTCTTGCTATTGGGCGAAAACGCCAAGCCGAGGGAAGGCGAAAAGTTTTTGTAGTTATTATTGGTCGGGCTTAAATCGCTGCCATAGAGCGGCGCTAAATATTTCGGCTTGTCTATATCGCGATTCACCAAAGTGCTCTCAAAATTCCACGCCAGACCATAATTCAGCGTGAATTTCTGATTTACCTTCCACGTGTCCTGCCCGTAAAAACGCATACGATTATTGACCTTCGCTTTGTCCACGTTATACGGCGGCGGTTGAGCAGGATCACCGATGCCGACCACACCGCCAAGGAATGGCAGATTCAGCAAGTCTGCATTTGTGCGGATCACTGTTGGCAGCGTCGGGAAAAACAAAGCAACCAGCGGGGCAGGCACCAGGCTTCTGACTAATTCAGGGGAGGCAGCCACGTCGCAGGAAGGATCACAGTAACCCCAGAATCCTGTCCCAGGAGCATACTCGATTTCGGTTCCGAAACGGATGCGATGCGACCCTTTTTGCCACGTTAAGTTATCAACAAAAGTATTGCGATACAGATCGCGTCCCTGCGTGGCGTTGGAGGTGTTTCCAACCGTGAAATTTGTGCCATTCACGCTCAATTGTCCAAAGCCCAATCCCAGACAATCAGGGCAGACAGAGTTATCGGCAAAGAGATTGCGATTGCGCCAATAGGTAAAGTTGTAGCGGAAGTCATTTACCAAGGTAGGTCTAAAGACAGAGGTCAGACCTGTGACAAATTGTCTGGATGAATTCGTGTTCCGCAACCAGTTGGAAGGCATCGTGGCCCCGCCGCTCGGTCCAAAGCCCTGGTTTTTATCGTTCGAGAAACGCCCAAAGAAATTATGCTTTTCGCTTAACTTGACATCAATCTTGGCACTGAAGAGATGTCCGCTGTAGGGGCTGCTAAAGTTTCCGGCCAGCCCTGCCAATGAGGGCACATTGGGCTGCACCACGAAAGCCTGTGTTTGTTTGGTGTATTCGTAGTTGGTAAAGAAATAGGCGCGGTTCCGCTTGATCGGGCCACCAATCCAAAAGCCCGGATTGCTGCGCGCAAAGTACGGATCTTCAACGCGCTTGCGCGTCCCAGCATTTGTACAGACAGGGTTTGTGGGAGATTCAAGGCAAACACGCTTCAGTCCGGGATAAGCGGACATGTTGTGATCACGATAAAAGTAATAGCCTGAGCCGTGAAACTGATTGCCACCGCTGCGCGTGACCACGTTTACCGCTCCCACACTGGTGATACCGGTCGAAAGATCGAAATTGGAAGAGGAAAGTTGGAATTCCTGAATCACTTCCTGCGAAAAGTTCATGCCGGTTTCGCCTTCGATGGAATTACGGACATTGCCACCATCAACTGTAATGGCAGTTTTATTGGAAGCACCGCCCAGAATCGAAACCGAAAACAAGGAATTGTATTGCGAGGTGGTTCCCGGTGAGGCAGAAACGCCCGGTTCCAGGAAAGCCAATTGCAAAAAGCTGCGTCCATTCAGGGGTAATTCCTGAATTTTTTGCCGTGTAATGACGCCATCAATGGAATGCGATTCCGTGTTGATTTGGGTTGCACCTGCCGCCTCAACATTGACGATTTCGGTCGTTTGCCCGACTTGCATCCTCATTTCCAGTGTCGAAACGGTTCCCGTGGCAACAATCACTTCTTGTTGCAAAGTACGAAAGCCTTTGACTTGCACAGCCACTTCATACGTACCTGCCGGTAAAGCAGCCGCGGAGAATGTCCCATCCTCACTGGAACTGACCTTGCGCTCAGCACCTGTGGATTTATTGCGAATTGTAACTACAGCATTAGGAATGACCGCCCCGGATTCGTCTACGATGGTCCCGGAAATCGTGCCAACAGGCACCTGCGCAAAAGTTGCGGCGGCAAAGATGCTCAATAGAAAACAGACCACTAATGAGCATTGAATAAGCACGCGCATATAGCTTCCTCCTATAAGTAAGTGTGAGTTCGTTGAGGGTTGATGGTTATCTTTTCAGGCAAACAGGAAAAGCGAGAGAACCTCACTTTTGCTAATTGGAGAATCCAATCGCCTGTGTCTCACTGCCCGACGAAAGATTGCAATAGTCGTTTTTCTTCCCAGCGTTGCTTGATAGTTTTGACTTTGTCAGCGTCTTTGTTTTAAATCCAAGAAAACGATACAGGAACAAAATTCAGATTTCTGTATCGCAGGAAGGCGGACGGATTATATGCCTAAAGATTCATCACAGCAATCCACTTTGGTAAAAAAGAAGGAAGCCTATGTCTTTTGTACAACCCATCTGGAATTTTGAGCAAGAACCATCCAATGAACCAATGGATGAAACCGGCGTGAATTTGCGCGCCTATTTTGACCGGATAGATGACGACAAAATCCAACAATATTCCCCTTCGTGGACGGACGAACAGGTCATCGAATGGGATGGCAATTTCCGCGACGATGGCGAATTAATGCTGCTGTGCTGTGAACGCGATGTCGAAATTGAAGAATATCGGCAAGTGCTGGAACAATGTATTGCCTATCGTAACCGCGTTCGCCCACACCTAATCGCCAATTCATAACCATCGCATTGTTGTCTGACAACCTGACGCACTTCATTCCCAGGGCAGGAAGAAATTGTCTGAAATGTTTTTCGGCTTTCTCCCATACCAACATGTAAAGGATGCGACAAGGAATATTGACAACTCTCTGTTTCCGCTATTGAGAGCCTCCCGCTAGCGAATAGCAACGCTTAGGCTCTGCAAAGTTTTCCTTGTGCCTGCACGTCTGACCGCGAAAGCATGGCCGGAGGAAATCAAGCAGGGAGTGTATTCCTGGCAGAGGTCGTGTTCTTACTTGTTCTGTGGGACGGTGTTCGAGTTGCGGGCTGTTAGGGGTTGCGTCAGGAACCAGCCACTATTGTCAGCCTTAGGCGCTACTTCAGCCAGCAGCCCGCAAAAATTCTTAGCGTTTCTTTTATATTTTGCATTGATCTTTAGCGTCCTCAGCCTGGGGGAAATCAAGCCCGCCTCTTTCGCCTAAATAGTTTCCAGCTATGTTCTTGACCAAGCTTCAAGCCAAAGGCTATTATCCCTCTTGTCCCCGAAGCTCCAATTGAGAAACACGCCATTATGACCGCACCACTGAGTCCACTTCCGCAAGAATTTTCTGAACGCTTACGAGATCAGTTACGAAGATTGCTTTTACATTTTGAAGAGATGCGTTCCGCCGCGCCACCGGCTCCTGGCTCGTGGCTGCCGCCCGTAGATTTATATGAAATGGAGGAGGCCGTCGTAGTCCGACTGGAATTACCGGGCGTAGCTGCTTCATCCGTGCGCATCACGCTGCTGGATGGCCTCTTAAAAATAGACGGTGCAAAAGAATCTTCCCCGCTGTCAGACAACGCGAATGAGACAGAGAAGCCTTTACGGTATCTTTGTTTGGAACGCACATCCGGCACGTTCTCTCGGCGCGTCCAATTGAAATGGACGATTGACCCGGCACACGTGACAGCGCACTTATCGAATGGCATTCTTGAAATCCGCTTGCCCAAAGCACAAACCTGCGGCAAAGAATTATTAATTCCAATTATCGAAGAGTAGAAGGTAAGCAGTAGGCCATAGGAGTAGCATTCTTTTAACTACTGACTACCGACTACTGACTACCGACTACCGACTTACTGAGCTAATATGTCCACGATAGATCAACAAGACGAAAAAAAAATCGCTGAAACCTCAGACGACCAAATCAAAATTCCAGATGTTTTGCCGGTATTGCCGTTGCGCGACATTGTGATTTTTCCGTTTATGATTGTTCCGCTGTTTGTCAGCCGGGAACGATCCATTCGCGCCGTTGACCAGGCGCTGGCGGAAAATCGCATGATCATGCTGGTCGCCCAAAAAGACATCGCCAAAGAAGAGCCGAACGCAGGTGATGTTTATTCCGTCGGTACGGCGGCAATCATCATGCGCATGCTCAAGCTGCCGGATGGGCGCATCCGTATTCTGGTACAGGGGCTTTCACGCGCACGCATCACACAGATCGAAGACACCGCCGGGTTCCTGCAAGCTCGGATTGAAGCGTTACAAGAACCCGAAGCCGAGGCCGGACTGGAGATGGAGGCGTTAATTCGCAACGTTCGTGGTTCGCTGGAAAAATCCGTCGCGCTCGGCAAAAACATTTCGCCGGAAGTAATGGCGATTGCGGCGAATCTGGATGATGCCGGACGGCTTGCCGATCTAGCGGCGTCCAACCTCGAGCTCAAAGTCGAAGATGCGCAATCAGTCCTTGAATCGCTTGAGGTCACGCCACGACTGCGCCGCGTTAACGATTTACTCGCCAAGGAAATCGAAGTGCTGACCGTCCAGGCTGACATCAACACACAAGCCAAAAGCGAGATTGATCGTTCACAACGCGAGTTTTATTTGCGCCAGCAACTCAAAGCCATTCAATCCGAACTGGGCGAAGGCAATGAGTTGGCCGAAGACATCAGCGCTTATCGCGAGAAAATCGCGAAGGCCAAGATGCCGAAACCCGTCGAAGAAGAAGTAGATCGGCAACTCAAAAAGCTCGAACGCATGCATCCTGATGCAGCCGAAACCGCGACGCTCCGCAATTGGCTCGACATCATGGTCGCATTGCCGTGGGCGAAACATTCCAAAGAAAATCTTGATTTGAAAAAAGCGGAGAAAATTCTGAATGAAGATCACTACGGCTTGGAAAAGGTCAAAGAACGCATCATCGAAGCCTTAGCCGTGCGTAAGATCAAAGAAAAACCGAAAGGTTCGATCCTCTGTCTAGTTGGCCCTCCGGGCGTCGGCAAAACTTCGCTTGGTCGTTCGATTGCCAAAGCCGTGAATCGTAAGTTTGTGCGCCTGAGCCTTGGCGGCGTCCACGACGAAGCCGAAATTCGCGGGCATCGGCGCACGTACGTCGGCGCAATGCCGGGGCGCATTATTCAATCCATTCAGCAGGCAGGCACGAACAATCCGCTGATTATGCTGGATGAGATTGACAAGGTCAGTTCGGATTTTCGCGGCGATCCGTCTTCGGCGTTGCTCGAAGTACTCGACCCCGAACAGAACTTCTCGTTCCGCGACAACTACCTCGGCTCGCCGTTTGATTTGTCGAACGTGATGTTCATGACGACCGCCAATATGCTGGAAACCATTCAGCCAGCGCTGCGCGACCGCATGGAAATCATTCGCCTGTCGGGTTACACCGAAGAAGAAAAGCTGCAAATCGCGCGGCGTCATTTGCTGCCGAAGCAGATGGAAGAAAACGGCATCAGCGAAAAGTATCTGGACATTTCCGATACAGCGTTGCGGGAAGCCATCGTTCGGTACACCCACGAAGCGGGCCTGCGCCAACTTGAACGCGAGGTCGGCAAAATCTGCCGCAAAGTCGCGCGACGCGTCGCCGAAGGCAATACCAAGAAAGTAAAACTGACGGTCAAAAACCTCAGTGAATTTTTAGGTGTCGCGAAGATTGAACCTGATGAAGCGCTCAAGCACGATCAGGTCGGTGTCGTCACTGGCTTAGCTGTCACCGCAGCCGGCGGCGATGTGCTCTTCATCGAAGCTATCGCAATGAAAGGCAAAGGCGGATTGCAACTCACTGGCCAACTCGGCGACGTGATGAAAGAATCTGCGCACGCGGCTTATTCATATGCTCGCGCCCGCGCCAAAGAACTCGGTATTGACGAAGAAAAATTCACTAGCACCGATATTCACCTGCATATTCCCGAAGGCGCGACGCCCAAAGACGGTCCGTCCGCAGGTATTTCAATGGCGACCGCGCTCGTGTCGGTGCTCAGCAATCGCCCGGTTCGCAAAACCGTAGCGATGACCGGCGAGCTGACCCTGCGCGGCAACGTGCTACCGATTGGTGGCGTAAAAGAAAAAGTTCTCGCCGCCCATCGCGCCAAAGTCCAGAAAGTCATCCTCCCGATCCAAAACAAAAAGGATATGGAAGATGTGCCGAAGGATGTGCAAAAAGAATTGGAGTTTGTCTTTGCAGAAGACGTTCGCGAAGTTTTCAAGGAAGCGTTGATGCCTCCGATTGAACGCGCAGTACCGTTGCAGGAAGAATCCGCCACGCATTCCTCCAGCAAAGCCGCGTCTGATGCGTCAGGCTCCTGATTTTGAAGAATTCGGAGTACAAGTTTCGCTTGGTTTGATCACCATCCCGCTAAAAACCAAGCGAAACTTGTACTCCAAATTTCCTTACGCCAAACTCCCGACTTGGCATCTCCCGCATTCAGCAGTAAGCTACGCATCATCAATTCACACAAACGCTATTTGCTTTGCAACACAACTCTCAAAAGGAATGCGATGATGCGAGTACAACTGCTATCTCTTTTTCTTTGCCTGCTTGCCCTGCCCCTTGCAGCACAACCAAAATACGACGTCGTGCTGAAAAATGGCCACGTCATTGATCCCAAAAACAACATAAATGAAAAACGCGACGTAGCGATTGCAGGCGGGAAAATTGCTGCCGTTGAAAAGAACATCCCTGCATCTGAGGCAAAACAAGTTGTGGATGTCAAAAACCGCTATGTCACGCCCGGACTGGTAGACATTCATGTTCACGTCTACGCGGGCACAGGAATGAAGGCGCTCACTGGCGATCAGAGCGTCTATCCTGATCATTTCAGTTTCCGTTCCTGCACGACAACAATGGCGGATGCGGGGACTTCGGGTGCAGCCAATTTTGAAGACCTCAAGCAACGCGTGCTGGATCGCGCCAAGACGCATATGTATGCTTTCATCAACATCGTCGGGCACGGCATGGGCGGCGGACAAGTTGAGCAGAATACGGCGGACATGAATTCACAGAGTGCCGCCGACATCGCGAAAAAATACCCGGACATGATCGTCGGATTCAAAACGGCGCACTATTCCGCGCCTGATTGGACTGCCGTGGATCGCGTTGTCGAAGCCGGACGATTGGCCAACCTGCCTGTCATGATTGATTTCGGACAGATCAAACCGGAACGACCTCACTCGGAGTTGTATTTGAAAAAGCTGCGCCCCGGCGACATCTACACGCATATGTATCGCAAATTTGATCCGACGATAGATGCCAACGGCAAAGTGCAGCCGTATCTGTTTGAGGCAAAAAAACGCGGGATTATTTTTGACGTTGGTCACGGCGGCGGGAGCTTGATTTATCGCTATGCGGTGCCGTCCATGAAGCAGGGATTTACGCCCGACTCGATTTCTACTGATTTGCATACGGGCAGTATGAACGCTGGCATGAAAGACATTGTGAATGTGATGTCGAAGTTCCTGAATTTAGGCATGCCGCTTCAGGAAGTAATTTTGAAATCTACCTGGAATCCAGCCAAAGAAATTCACCGCGAACAGCATGGGCATCTGGGCGTTGGCGCAGCGGCTGACATTGCCGTGTTGCAATTGGAGCGCGGCAAATTTGGCTTCATTGATTCTGACAAGATGATGATGAAAGGCAATCAGCGGCTCACCTGCGATATGACGATGCTCGGCGGACAGGTAATGTGGGATTTGAACGGACGCGGCAGCGAACCGTGGGAAAAGGCTGCTGCCAGCGAAAAGAAATAGGCGAAATCAAAATCGCAACATCACCAGCGTTTGCCAATCGCGCCGAAGCATATCCAGTGCATCAAGGAGAAATGCGACTTCAAAGCCAATGCTGACCAGTGCCACGATCAACGTCAGTGCTGAGAAAAAGGTGACGGGGATTTGCCCATTTTTCAATTGTTCGATCCAGCGGGTCATAGTGTTCCCTCCACCCGCAACTACGTGATCAGGAGCAGCACTGGATTTTTTAGATTGCCACAAATTTATATGCAGCAATCGGGAGCGCAAGCGATAAGCTTTCCCCCAATTTTACCGCGCAAATAATCTCAGCTTGATCGGCGTGCAGCCCGCTTCGAGCGGGCTTTTACGTATAAATCTGAGGCCAGTCGTTGACGGCTGGTCAAGATTTCGCCGCTTGCGCCAGCCCGTTTGAACGGGCTTTTCAGCAGGTCTGAGCCAGTCTTTTTTGGCTTAAGCCCACGAAGAAGAACGCTGAAGCGCCCTTCTTCATGGGTTGCTTTTGGACACCAGCCGTCAAACGGCTGGCCTCATCGCCAGCGGACAAGGCCGATAAATCAGCCTGCCATAGCCTCAGTAGTTCATGGCCTTCCTGAGGCAGGCTTCTTTCAGACAACTCACGACTTCGTGATCGAAACGCTTTCCTTAGGCCATCGCTTCGATTTCGTTGATCTCATCCTGACTCAGTCGCCACTCGCCTGCACCGATGACACCAGCAACTTGTTCAGGCGTACGGATGCCAACGATTGCACCGGTAACTTCGGGGCGGCGGAGCGTCCACGCAATCGCAGCTTCGCCAGCGGTACGACCGTGTCGTGCGCCGATTTCCTTCAGCTTGTCGGCGAGGGCGAGATTGCGTGAAAGCTGCGGTTCCTGAAAGAAATCACGGCGTTTGCGCCAGTCATTTTCCGGGAAATTCTCGACGCGTTCTTTTGTCATCTTGCCGCTCAACAACCCCGAAGCCATTGGCGAATAAACGATCACGCCGATGTTATTTTCAGCCACAAACGGCAACGTCTCGGCTTCGATTTCGCGGCGAATCAAGGAATACGGAGGTTGCAGCGAAGTGATTGGGGCAATCGGCTGAATGCGCTTCATTTGGGCTGCACTGAAATTGGAAACACCGATATTTCGCACCTTGCCTTCGGCCTTCAGTTTTGTCAACGTTTCCCAACCTTCCTCAATGTCTTCGTCAGGCATCGGCCAGTGAATTTGATAGAGATCAATTACATCGGTATTTAAATTGCGCAGGCTCTGTTCGCATTCCTGGCGAATCGAATCAGCTTTCAGGCAACCGATCAATCCTCCATCCGGCCCACGCAACCGCGAACATTTCGTAAATACATATGGCTTATTGCTCAGGTCGGCAATCGTGCGACCGACGACTTGTTCTGAATGTCCGTGCCCGTACACCATCGCGGTGTCAATCCAGTTCATGCCTGCATCAATGGCGGCGCGAATCGCATTGATTGAATCCTGATCGTCCTGTTCGCCCCAGGCAAAAGCCCAATCGCCACCGCCCATCGCCCACGCCCCAACGCCGATGGGCGTGATGTAAAGGTCACTGTTTCCGAGTTGTCGTGTCTGCATTTATCCTCCGAATTTATGAGTGAATTGCTTGTTTTTGCGAATAAGAGAGCGACTCTTCTTATAACGATGTCAGCCGATAATCAAGAGCACACCCTGAAAAATTAAAAGCGCCGATTCAGGCAATAAACCTGAGAACGGCGCTGATTGTCATTCCCTTCTCTGCTCGCTTAACAAATCGGCGTCAGAATCGGAATGGTGATGGTCGTTGTTGTGAGCGCAGTTTTGTGCAGTGTCCGAATCCCACGCCAGGCCGCAGTGCGTGGCGTCAGGATCAATCCGACTGCCGCCCCCACATTGAATTTCAACGTGCCGACCTGTCCGGTGGGAATCATTTGTGCCATTCCGTTCGGAACACGTGGGCTGGTAGAGGTAATGGTTGCACTGGCCTGACAATTGCCATTCAACCACGCACTGAAGCTGCCAAACGGCTTTTCATTCCCGTTGTACACCAATGCGGTTCCCACCTGTGCGGCCCCCGTCAGTTGGCCCGTGATCACATTTCCGCTCAGGCTGGTTGTCACGACGCGCTGACTCGGCGCATCCAGCGGGCTTTGGATTTCGACGGCAAATTGATTTGGGACGGCATCATAGCTGGCTCCGTCAAAGAACAAGCGCGCCGCATTATCCGTGATGGTTGCGACCAGTGGAGAATTGGCGCGGAAGCTTTCTGCTCCGTAATTATCCACGTAATTTCCATCATTCACGAACGCATTGCCGATCAAGCCGTTGTACTGTACGGGGCGGCCCTGGGCATCAACCGCGACCGCCAGCACCCAGCCTGTAGTTTCGGGGTCGTATTCTGAGGCTTTAAAGCTAAAATTCGCGTTCGGCGTTAAGCACAGAAATTGGTCGGATTGATTGCACGTCAGGCCATCAATAAAAAACAGATGCACGGTTGCGGCAGCATCTCCGATATTGCTGATCGTCATCCGGGTGTCTTTCTGCTCGGAAACTTTCGAGACGTAGTAAGGAAACACCAAAACCGACCCGGCTTTTTGATCCGTGACCTGAGCGTTCACCGGCCCAACCGGACAATCCAATGTTTCGCACGCCCGAACCGTAGCTGGCGGCGCTCCATCAAAACTGGTTTGCGAATCAATACACACCTGACTGCCATTTGGCGTTCCCGCTGCAATCTGTGCCTTGTACGTGATGGTTACAGTTTGTCCGGGTTGCAATGGCCCATTCCATGTGACACCGTTCGCCGTCACGATTAAGGCAGGCTGGTTGAGAGACGCGACACCCGTTCCCGGCAATCCGATTAAGGTTGGGGGCAAGGCCGCAGAAAAATTGGCGTTGACCGCGACCGGGTTATTATTCGTGACCGTTGCGTTGACCGCCACAATTCCATTTGGCCCCAGACAAACCAACGGATCAGCCAATGTGACGACAGTGTTCGGTGCAGTGCAATTGATTGTGGAAATAATCAATGACCAGTTTTGCAGCGATCCAGAGCGGCTGTTGGTGGAATCATCTCGCACTTGCAACGTCCAGGTGCCATTAGGATTTTGCCCATTGAATGCAGCCATTGCGCCTTCCGGGACAGCGACTTGCTTCAAGACACCAAAAAAATAGACTTCATCCGTCACCGCACCAATCTCCAGAAACCCAGGTCCGGCACGATCAAACCACCGGGTGCCAGCAAAAACGTTGTTGTAATTTAAGCCGAGAAAATCCGGGTTATCGGTCGTGATCGTAACTGTCCGGCCCTGCGGCGAAGTTAGCGTGATATCCAGATCATCGCTTTTTTGATGCGGTACGTTTGTGACTAAAACCACTTTGCTGATGGTGGCCCCTGCGCCTGCGACGTTGATCGTGGAGGAAATCACGCCCGGATTTGGAATCGCCTGCGGAGTGTTGTTTGCGTACGCGCCGGAGGTAACTTCGACCGGTGCAATGGCAAACGTGGTGATCGTAAGTTCCAGCTTATCAAACTGGCCTGTATTGGAAGCAGCGTCATCGTAAATGAAAAGTTGCCATGTGCCATTCGGGTTTTCGCCAATGAACGCGCCCATTGCTTCTTCCGGCTGCACGGGCGTGGCAACTACGTTGTTGGCAAAACCAAAATCGGTCACAGGTGTCGCAGCTTGATCATCAAAGAGCGTGCCATTAAAAACATTGTCATTGGTGCCGCCATTATCCGTTGTCAAGGTGACAATCGTGCCAGCGGGAGAAACCAGATACACATCCAAATCCGCGCTATTCGTGTGCGTGATAAACGTTTTGATGTCCACATCCCACAGGTAGTTCCCCATCCCGGAAACATTGATATTGCGGATCACCGGATTCAGCAGGTTCAGATTCGGGATCGCAACATTCGGCACAGGATCATCGGTAAAAGTGCTGGATGCCGTGTTGCAAATGTTATTTGCGGGAAAGACCTCTGTGCTTGCTCGACGGCCAGCCAAACTATTGGTCGTCGCATTGCGTGGAGTCGCGGCGCTTGCCGCCGTGAAAGAAGATTCTTCCTGCGGCGGATGGTCGCCCCCCAGACTCTTGGAAATCTCGTTGTACTCCTTGCCAGCAGCGGCGATTTGATCTTCCAGGCTGGCGTTATTCGGCTCATCCTTTTGCTTTGCTTCCAGCGATTCTACCAACGCCCGCAACTCTTTCATGCGAGTATATTTTGCTTCTTTGGCAGGGTCATTCTCGTCATCCTGGAAAGTAGCACTCGCCGCTGGGGAGGAATTCGCAGCAGGTGATTTCGTTGCTGGGCTTCCGGCGTCAAGTGTTTTCGCAGCCGTTGGTTTTGCGCTGAATTGAGATGTGATCTTTTTGAAGTGAGAGGTTTGCGCCAACAGAAAAACAGCGCAGGTCAAAGACAGGATGAAGACAGTGATCCTGATCCCTTGGTGTGTGGTGCGTGTCATAAAATTATATCTATCCTTTACAGTCCTCTACCGGGACTTTGGGCTTACATCTATGAAAATTACTTTTTAGTATCGTTTCGATTTGGAAGAATTCAGGTCTCGTCAGTTATCGCCTGCTTCAGCGCCAGACAAGACTGATGGGTAAATTAGACGTATGTTTTGCCTGCGACCTTCAGACAAAGCATCGCCTTGAAACAACGTCTGCTACTCCTCAGCGTCTTTTCGCAGTTCTCATGATTTGTTTTGCCAGTGTGAGAAGAACTGTGAGCTGGGGCGAGTCTAAACATTCATCTGTGATCTGTCAACTTTCCTGCATTGCAGTTCGATTCTGCTCTTCCGTCCGTTTGCGCGCCAGCCCTTCCTGTCCGTCGTAGCGTAAAAACGAAGGCAATAAGGCAGCCAAAACAACTGAGCCAAGCACACATAAAACCCCGCCCGATATGACCGAACTGCGCACGCTGAACAGGCTGGCCACAATGCCCGCTTCAGCGTTGCCCAGCATCGGGCCTGAGGCATAGCTAATCAATTCGATGCCTGCCAAACGGCCTCGCAAATGATCGGGGATGGTTTGATTCCAAATCACCATCCGAAACAGTCCACTGATCATGTCCGCAGCGCCAGCCAGGGCGAGAAAGAACATCGCCAGCCATAAGTTTGTGGCCAATCCAAAAGCGATAATTGCCAGTCCCCAGACTGAAGCAGCAAGGATGATGGCCAGCCCGTGTTTATTCACTTCTTTCGTCCAGCCTGAAAGCAGGGAAGCAAAGAATGCGCCGACCGCAGGCATCGCATAAAACAGCCCGACCGAAGCATTGCCAAAGCTTTCCGCCATCGCAGGAAACAACGCCATCGGCATGCCGAAAAACATGGCATTAATGTCTATCAGATACGTCCCAAGCAATTCCTTGCGCCCCCAGGCATAGCGCAGCCCATCCAGAATGGATTGCCAGCTTACGTCATCCGCATTTTCGGGCGGTGGCACCGTTCGCATTTGCAGCAAACAGACCAGCGAAATGAGGAACGTCGCGAAATCAATCGCGTAGGCAAGGCCAGCGCCAAGGCTGACCGCCAGCACTCCGCCAATGGCTGGGCCAACAATCGCTGCAACCGTGTAACGCAAAGAGCCGAGCGCGGCAGCCGCAGCCATCTGTTCCGAAGGCAGAAGGCGCGGCAACAAAGCCTCGCGCGCCGGACGTTGCAGACTGCCCATCGCAGAAAACACAGCGGCAATCACAAACAAAACCCAGGCTTTCGGCTGTGGCAACATCGCATTAACCAGCCATCCGCCAACACACAGCGTCATCGCGACTTCGGTAATGATGATCAGGCGGCGGCGGTCTATCGCGTCGGCTAACGCTCCACCGATAAATGCGAAGATGAACATCGGCAGAAATTCCGTCACACCGATCATGCCGACGGCAAAAGAGGACTTCGTGATTTGGTACATCTGCCAGGGCAAAACCGCGTAGGTCATCATCGAGCCAAAAGCAGAAACCGCCTGGCCAATAAAAAGCAGACGATAATCACGCGAAATATAAAGCGGGGTCGGATCAACCGTGATGGCGCTAAGCAACCGCCGCAGCCCAGGTTGTGGGCGATCTGAGAGTTCACTCATTGTGGGTTCTGGCTTGCTCCTGCAAAATTCTTTTGCATAATCAGCTCATCGTGTTTAGTTTATACAGGCAATGTAGCACGAGAGGCCTCGCGTGCGACCATCACTTTGGGAGGAAAACTTATAATGATCCATCGCGCCATTCGTATCACCTGCTCATTTTTCTTGCTGGCTTTGCTGGCCTCTACACATTCTGCCGCCACGCAATCCGCAGCGCAGGAGACTCCGGCGCGACGTAACATTGGGCTTTTCTTTGATAAATTGCGCGCAGGCAAAACCATTTCTGTCGCGTACCTCGGCGGCTCCATTTCGCAAGGCCTCGGTGCCAGCGATCCGAATAAAACCTCCTATCGTGCCTTAGTGAATACCTGGCTGCGCAATCGCTTTCCGAAATCTCGGTTTAATGAGCTGAATGCCACGGTGGCGGGCACGGGTTCGATTTACGGAGCCATTCGCGCACGCCGCGATGTTGTCGAATACAAACCTGATCTGGTCTTTCTGGAATTTGCCGTGAGCGATAGCGGCGAATCAGAAGATGCCGTCAAAAAATCCATTGAAGGCATCGTGCGCCAATTGCTGGCCGTGTCACAACCGCCGGAAATTGTTTTGCTATACACCACGAACGCCAATCGTAGCGCGCGCGTTGATTGGCACGAAGCCATTGCCAGTTTTTATCATTTGCCTGCCTTGAACTTGCAGGATTCATTCTGGAAATCTCTCGAAATAAACAATTCCAGTTTTGCCGCCTTGAGCAAAGATGGCGTCAATCCCAATGACGAAGGGCATAAATTCTACGCCAATCAAATCATCGAATTTCTTTCTGAGCAGGAAAAGTTGCCGCCTTCCGCGCCGATCAAAGTGTTGCCCATGCCATTGCTCAGCGACGAAATGACGTACGGCGAACTGAAAGCATTTGTCGAAATAGCACATAATTCCAACTGGAAAATCGAAACGACCACCGACAAAATGCTCCCGGCTTCCCTGCTGGTCAGCGATAAAGCCAACGCGGAAATCACCGCAACATTCGAGGGAACAGTCGTCGGGCTGACCTTTCGGATGGGGCCTGATGCCGGAATCCTCGAATGCCTGATTGATGGCAAGCCCGCACCAGAACCGCTCCGACAGATTGATGCGTACGACAAAGAAGCACATATTGCGACACGGATTTTGGCGGGCGGCTTATCCTACGGCGAACACAAGCTGACGATTCGCGTCAAAGGCGAAAAAAGTGCGAAAAGTACAGGGCAGCATGTTCGTTTGGGGGCCTTTTTAATTGGCGGAGCAAGGCCGGAAAAGCTATAGTATCACTCTCCCCAATTCCTTCCGTCACCGTGCCACAGGCGTTTCGTCAGACACGGCAAAACAGCTGGCTTTTTAGACAAAAGGGATCTTTGAGACCCAGAAAGTTCATCCAGATGAACCTGGCAGGGAGGTGTTTATGTCTAAAGCACGCATTGTTTTTCTTAGCCTGCTCTTTTGTTTGACGATTGGTGGTTCCTCAATAAAGGCACAGGATTCCCACATTGGCGTCAAAGGTGGAATTAGTATTCCAAGCCTTGTCAGCAGCGGCGACAATGAAGTCAGCAAGGATTATCGCGCCCGTGTTGCCCCCAACTTCGGGGCCTTCGCCGAAATTCCCATTCACAACCGTTTTTCCATCCAGCCTGAAATTAATTACGCGGGACAGGGTGGCGTGCGCGAAGGCGTGCAACCCATTACCAGAGCTGTGCCCGGCTTACCGTCGTTGCCGACAGGCGTGTATTACTTCGGAGAATTCAAGAATGTAGCCGTGTTGAATTATCTGGAAATCCCGGTGCTGGCCAAACTCAGGTTGGGGATAACGCGAAGAATTTATGCAACTGGCGGGTTGTATTACGGACGATTGCTGAACGCCAAAACGATTACGAGTGGCAGCAGTACCATTTATTTATCCAAAAACAAAACGCCGTTGCTGCTTCCGCCTGCAAATCAACCGCTGCCCGCGATTCCCTTTGATGCGACCACCGACATCAAAAACGATGTGCATCACAACAACTATGGAATCACAGGTGGGGGCGGAATTGATCTTCCCGGCAAAGGAAACAGATTTTTTGTAGATGTTCGGGTTTCTTACGGCTTCGTTGCCGTTCAAAAAGATGGCGTCAAGAACGGCACGAGCCATACAGGGAATCTGGTCATCTCTCTGGGTTATAAGTTCAAGCTGAAATAAGACTTTCGTGTAGCAACATGCAGTGCCGTTGGCACGCGGCAAACAAAGCGGTGACGAGTCACACGCACGCCAAATGCTATGCGCCAAACAGAAGTTCTTTATCGTTCATATCGCAGTGCTTCAATCGGGTTGAGGCGCGCGGCACGATAGGCAGGCCATAGCCCAAAGAAAAGCCCGACGCTCATCGAAACAATCAATCCGGCGGTGATGGCCCCGACCGAGATGCTGGACCTGAGAGATGGAATCGCGAGCGGGATGATGATCGCAATGGCGATGCCAACCAAAACACCAGCAAACCCTCCCAGCACAGTCAACATCATCGCTTCCAGCAAAAATTGCCACAACACATCGCGCCGCCGCGCCCCCACAGCCTTGCGCAAACCAATTTCAGCCGTTCGTTCCGTGACGGAAACGAGCATGATGTTCATCACACCAATGCCGCCAATCAGCAATCCGAGTGAAGCGACACCGACCATCAGAATGGAAATTCCGCTCGACGCCTGATTCCAAATGTCAATCATCTGGTTTGAGGCGAAAACCGCGAAATTATCAGGTACACCTTCGCTCAGGTGGCGATTGCGGCGCAATAAATCGCGGACTTCGGCCATTCCGCGTTCGACCTCTTCAGGCGAACTGACCAGACACATAAATTGCAAAAATTCTTTTTCGCGTTCCGGGTAGTATTTATCGAACGTGCCAAAGGGGATCAGCACCAGTTGATTTTCGCTTGGCCCACCGAATAAGGTTTCGCGCAGCTCAATCAAACCAATGACCTCATACGTTTCGCCATCAATGTAAATCATCTTGCCAAGCGGGTCTTCGACGCCGAACAAACCATCGGCAATCGTCCGCCCAATGATGCAAACATTACGCCGCTGAGACGAATCGCCGACATTGATCAGTCGCCCACGGTCTACCAGGATTCCGGTTGCATCGAAGAAATATTGATCTACCCCACGCAAGATTGGGCTTTGCGCTTCCTCGCCTTTGTAGCGTACGTGAATCGGATCAAACACCATTTTGGCGTAAAACGGGCTGAGCGTCTTCACGCTGGGGCATTCGGTACGGATGTCCTGTGCATCATTCAACGTCAAAAGGGGGCGCTTCTTCATCAACTCCTGAAAATCGGCACTGCCGAAATCAGAAAAGCCCATTCGCGCCACGATGAAGCTGCTGGGGTTCAGGCGCGAAAGCTGCGCCTTGACCGTGTTATCCAATCCCTGAATTAACGCGACGACCACGATGACGGTGGCAACGCCCATCAACAGGCCCGTCAATGTCAGCGCCGATTGAAAGCGATATTGATTGATGGCACTGATCGCCAGCGAAAAGGCCTCGCCAATTTCGGCGACGCGATTTGCGCGGACAAGAGGCTTCACTTTTGGCTCACTCATAACGCAAAGCCTCAATTGGGGAAAGTTCCGCCGCTCGACGCGCCGGATACATGCCAGCAATTAGCCCAACCAGCGAAGAAACAGCAAACCCGACCAGCGCCACCAAAGGCCGCGAACTTGCAGGCAGTGGCGTCACCCAGGCAATGAGTTTAGCAATCAGGATGCCGAAGGAAGTGCCGAGCGCCCCGCCCAACAAACAAAGCATAATCGTTTCCAGCAGAAACTGTGCCAGCACATCCCGCTTGCGTGCGCCAATCGCCTTGCGCAATCCGATTTCCCGCGTTCGCTCGCGCACATTTACCAGCATAATATTCGTCACGCCCAGTCCACCCACCGTCAGCGCAATGCCGGAGATGATGATTGTCACCAGATAAAACCCGCCAATCACCGCATCGTAAATGCCAGCGGCGGAATCCGACGTCGTCACAAAAAACGTGTCTTCCTGATCGAAGAGGACGTGTCGCCGTTGCCGCAAAATGCCGCGCACTTCGTCCACCACCGAAGCGAGTTGCGCTCCCGGCGGTTGCTGGCAATAGATCGTGACCGATTGATGTGCACCAAACCGATGCAACATCGAAGTGATGGGCATGATGATAAAACGATCCTGCGAACGTCCAAACAACGACCCACGCGGTGCAATCGTCCCAATGACCTGAAACGGTTTGCCCATCACGCTGATTTCTGCACCCAGCGGATCGCCTTGCCCAAACAGGTCTGAAACCAAATCTGCCCCCAGCAAACAGACCGCCAGATGCTGACTTTCTTCGGCATCGGTGAAGTATCGCCCGGTTGCCACATCTATCCGTTCGATGTCGAACAGGCTCGCGCTCAAGCCACGAATCAACACATTTCCCGTTGCCGTATTGCGCCATTTCAGGCGTCCGGTCACATCTGATTCTGCACCGACGGCTGCACATTCACGGCTCCCCTGTCGCACTGCCAGATAATCTTCGTATTCAAGCCGCTTCCACTTTGAAGCCTTGATGAAATCGTTGACGTTCAGAAATGAGGATGGTAGCTGTGAGACTTGAAAGACGTCGGGCTGAAGCGAGACCAGACGTTCGGTAATGTAAGCATTCGCGCCTTCGATCAATGCCACCATTGCCACTAATGCGCTGATGCCCACAACAATTCCCAGAATTGCGAGCAGAGACCGCTGCTTCTGCGCCAACAGCGCCTTGATAGCATTCGCAATGATTTCCTTGCGCTCCATAAAAATCGGGCAGCAGTCAGACTTTTTGGCCTATTGATTTTTTTCTGACAATTGTTGTCTGAGGTTTTGGTTTCGAGATCGCATGTGCCTTCCAGAAGGAGTCAACAACACGTTCGGGCAGGTCTGCGGGGACTTTGTTCGTTGCCAGATTAAGAAAATATCCATACATCATCGGGCCAATCAATAAAGCCAGAGACAGGTCAAAGTTGAGATCAGCTGGAAACATTCCATCTTTGACTCCCTGCTTAAGCAGCCGTGTGAGGTCTCGTTGTGGAGGTTCCATCACGCGCGAACGCCAGGCGGCCCCAAAGGCGGGATTGCGCGCGGCATAGGCAATGAAATGAGGCGTCAGACGTTTTCGTCGCTCTTCATATTCCTCGCGGGGGCGATGGCTCAAGACCTTGATCATTGCAGCACGAA
This sequence comes from Acidobacteriota bacterium, assembly GCA_018268995.1. Taxonomy (GTDB): domain Bacteria; phylum Acidobacteriota; class Blastocatellia; order RBC074; family RBC074; genus JAFDVL01. Next base: position 33,699 of record JAFDVL010000020.1, on the reverse strand, counting down.
TATCATCGCCCAGAAATTGCAGCGGTTCTTCATCCAATCCATGCGCGTGGGCCATAGCTTCTAAACAGAGCGCATCCTTATCTGCCCAGTGTTTGTAGATCGTTGCCTTACTAACACCTGAGGCCGCAGCAATGGCATCCATACTTGTCGTATCAATGCCGCGCTCAGAAAAAAGCCGCAACGCGGCTTCTAATACCTGTTCGTGCGCTTGCTCGCTGCGAGGTCTCGCCATAATCAAATTTGGATGCGGGAAAAGAAATAACCACCAATCGCTACAAAGAGGATCGCGACCAGACTTAAAACAGAGACATTTGTGAGAAAACCGTAATGCGAAATGCCAATCAACGCACCGCGCAAACCATCCACCCCATAAGACAAGGGGTCAAGGCTGGTAACAGCCCCCAAAATCTTCGGCAGATTCGTGAGCGGAAACAGCGCGCCCGACAAAAAGAAAATGGGCATCACCAAAAAATTCATGATCAGCTGAAAGCCCTGCATATCTTGCAGCAACGAGCCAATTGCTGTGCCTAAGCCACCAAACACAATCGCCGTTAAAATCATGAACAGAAATGCGACGGGGACTGACGACCAATGCACAGGCCGAAACCCAGCCAGCAGGCAAACAACAAAAATCAATGCCCCCTGAATCGTTGCCACTGTTGCGCCGCCGAGTGTGCGCCCAATCATCACGGTTGTACGCGGCACCGGAGCCACTAAAGTTTCTTTCAAAAACCCGAACTGGCGATCCCACAACAAACCGATCCCGGAAAAAATCGAGGTAAAAAGCACGCTCATTCCGATCACGCCCGGCGCGACGAATTGAATATAACTACCGTTGCCGGACTGTTGGAAAACCGGGCCAAGGCCAAAGCCCAAAACCAGAAGATACAACAACGGCTGCCCCAGAGAAGCAATGACCTGGGCGCGTGAACGCGTGTAGCGTTTGAGTTCGCGCAGCCAAAGAATATAAATTGCGCTCATAGTTTTATCGTCTCCACATTTTTGCGACTTGTCGCATTTGATCTATCGAACCAGCTTTTTCATCACGAATCGTCGAGCCAGTCAGCGCCAGAAAAGCATCTTCCAACGACTCGGTTTTCGTTTGCTCTTTAAGTTCCACGGGTGTGCCCTGCGCCACAATTTGCCCATGATCTATGATGGCAATGCGCTGTGCGACCCGTTCGGCTTCGTCCATGTAATGCGTTGTCAAAAAAACGGTCACCTGTTCGGTTTCGTTCAGATGCTTCACGTGCGTCCACAATTGATTGCGGCTTTGCGGATCAAGGCCAAGCGTTGGCTCGTCCAGAAATAGAATTTTCGGCGTATGCAGGAATCCACGCGCGATTTCCAAACGACGTCGCATCCCGCCAGAAAACTCCTTCACATACTTGTCCCGCCGATCCCACAGCTCAAATAACTTGAGCAGGCTTTCAATGCGCTCGGCGCGAAGCTTGCGCGGCACGTGATACAACACACCGTGGAGTTCCATATTTTCGTATGCTGTCAATTCACCATCGAGACTGGGGTCTTGAAACACGATGCCAAAGCTCTGGCGCGCTTTGGTTTGCTCCACAACCGGATCAAGGCCATCCAACTCGACCTTGCCACTTGTCGGTTTGAGCAAGGTTGTCAGCATCTTAATGGTTGTCGTTTTTCCGGCTCCATTCGGCCCCAGGAAAGCGAAGATTTCGCCCTTCTGCACGGCAAAGGAAACATCCTTGACTGCGGTAAAATCCCCATAGGTCTTTGTCAGGTTTTGCACGCGAATCATAAGCGTATTCGTCCCTCCAGGATTTAGTAGATTGTCAGTGATTTTGAGATTAAGATGGATACTAAACGGTTTAGTTTAGAAATACAAGAGAAGCCTACAACTGATGAGAAGCAACAGCGCCATCGTTCGCAGTGCTGACGCGCAATTGGACGGCGGGCTTACACTTCCAATCCGACTGAACGCATTAATTCAATCGCATTGCTTTTCTTCACAATGCCGTCGCGCAAAATGTAATCAAAGGTCATCTTGCCATCTTCCAGATGGTCTTCCAGATGGACATTGCGGGCGCGCGGAGACAATTCTTCGACAATATTAGTTAAGGCGAGATCGTGTGTGGTAACAAGCCCCATTGCACCGCGTTCGACCAGTCCGCGCAATACAGCTTCTGCGCCGATGCGACGGTCGTGCGAGTTTGTGCCGTGCAGGATTTCATCAATGATGAACAGCAGTGGCAGCGCGTCCTTCGTCATTTCCATCAATTGTCGCAGGCGCGTGATTTCAGCATAAAACAACGACGCTCCTGCTCGCAGATTGTCCTGAATGCGAATCGAAGCGCCAAGTTGCAAAGGCGACAATTGCAGCCGTTTCGCCCGGACTGGAGCGCCCGCCAACGCCAATGCCGCATTCGCCCCAACGGTTCTCAGCAAGGTGGATTTCCCCGACATATTCGAGCCGCTGACCACCAGCAATTGCATCTTCTGATCCATTCGCAAATCGGTGCGCACGACTTGATCTTCGGGCAATAGCGGATGGCCCAACGCCTCACCAGCATAGAGCGGCGTGCCCTCGACGATTTCAGCAAAACAATCGTTCGGGTGTTCATAGCCGTAATTTGCCAGAGCGCTCAAAGCTTCGATTTCCCCAACTGCTGCAATCCATTTTTCAATTTGCACACCTGACCGCAATCGCCAGGCTTCGACCGCTAAAGCAAACTGCGAAGTCCAAAAAAATGGCGCGGAGACAGGCCGAAACAATTGATTCATGCGCGCATCCAGCCAGGTGATCAACCGATACAATTGCGCGATTTGCTGTGAAGGCGGCAGGCCTTTGGTTTCGAGCGATGCACGCAGCGACACCATTTTGCCAGATTGAAACTGCTCGGCCTCGATGCAGGCCAGCACCTCTGACAAAAGCTTCAAATCACGGCTGGCAGGTTCAACTTGCGTGATGATGGAATTGATGCGCGGGCGTATCCACAACCCAACGATGGCATTGAGGGCAAGAACAAAATAAAAAGGAATCAAGCCATAGCCAGAGAACCAGATCAGGATTGCAACGATGGAAGCAAGGCAGAGCCCAGCCGTCAAACCGCGTAAGAGGCTAAGATTTTCAAGCGGCTTTCCCTTTCCCCATTCGATCAACGCTTCAGGGTGAATGCCGGATCGCAACTCTTCTCCCAGCAAGGCCAGGGTTTCACGCCAGTCCAACTTCGGCTTAATTTCCGCAATGGAAGATTGTCTGGCGCGAATTTCTTCTGGTGCCGCCGGAGCCATCAACCACCGCGCCAGCGCATCTTCGCCAGCATGCGTGCGCGCTGTGCAAAGCAAATCAAAGATAGAGCCTTTGCCGAATAAATCTATATCTTCGGCATACGGGTGTGTGGTCGCGCGGAAGCGTTCGCCCGTTTCACCCACACCAGCCCATGCTCCAGCCAAACGCGCCAGATTCCGTTCGTAAAATTTTACGGCACGTTCAGCACGATGTTGGTTGCGATAAATCTTTTGGTGAATCGCCAGCAATATCAGCGACAGAATCACAATCGGAACCACCCACCACAGCATCTTTCCCTGTGCTGTAAATAAGGCCCACAAAACCAACATCGCCCCAACGATTAAGAGCACCAATCGGGCGATTCCAACTTTGCGATAGTTGGCAATATGGGTTGCTGCCACGATTCGACGTTGTTCCAGACGAGTTGTGTATTCGACTTTTGGATCAGAGGAAGGATTATTCACTGGTGATAGTTTCGAGCGTGGGGGCCGACTCAAGTTGTTGCATTCGCACGCGGGCGATGCGGCGTTGGTTGAGGCGTTCGACAATAAAGCGAACGCCATTGTAATTTACGGCATCACCTTCAGCGAGCAACCGCCCCTCGCGTGCAATCAGGAAACCTGCCAAGGTGGCGTAATCATCAGATTCAGGCAATTGCAGATCGAATTTGCGATTCGCCTCCCGAATCGTCAGCCCACCATCCAGGATGAAGGTTCCATCGCTTCGTTCACGAACTTTCTCGGCGGTTGATTCGTCGTGTTCATCCTGAATTTCGCCAACGATTTCTTCGAGCAAATCTTCCAACGTCAAAATACCTTCGACGCCGCCGTGCTCATCCACCACAATGGCCAGATGCAGATGTTCGCGCTGCATTTTTTGCAACACATCCACCAGACGCGCTGAATCGTGAATAAAGACCGGCGGATGAACCTTGGCTTTCAAATCAAACGATTGCGGCTCAAACACCGATTGCATCACGTCCTTGTGATGCAAAATGCCAATCACGTTATCAAAGTTATCGCGATAGACCGGCAACCGCGAATAGCCGGAAGTCTGAAACGTCCTTACGACCTCTTCATAGGTTGCGCTTTCATCAATGGCCGCCACCTGTGTGCGAGGAATGATAATTTCACGCGCCGCCAAATCCGCAAAGTTGAAAACATTGTGAATCAAGGTTCGCTCATCGGCTTCGATGTTGCCGGACTGGTGGCTGACGTTGATCAGATGACGAATCTCTTCACCCGTGTAGGCCGATTGATGTCCAACCTGCGTTTTCACTCCCAGCACTCGCAGCACAGTCAACCCGGAAACATTGATAATCCAAATAAACGGCTTGAAGGTCTTATAAAACCATTCCATTGGCTGCGCCACCAGCAGACCAAAGCGATCTGAATATTCAATCGCCAATGCTTTGGGCACGTATTCACCAATCACCAAATGCAAATAGGTAACAACGGCCAATGCGATGAAAGAAGCTGTACCGTGTGCTGCGACTGCCGCCCAAGTGTCAGGAAGGTATTTCAGCAAAAGTGGCTCGGCCAAATGGGCAATGGTCTCTTCGCCAATCCAGCCCAAGGCTAAACTCGCGATGGTGATGCCAAATTGAGTGGCCGAAATCATTTCATCCAGGTGATCAAGCGCACGTAACAAAGATTGTGCGCTCCGTTTCCCTGTCGTGGCCAACACTTCGATTTTAGAGCGGCGAACACTAACCATCGCAAATTCCACCGCGACAAAAAAGGCGTTGGCCAGGACGAGCAACAGAACGACCAAAAGTTTGAAGACGACGTTCATAAAATAGGCGCGGATTATAATACAGATACATCTTTAGCGTACAAGTTCATCGCGGCGGTCCGCCAGCTTCGGCCTCTCAGCAACAGTCCGGCTCTTACAAAACTCTTACAATTCCGCTTTCTGTTCCCTGTTACAATTCACCTAGCTATTTTAAGCAAATAATCATCGGCATTGAGGGTCGCACATTCAGCCTCAACTGCTTGAACCAAACCAACCTCATTTTCAATGACCCATCACCATGACAGGTCAGGCTGTGTAAAAGGAAGCGCATGACGTCAGAAATAAGGGAAAAGTATCGAGTGAAACAAATTAATTGGGGAACGACGATTTTTCTGGGGCTGTTTCATATCGGAGCCATTGCCGCCTTATTTATGTTTTCATGGCAATCCTTCGTGGTAGCGGTTGTACTTTATTGGGTCTCCGGGAGTCTGGGAATTGGCGTTGGGTACCATCGTCTGCTCACGCATCGGGGTCTCAAAGTACCGAAGCCTTTGGAATATTTTCTGGCGATTTGCGGCACACTGGCGCTTCAAGGTGGCCCGATTTTCTGGGTCGGATTGCACCGGATTCACCACGCTAAAGCTGATCGAGAAGGGGACCCTCATTCTCCGCGTGAAGGTTTCTTTTGGTCACATATGGGTTGGATTATTTTTGGAAGCCGATTGTACAAGGACAAAGCGCGGCGCTATCGCTACACACCCGACCTGGTACAACAACCATTTTATGTCTGGCTTTCAGAATATCATTATGTGCCACAGGCAATCGTTGGATTGATGCTGCTGGCGGCGGGCGGTTGGCCAATGCTATTGTGGGGACTTTGTCTGCGCAATACCATAAGCTGGCACGTGACCTGGTTCGTCAATTCAGCCACACACGTTTGGGGCTACCGCCGCTTTGCCAGCAACGATGATTCGCGCAACAACTGGTGGGTTGCGTTGCTGAGCTTTGGCGAAGGCTGGCATAACAATCATCACGCGCATGCTTCTTCTGCACGGCACGGACTGGCGTGGTATGAATTTGATTTGAACTGGATAGTGATTCGCACCCTGCAATTCCTGGGTCTGGCGAAAGATATTCGCAAAGTTGATCTGGCCACGGCCCCGCGCAAACTCGAAGAACAAATCGAACCTGCCTTACAAAGTGCAAATTAAGCTCAACGATGTTTGCAGACAGAGGAGCGTTGATTTCCGGGTCTTGTTTTTCAGCGCTCCTCGTTCATAATTCATCGTTGCATTATGCTTGCGAGTACTCGTCGAAAATCCATCATCTTTTTTATCTCGCTCAGCGCCCTACTGATTGCCCTGGCAGTGGCGCTGAATGTCGGGTGGATTCTGCTTAACTGGCGCGAGGTTGCCTTGCTGGTTTTTGGGGCGGTCTTTTTCATCGCGATCATTGCCGGAATGGTCTTGAATACGATTTTTCTGGTGCGCGAAATTCGCCGCAATGAACAACACGACAGCTTTATCAATGCAGTTACGCACGAACTCAAAACGCCGATTGCGTCCATTCGCCTTTACCTCGAAACCTTGCAAACCCGCGATGTTCACCCCGACAAACGGCAGGAATTTTACGGCATCATGTTAGCCGACACAGATCGCTTGTTGACGACTGTCGAGCAAGTGCTGCGCGCCGGGCAAATGGGTCAACGCCGTCGTCATTTGAACCTTGCACCAATTGACATTGGGTTATTGGCTAAAGAATGTATTGAACTGGCGCGCACACGGTTTCGATTGAAGGATGATGCACTGGTGTACCGCGAAGAATTAAACAATGGACATCGTCCAATCGTCCAGGGTGATCGAGATGAGCTCCGCGCGGCATTGTCCAATCTCATTGATAACGCGATCAAATACTCTGTGCAGGAGATTCAGGTTTCCGTGGCGGTGGTGGAAGAAGGCAAAGGGCAAGTGGCCATAAAAGTACAAGATCATGGAATTGGGATTCCACCCGCCCAGCTAAAACGAATCTTCAAACGCTTCTATCGCGTGCCCGGACAAATGATGGCACGGATTAAAGGCACAGGACTCGGCTTATTCATTGTCCAATCCATCGTCGAACGGCACGGCGGTAAAGTGCGAGCCGAAAGCGAAGGCGAAGGAAAGGGCAGCATTTTTACGATTCAATTATCCAAAGCATCATGAATTCTGTTCTGGTCGTTGAAGATGAAATCCATTTGGCAGAAGGCTTGCGCTTCAATCTCGAAGCTGAAGGTTATCGGGTCGAAGTGGCCGCAACTGGTGAAATGGCACTTGAGCTATTGCACCAAAATCGCGATAAATTCGATGTAGTCGTGCTGGATGTGATGCTGCCGGGACAAGATGGCTTTTTCGTCGCAGCCGAGCTGAGGCAGGCTGAAAATTTCATCCCAATTCTCATGCTCACGGCGCGGAATCGGCCTGAGGATGTCTTGCGTGGTTTTGAGTCCGGTGCGGATGACTACCTGGCCAAGCCCTTTGAACTCTCGATCCTCATCGCTCGATTGCGCGGACTGATGCGTCGCAGCGAATGGGCAAAACGAGAACGCGCCCCGCAAACAACCAGCGACATCATTACCTTTGCAGGCAAAACAATTGACTTCTCTGCTCTGGAATTGAAAGCCGGAGACAGAACAGTTCGATTGACGTTGATGGAAGCCGATTTGCTGCGCTACCTGCTGCAACACGAAGGGCAAAGTGTCTCACGCAAAGCGATGCTCGAAGCCGTGTGGGGATTACACGAAGACACAGATACGCGCGCCATAGATAACTTCATCGTCCGTTTGCGAAAATACCTGGAAGACAATCCCGCGCAACCACAACATCTATTGACGGTACGCGGGATCGGTTATCGGTTTGTGACCACACCATCTGCGTAAACATCTCACGCGCAGACGATTCAACGATGTAAGCTACTGTGCAGGCGCATTTGTGTTGAAGATGTCTATGTGCAATTTCCAGGTTCCCTCATCGTTTTTCCAAACCACCACATATTTGCCAACATCTGTGATAACGGGTGCGCCTTCGGGCTGGATCGTCAAAGTATATTGCCCAACCTCAACTGCCAAATCGCCTTGAGATTCAATATGCTGAGATTCCAACTTGGCATCTTTGACTCCGATATTCATCATGCCCTGAAAAAAGGCTGCAATATTCTCAGTCCCTGTCAGTGGTAAACCATTGGGTGGTAGAACCTGCGCGTCGCGGGTGTAACAAGCAGCCACGCCAGCTGCATCACCACGTTGGACGGCGGCCATAAAGTTTTCATTTCCCATTGCGATGCCAGCACGAATTTCTTCCATGATAAGTGTTTCCTCCTTTGACCAAATAACGATTGATGGGGCTAAGCTTCTGTAAATTGGCGAACGAAGGGCAACCTATCCGCCTTTTTCGCTTCAGTCAAGAAGGAAATGCACGAACGCGCTTGTCTCTGTTATGATTGCGCTTCATTTCCTTAATCAACGGAATACCTCGAATGACGCAAACAAAAACAATCAATATTATTGGTGGTGGATTAGCAGGTTCAGAAGCCGCATGGCAGGTGGCAAAACGCGGATTACGGGTACGGCTTTATGAAATGCGCCCGCAACAAATGACTGGGGCACATCGCACGGGCAACTGCGCCGAGCTGGTGTGCAGCAATTCCCTAAAATCAGACGAGGCGAATACGGCCCCTCGATTACTCAAAGACGAATTGCGCGCAGGCGATTCGTTGCTGGTGAACATTGCTGAGCGATGCTCAGTGCCTGCGGGCGGCGCGCTTTCAGTAGATCGCGAAAAATTTTCTGCGGCGGTCACGGCAACGTTGCAGCAACATCCGAACATCGAAATCCGCCGAGAAGAGTTCGTTGACATCAATCCACAGGAAATCACAGTGATTGCCGCTGGCCCGCTGGCTTCTGGCCGACTTGTTGAAGCAATCGGCCAATTGACTGGAGAGAAGGATCTATATTTTTTCGATGCCATCTCGCCCATCGTCGAAGGCGATTCGATCAATTACGACATTGCCTTTAAAGCCGCACGCTACGGTAAAGGCGGTGACGATTATGTGAATTGCCCGATGAACAAGGATGAGTATCTGCGCTTTTATGAGGCACTGACGGCAGCCGAAAAAGTGAAACCACACGAGGGGATGAATGATGAGGCAAAGTTTTTTGAAGGCTGTCTGCCCATTGAGGAAATGGCGCGGCGTGGAGTTGATACATTACGATTTGGGCCGATGAAACCTGTTGGGCTAATTGATCCGCGTACGGGGCGCGAACCGTATGCCTGTGTCCAACTGCGACTCGAAAATCTGATGGCAGAAGCATACAATATCGTCGGCTTTCAATGCCATATCAAGTATGGTGAACAAAAGCGCGTTTTGCAGTTAATTCCCGGACTTGAGCAAGCAGAGTTCATTCGCTTCGGGCAAATGCACCGCAACACGTACATCTGCTCTCCTCGTTTATTGAGCGAAACCTTGCAAATGAAACTGTATCCCAACATCTTTTTCGCGGGACAGATCTCAGGGATTGAAGGCTATACCGAAGCAATGGCGACAGGCATGCTCGCGGGCATCAACGCCGCTCGCTTAGCGCAAGGCAAAGCAGTCGAAGCGCCGCCTGGATTATCTGCGGTTGGCTCGCTCACAAATTATTTAGCAAATGCAGAAGCCAAAAACTTCCAACCGGCAAATACAACTTTCGCGCTGCTACCACCACTGGAACCGGAGCTGCGGAAAAAAATGAAGAAAAAGGCAGACCGACATCGTATTCAGGTCGAACGCGGGTTGAAGGCATTTCAGGAATGGCTAAGCGATACTGGTGAGCTAAAAGCAGCAAGCGCAGAAATATGAAACAATCGAAGCAAAGGACAAGTGACGATTTTCAAAGGGTCAGAATTGTTTTTTGGAACAACGTTCTGCTAACTGCTTCTTTTTTTCTGCTCGGCTTATTACATACAACCTCAATTGCACAAAGTGGCCATGTGCCGCCCAGAACCAGTGACCGTCAACCTCCGGTCAAAGCCGTCCCACCCTCTCCACTTCCTGGACCTGCAGCTGACCCGGCATCACAGGATACAAAAAAAGAACCCAGCGACGAAGTGCTCAAGATTGATAGTAATCTTGTCACAGTGGTTACCAGTATCAGCAGAAAATCGGGAACACAAGATAGCAAGTTAAATCAGAATGATTTTGAGATTTTAGAAGATGGAGAATTACAGGAAATCAGTAGCTTTGCTCGCGATGAGGATATTCCATTGCGGCTCATTATGATCTTCGATACCAGCTCAAGCGTCAAAAACCAGATTCGTTTTGAGCGTCGCGCAGCTGCCAAATTTTTTGAGCGATTACTTCGCCCACAAGATCAAGCCGCCCTATTTTCCGTCTCAACTGACATCACGATTATCCAGGATTTCACGAACAAAGTACGGCAGTTAACAGACGCAACAAAACTGCTTCAGTCGAAAGGCGCAACTTCGCTTTACGATGCAATTTATCTGGCTGCCGGATACTTGAAGCTGACTCAAGGACGCCGGATTATCGTGATTGTTTCTGACGGCGGCGATACGACCAGCCGGAAAAAGCTAACTGAAGCACTAGAACAGGCCCAAACCTCGGATGTCGTCATTTATAACGTTTTTACGGGACTATTGACTGCGTCGCAAAATGTTCGTGATCTTGCAGCAGAACGTGCTATGCAAACGCTCACAACCGAGACGGGGGGTGAAGTCTATTCGCCCCGTATGGCATTAAATGGCAGCGAAATTGACGAAGAAGAGTCGCTGAAAAATCTGGATGAAGCGTTTACCAACCTTGCCGACCAACTACGCACACAATATACGCTGCGGTTTTACTCCACGAACGAAGCCAGAAATGGTAAATTCCGTAAATTGACTGTTCGAGTAAAAAAACCGGGACTCACAGCTAAGGCACGCGCCGGATATTATGCGCCAAAAGGGTCTTAGTCTCACCAACAGAAACCGCTCATTCCAACCAACTTCTTGATTTCACACAAGTTCATCAAGCTAAGTCTAGTCTTCAGCTAACAACACAAGTTGTTACAAATAGACCACTTTAACATTTTTTAGCAAATCCAAGATTTTACAGTAGACCGATCAACAAAGTTTAATAATAATATTGTTGCGGTCGAAGATGCTTTGCTTGTCTGGGAATAAATGCTAGTTCTGGTATTTATACAAGCAAAGCAACATCTAGAGCATCTGCCAAGCTACCCTCACAGCTTTGGTGTGACAGGTGTGTTAGCAAAAACATTGATTTGTCCGGTTTATCAAGCCGTGACTAAGGCTGGCTAAGTTTAAGAGTTAAGGTGACTTTGTCCCGCAAATATTTGCAATTCTAGTCCCGGGGACGAGCCATCGGCCAGGAAAGGCCCATGAGCAAGAATAACAACCCCTTTGTGAGATTTGTTAGGCTCGCCATCATCGTGGGTGGCAGTTTACTTCTCCCAAATGCCATCTGGGCACTCTGCCAAGATGTGCCGGATTGGCGTTACGCGCTATTATTTGGTTTAGCGATGGCGCTATCCTGGCCACGCCTGAAGCTGCCGATCAATTCAGCCGAGGTGCTGGTTTTTCTAACTTTATTGATTTATGGCAGCCCGGCAGCAATGTTGCTGGCGGCGATGGTATCGGTTGTCACTTACCGAAAACTCCTCAAGGTTGATAGAGTCTCTTTCTTCGTACGATTAGGGCAGACAATTTTGTCATCTGCCATTGCTGGATTTATATTGACTTGGCTATTGCGCCCGCAATCTTCACTGGGCCCGCCCACCTCGGTTTCTCTCATCAATGCCTTGGCTTGGATCGCATGGATCAGGTTTTTATTTCATGCAAATTGGCTGGAAGTCTTTAACGTCATTCGGGCTGGCAAAATTTGGGAAAACTTCACTCAAGGGCATTGGGTAAATAGTTTCATCTCGTACTTCGCGGCTGCGGTTACGGCGGGCATTGTTAGTTTGATTGTGAAGCAACAGCCTCCGTACGTCGAAGTGTTAAGCTTACTCGTCATTACCATTTTTTACTTTGCCTATCGCCATTTTAAAGAAAAATACATCTACGACACACAAGAGCTGTCCAAACTGCATTTACGGACAATCGAAGCGCTAGCCAGTGCCATTGAAGCCAAAGATCATCGTGCAACCACACAAGCTCAACGCGTGCAGAATTACACAGAAAGTTTAGGGAAAGCCTTGGACTTGAGCGAGCCAGAGTTACAAGGCCTTCGCGCTGCATCATTGCTTCGAGACATCGGGAAATTGGCGGTGCCCGATTACATCCTGCACAAGTCTGGAAATCTCACGAAAGCTGAAATCGAAAAGATCAAACTGCATCCGGTGATTGGTGCAAGTATTCTGGAACGCGCAGCATTTCCCTACCCTCTGGTTCCGGCAGTCAAACATCACCACGAACATTGGGATGGCACTGGTTATCCTGATCAGTTGAGGGGGGAGCAAATCCCGATTACGGCGCGCATCCTGGCCGTGGTTGATGCGTTCGATGAAGCCTACGGTGATGGCACGAATCAGTTCGCCAAGGATGATGCCGTCAAACTTTTACTGAAAGAAAGCGGTCACAAATATGACCCGCAAGTGGTGCAGGCATTTCTGGATAAACTGCCGACGTTTGTGGGCAGAACCAACGGTATCAATCCAGTGTCGATTCCCTATGCCTTAGATAGCATTACGCCATCTCTTCCTGTTTCTGCGGAGAATAGCAACGGCTCACAAGATCGTTATCTGAAGGAAATTCGGCAGGCTCATCAGGAAGGAACGGAACTGCTGTATCTGGCACAAACATTAAGCAGCACCCTAAATCTTGAAGAAGCTGTTGCCATCATTGTTTCTCGCATTAGCCGTTTGATCACATTTGATACAGGCGCAATTTACCTTTGTGACGAAAAAGGAGTATCAGCGTATGTAGCAGGCGCAGTGGGGATGCATGCGGAAAAGCTGCGCCAACATCAGGCAATTGTGGGCAAGGGGGTTGTTGGACAAGCACTGGCCAGCGGAGAAACAGTTTTTAGTGCAGATCCGGCGTCAGAGTTTGCGGGACTGGAGCCTGTCGTCCAACAAGTCTTTAAGACGATGATGGTGTACCCCTTGACGAAAGCGGGCCGCATTATCGGCGCGATTTCCTTACTGAGCACACACGCTCATAGCTTTACAATGGAACACCAACGTGTGATCGCGATGGTTGAACCACTGGCAGCAGATGCGTTGTTTAATTCCATGACCTACTTGCGCACTGAAGCCAGAGCTTTGACAGATGCGCTAACAGGATTGCCAAACTCGCGAGCATTGATTACGTATTTCGATCAGGAAAGCAATCGCGCCGAACGATACGGCGCAACTCTGGCAATGCTCATGATAGATCTGGATGGGTTCAAGCAGGTAAATGATACGTTTGGCCATCAGGCCGGGGACACTGTTTTGCGCGAAATCGCGATGTGCCTCAAAAAAGAGCTGCGTGCCGGTGACCCGTTAATTCGCTATGCTGGGGATGAATTCATCGCGCTCTTGCCGCATGCAGAGGAAAGCTCCATCAACGATCTTATTGCCCGTATTCAAAAATATCTTGAAGCTTATAGCATCCTTCTCAATGGTATCGAGGTTCACATTGGCGCAAGTGTCGGCTACGCGATGTATGGTCGTGATGGACATACGCTTGATGAATTAATGAAAGTTGCAGATGAAGGAATGTATAGCAACAAAGCGCAGCGCAAGCGTCAGATTCGGCCTAAGCTTGTGCATCCGTCAGCAGCTTCAGAGACCACAACCGAAATAAATATTTCGCTAAAAGAAGCTGTCGCTTCGTAAAGATTACCGATACAGATAAACCTTTGAGCCTCGGCGAACATTCAGCTGTTGCGCGGCTGAGGCTTGCCATAGGGCGATTTCCCAATAGCCAGCACTTCCTAAATAAGCCAGGAAATCCGTTACATTTGGTGCTTGAGCGAAATGTGTGCCAAAGCTACTTACCGCATGCTCGTTGATCTGAATCCGTGTCGCGTTTGTCACCTGAGACCAATCCAGTTCGCGCAAGGTCAAATTCGTAATGCAGTTACCAAAGTGATCTATATGAATAATTTCGCCGATGATAGCGTCAGCGACGGGCTGTGGCGGCGTCCTGGGCAACACCACATAATCCTGAATTTCCTCGCCAAGACATTCCGGTCGAATCCCTTTTGATAACCAGGCTGACAGCGGAGCAAAAACATCTCGCCCGTGAAAAGTAGGGCTAATAGATGAACGGAAGAATGACGAACGAGAGGCGTGAAAGACCCTGAAGTTTTTTTCGCGAGCATAAACCAGACTAAAAATTCCATTATCTGGCCCCACGAACAAATATCTTCCCGTATCAATGACAATGGGATGTCGCGCAGATCCCACTCCCGGATCAACAATTGTTGTGTGAATCGTCCCGGCAGGAAAAAGATGGTAGCAGGCACTCAGGGTAAAAGCAGCTGCGGCAATATCCTGAGCGGGAATGTTGTGAGTGAGGTCAATGATTTGAGCTTGCGGATGGATGGACAAAATTACACCTTTGACGGAAGGAATAAAGTAATCCGCAATTCCGAAATCAGTTAACAACGTAATCATGAACTTACCTGGATGGAGGCAAGAAAAAATATCAGGCAACTCGCTGAAACTGCTCGACCTCTTGATTACGATTGAGCACGGCCCCCAGCACCTGGGCACCTGCTTCCTGTAATTTTTGCCGCGCGGTGCTCATTGTGGGGCCACGCATATTTTCTTTTTGCGCAACCAGAATAACGCCATCTGCTTTACCAGCAAAAGTCGCGACCTCATCTGTCCAGTTCACCGCGTCCGTTTCTATCAACACATAGTCAAAGCGCTGTTTCAGCATTTCCATCATTTTCACAATGTCGCATTCCCTCAATAATTGCACCATCGGCAATGGCCCATTGAGCGGCACGACTTCGCATAAATTTGAGATAGTTGTCCGCTGAATTTTGATTTGAAAACTATTGCCTGTCGGCGTAGGCACCAAGCCCTTCAAGGGGGACAGCAAGCAAAACCGGGCAATGCGAAGTTCGGCGCTTTCAGCCAGTGCCAGAGACAGGTTTTCCAAAACAAAGGCAGCATTATCACTAGGGTCAACCCCACAAACGACCAGAGATTTGAGACTACGTTGTGCAGCCGTTCGCTTCATCAGATCACCTAATTGGAGAAATTCTGAACGGTATTCGGCAGGAAGCAAATCATCGGCTAAGGATAAGGTTGCAGTCTCTGCGGATGGCAACATTGGCGAAGGCAGTGGTTCGTCGTATCTCGTGCTTTCGGTAAAGCTGGTTGCCAGAGCAGAAACAGATTCGGCAATCGTAGAGGCAACAGCGACATCGTTATCAATGGGATCACAAATCATAGGAGGAGTGCTCGGCAGCACGCCCAATGATTCCAGGTCCAGGGGATCGGCTTCGGCTTCCGGTGGATATGGATCAGGAACAACTTCAGAAAAATTATAATCGGTCAAAAACTGTTTCGTTGCTTCAGGAGCAGTTTCTTGTGCTAATAACATGGCCTCGTAAACTTTTGCCATCTTTCCTCCAATAAACTTGTTACCAACGTATAGGCTTCCGCCTGTATCCGGTACGGGGCACAGTTACCTGGTGGGAAGTAACAAAAGGCTATGGATTATTAATGACGAAATGATGACAACGTAGGTGAGGTGTTTATGGTGAGGAGCAATATCTGACCGCCAGATACCGCGATGCAAAGGTTCATCAATCCATGCTGCAATTCCAAATATCAACCTTACGGGGCACTCAGAACCTCATTGAGTGCACCTTGCCGATAGCCCTCTAAATCAAGCGTGATGTATTTGAATCCAATACGCTTAAAAGCTTCAACGATTTTCCGGGTCATGTCAATATTCAAAGCTCGCGGAAGCTCATCGGGCGCAATTTCAATGCGAACAATTTCGCTGTGATGACGTACGCGCATTTGATGAAACCCTAATTTCCGCAAGGCGGCTTCGCCACGTTCAATATCCGAAAGTTTTTGGATCGTGACGGGCAGGCCGTAGGGAATGCGTGAAGACAAACAGGCCGAAGCCGGGCGATCCCAAATAGGTAAGCCAGCCGCACACGCTAAAACACGAATATCATTTTTCGTCAGATTGGCTTCAATCAACGGGCTGCGAACATTTAATTCAGCAGCCGCTTGTCGCCCCGGACGATAATCGCCCACATCATCGGCATTATTGCCATCGCAAACAAATGCAAATCCGCGATCTTTGGCAACGGTGCTTAGTTTGTCAAAAAGTTCGTGCTTGCAAAAATAACAACGATTCGAGGGATTCGCCTGATAATTTGGGTCATTGATTTCTTCTGTAATAATCGTTTCGTGCGGGATGGAAAAATCACGGACAATTGCCAGGGCATCCTGCCGTTGAAAATCAGGATAACTTGGGCTTTCGCCGGTAATAGCCAACGCCCTTTCGCCTAACTCCCGCGTGGCGATATACGCCAGATATGCACTATCAACACCACCAGAAAAAGCAATGATAGCTGATTTCATGGTTCGCAAAATTTGTCGGAGCGATTGTTCTTTCGCTAAGACTTCAGGCGCTACAGTGATTTCGGTAATTTCCAAAGCCATAATCAAACTACTGAATATCCTTTGATACCAAGAGGCGCACGATACACACGTTGCGTGCTGACAATAATCATATCACCCGCGCTATCAAAAGCGAGGCCAACCAAATTCGCACCTGCCACCACAACCTCGGCATCCCGCCCATTAGGAGCAATACGAATAATCCCCCGATGTCCGCGCAAGGAAGCCGCCACATAGCAGTTCCCTTCAGCATCAAAGGCGATCCCCTGAGGCCGTCCCAAACCGGTATAAAATTTACTGACCTCGCCGAACGAATTGATCCGCATAACACTATCGAACGATGACACCGTCGGGCCTGTCACATACAAATCGCCATCCGGCCCGAACGCCAAATGATATGCCGACACGCTGGCTTCCAAGGTCGCAAAGGTTCGGGCCTCACCAATTTCATTGACGCGGTAAATTGTGCCGCTGCGATCTCCAACAAAAGCATTTCCCCGACTGTCAAAAGCCAGTCCCGTGGCGACTCCCAAATCTTCAGCAATGGTTTCAGCTTCCTTAAAAGGCGTCACGCGATAAAGTGTTCCTTCATAACGGCTTGTCACATGCAATGTGCCGGTGCGATCAAATGCCATTCCTGTCGGATTAATGACATCCGAGAGAAACGGCGCAACAACACCGTCAGGCGTGATCTCGTAAATCGAAACCGGAACTTTTTGCCCGCGCGTTCCTGACAATGTCACATAAATATTTCCCGTCTCAGGATCAATTGCAGGATTGGCTACAGGATGTAAATCGCTGGCAAGACGAGTGCCCCAGGTAAAACTTCCCCGTGCCGAAAAGAACCCGCCATCAAGTTGCAATTCGCCACCGCCGCCTTTGCCTTCAGGAATCACAGCAATGACGCGATTGGGCGATGCGCAAACAATACGTCCAGGTTCTGTGTCAAACGTTACCCGACAATCACGATAATCTGACGCATCATACGCATCACAACTGATGATAACTTCGCCGCCTTCGACCCCGGCTGGGGGCAATATGCTCTTGATTAATCCACTCATAATAATTGTATTGCTGATTCAGGTAGCACCTAACGAATGGCTCATCATACGCGAGGCAACCATGATTGTCTACAAACCCTCATTTCGCATTTTGAACGAAATAGGTTTGGTGCTACACTGCGCGATTTGCGCGAGCGTCCAAGCATCAAATAACCGGCACTGGCTCCTGCTTGCGCCTGAACGACCTGCCACAAAATTAGTGGCGGCAAATACATCCAAGAGGTTATTGGTTAATGCAAGCGTTAATTCTAGCTGGAGGAAAAGGCACACGGCTCAGGCCACTCACAATCCATACGCCGAAGCCCGTTGTGCCTATCGTCAACAGGCCCTTTCTCAATTACCAAATTGATTTACTAAAGCGAGCGAACGTCAAAGACATTACGCTTTCGCTGTCGTATCAACCGGGCAAAATCGAAGAAATTTTTTCCGATGGCCAGGATTACGGCGTGCGGATTCATTACGCGGTCGAAGCTTCGCCACTTGGTACAGGGGGCGCATATAAAAACGCCGAGAAACATTTGTCGGAAACGGCGATTGTCTTCAACGGCGACGTGCTCACCGACATGGATTTGGCGAAGATCGTGGCCTTCCACAAGGAACGCAAAGCCGCCGCAACCGTCGTTTTGGTTCCGGTAGAAGATGTCAGCGCCTATGGTGTGGTCGAAACTGACAGCGAAGGTCGCGTACAACGCTTTGTCGAAAAGCCCAAGCCGGGAGAAACGAAGGCCAATACGATTAATGCGGGCTGCTACATTCTTGAGCCGCATATTTTGAACTACGTCCCGGCAGGCGAGACCTATTCCTTTGAGTACCAAATTTTCCCTTCGATCCTGAAAGCTGGCGAGCCGTTTTATTCCTATGTGTGGAACGATTACTGGCTTGACATCGGAAAACCGCAAAGCTATCTGCAAGCGAACTTTGATCTGATCAATGACCGCGTGCAATCGCATCCGGTATATCGGCACGGCCTCCCGCCATTCAGTGGCACAGGCGAAGCGCCGAAAACAGATCATGTTTCTGTCATTGATCCAAGCTGCACGCTCAAACCCGGCGTCGAAATCATCAATTCTGTTATCGGCCCGAACTGCATCATTGAAGAAAAAGCCAAAATCGAAAACTCCGTCATTTGGGCAGCTTCACGTATCGGCAAAGAAGCGATGATCCGTAATTCCGTCATTGGCAAGAGTGGTATCATCGGCAAGAATTCCGTGATTGATGGCGTCATTCTGGGAGATAAGAGTTCCTTGACGGACTACACCATTGCGTAAACCCAGGGCAGGAGGCACAAATGAGCAGATTTAAGAGTTATTGGTTCATCCTCTCCTTAGCGTTAATCCTGCTTGCGGTTTTCAGCGCGACCAAAACATCCGCCACGCAGGAAAAGCCAGCCTTTGCGATAGAAGGCGGGCGACTTAAACTTCCCAAGCCAATCATTTTCGCAACGGGCACTGATAAATTACTGCCGGAAAGCGACGCGGCGCTCAATCACATCAAAGCATTTCTGGCGGATAAAACGTCCATCACGCTTGTTCGTATCGAAGCGCATTCAGACAATCAAGGACAACCCGCAACAAACCAAACTCTCACAGAAAAACGCGCCCTCGCTGTCGCCAAATGGCTGGTCGAACACGGCGTGGAATGCAAACGCCTGTTACCCGTCGGCTTTGGCAGCACGAAACCTGTTGCCGCGAACGATACGCCCGAAGGACGCGCACAAAATCAGCGCATTGAAATTGCGATGGCCGAAATGCGCGGCAGAGCTATCGGCGGAATGCCAACCGATGGCGGCGGTAAAATCGCAGGAACAGTTTGCCCTGAGAACAAATAGGAACTATGACTTCAATCATCAAATTTGGAACGGACGGCTGGCGCGCCCGCATCGCCGAAGATTACACCTATGAGAACGTTGAGATCGTCACGCAGGCGCTGGCGGATTACATCAAAACGCAGAACACGACCAGCACGCCAAAAGTCATCGTAGGCTATGATCGCCGCTTTTTGTCGGAACATTTTGCGGCGCGCACGGCGGAGGTGCTCGCAGGCAACGGCTTCATCGTAGACCTGTTCAATCAGGATGTGCCCACGCCTATCGTTTCCTTTGAAGTCAAGAAACGCGGACTTGATGGCGGTGTCGTCATCACGGCTTCGCACAATCCGCCGGATTTCAACGGCTACAAATTCAAAGCGCCCTTTGGCGGTGCAGCCACGCCTGAAATCACAGCTCTGATCGAAGCCGAAATCGGCAAAAATCCGCCCGTCAAAATCTCACTCGCCGAAGGTCAGGCCAAAGGCGTCATCAATGTCATCGAACCGAACGATGATTATCGGAAACACGTTGCGTCAATCATTGATTTGAATCGCCTGAAAAACGCTGAAGGCATTGTCATTGCTGATCCGATGCACGGTACAGGCGGGCGCTGGATTGAAAGTTTTCTCTCAGGCGGCAAACTGCAAGTCGAAACCATTCGCGCCAATCGTGACCCGCTGTTTGGCGGAGTCTTCCCGGAACCAATGCCACAACATTTAGGCGCGCTTTCGCAAGCAATTCGGGAACGTGGCGCGTTGATCGGACTGGCCACGGACGGCGATGCTGACCGCGTTGGAGCGATGGACGAAAACGGCGAATACATCAACACGCATCAGATTCTGGCGATTTTGTTGTTGCATCTGGTTCGCAACAAAGGATTGAAAGGCTCAGTCGTTCGGACGTTCTCGCAATCCGTGAT
Organism: Acidobacteriota bacterium; assembly: GCA_018268995.1. Taxonomy (GTDB): domain Bacteria; phylum Acidobacteriota; class Blastocatellia; order RBC074; family RBC074; genus JAFDVL01. Next base: position 13,299 of record JAFDVL010000020.1, on the reverse strand, counting down.
TGTGCGTCGGATGGCGGAAAGCTTCGGCTTTCGTTTGTTTGAAGTGCCAATTGGATTCAAGCATATCGGCGCAATCATGCTTGATCCGGCAAATGACTTTTTGGTCGGCGGCGAAGAATCCGGCGGCATCGGAACCAGCATTCACATCCCTGAACGCGATGGCGTTTTCAATTGCCTGCTCCTGCTCGAAGCCGTTTTGCAATCCGGCTTAAAGCCGTCAGAACTTGTGCGCGCGATCTGGAAAGAATTTGGCGAATTCCATTTTGAACGCCGCGACCTGCACGTCCCGATTGCGAAAGGCCAACAGCTTGTCGAAACAATGCGTGAGAACACGCCGAGCGAATTCGCGGGCTGCAAGGTCGAAAAAGTCGCAACACTCGATGGCTCAAAATTGATCTTCGATGACGAAAGCTGGATTCTGTTCCGTCAGTCCGGCACAGAGCCAATTTTGCGCGTCTATTGCGAAGCAACTTCGATTGAGAAGATGACCAAGCTGATTGATGAAGGCGAACGACTGGCAGTAGAATAGATCATTCTTATTGAAAGGTGTGCTTTATGAATGTTGTAGATGTCAAAGAAGAAACCCGACGACTTCTGAATCGGCTCCCAGACAATTTGACCTGGCAGGAACTGATGGATGAAATCATCATTCGCGAGGCAATCGAAGCAGGACTCCGCGACAGCGAAGCAGGTCGTGTAAAAGAGATAGATGAGGTAAGGGCTAATTTTGGACTACAGCCATGAAAGTGCTTTGGACAGCTGCGGCGATTTCTCAGCTTCAAGCCATTCACGATTACTACGCTCACATTGCGCCGGATTATGCCAAACGCATTGTTGACCGCATCACGAGACGCTCAAAACAAATCGTCAGTTTTCCATATTCTGGACAAATGGTTCCAGAATATGAGCTATCAGAGGTGCGCCAAATTATTGAAGGTCGTTACCGCATTATCTACCTCATCAAAGAGGATCGTATCGAAGTCCTGGCTGTCATTCATACTTCCCGTGATGGGTTGAAACCGCTAAATTAATCTTTTTGATCTGGGCGCTGACCGGACACAAATATTACTGTCGTTTTTTTCCTTCCAGCATCAATTTGCGCGCAACGTTGGAAGTCACAGCCAAACCCGCTCTTGCCGCATTGTTCGATTTTGTCAGTGTGTGACTGACGATTCCGATGACTTCCCCTTTCAAATTGAAAACCGGGCCACCGGAATTTCCCGTTTTTACTGCTGCATCAAGCTGTAACAATTCAAGCGAAACTGGTGCGTCTGCGGTCTTTTCATTTGCCAGTCGCGCACTCACCCAACTCACTGCCAGCGACTGCGCAATGCCAGCCGAAGACCCGACCATAAACACCTGATCGCCGATTGCCGTGAGTGAAGAATCACCTAATTTTGCAACGATAGCTTTTTCCGGCACGCGCTCCAGTTGCAGCAGCGCCACATCGGCAAACGGCGAGGAGGCAACCACGCGGGCCGAAACGCGAGTCCCATTAAAGAACTCAACCTCGACCTGTTTAGCGCCTTGCACCACTGAAGCGGATGTCAGCACCTGACCATCCGCAGAAATCAGTGCGCCAGAACCGATGGGTGGCGTGGGCATCGAAGTCTCAAGGGCAGAATGTACTGCCGTCTTTTTCTCACTGTGAACAATCACCACCGATGGCATCACACGGCGAAACAAATCGCGCTGAGATTGCGCTTGTAACGTATTCGCGCCAAGGATGAACCCAAGCGATAAAAACAAGATTTTGGCAATCGTAATCCCTGACAGCTGGCTTGAAATCGTTTTCATGGAGAGTTCTCTTTCTCTGGTTACAGGGCCGGATGGAATTCAGGTTGGGTTGAGATAACGACCGAGGCGACTTTCGTGTTGGCAACCGTTGTGCCGTTGACGGATTGTTGCTTTTAATAGACTTATTTCCACCCAGCTTCCAGTTCCACTGAGACATTTTGCGACAGTGCTGCGACAAGTTAGACCAAGGCAGACGAACAAAGCTGAAGCTCAGAAAAATGAACGTGCCGGGTTCCTTGTCAAGTGTCTGTTTCGCGGGTATGGTAGCCGTCTTTCGAGAAAACTGTTAACGCGATTCCATCAATTTGCTATGCCAGAATTGCCTGAAGTCGAAATGGTCGTGCGACATTTACAGAAGCTCGTCACCCACCGCACGATTCTGAAAGCCCAACTCATCCGCCCCGGCCTTGCGCCTGAAAATACGCCACGCCAATTTGCCGCCTGGTTACGCAACGCGACCATTCAGGAAGCCTCTCGGCGGGGCAAACATATCCTGCTGCACTTCGATAATGCGCGCTCGTTGTTGGTGCATTTGCGGATGACCGGTCGGTTTCTTTATCTGGAGCAGGATCAGGCGAATCCGCCGCACACGCACGCGCTCTTCCTGCTGGACAATGCAAAAAAGCTAGCGTTTGCCGATCAGCGACATTTTGGATTGATGCACATTGCGAAAACGGCGGAACTCAGTCAGGTGCGGCATTTAAGCAAACTTGCGCCAGAACCATTCGGCGAAGCGTTTACCGCAAACTATCTGCACGCAGTTCTGAGCCGCAGCAAACAACCGATCAAACTAACGCTTCTCGACCAAACCAAAGTTCTTGGGTTGGGAAACATTTATGTTTCAGAAGCGCTACATCGCGCAAAAATCAACCCGCTCCTGATTTCCAGCCAACTTTCCAAACCACGGACGACGGTGCTGCATCGTGAAATCGTAGCCGTCCTAAGCGAAGCAATCGCCAACAACAGCACCATGAATACAAATCCCGAAGAGGTATCTGGCAGCTACACCGGAGGCGTATACGAAACGATGACGAAGGTTTATGAACGCGAAGGGCTTCCCTGTTACACCTGCCAAACTCCCATCCAACGTTTTGTGCAAGGCGGTCGTTCGACGTATTATTGCAGCAAATGTCAAAGCCGTTAGGTAAGAACAAAGGCGCGGCTTTGCTCGTACCATTACCGAGGCAAACTGAATGCGAAATCGCCCCTCGTCCCATTTACTTCTACTCTTCGTTTTGTTCGCGCTGAATGCGGTCGCGTATCTCGCCATCTACCGCGCTGGTGTCACACGCGGGTTTTCCCCGTCGTTCATGCTGGCGGCACGCGATTTATTTTTGCTGTTGCCGATTTTGTTTGTGTTTTTATGGCTGATCCGACGGCACAAATTTAAAGGGAATTTTGCCTTGTACACACTTGGCATTTTGCTCTTCAGCGTCGGGATGGTAGCGCAATATCGCCTGTTTACGGACCCCGAATACAGTGCCCGTTCCAAGTCCGCCGCCCGCATTGAGAAAACGCAAACCTTGCGGCAACGCTACGTTAACGAGCATTACGATGCTGACAAGAAAAAGGCGTTATTCGGCAATGCGAATTTCCAGATTCCGGTGCAGGCGGATACCGTACAGGAAGAACGCTATTGGACAATTGGGCGCATCTTCACTTCACCTTCCAGCTACATTCCGATCCTTGCGCTTATCGGTTTTGCACTCGCCTTTTCGTTTCTCAAACGCGACGACGTATTGTTATGGCTGCAACGGCATAGCTTTTTGATTGGCATTGTGACGACCGTTCCATTCCTGCTGATTGCGGTGATTGGTTCAAGCGCAGGCAAATTTCTCGGCAACACAACACCGTGGGAACCGGTGAAGATTACCTTTTTGATCAGCTATGCAGGCATCCTGGCCGATCATTATCGCAACCTTTCGCGGACGTACTGGGGCATTCCATCGCTGCGCTTTCTGTTGCCATTTCTGGCGGTTGCGGCAATGCCCTTGATTCCGTTTTTTGCGCTCTCTGACTTTGGGCAAATGCTCGTATTTTTTGGCGCATATGTGACGTTGTACATCGTTGCCGTGCGCCGTTTGCCGCAGGTCACAGTGGCGATTTTGATGATTGTAGGGTTGTTGACAGTCTCGATCTTCGCCGCAGGTATTTACAACACGGTCGTCAATATTTTCACCGATCAGGCACAGGTTGGTGCGGTCGAACGTGTTAAGAATGTTGTCAGCCTTGGCGTTCCGCGCCGCATTCATCAACGGTTTCATTTGTGGTTGCATGCCGAAACGCCCCCTGACCCGGAAAACGACTGGTGGTGGGAAAAAGAAGCAGATCGTCTGAAAGAACGCGGCCTCTCCAACGATGAAGCCTGGTACAACTCCTATGCGTTTCAACCCACCCAGGCATTGTTTGGCGTAAGCGACGGGCAGGTTTTGGGCGCAGGGTTGGGGCGAGGCTTCCCCGAAATTGTGCCGATTGCAGATTCGGATTTTATTTATGCTTCGCTGGCAGAGGAAACTGGATTAGTGGGCGGGTTCATCATCATTCTCGGCATCATCATTTTGATGATTGCGGGGATGAGAACCGCGATTGATGCGGGCGATATGTTCACGAAACTGATTGCGACAGGCATCACCGCATTCCTGTGTTTTCAGGCGATAGTGAATATTGGCGGCGTCATTCGGATGCTGCCGATGACCGGAATCACATTGCCGTTCGTAAGCCACGGTGGATGGTCGTTAATCACCTGCTTTGTGATGTTAGGAATGTTGATGGCGATCTCGCATCGAAATGCAACACAGCCCAGCACGCCCCCAGCTCAGGCAGGATAGGCGTTTTGCCGAACCTTTTTGAGGAGAAGCAACGATGAAGTTTTTGAGTTCAATGTGCCTTTGTCTATTTCTCCTATTCGTTTCCCTGCCCGTTGTGACGCAGGCGCAAAGCAGCAGCCTGGATCAGCTCCGGGAAAAGGAAATGCTCAACGCCAAGCTCAGAGAAGAGGATGAGAAAAATAGAAAAGCTGTTGAGAAAAGTTTGGAAAGCGCAGGGAAAGACCCACGAACCGCAACTCCGGCCAGCAATGCCGGGCGTTATCGCGCCGAGAAGGACTTACCCAATGCTGAGAAAAAGCTCTTAGCCACCGACTTGCAAATCAACCAAACATTCGCGAGCGTGCTGCGCCAACCGGAAACAGGGCTTTTCAAATTGCTCAATTTCAAGGACACCAAAGTAGCGATTCTTGACGTAAAGGCGCAATCAGCCTATCCGCAAATTTCTGGCGGCGGAACATTTTATTCATTCACCAAACGTCATCATCTGGCCGATGAGTGGGCGCAAATCCGACTGAAAGATGGCATCCTGCAACCAGCCTATTCAGAAATGAAGCGAACCACGATAGTCAGCTCCGGGGGCGTAGCGCAAAGTTTCGTTTTCACGTCTGGCTATGAACTAGCAGTCATTGCAGAGCTTGGCAACTTGCCGCTGGAAGCCGCAACGGCCCAGCATCCGGTAATTAAAAGGCTGTCACAAATCAGCCCGCCTACCCAATATCAGGATTTTATTCAGCAAATAAAACAATACGAAACGGGCGTGGAAGCTGATGGCGTTCGCTATCATTCGTCTGTGCCTGCCAGGCCGAATGCAACCTATGCGTTACGTTGTGTGACGTACAAAAAAGCCGACATCCTGCTCGCATTTCAAATCGTCCACAATGATGCCGAAGGCAATCTGCACATCCTGTGGAAACAAATTGCCCAATTCCCTGCCCCCGAATTAAAAGGAAAACCCAAAGGTAACTAGGAGGCGTGCGATGAGAAAGTTGTTCCTCACAATTTTTGGTGTGCTGGTGCTTGCCATGACCATACTGGCGCAAACAGCCGGAAACGAGACAGAGAAAGACAAAGCAGAAAAAGAAAAGCGCGAGAAAAAAGCGATGGAATTGTTGGATCAGGTGCTGGCCGAAACACAGTCGTTGAAATTGCCTGAAAATCGCCTGCGCCTGAAGGTGATGGCGGCAGGGTATTTGTGGGAGAAGGACGAACCCCGCGCGCGCGCCTATTTTCAGGAATCAGAAAACGATTTGCGGCAAATGATTCAGGCAATCAGTGCCGAAACTGAAAATCGGCAGGCCAAAATCGAAACATACAATCAATTTCGCCACGAGTTATTACGCAACCTGAGCCAATTGGACCCGCAATTAGCCTTGCAACTTTTGCGAGCTTCTCGTTTGCCAGATGAGTTGAAACGACCGACAGCAGGTAATTATGACCCGGATCAGCAATTGGAAAATGAATTGACGACGCGGGCGGCTTCACGCAATCCAACGCAAGCACTCAAAACAGCAGAAGAGTTATTGCAAAAAGGATTCTCGCCACAAATCCTGAGTCTGGTAGATGCGATTCGGTGGGATGAAAAGAGTCGGCCTGCGATCACCCAGCTTTATCAACAAGTGATTCGCAAACTCGCCACGGAAGACATCCTGGGCAACAACGAGGCATTGGCACTAACCGAGTCCCTTTTACAAAGAGCCTATGGCGAATCCTACTTACGCACGAATGCGTCACAGGCAAATGGAGCGCGTCTGCCGCAAACCATCACCGACGAGCAGATGCTTCGTGAGCTAATAGAGCTAGCGGCAAAAGCGGCAGTCAAGCCGTCAACAGACAGTCTGCACTCCAATAATGCCAACCAGTTGAAAAACACCTTGCAATCCATCCAACCCGCCGTAAACAAATATGCACCCGCTCAAAGCGCCCAGCTCAAACCCAGAGGGACGGCAGGTACGCCAATTGGCTCGGAATGGCAAAGGACGGCAAACAGCGAATTTTATACGTTGGCCAATAACCCGGCGACGACACCGGATCAGTTGTTGGAATACGTCAAGAAGGCTCCGCCTCAGGAACAGAATAATCTGTACACGCAAATCGCGATGCGGCTCGTATCCAGAGGCGATGCAGATCGCGCCAAACAAATCATTGAAACGAATGTCAAAGACCCTGAGGCCAAAGAGCGATTTGATCGAATGTATGAAACCACGCGCCTGAGAAATGCGGTCAGTAAAGGAGAGGTGGAAGCAGCGAAGCAGATGATGGCAAACCTTCCCTCCCTCACGAATAAAGTAGACCTCTTAGTCCAATTGGCCACGCAGCTCGCAGCGAAAGGAGACAAGGTCGCGGCGAGTAATTTACTGGAAGAAGCCGCTGCAATTATTGGAACGCAGGTTGAAAATCATCAGCAGGTATATTCACTCGTGAATTTAGCGCGCTCATTTGCTACTGTTTCCCCTGATCGAAGCTTTGAATTGGCAGACGCGATGGTGGCAAGGTTCAATCCCGTCCTGACGGCAACCAGTGTTCTCGACAGTTTTGAGATGCGCAAGGGGTTTGAGCAAGGCGAAGCCCGGCTTGGCGGAAGCGGATCAATGTATTGGCTGGGAACTTTTAATGAGGGGTTGCGGTATCTGGCACCGTTCGATGTTGATCGCGCCAAAGCAACGGCGGAACGATTTGAACGCCCTGAAATCCGCTTACAAGCCTTGTTATTTGTGGCAGGCGGGATTCTGCATTCTAAGGCACAGGTATTATCAAATTACAATGTTCCGCCGCCACCGCCGCCGCCGCCGCCAGTTCAACGACGCCCATAGAGATTATAATGATGACTACGCTGAAATTCACGATTGGCTCCATCACAGATCGCGGGTTAAATCCGCGCCGCACCGCAAATGAAGATCGCCTGCTTGCCTTACCCGAAGGCGGATTATATTTAGTCGCCGATGGCGTTGGCGGTCATCGCGGCGGACAAGTCGCCAGCCAAACAGCGGTGGATGTTTTCACCGAGGTCTTCTCGCAACGACCGGGCGCGGATCTGGTTGCTGCCGTCCGGCAAACCATCGCACAGGCCAATAGCAAAATTTATAAAGCATCGCACGACGTTGCAGATTTGGAAGGCATGGCTTCAACGTTGGCGATGGTCGCTATCGAAGGAATGCGAGCCGTTATCGCACACGTCGGCGACAGCCGCGTCTATCGCTTCGATGGGCGCAAATTGCACTGCGAAACCGAAGATCACAGTGAGGTCAACGATGCCGTGCGCGCAGGCACGATGACCGCCGCGCAAGCCGCCAATCATCCGCATCGCAACATTATCAATCGTGCGCTCGGCGCAGATGCCGAAGTCGAAGCTGACTTGAAAATTGTCACCCTGGATGCGCGCACAAGCTTTCTGCTGTGCAGCGATGGCATTACACGTCACATCCCCGACAACGAGTTAGAAAAGCTGCTGAACAGCGGGCAGCATCCCAAAAACATTTGCGAACAGATGAAAGACATTTGCTTCGCGCGCGGAGCCGAAGATAATTTGACTGCTGTCATCGTTGATTGCGGCGAACGCGCCTACGTCGAAGAAGCCACTCGTCCGACTGTGCCACGGTCAACAGTCGCGCCTGCTTACGCCGCAGCGCCTGCAACCTCACGCATCAGTGTTGACTTCACTGACAAAGTACCTGAAACCAAAATGCCAAATAAAACCCTATCGCCCGCCTCTCCGGCCAAAAGCGGGTCGCTTGTCAGCGGCCTGGTGCAATTAGTTTTGTTGATCGTCGCGCTGGTCGGCGCATTTTTTGCGGGTCGCCATTGGGATCGCATTTCAGGCTGGGTAATGGGCCAGTCGGCAGCAACGAATACGGCAACCACGAATTCTGCAAACCCGGCAGAAACCGATGCGGAACTAGCGGCGGCGCGTGCCCTGTTTGAAGAAAAGCGCTTCGATAAAGCCCGCGAAGGATTCACTGCACTGGTCAATAAAAATGCCGCGAATCCTGAATATCACTACTGGCTTGGACGCGCACATTACGAGCTGAAGCAACCCGCCGAAGCCATCAAACAATTGAATGAGGCGGCGAAGCTTAACGACAAATTGCCCAATTTATTTGTGCATCTGGCATTGGCCTACGAAGCAGCTGGCGACAAAAAGAACGCGACAGAAAGTCTCAAACGCGCGATTACGATCCCAGAGAGCCCAGCGCCTTCGCCTTCAGTTTCTCCCGTTGGGTAAGCGCAACAGGTTATTACGATTCATCACATTGCCGATGCCAGCGGCGGAACCGTCAAAAAACGATTATTGCACTAAAGTTTCTTGTCAGAAGTGAACTTCGGAGCCAAGATTAGCGTTAAGGCACAGAGCATAGTTTTTCAATCCCGCCCGCCTGCAACTACGGGCACACCTGTCAAGGAGGCACTTACCATGTTTGCAATCAAGCGAGTTGTTTTTGTTGCGACTCTTTTCGTTGTTGTTGCCATCGCTCAATCATCCGAACCGCCCATTGATGACGCAAGGCTTTCAATTCATACGCTGGTGCGCGAAGACATCTTTGCGGGCTTCCTGGCCAATGATCTGCAACGCCTGGCCCGTGGCGAAAAGAATGTAGATGCGCTATTAGAAAAACGCCCCGCAGCCAAAGCAGAACTGTTAGCCTGGAAGGCAGGCGCGCTGGTGTACCGCGCCGTCGTGGCCTACGAAAACAAACGCCAGGAGGAGTTTCAGCAAAAGTATCAACAGGCGCTTGATCTCTTTGCTGAAGCAATGAAAACCAGTCCGAAAAATGGCGGGATGCACGCCGTGACAGGAGGCGTTCTCGTGGTTTTTGCAGATCGCCTTCCGCAAGAGAAACGCGCTGCCGCCTGGAATCAGGCCTACGATTCATTCCAAGCGTTATGGAAATCTCAAGAAGCAGGCGTAAAGAACTTCCCGGTGCATATTCGTGGCGAACTGCTGGCCGGGTTGGCGCAATCGGCACAACGCACGGGACGTACAGAAGAATTAGCACTCTACCTCGACAAGATTATCGAGCTAATGCCGAATACGCCGTATGCTCCCATCGCCCAACAATGGAAGAAGAATCCAGCGTCAGCAGCAAATTCTACGATGGCCTGCCTGACATGCCACGAGCAGGGGCGATTGTCGGCGCGTCTCGCTTCAATCAATAAATAGCCGTTTGGCAAAAAGGCAAAAGCGCATGGAGTACAAGCTTCAGCTTGATAGTATAGTTCGATAAGTAACCACCAAGCTGAAGCTTGTACTCCATGCTCAGGCAATCCGATATTCATGGCTTGGTTACTTTACTGCTGTTTTTTCTTCCTTCCCCTCCAACAAACCGAGGCAGAGCAGCAACTCCGTCAGGCCCAAGCCTTCTTTGACCAACATAACTTTGCCGAAGCCGCAAAGCTCGCGTGTCAATCCCGCGAGGCAAATCCGAAAAACCCAGCGGCGTGGAAGCTGTGCGGATTGTCGCTGCAATTAACACAGCAAAATTCTGCCGCCGAACAAGCTTTCGCGCGCGCGGTTGAAGCCTTCCCGAAAGACGTGGAGGCGTGGTTCTATCTGGCCCGAATTCAGTACCTGCAATCACAGCTCAAACCTTCGGAAATATCCGCGCGGCAAGCGATCCAGTTGCACCCGAACTTTGCGGATGCCCACACACAATTAGCCTTGACGCTGGATGCGTTGCACGAGGATGCAGGCGCACTGACACATTATCAAAAGGCGATTGAGCTGAATCAAAAACAACGTCGCCCGCTTGCGCTGCCTTACATCTATGGCAGCGATTTGCTGTTTCGGTTAGGACGCTACGATGAAGCGCTTGTCTACCTGACCGAAGCCACTGCCATTAATCCCAATGCCAGCACAATCCGTTTCAATCGCGGGCGCGTGCAGGAAAAATTAGGGAAACTCGCCGAAGCAGAAAAGGACTATCAACAGGCCATTGCGTTAGACGGCAACGCACAGGCCCGAACGGCGTTGGAACGATTGCGCGCGACCGCAAAGGCGACTACGACTTCGACCGTGATGCAAAAGATTGTGCCCATCAAGTTTCGCAACATCGCCAACGAAGTAAAACTCAACTTCACGCTGCGCAATGGGGCGACACCGCGCAAATACCAAATTGAAACGATGACGGGCGGTGTTGCGGCAATTGATTATGACAACGACGGATGGCAGGACATTTACTTTGCGAATGGCGCTGAATTGCCCGCGATGCAAAAGACTTCGCCGCAGTTTTGGAATCGGTTGTATCGCAACAATCACGACGGCACTTTTAGCGATGTGACGGAAACGGCAGGCGTCAAAGGCGAAGGCTTTGCAATGGGTGTAGCCGTGGCGGATTACGACAACGACGGCGATCAGGATGTATTCATCGCGGGCGTCAATCGCAATCAGCTTTATCGCAACGAGGGCAACGGAAAGTTTGCCGAAGTAACGAAAGCCGCGAATTTATTGGGCCTAGACGCTCGGCGAGGCAAAATGTGGTCCGTTGCGGCGGCGTGGCTGGATTATGACAATGACGGCAAACTGGATTTGTTCGTCGTTAATTATTGCAAATGGCATCCTGATCTTGATCCGTACTGTGGCGCGATGAAGGAAGGCTATCGCACCTACTGCTTCCCGGATCGGTATGAAGGCCTGCCGAATCAGCTTTTTCACAACAACGGCGATGGCACCTTCACTGATGTTTCGGCCTCCAGCGGCATCGGGCGCTACATCGGCAAAGGAATGGGCGTCAGCATTGCGGATTACAACGACGATGGCTTTGTGGATGTCTTCGTCGCCAACGACACGCTGCCGAATTTCCTGTTTCGCAACAACGCGGGCAAGAGCTTTGAAGAAGTTGGATTAAGCGCCAGCGTAGCCTTAAACGACAGCGGCAAGCCCGTTTCGAGTATGGGCGTAGATTTCCGAGATTATGACAATGATGGATTGCCTGACTTGATTGTTTCGGCGCTGGAGGGCGAAACGTTTCCGCTCTTTCGCAATGTCGGCAAAGGCTTTTTTTCTGATGCCACGTGGACGAGCAGCATCGGCAAGGAATCCGTCAAACGCAGCGGCTGGAGTCTGGGCCTCTTTGATTTCAACAACGACGGCTGGAAGGATTTATTCACGGCCAATGCGCACGTCAACGACAATCAGGAACTGTACAACGAACAAACGTATCGCCAGCCCAATTCCCTTTTCGCCAATCTCGGCAATGGCAATTTCAAGAACGTCTCAGCGGATGGTGGCGAAAGCTTCCAGATGAAAAGCGCACATCGTGGCGCGGCATTTGCTGACTTCAATAACGATGGCAGAGTGGATGTGGTCACGACTTCGCTGAATGAACCTGCCGAGCTTTGGCTGAACGAATCGGCGAACGAACATCATTGGCTCGCCGTCAAGCTGGTAGGAACCAAAAGCAATCGTGATGGCATCGGGGCAAAGATCAGGCTCACAACAGCAGCAGGCACACAATTCAACCACGCGACAACCAGTGTCGGATACGCTTCAGCCAGCGAACAAGTCGTACGTTTTGGATTGGGGAATGAAATAATCGTCAAGCATTTAGAAATCCATTGGCCGAGCGGGCAAAAACAGAGACTTGAAAACGTCAAAGTGGATCGCGTGCTGACGATTCAGGAAAACCAATAGCCACCTGCCTAAACAACAGCGCGAAGCGTTTGGAGTGCGGGAAGTTCTTCCCGCTTTTCCTTTCGCACCTTTCGCGGCAAATACCAAAGTACTACCAAGCTGCTCCAAACGCCTTGCATCTTCAGAGTGTGTTTGGAAATTCTGTTGTTTTTGAAAAGCCCAGTCGTTGACGGCTGGGTGAGCACAAACAAAGATCCAAAGCCCGATGAATCGGGCTTTTCGCTCGGCTTAAGCTGCTGGAGAAGGACGCTCAAAAGCGCCCTCTTCGCTCTTTCCTGCATTTTCCCCCAGCCGTCAACGACAGGGCTCTTGAGAAAACGCAAACCAGCAGAATTCCTAAACACACGCTCAGAGAAAATTCATGTTCCTGAAATGAAAAGAGCCACGAACAGTTCCAGAGAAACCATTCGTGGCAAGGTGCTTTCGTTGAGTAAATTCGGTTAGAAGATGATCTTCGCCGCCAATTGAATGTGACGCGGATAAGCGACTTCAGTATCACCCGCCAAGCGCGGGAAGACGCTGCCGAAGTTGCGATCATCCGGGTTGTTCGTGAATTGACGCACGCGATACGAATAGGTATTCGTGAAATTGAACATCTCGACGCGCAATTGCATACCGACGCGTTCCGTGAGTTTCGTCAGTTTCACAAACGAAAGATCGGCGGTCGGCGGCGAGTGCAATCGAATTGAGGAATCGCGGAACGACGTGTATCGCGGCACGAAACCTGAAGCATTGCGGCGAATCATGTCCACGTTCGCCAGCGTACAACCATCAAGGTTGGCGCTGAACGACGTGAGCGATAACGTGCCGTTGTCGTTACGACGTGCAGCACACACCGAACGACTAGCGGGGTTGGTCTTATCCGCGTAAGTACGGAATGCCCAGACCTGATCGGAGCCTTTCCATTTGATGTCGCGGATAATCGCGTCCTGATTGAACCATTCAAGCTCAGCGCTCAAATCCCACGGACGCCCCGATTGCATTTGCAAAATCAGGTTGGTTTCCCAGCCACCAATCAGGCGACCGACTAGGGCGAACGCATCACATTTT
>JAFDVL010000001.1 GCA_018268995.1 Acidobacteriota bacterium | reverse complement strand
ATCGTTTTGTCTAGTACAAAGATTCAGAGCGTAAGAATAGTAAGTTAAATAAGTAATTATCCTATGGCTAAGAAAGTCGGAATATGTAGAATTTGTACACTCACAAAAGCATTATCTAAAGAGCATATCCCACCTCGTAATGCCTATAACAGTGAAGACGTAATTTTATCTAAACCTGATCTTCAATCGTTTGATCCTTTTGTTAATTGGAAAAAGAGAATTATTCAAGGTGGTTATTCTGAATTTGTTATTTGCGAATCCTGTAATAACCAAACTGGAACTTGGTATGGAAGAGAATATGGAACTTTTGCTAGTTCCTGTGTTAGCACAGCGAATGAGTCTAATCTGAAAAAAACAGTTCCAATAGTGATTCCTAAGCTAATGCCATTGCGTGTGTATAAACAAGCTCTTACGACAATTTGCGCATCGGCTAAACCTGACTTTAGCCGCAGACTCGATTTGGTTGTAGGGAAAAATCCTAATGATTGGGGTGTAATTAAGCCAAAAGAGGCAAAAGACCTTTCCCTTATATCGAAAACGCTTCCAGATATTCAAAAATTTATTTTAGACAAAACAGCAAACAAACCAGCTTTTTCTGTTCGCCTTTTTACATATCTTGTTGCCGAGGAATCAAGGGGGCGGATGAGTGGTTATTCTAAACAAGGATCGAAAAGTACAGGAAAGTTAGAAACTATTGCTGAGTTTGCACGCTGGCCTGTGGGCTGGGTTTTAGTTTTTGATGGCGAACCAAAACCGCCGTTATGTGAGGTAAGTGGTTGGTCAAACTACGAATATGATGAGACAGCCACCATTTCATTAAATATCCCCTGCTATTCGATAAAAAGTGCTGTCCCTTTAGATTTTGGACGGCTTTCGTAACAACCAAGGAATTAAAAGGCCACCCGAAGGCAGCCTTTAACACTGAACCTAAGTTGCTTAACATTATGCGGCCTTAGGCAAGCTTTCATCAGCCTTCAGACTTCCATCAATCTCTCCAAGTAACTTTTGCCAAGGATCGTCATTTGATGTAATTGCATATTTCATCGAATCACAAATTCCCCCGGCCCAAACAGTGTCCGAATGCATCGCCCCTGCCTGGTGGTGACGACCCACGGATGCGTGCTGTAGGTTTGCCGGATATACTGCGTATTCGGCGCGAGTTCGTAGTATTTCTGCCGTTTTCCTTCGTAATCCAGCCAAGATGGCGGGGCTTTGCACAAAATGCACCCCTGCCCATATAGCCGAGCTTCTGCTATTGGTGTTACAACAAACTGCGGCCTATACTCAAAACGAAGGTCAATTTGAGCGGCTGAAGGTTGATAAAACTGATCAAGGGGGCGTCAGATTTTCGACAAGCCCAGGGTAAACAACAAGACCACAACGAGAAAAGAGACAATCTGGCACACGATGGCCATCAACAATTTGAGTCTTTGAGCGGATGTAGTGGTTTCGTGTTCGTATGGCATCAAAATTCTCCCAATGATGAGGGGGCACCGTGCAGCCGAAACAGACGTCGGCAACCAGGAAAAATTCAGTCTATCAGGGATCAAAACAACGCGTGAGGGTGGGCAACAAGAGACAGGTACGATCAGGGCCGCTGGTAAATACTTCCAGCGTTTTTTGTAGGGGCAATCATTACTGGGCACGCAGAGGATACGATAACAATGCTCATTTGCCAAAGGCAGAAGAAAGGATTTGCTGGGTGAAACGACAAAATTTTCAGAACTTGATGACGATTCTGTTCGCTGTTTGCTTTGGCCTGTCACTGATGGCGCAGGTTCGTGAATTGCCTTCGCCCGCCAGTGCTTCCAGCGGGCAACCCAATTTGACGGTGGCTGCGAATGGACGCGTGTATCTCAGCTGGATTGATCGGCTGGACGGCGGGCGTGTGGCATTGCGGTTTGCAACGCGTGAAAAAGAGGGCTGGTCAACGCCGCGCACCATTGCCGAAGGCGCGAACTGGTTTGTGAATTGGGCGGATTTCCCTTCGATGAGTGTGCTGCCGGATGGTTCGATGGCCGCGCATTGGCTGGCGAAAAGTGGCGCGGGAACCTACGCCTACAACGTGAACCTCGCCCGTTCTTTTGATGGCGGCAAAACCTGGAGCCAGCCGATGATTCCGCATCGCGATGGCACACAAACTGAACATGGTTTTGTTTCGCTGTTGCCCTCAGGAAAAGATGCGTTCACCGCGATTTGGCTGGATGGGCGCGAAATGGCAGGCGCTTCGGATAGTCATAATGCCGATCACGGTCACGGTGCGATGACGTTACGCGCGGCGCAAGTGCGACGAAATAACATGCTGGAAAACGAGGCGCGATTGGATGCGAAGGTTTGCGAATGCTGTCAGACCTCGGCGGCAATGACTTCGCTTGGCCCCGTCGTCGTTTATCGGGATCGTTCGGATCAGGAGCTGCGCGATATTTCGATTGTGCGTCTGGTTAACGGAAATTGGACAGAGCCGAAATCTGTGTTTGAGGACGGGTGGAAAATCAATGGATGCCCGGTCAATGGCCCGGCGGTGGCAGCAGATGGCAAACGTGTTGCTGTCGCGTGGTTCACAGGCGCGAACAATAAGTCACAGGTGAAACTGGCTTTTTCAAACGACGCGGGTGCGACGTTCGATGCTCCGTTGGCGATTGATGATGGAAATCCTGTCGGGCGCGTAGATGTGTTGTTGTTGCCGAACGGCAGCGCGGTTGTGTGCTGGTTAGAGAAAGTCGGCAATGCTGGTGAAATTCGGATTAAGCACGTGAAGCCAGACGGGACGCGTGGCGATGCCATCACCATTGCTGCTACCAACACGGCGCGTTCCAGTGGATTCCCGCAAATGGTGCGTGCCGGAGATTCGCTGATCTTTGCCTGGACGAACAATCGCGTGTTGACTGCCACTCATATAATCACTATTCGTTAAGTGTGAGGCGCAAACAAGATGTTTGCGTTACAGATTGGCAGCAGACGTACAACAAACATCTTGTTTGTTGTTCCGAATGACACTCTGATCATCCATCGCCTTTCAGCGAGAGGCAATAATCAATCCTATGACCATCACCCGAAGAGATTTTCTTTCTCATACTGCCAGTGCCGCTTTCTTGGGCGCTGTTGCTCCTGCGCGAGCATTCACGAAAAAGCCGCATCGCATTCTGCTGCGTTCTTCGTGGCAAATCGTCAACATCGGCGACATCGCGCACACGCCGGGCGTGCTGGCTTTGCTGGAAAGATATTTTCCTGAAACAGAAGTGCGATTATGGGCCTCGCAGGATTTGTCTGAAGAGGTGATGGCGATGGAGCACCGACGCTTTCCCAAATTGCGCATTGTCAAAGGAATCATCGGAGCAAATGGCAAAGCGTCAAATCCTGATTTGCAGGAATCGTTGGAGTGGTGCGAATTCCTTTTGCATGGATCAGGAGCATCACTGGTGGCAGCCAGGGATGTGGCCGCGTTTATTCAGCATTTCAAAAAGCCATTTGGGGTGTACGGCATCACGCACGGTTCGTTTTTATCCGGCAACGACAACGATTTGCTCAGCCAGGCGAAATTCGTTTTCTTTCGCGACTCGGTTTCCTTACGGCTGGCGCAAAGTCAGGGCATTAAATCGCCGATCATGGAATTTGGCCCTGATGGTGCGTTCGCCTGCGATTTGCGCGATGATGAAAAAGCGCTCTCCTTCCTGCGTGCCAACAATCTTGAAGCGGGCAAATTTCTTTGTTGTATTCCGCGCCTACGTTACACACCTTATTGGAAGATCCGCAATCAACCTATTAACACGGAACGCGCGGCACGCAATGAGGCAATGGCCGAACACGATCATGCTCCGCTGCGAGCCGCCATCACGGCTGTCGTCCGCGAAACGAAACTCAAAGTGTTGTTATGCCCTGAAGACAGGAGTCAGATGGAAGTCGGCAAACAATGGGTGCTGGACAAATTGCCTGCTGATGTGTGCGAACGCGTTGTCTGGCGCGAGAAATTCTGGCTGACCGATGAAGCCATCAGCACCTACCGCCGCTCTGCTGGATTGTTCGGATTAGAAATGCATTCGCCGATTATGTGCATTGGCAACGGCATTCCGGCGATTGTCGGACGCTTTCAGGAACAGACCAGCAAGGGATTTATGTGGCGCGACATCGGCCTGGGGGATTGGCTCTTTGATTTCGATCAACAGGCAGACATTGATCGCTATGTGCCAGCGGTTCTGGCAATGGCCAAAAACTTCGGTGCTGCCAACGCGAAGGCGGCCACTGCGCGCAAATTCGTTGAGCAACGGCAACGCGCAACCATGCAGGTGTTGGAAAGTACGCTCAGCAAGCTCTGACATCGTTCCGGGAAGGCTGAAAGCCGAACCTATTTGCGAGGCCCATACACGGGCTGCGGTTTGCCAGCTTCGAGCGCGCCCAAGTCCGGTGCTTGATCGGTGAAATCGTCATTCAGATTTGGCAGTTTGCAGCCAGCATCCACCGCTTTACTGTTTGGCTTCAAACTGAAATCCAGATCGCCAATTTCATAAACTTTATGTGGATGGGTGGGATCAGGCGGGCGGACGTTTTTGAAGATGTCATAATCCACCAGCACACCGTGTGCTTCCTGTCCTGTTGCGCGTTGAAATTCGGCCAGCGTGCGGAAGTTTTGCAGATCAGTATTTGTCAGCGCGTAATCGCGCATCACTCCATTGGCCGGAGCTTTCCAGACAATTTGCGGCTTGTCGCTGACGTTCAACCGATAGCCGTTGTAATCGAACGAGGTGTACGACGTATACGTCAGACTGCCCAGCACAGGCTTGTCAGGATGGTTCGTGCCGATCAGTAGATTGTTGCGGTAATGCGAATTGGAATAGTCGCGCGCATTGCTGTTTTCAGCGATAAACGTGTTGTGATAGATCAGCACGCCCGCCGGATTCGCGCCGCCCGTTTTGATCGCACCGCCCCCAACTGTGATCGGAGCCACGTTGTAGAGGATGTTGCGATAAAAATATGCCGGGCCGACGAATGGCTTTGGCGTGCCGCGTGTCGTCACGGAAACATGTTGCCTTTCCGCCGACACCGTCGGGATCGCTCATCGTGAAGTGGCATTCATACGAGGTGGCTTCTTCGACATCCAAAATGCTGCCCGCGAACATGCGCGGCGTCCAAAATTCAAGAAACTCGCGCGCTCGCCAAACCTTTTCATCGCCAATGCGCAAAAGCGGCATTGCTTCGCGCCAGCTTGTTTCGCCCGCTTTGCGATATTGTACCGCGACCGTGGCGTTGCGGTTGTCATCGCCCGTGATTTTCCACTCAAAGCCGAGATTGTGAATCGTGGCGGGTTCGACAATGAATTCGCCTGCGGTCACAGCATTGGGATTTTGCGCCTGGACGAAAACCAGACTGAGGCAGATTCCGATTATGTAGCGGCACAAGCAGGCCACCACTTTTTTGATCAAGAAACGTGGGGTCGGATTACGCATTGTGTGATTCAGATTCCTTCTCGTAAACGTGTAGGAAAAATTGCCTGCCAGAGCTAAAGCAGAGGGCAGAAGCCCGCACGCAGTAAGGGCTATGGCATTGAAGTTAGCGATGTACGACAGGCGGCTCGCCTGTCACTGCTACGGTTTTTCGGCCAGTGACAGGCGAGCCGCCTGTCGTACATTGGGCGGCCCACTCTTAAGCACTAAGGCATATCATGACCCCCCTTACTGCGTGCGGGCTTCTGCATTAGTCGTTTATGGGGGCCGCAGGTACGTTATGGAACGGCTACAGCGCAGCTTCGACGTATCCCGATTCACTGCTGTCATTGCGAAATTCGCCAGACCGGATACAATTCGCTGCGCTTTGTTCATCGCATCATTGCCACACAATTCAACTTGGAGCGAAGGTCTGGCCTGACATTATGAATCCAGTTTTTTCAATCATCATTCGCGCCGCATTGTTGTTCACGGGCGGTTGTCTGCTGGCTGCGGCAATGACGACGCCGTACGCTTCGGCAGAAGGTCTGCAACAACTCAGATATAACAACCCCGGACTGGTGGTTGATCTGGGCGTAGGGCTATGGGCGTGGCCTGTTCCTTGCGATGCTGATGGCGATGGTGATTTTGATTTGATCGTTTCATGTCCCGATAAGCCCTCAAATGGCATCTGGTTTTTTGAGAATGCAACCGGGGATACAGCGAAAACAAAATTGCCCGTTTTCAAACCCGCGCGTCGTTTGAGCGCTACCCGGCATTATGTGATGCCAAGTTATGTGAACGGTAAAATGCGCGTCCTGACGCCAGGACAAGAATATGCAAACTTTGAAAAGACGGGGTTGCAAAATGCGATCCCGTTGTCAGTCGCAGCCAATTTCTACAAACCCGAAGGCACGCAAACCAAAGGGCCAAAGGTGCGGCACAATCAATGGCGTTATGTGGATTACGACGGCGATGGCGCACTTGATTTGGTGACGGGGATTGAAGATTGGAGCTACTACGGTTGGGACGATGCGTGGAACGAAAAAGGCGTATGGCAAAACGGCCCGCTGCATGGCTTTGTGCTTTGGCATCGCAACACAGGCACGAACGATGCGCCCATCTACGCCGCGCCTGTCAAACTCGAAGCAGAGAACAAACCGATAGATGTGTTTGGGTGTCCTTCGCCAAATTTTGAGGATTTTGATCGCGATGGCGATTTGGATTTATTGTGTGGCGAATTTCTGGATGGCTTCACCTACTTTGAAAATATCGGTTCGCGGACGAACCCACGTTATGCGGCGGGGCGTCGCTTGCAGGACAAACGCGGCGCGCGGCTGACGATGGATTTGCAGATGATTGTGCCTGTCGCTTTTGATTGGGACAAGGATGGCGATTTTGACCTAATCACAGGCGATGAAGACGGACGGGTGGCGTTCATTGAAAACACAGGCAAGTTCACCAAAGACCATACTCCGATTTTTGCCTCACCCGTATATTTCCAGCAGGAAGCCGACACGCTGAAATTTGGCGCACTTGCGACGCCTGTAGGATTTGATTGGGATGGCGATGGCGACACGGACATCGTGAGCGGCAATACCGCAGGCTACATCGGATTCTTTGAAAATCTGAGCGGGCCAAACGTCGAAAATCCCAAGTGGTCAGCCCCGAAATATCTGAGTGCGGCTGGCCAGATCATTCGCCCGATGGCTGGCGCAAATGGCAGTATTCAAGGCCCAGCCGAAGCGAAATGGGGCTACACGACCTTGAGCATTGCCGATTGGAACAATGACAAACTCCCTGATCTGATTGTGAATTCGATTTGGGGCAAAGTTGTGTGGTATCGCAATCTCGGCACGCGCACCAGTCCAAAGCTTGCGGCTGCACAGCCCATCGAAGTTGCCTGGGAAGGCTCGCCGCCAACGTTGGCCTATGGCTGGCTGCACCCTGCTGGCAAGGAATTATTGACGCAATGGCGCACAACGCCTGTGGCCGTGGACTGGAATCGGGACGGTTTGACAGACCTTGTGATGCTGGATCAGGCGGGGTATCTTGCCTACTTTGAGCGTACACAACGCGCGGGTAAACTGGTCTTGCTGGCACCACGTCGCGTCTTTCAGGGCGAGAATTTTTCCGTCACCAACAGTCGTCATAACATTGTCAATTCAGGCGCGGGCGCGATTCGTCTGAACAACGGGGTTGCCGGAGCCAGCGGGCGGCGTAAATTGTGCGTTGTGGATTGGGACGGCGATGGCTTGTTGGATTTCTTCGTCAATTCTGCGAATGCCAATTTTCTACGACAGACCGGGAGGCGCGACGGGCAATGGAATTTCAAAGACATGGGATTGCTCGTCAACGAAAACATCGAAGGTCACGACGTCAGCCCAACGACGGTAGATTTTAACGGCGATGGCAGGCCCGATTTTGTCGGTGGCGCTGAAGACGGACGAATGTATTACCTGCGCAATCCGCGATCACAATAACCTTGGAATTATTACTGCGACTGGTAGTAAGTGTCTTGCCCTACCAGTCCCAATAATATCGAGAGCAAGAAAATGATTTTCTGGCGAAGATCAGCGCGAGCACGCGCACCCAGGGCTGCGCGCAGCAAGGGAGATTCTTTTTCTCAAAACCTATTAGAACTAATTTTATGAATAATTCACAAACCTCCTCATTGTCGCGTACTGCGTGGCTGGTCGTCATCCTGCTCGTGCCTGTAGCATTGCTGAATTACCTTGACCGTCAAATGCTGGCAGCGATGAAATCCTCGATGATGGGCGACATTCCTGACATTGCGACAAAAGCGAATTGGGGATTGGTGCTGGGTTCGTTCAAGTGGGTGTATGCGATTTTGAGTCCAGTGGGCGGCTATCTGGCAGATCGGCTGAGCCGTCGTCACGTCATTTGTGTGAGTTTGTTTGTCTGGTCGGCTGTTACCTGGGCAACAGGACACGTGACCAGCTTTAATGAATTGGTGGCGGCGCGTGCGCTGATGGGCGTCAGCGAAGCGTTTTATATCCCAGCGGCGCTGGCATTGATCACGGAATATCATCTTGGCCCGACGCGCTCGCGGGCAGTGGGCATTCACCAAATGGGCATTTACGCCGGAACGATTCTGGGCGGATTTTCGGGATATGTGGCCGACAGCCCGGATTATGGCTGGCGCTGGGCGTTCACGTTGTTCGGCATCATCGGTGTTGCGTATGCCGTGCCGCTGTTTCTTCTCTTGCGCAATCCGCCACGGCAGGAAAATGCGGTCGCGCAACCTTCGCCGGGGACAGCCGTGCGCGAACTGTTCACGAACATCGGATTTATTTTGCTGGTGCTCTATTTCACGTTGCCTGCATTGGCGGGTTGGGTTGTGCGCGATTGGATGCCCGACATCCTGAAAGAGCAATTCGGCTTGGGGCAGGGAAAAGCGGGGGTGTCGGCAGTTTTGTTCGTGCAAATCGCTTCGTTGGTTGGCGTAGGCATTGGCGGCTGGATGGCAGATCGTTGGATGAATAAAAATATTCGCGGTCGCATCTTTGTCAGCGCGATTGGGATGACTTTTTTCCTGCCTGCGCTGTTTGGTGTCGGCAATGCCGGGACTCTCACGATTGCCGTTTGCTTCCTGATGCTGTTTGGCCTGGGCTGGGGCTTTTTCGACTGCAACAATATGCCGATTCTGTGTCAGATTGTGCGGCCTGAGTTGCGCGCGACAGGTTACGGATTTATGAATTTGGTCAGCATCAGTTGCGGAGGATTTGCCGATTGGGGATTTGGCTGGCTGCGAGATCGTCACGTGCCATTGAATGTGATCTTCGGTGTGTTTGCTGGCGTCGCGCTGCTTTCGGTGCTGATCGTGATGCTCATCAAACCGCGGAAGGAACTGACCCCACAGACAGGTTAGTATGACTAATGCAGAAGCCCGCACGCAGGAGGGGCAGGTTGTCACGCCCTTAGCCCGCACGCAGGAGGGGCAGGTTGCCACGTCCTTAGCCCGCACGCAGGAGGGGCAGGTTGCCACATCCTTAGCCCGCACGCAGGAGGGGCACGTTGCCACGTCCTTAGCCCGCACGCAGTGGGGGCAGGTTGTCACGCCCTTAGCCCGCACGCAGGAGGGCAGGTTGTCACGCCCTTACTGCGTGCGGGCTTCTGCCACCTGCCTTGAATAAGCCCTACTCTGAGCCGAAATATTTCTTCACGATCCAATCGGGTTGCCATTGATCCGGTTTGCGTGGTGTTCCCGTCAGGTCAATTTTTTCCGGTGCCTTGTTTGGCGCTGGGACTGCCAATGTATCGCCTACGCGGTGCTGCCACTGGGTCATCAGTTTTTGCAGGCGTTGGATATGGTTGGCATTTTCCGGGCGATCCATCACATTCCTGGTTTCATTGGGGTCGGTTTGCAAGTCGAATAACTGCAAATGCCCGATTTTTGGGTACGCGATTAACTTCCAACGTTCGTCGCGGACGGCCCGCTGAATTCCGAGGAACGGCAAAAACACCGAGTCGCGCACGCTGGCTTTTTTCCCCTCCCACAACGGACGCAACGTTTCTCCGGCCAAATCCGTTAGCGCTTGAATTCCCAGCACATCGCAAAGCGTTGGGAAAATATCAAACAAATAGGTGAACGCCCGCGTTGTCTTGCCCTTTGGAATGCCCGGCCCGGCGATGATCATCGGCGTTCGCATGCTGTGTTCGTACACATTTTGTTTGCCGAGCAAACCGTGACTGCCGAGCGCCAGGCCATTGTCCGCCACAAAAATAATGATCGTGTTTTCCGCCTGACCCGATTGCTTCAAGGTGGCAAGAATCCGCCCAATCTGTTCGTCCATATGCGTGATCAGGCCGTAATATTCAGCGATTTGATCGCGGATCACTTTTTCTGTGCGGGGCCACGCAGCCAGATTTTCGTCGCGCAAATCCTTCACCATCCCATTGTCGAATGGGAGCTGCGGCAAAAAGTTCATCGGCAAGGGAGGCAGTTTGCGGTAATACATTTCCCGATAAGCTTCGGGTGGCTGGCGCGGATCGTGCGGAGCGGTGAAGGCGACATACGCAAAAAACGGTTTGCGTGTATCGTGAGTCTGTAAAAACTCTATTGCGGAGTCGGCGAACAACTCACTGGAAAATTTTTCACCTACGCGTTCAGCCGTTAGTTTTCCGTCAGTGCCCAAATCGCGCACCGGAACTTTGGTGTGATCGGACATCCCGCCGAACATAATATTTTTGCCGTGCTGAAACGCTCGCAACCACGAAGCCTGTCCGTTGTGCCATTTGCCTGTGGCAAACGTTTCGTAGCCATTCGCGCCAAAATGTTCGGGCATCAGGCGTGTGTCCTTGATGGTCGGCGCATCAATCTGAAACCACGTCTTGCCGCTCATCAGCATGGCGCGGCTCGGCACGCAAACCGCGCCATTGTTGCCGCCGAAAACGTAATTGCCGCGAAAGCTGAAGCCTTTCTTCACCAACGCATCCAAATTCGGCGTTTTGATGTGCGGATTGCCCCAGGCGGCAATTGTGTCAGCCCGCATATCATCAGCGAACAGAAAAAGCACATTACGTTTTTGAGCTTTGTTTACAGGTTGCGCGTGCGATGCGAGCGGGAAAAATAACAGCAAAAAAACAATGCAGGGGCTACGGAATTTATTCATGTGGGCTTAAAGGGAAAAGCGTTCAGAGTTCAACCTTTAGGTTGATTTGCAGGTTGATTGCTAACGCGACACGCTAAAGCCTGAACTCTGAACGCCTGCGGATTTTAAGAGTGGTTACACTTCAAGTTTCCATGGGGCGCGATATTTCGCTTTCAGGAATGGTTTGACGTTCGCCTGTTGCACCGTCCAGGTTTTCTCATCCCAATCCAATCTCGTTTTATGACGCATCGAAAGATTCGCCAAAATACAGGTGGTTGAAGAGCGCGCGCAGGTTTCAATGTCGCTGGTGGGTTTCGCGCGGGTCTTGATGCACTCGATGAAGTTTTTCCAGTGGGGAACATTCAGGTCGCGCATCTCCTGATTATTTTCATAGGTTTGGGCTTCGATTTTGGAACCTCTATTGGGAATCAGCCAGCACCCGCCACGTGTGACGACGACATTGGCTTCTGTGCCATTAATTACCGTGCCCGCCGTTTGATTGGCAAACATGGGCATCGGATTCGCCGTGCGGCTTTCATACGTCAACATGAATTTGGGGTATTGAAATGTCGCCATCATTGTGTCAGGCGTGTCCGTATTATCGTCCACATAAAACTTGCTGCCTAGCGCGGAAATCGCTGTTGGCATGGGTTCGCCGAAGCATTGATGCACCGGATCAATCAAATGTACGCCCCAGTCCGTCATCGCGCCGCCTGCATAATCCCAGAAGTAACGGAAGGTCGGGAAGGTCGTCACGCCCACACCCCAACGATTGAGATTGAAGGGAACTTTCGGCGCAGGGCCGAGCCACATATCCCAATTCAGACCCGCTGGAACTGGAGCATCCGCAGGTTTCCCCCAGCCTTGTTTTTTGACGGCACCGCTTTGCCACGTGTGAACAAAGGTGACTTCGCCGAGGATGCCGCTTTTCACCAGTTCCGCCGCTTTTTTGAAATA
>JAFDVL010000019.1 GCA_018268995.1 Acidobacteriota bacterium | reverse complement strand
CCCATTTTTTGTCAGGCAGCAAGGGGTCAGCCTCAAAGCCGATGACTAGACCATCACGGGCAAAGCTAGCAAGATGCAACATTAGATATCCAATATGTGAACCTCCGGTCAGGATTATGTCATCTGAACGTACGAGATTCCTGAGTACGTTAATCAGATCGGGCTGATACGCGCTACAAGCCATCGCCGCTTGGAAGCAGTCTCTAAAATCAAGTCTCATCTGACAGCCCGTAAGCGAGCCAACCATTTTTATAGTCGCAATGCCTGGCGTCAAGCGGGCTAGGTTGCGCGCCATTCGAGCACGCCCTTTGGGGAAATGGCTAATAGTCTGGCGAAGCAGATGGAGCATAATTAAATTCCTGAATGCTGAAAATTAGGACGAAAATGATTGCGATAGATAATAGATCCAGCTTATTGTCTGTAGCGCGGTAGGTGCTTCAGTTTAATTGATTCATTATACTTCTGACCCTGTGCTTATATGAGTAATTGGAATTCAAACAACGGTGATAGCCATTCCAGGCAATTTTTTCCCGAAGCGATTCATGACTTAGATAAAAGCGGGCTTTGTCTTGCAACTCCTCTTGCGAGGAGAAAAATTCCGCCTCTTTTCCCTCAGCAAAAAATTCCAAGTGTTCGTCTGTTCGATCTGCAAGCAGCATGCTTCTGCAAGCGGGGATCTCAAATGTGCGTGTCGTGTGTTGGTCAGGCCAAACCTGACGAAGAAAACCAACATTTATACGTGCCCCAGTTAAGGCCCAAGCATATTGATCCCCATATACTTCCCCGCCTTGTAAAGCTTTTGCAAGAAAATCACTCTTTGTAATGTGAAAACTGCCTTGACCAGCTAAGCGGCGCAAGCGAAATGCACGGCGAGGGGTCCACTTCCCATCAGCAACATGATCCCAGCCATACCCCCAAATTTTGAGGTTACAATCCAGTCTGGCAATAGCTTCCAGCAATAACTGGCGACGCGGTTCCCACCCACCGACAAAAGTCACATCGCTGTTAAATATTTGCCACGCATTCAAATTAGGCGGACTTATAGGACGATGAGCACCTTCGTCGTAACCAAGGGGAATGTAAATCACTTTTTGACATACTTCTCTATATTCACCCAATTCATATTGTTTAGACGTAACAACATAATCAAATAGGGGTAAACAGGCATCCATAAGCTTTGAGCGTTTCCAATCTAGAGTAAAATAAGGATCAGGGGTATAATGTAATAGCCTTATACCTCGATTACGTAGTTGGTTGAGCACTTCAGGTCGAATATGTTCTTGTTTCTCGGCCCATAATAAATCAGGTTTATGCTCTCGGGCCAATTGAAACAATGATGAATTAAGCCTATTAATTGCGGGGCCATTATTTAGTCTTTGCTGGAAATGACGTGATGCCCAAGAGCTACACCTCCATATATCTTGACAATTCAACGGTATCACAGTGTGCCCCAACTCCCGCAACACTTCCATGCGCATCCTAGAAGTTTGCCCCTCATCAAGCCATCCTAAAAACAGTATCTTCATTTCTTAAGAACTCCCACCAAGTATGCAATAGGCTCTAGAATATGATTCAGTCAATATTGAAAAATTCCCTATCCTGAATCAGTGCGAACTGCTGATGCCAATCTGTTTTATACTCACGTGCCTGAGAAACATTCTCTGAAAAACTTTTACCTCTAATCGCTTCAACGAAGCTACTTTCGAAGGTAGTCGGATCAATAAAGAATGCATTGACCCCATTCCGCTCAACTGTTACAAATTTATAACCTCGCGGGGAAAGGAGTTTCTGCCAACCAGCAATAGAACAACCATAATAAAGGTTATCTTTATATGATTGTACGACCTGAAAGTCTTTTTTGTAGGGAATTGTAAGACTCTGTGTTGGACCAAAAGCTGAATTATATTCAACAATAAATATTTTGGGTCGAAATCCTGCGTCCAAAACAGCCTTCGCGACATAGTAATCATTGCCGTCAATGTCTAATGAAAAAACATCCGGGTTGGAATATCTTGCTAAGTTTCTCAATTCAGTCATATTGTCTTGGGTTACAAACATGTTAACGAATTCAACGCCATAGTTGAGTGGGGTAAAAACATATCGGCACCATTGAGAGGCAATAGGATTACCCTCAACGAACACTCCGCCAAAGCGCCGTGAAATGGCGAGCCAGGATGTGTTATTCTCTATTCCATCAGAGGCCCCTATCTCAATAAAATAATAATTCGGTTGGATAATATGGCGCATTAATACATCAATTACTCCATCCTCACCATTTTGGCTGAACCCAGAAAATTCCCAAGTCAGTGGCTCAGCCAAGTCAATAGTTCTGAGCGAACTCGTAGCCGCTCCTCTGGACAAAGCCATGCCAATTCGTTGGAGACTTCGAACGTGCTGCATGTAACGAAATATTTTTCTAACCATTATCATAGCCATCCACAAAATCTACATATACGCTGAGCCCACTCGGGTTCAGTTGGAAAGGTCGGTAACTTAGATAGTTGAAGACCATCATCACTTAAGCGGTCTAACATCCTGTCAATTGAAACAGCAAGACTCTCGACGTTATCGTCTATGAAATCAACCCATTTCGTTCCACTTAAAACTTCTACAACTCCAGATTCCTTACTCATCACTACAGGGAGGTGTCGGCCTAAAGCTTCGAGAGCGGGTAAACCATAACCTTGTACTGCGGGCATGACAAAAAGGTGAGCCGCTGAGTAAATTTGCTCAAGATCATTATCGGGCATATAGTTATGAAAGACAGTCCGGCTACTTATTCCCAGTTGGCTAGCGAGTCTTTTTAAAGACTCGCTCTGTGTTCCTTCTCCCACAATATCCAACACCCAATTGGCTCTTTGGCTGAGCGGCGGATCAGATGACTCCAATTTAGCTAATGCATAAAGTATCCAATCCACCCGCTTACTTAATTCAAGACGGCACACTGATAAAATGTGTATCCTGTCAGTATCAAGATTACATTTGAGATTCCGAGTTTGTCTGATTCGCCCGCCTGGATGAATAATCTGGGGTTTGACACTATATAAGGCTTGTAGCTCTTTGGAAATCCGATCAGTCATAACAATAACTGACTTAGCCTTTCTAACACCACGACGATTGATTCGATGTACGATCTCTCCACGAGTAGCCCCGAATAAATCCATACTATGATTTTGCGAATAAAGCCGTCGAACAGAAAACCCCTTTTTGCTAATATCAAGTGGAAGCAAGCTAGGCGGATC
The DNA here is from genome assembly GCA_018268995.1 of Acidobacteriota bacterium. Classification (GTDB taxonomy): domain Bacteria; phylum Acidobacteriota; class Blastocatellia; order RBC074; family RBC074; genus JAFDVL01. The sequence goes on along the minus strand of JAFDVL010000019.1, from coordinate 56,786 downwards.
AGTCAAATGGAGATAATAATCTGAAATAGATGCCAACCCCGCGTAAAACGCGCCTTTTAGGTCAAAAATCAACAGGGGAGGCGATCCTGCCTGATGAGACTGCCGAACATACCACCTCAAGGCACGTCCCTCAGCCAAAGGATGTCGAGGTGGTGATAACTGATGAACCTCGAATGGCCAATCTGCATATGACTTGAGATTGATGGTCTGCCTAAAGCAGACTATGCCATGCGGAAGGTTTTGCTCGTGAAGGTGCTGAGAGAGTGCTAAAATAAGCCGTTCAGCCCCGCCGAAAGCATGAATAAAAGGGGTAAAAATGCTTATCTGAGATAAAGCTGCTCTCTTAGTGTTACGAACACTTTCGATAATACGATAACTCAAGGCCTGATCTGAATTTATCAAAATAGTATTACTTTCCTTATCGACAGTTGTTCAATTTTTCTGGCAAAGCCACAGGTACACGTTGTTTTAAATTAGGATATCGAGATTCCAGATATATTGAAACCGCTTCTATTACTGGTTGAAACTGTGCTTCGTAATTATAACAATGTAAGTGTAACTTTCGCGCTTTCAATCCTGCATCCGTTGCTAAAAACTCATTGAGCAGATACTGCGTGATCTTTTCCCCTATATTTTCCACACTATCAGGGTCTGCCACCGAGGCAATGCCCACATCAACAAATAGCTCTTGTATACCAGGGCCGTTATTTGTCACCTGCGGAATTCCTAGGGCAGCATACTCAAAGCGCTTATTACTAGCACCCGCTGAGAACTCCCAATTTTTCCGTGAGGTGTCAAGTAAACATATTCCGACAGTTGCCCCCACGGCGTACTGGAACACCTTTTCGTAGGGTACTCTTCCAATAAAAACAACCCTTTTGCTAACCCCTTCTTGCGCTATCAAGCCTTTCAATTGACCTAAATACTGTTGGTCAATGTCACCAACAATTGTGAAGACAGCATCTTTTGGCCAGAATCGCATGGATTTGATTATAGCTTCGATATAATGATCAGGATTCACAGCGCCTTGGTAATGAACGATTCGATTTGCGGTTATTCCTCTATGCCGCAAGTATGGAATTAATAATGACTCTGGAGTTGTCGGAAGAATACGGGGACAATTCATAACGGTTATTGGAGGCCGATTTAGTCTAGTTGTTGTTTGGATAAACTCGCCCCGATGCCGATCAGGCACAATTACAATGTCAGCCCGATGAAGATGCTTCATCATATATCGAATAGCCAAACTTCCGGTAATACTCGCAGCATAGTGCTCCTTCCAAGGAATCTCGTGAAGGTGGACTACACGCATTATCTTTTGATCCCGTGACTTCATACTTAGCAAAAGACTGGCGGCTTCTGGCTCATACGCAACTACTACATCTGGACCAGCAAAAATGCCCTTACGAAATTCCTTAGCATACTGAAACAGCCAGTTTGCTCGATTGAGCAGAGACGTGTAAGGCGAAGATACTTGACCCAAGGAAACGCGGATTCTATTTACATTTTCAGGTGTTTGAATAGCCGCGCTGTTATTATATGATAGCGCATCAAGAATAGTTGCCGTACTAAACTCATTAAGTATTGCTGCCTGATGAAGGACAGGGGGGAAAAGCTCAACACAAGCCCTTTGAGCCAGTAACACTTTGGGCACGTAATTGCATCTCTTGGGATATTTTGGTTTTGAGCCTTCCTTTATTAAAGAAGTAACTGTCATAATCAACCGAGCCTATTAATCGAATAGCCATCAATCTAAAAATCTAAGTCACTATAGAAAAGTTTTGCTTTCAACACCTAAGACGGTCTAACAAAAAGAGAATTACAAGACCCGAAAGCAGATCAACGCTGCTGCCAATAAAACAAAAGCTTCGTGGATATCTGCCCTTCGTTCATACCTGATCCGCAAGCGCCGAAACTGATGCAACTACGACAAGGTACGTTCTACTTTCCACCGTTGTTTGCCCAGCCCGCTGCCGTGGGCCGTGCCCCATTTGGCCAGGACGGGAGTGATGCTACGTGTGCGCAGCCATTGGCGCTGGGCTTGCGCATCATAGCCGAGATATCCTTGCACGCGTTGGGGGGCGAAACCGCGGGCGTCCACGTCGCCCTCGCACCAGCGGAATGGCTTCAACCAAGGCTTGCAATTGCGTGACATCGTTGACATTGGCCGCGGTGACTTGTGTGGCGAGCGGGATGCCTTGGGCATCGGTGATGACGTGATGCTTCGTCCCCGCTTTGGCGCGGTCGGTCGGATTGGGGCCCGTTTTGTACCCCAAAAACAGCCCTGACCGACGAGCTATCCACGAGTGCGCGCGACCAATCAATCTTATGCTCGGCTTGCAAGAGCGAGAGTAAGACCTACTGCTTGCCAGTCGCGTAAGCGCCGCCAACACGTCATGCCGGAGCCACAACTGAGTTCGCGCGGCAAATCTTCCCACGCCATGCCGGTTTTCAAAATAAAGAGAAGGCCGGTGAGGGCTTTGCGATCATCAAGGGGTTTGCGTCCGGGAAAGCGATTGCGCCGCGGTTTGGGCGCGGGCAGCAGTGGTTAGACAATTTCCCATAATTCGTCGGAAACAAGTGGCTTGGCCAGGGAGAATTCCTTTCCTACAGGGGCGGGAATTCTGCTTATCGACTACTCGTTCAAAGAACATGACTCTTTTTGTTAGGCGCTCTTAGTATTTAGTTAGAGAGTCAACCATCTCTTCACCTTTTGACTCTATTTAGAGCCTTTCACCTATGGCATGCTAATTTGCTTCTTCAGTCCTTATTACCAGATCCGATAACCATTTTGATAACTGAATCAGGCGTTGCTCCCAAGAATGCATCTTTGCAAAATCGCAACAGGCCTTGGCGGTTGCGTCATCATAATGATGAATCGCGTAATCAATGGCATCTAGAAAGGTTGCCAAGGTGTTTCCAACGCCTACGTGAGGTGGCAACACCTCCAATGAAGCCGGACAGGTCGTCACAACTGGTTTACCAAGAGCCATATACTGAAGCACCTTGTGATAGCTAAAATGAATGCGTGGGTGGCTCAGATCGTAAGGAATGATACCTACATCGAACCCTTTTATATAAGTCCCCATTTCACTCGATAATCGTGGGCCAAGTAAATGAACATTGGGCAAAACCTTTAGGCTCGCTAATGCCTCCGGTGTTAAGCCTCCCCCAAAGCTTTGTTTTTCATAGGGGCCGACGAGAACAATAGAGTAATCAGGTCGCGCCTGAGCCAAGGCAATAAGCAAAGGAATATCAATTACTTGACTGACAGCCCCCACAAACCCTACTCGAGGCTGGCGCACCCGTAATATGTCATCGGGCAACTTTCCCGCGTAAGTTTGTAAGAATGTTGACGATACCCCATGAGGCAAATATTGAAGTCTATGCGTTTTTCCCTTAAATCGCCTATAGAGTTCTTCCGTGGCTGCAATTACTAAATCTGCTTGAGCCAGCGTGTCAGCTTCCGATTTCGTCCCTTCCTCAGTCTCCACAGTATCTACAGCATAAAAGACAAATGGCGCTAACCAATGCTTTGCCAGAAACGCATAATATGGACTGAAAGAAATAATAACGTCAGGCCGGAAGCGTTTAAGCCATAACTGAACCAGCATAAGCCACTCAGACCAACAGCGAGCCGCTTTATTTGTGCTGCTCTTTGGCAAGCGCATTGGTATTAAGCGAGTAAGTGATGGCGGCATTAATTGATGATAGGGTTCGTGATATACTTGCTGTGGTAATTTTCCCTTCAGTAACCAACCTAGATGAAAAAAGGGTTCAACGTAGATTACTTCATTCTCACGGCAAAGCTCTAAAACGATATGCTGTTTGCTCAGCAAAGGGCCAAACCAAGACTCCCGGCCAATCACTAGAATCTTCTTGCCGACAAAATAAGATTCCTCTGATGCCATCGAATTTTTAGAGGGCTGTAAACTTGGATCGGCTATTTGCAAATTTGCAACATTTGGTGACACACTACTCTACCTTATTCATAGGGCTTATGCGCCCGAAAGTTTCTTTTTCGCCTGATAGCCCGCTTTAGCTACTCCTAAAGCTTTAACTCGCAAGCGATCCAACGATGTTACATTCTGATATGTCTTATAATCTTTGTAGGACTTGCGTGGCAGTGACATGATCATCTGAAACTCATGCGCCGTCAGTTCCAGTTTCTTAGTAACATACTCTAAATCTGCCTGGCTCTGATCTTCTAGATAAGCGTTGTGCGCTAACTCGGCAAGGGCTTCCTCACGGGTCATCTGGTCGGAGCAAATCAGGTTGGATAAATGTGCTTTTCGCTTATCAATATTGAATTTTGTAGGAAGGATATAGCCTTGAAAGAATCGTGTATAAATAGACTCGTAATGCTTGCCACCGTAATACTGCCATCCTAGTTCTTCCTCAAGCACGCGCATCGCTTCCTTTTTATAGTAAGGAAGATAATCCAGTAGGCACACATAATTAATTTTTTTAATAAAGGTATAATAGTACCATTGGTCACGAGTGAAGTGAGGATAGCTTTTTAGTTTCTCTTTACCAAATTGCCGGTGTATGCCGCTTATATAACGCCAATCACCAATTCCATATGTCCAGCTCGTGGGCAGTACAGCTTCTGTAACGACATTTGCCCCACTGATGATATGGCGTAGCCCCTGCTCAGCCGTCACCTGATAAAGCGTTGACATAATTGCATGATCGGTAGGGATTTCGGCATCAGGAACAGAAGCTTTCAGGAAAGACAATTGCAAATCTCTAAATTCTTCCCAGTCAAGGACACGAGTATAAAGGTCTATCTCTAAAAATTTGAGCACCTTCTCGACATTACTTACTGCCAACTCAGAGTTCCAGCCATTATCAAGGTGGACGGCCAGAGGTCGCAGCCCTAGCTTTTTCAGAATATGTGCCAAATAAGTACTGTCAACACCTCCGCTAATTCCCAAAATACAGTCATAGCTCTTGCCTTGCCCTGCTGCCTTAATTTCAGCTACGACTTCTTGCAACTTTGCAGCTTTCTCGTCCTCTGAGAGAAGCACTGTCTGCGCAAGATCATCGTAATATCTACAATGATTACATACACCAGTCTCATCAAACTGAATATCAGGATCGGTTGTATCCATGACACAACGAACGCACATATTTTGAGTACTCGCCATAAACTAATTCTCGAAAATCTTCTTTAACTCAACTGAGGTTGGGTAACTAATCAGCACTGCCCGATGCGGTCCTTTAAAGACAAAGAAACTCCCTGCTCCCGCAGCAGACGCTCCCCCCTTCATTACTGCTTCCGAAAAGTCTTCTAGCTTTCCAGCACCGCCACAAACGATAACTGGGATGCTAACCGCTTCTGTGACTTGAGCGATTAACTTCAAATCATATCCTTGCATCGTTCCATCACGATCCACAGAATTCAGTAAAAGCTCTCCAGCCCCCGCTCTTTCCATTTGAACAGCAAATGCCTTCGGATCAAGCCCTGTCCGCTTTTTCCCCGCGTGAGTTACCACTTCATATTTACCCAACCAGGATTTCTTGACATCTATTGAGACAACTACACTTTGACTGCCGAATTGGTCAGCAGCTTTTTTTATTAAATCAGGAGATTCTACAGCACCGCTATTTATGGAAATTTTCTCTACCCCTAATCCAAATAGGGTTTTCATGTCCTCAATATTGCGGATTCCGCCACCATATCCCAGAGGCATAAAACATTCACTCGCGATTTTCTCAATCAACTCAAACTGAGGACGTTTATTTTCGCTTGTGGCACAAATATCCAAAAGTACTAACTCATCTACTTCTTTATCATTAAAGATTTTGACAATATTAATAGGGTCCCCCAGATAGGTGGGATTCTTAAAGTTAATGGTTTTGACCAACCCTGTACGCTGTAGCAATAAGCAAGGGATCACGCGCGTACGATACACTTAGAAAAACTCCACAAAGTTGCTTAATAATCTCATACCAAACTTATGACTTTTTTCGGGGTGAAATTGCACCCCAAGAATATTATCTCGCGCAATCGCCGAGACAAAAGCATATCCATACTCGGTTTCGGCTATTGCATTTGCACCTGCATCCGAACAAACAACGTGATAAGAGTGAACGTGATAAAAGCGTGCCTCAGCATCTAACCCAGTGAACAGCGGATTTTGCTGACAAGGTTTTACTGTATTCCACCCCATATGAGGAATTTTCAGACTAGTCCCTACCACATCAAATTTGAACTTTACCGTTTTGGCATCAATCCAGCCTAATCCTGCAAGACTTCCCTCTTCGCTCTCTTTTGTAAGAAGTTGCATCCCCAAACATAGTCCGACAAGCGGAGTCTTTTCAACTAGTACTTTCTGATTCAATAAGGGGATCAATTTCCTTTCCTGCAAATTTCGCATGCCAGCATCAAAGGCCCCCACACCAGGTAAGACTAGTTTGTCGGCTTTTTCGATTGCCACAGGATCAGAGGTTATTATTGCTGCCGCACCAATTTTTTTGAACATATTGGCAATGGACCCTAGATTGCCCATTCCATAGTTAATAATTGCGATCATGTGGTTATTGGGAGTTCCGCACTATGCATAGTATCAATCCCGACTATATCAAAAGAAACTTTTTTCGGAACTCTTCAAAATCCTCGTTTCTTATATACCCATTATATTTATGCCGATTTGTAAAAAGCTTGCAGCTTTCAGGAGTAAGAGTTTTTATTTTACGAGCAGGGTTTCCAGCGATCACACAATAGCCCTCAGGAAAAGATTTTGTCACAACAGCCCCAGCACCAACGATAGAAAAATCACCTAAAGTCACACCAGGTAAAATAATTGCCCCCATTCCAATCCAACAATACTTTCCAATTTTGACCTGATCAGCGATATGCTCTCTGGTATCACTAGTAGAATGATTGGAGCTTATAATTCCAACATTGGGAGCGATTTGGGTATAGTCACCAATAAATATTTTTCCTATAGCTTGAATATAACACCCTGGCATCAGCCCAGGACAAGTATCAATCCCCGCGTAAATGTTAGGCCAACCTGTAACTAGGCTTGAATGATGAATAGGCCAATATGGGCCTCGATTAATCCCCAAAACTTGCTGAATAAACCACATCTGAAAAGTAATCGCACACTGATTCTCCCGATTCTCCCTGATGAACCTGAAGTAGGGTAAGTGAATAAATAGCTTTTCAAAGAGTATTGAAGGGATGCGCAGGAATTTCAATATTATTGGATGCAGCATAGTTTTGCGCCCTACGCAAAATCAGGAAGATAGTAAAGGCGCTACTTATTTCCTTTTGAAAAACCATAAGACCTAACAAGGTACGTCAAATAGATCATTGAGTAACTCAGCGAAAAGAGAAGAATTGCCACGAAAGGCTTTGTGGATAGTGAGGCGCCTAAATAGATAGCGTAGGTAGTGATCGCCACCATCAGAATATGTAACCACATATCCTCTTTCTGTCTACCAGCTATCGTATAAAGGATACTAAGTGGGCTGCAAGTAAAACGAAAGAAGAAGAGAACACCTAAGACCTGGGTAAACACCCCAGCTTCACGCCAACGTGCGCCAAAAGCGAAAGTGAAGAGTGGCGGTGCCAAAAAGACTAAGGCTAGAAAAGGGATTATTGAAATTGCAAACAAGCCCTTCATTGTCTTAACGAAAATTTCCTGGCAGGAACCAAAATGTGCGTAATCGCTACTAGCACGCTGCCGAAATACATCTGCGGTGGAAGACGAGATCAAACTGATGGGTAACCCAAGAATACGCTGTGCAAGGCCGTAATGTCCAACTGCGGCAGATCCAAAAAATGTATTTAGCATCATCACCGGCAACTGATTTGTTGAGGTGTTTAGCAACTCAATCGGCAAAGAATACTTGAAAAAGCGTTGATGCTGACTCGCTTGCCCCAGCATGTCACGAACGGTCACACTAGAAAGAGAGCCTCGTTTCTCCTGCCAGAATTTGTGCAGCAAAAGTCCAGCATTAACCATATACCCCGTGAGTAAGCCTAAAATTAATCCGCTTACGCCTGGTTTGAGTAAGCCAAAGATAAGTTGTACCGACAATCCCAGGCAAACCTGTGCAACCTGAACCTTTGCAACATATGTAAATAACTTCTGCCGACTGGCCCAAACCGTAAGGGATTGGATGATGCCATTGAGAAAAACTGATATGGGGATTAAATACAACCAGTCTTTTACCTCTTGATTGGCTAACCAAGTGGCAATTATTCCGCCGAAAAGAAGGGGAATCAGAAAAGTTAGTATTCCAACGATCCCGGCAATCGTAACCGATAGGGCGAGTAGATTAATGGCCTCGCTCTCTTCTTTAGGCAATAAGATAGCCTGTGCGTATTGTCCGGTTGCAAATACGGCAAGCACCCCGGCAACGGTCATATAAATTGCCAAGACTCCATAATCTTCTGGTCGAAATAATCTCGTGGTTACAGGAGAAAGCAAAAGAGGAACAGCTTGTGCGACCGAAGTCCCGGTCATTAAGGCAGCAATATTGCGGGCGAATTCGGATTTGAAGAGACGTTGTGTTAGCGGACGCTTGAGGTTGTGAAATTCAGTAGCCAACAATCTTCTTGCCCCAAGCACATCATTCCGTTCTCGCATTAGCGGGTAACCCTTTGCCGATAATATTCATCTGGAGCCGCAAACAAGTTCATATTCTTCTGCATGTATGAATGTTCCATCGTCGCTTTGCCTTGGCGGTCCAAGGCAAAGACCTGCCAACCCAGTCCACCAAAGAACTCCAAGATCAGATCAAGGGATTCACTTTGGTTATGTTCAAATTTCACCAACCGGACTGTTCCACTACGGAGAGTAATTACTGCACCTTGCAGGGCAGCCAAATCCTGTCCTTCAACATCTGTCTTAATAAATGTCGGCAAAATTCCAATCTTTTCGATTTCCCGATCTATTGTGGTCATTTCCACAGCAATCAGCGGAACTGATGAGTGAAGTTCATCTTCACCAATGACTTTGTTACAAGTATTCGCTCCGCCTAAATCTGAAAAATGGATAGTACCAGGAGCGGCTCCGACCGCCTTTTCAACAACGTGATATTTTTCGGCGGGAAGCTGATTTAGTTGAATATTTTCGCGCACACGATTGATCGCAGCCTTTCCTGCGTCAATTAACAATGCCCCACCAATAATGTCGGCCAGTGCCCAAGTACGATTCCCAACATTACAGCCTGCGTCAACGATGAAATCCCCTGGATTGAGATGCCGACGGATAAAATCAGTATCATAAAAGTCAACGTTCCTTGTCCAAATATTAACCTCTCCAGCATCATGATCTGGATAAGGATAGACGTAAGAATGTAGACCGTTTTCAAACTGAATGAGCCACCGTCGGTTTGCATACTTGTAACTTAAATGCCAGAGGACATAATCTTTTAGAAAATGAAGCCGCTGGCCTTGATTGAGCGGGTCAGCAATAACTTCCTTGCGGATCGTACGCAGATGGGAGCGGGTATTTCGCAACAATGTGATCATCGGAATACCTCAAAGAATACCTCCTAGGAGGTATTCTTTGAGCCTTCATCAAGAGACAAAGTTTCAAGTGCTCAAGCGCCTCTCGAAACTACTCTTTAGCCGCAAATACGCTCGCAGGTGTGGCGCATTTCTTCAGTACACTAACGACGCGCTGGACTTGTTCGTCGGTCATTTCTGGGAAGATGGGGATGGCCAGCGTTTCTTTGCTCGCCTGTTCAGAAATGGGGAAGCTTCCTTCAGCATATCCCATTGCCTGACACGGCTTGGTGAGGTGCGGCGGAATGGGGTAATACACCGCCGTATCTATCCCCTCTTGCTTGAATTGCTGTTCGACCTCGCTGCGATTGCTGACTCGTATAATATACAAGTGATAGACGTGATTGACGTCAGAGTCAGCATACGGCAATCCCACATTCAATCCCGCTAACTGCCGTCCATACTCCGCAGCCAATTCCCGCCGACGCTCGTTCCAGCGATCAATATGACGCAATTTCACACGCAAAATGGCAGCTTGCAACTCATCCAGACGGCTATTATACCCTAGGAATTCGGGATCATATTTCTTACGCCATCCATGCGTGCGCAGCATCCGGACTTTATCTGCCAATTCCGAGTTATTCGTCGTGATCATGCCGCCATCCCCAAAGCCGCCAAGATTCTTACTGGGGAAAAAGCTCAGACAACCAATGTCACCCAAGCTGCCAGTCTTGCGACCTTTGTATTCTGCACCGATCCCTTGTGCGTTATCCTCAATCACGTATAAGTTATGCTGCTTAGCTAAGTCCAGCAATGCGTCCATATCGGTAGGGTGCCCATAAAGATGCACCGGCATAATGGCCTTCGTGCGCGGCGTAATTTTCGCTGCTACGCTCTTAACATCGAAGCAATAAGTATCAGGCCGTACCTCAGCAAAGACCGGCGTCGCACCGACTTGCATTACGGATCCGACGGAAGCAAAAAACGTATAGGCGGGCACAATAACTTCATCGCCTGCGCCAATACCTAATGCTTTCAGGCCAAGAATCAGAGCATCTGTTCCCGACGCCACACCGACAGCATATTCAGTACCAGTATAAGCAGCAATTTCTTTTTCTAGCGCAGCCACATTTGGCCCCAGAACAAAATGCCCGGAGTCAAAAACATTTTGGACAGCGGTATCAATTTCTTCTTTGATTGAGCGATATTGTCCGGCTAAATCTATTAACGGTATTTTCTTCACAAGCATTACTCCTTAAAGGGCTGAATTCGATTCTCTTTCCATTCGTAACGACTACCACAGGCTTCGCAGGTCACGAGTGTTTGTGATTGTGCAGCATCAAATACCAACCGGATACCACAGTGACAAACCCAACCTTGCACACGGGCAGGATTGCCGTAAACCAATGCGTAATCCGGTATATCTTTTGTCACCACCGCACCGGCTCCGATGAACGCATATTGTCCAATTGTTGAGCCACAAACGACCGTCGCGTTCGCGCCGATAGAAGCGCCTTTTTTGACCAGCGTCGGCTGGTATTCGTTTTTACGGTTGATATGGCTGCGAGGGGTATTGACGTTTGTGAAGACCATTGAAGGGCCGCAAAAAACATCATCCTCCATAATCACCCCTTCATAGACCGAGACATTGTTTTGGATTTTGACGTTGTTACCAATCTTGACGTGCGAGGCAATCAGGACATTCTGCCCCAGGTTGCAGCGTTCGCCAATGTTGGCGTGCGACATCACATGACAAAAGTGCCAGATTTTGGTTCCGGCTCCAATTTCGCAGAGTTCGTCAACGTAAGAGGAAGAGTGGACAAAGTAATTCGTTTTTTTCACAGTGCTTTGACCTCTGCAATTTGTGCAGTTACTGGAACTGGTTGCCCGTGCGTCATGAGCGACCGTTGAGCAGCTTCCAGTACCTGAAGCACCTGTAACCCATTCCTACCATCTGTGCGTGGCGTTTGGCGACTCACAACACAATCCAGAAAATGCTTGCACTCAGCTCTCAAAGGCTCTGCCGACTCAAACGAAATCGCTATGCCTTCGCCACGTTTTGGGACGGGTTCACCATTGATCCATTCTACTTTTTGATCGTAGAGCATCAACTTGTTCTCCTTAGCCACATCATCAAAAACGGCCATCTTGTCAGAGCCAATCACAACTAGCCGTTGTTCTTTGTACGGATGCAACCAACTTACAAAGATATGTGCACGCACACCATTATCAAACAGTAAATTTGTGACCGTGACATCGGCCAAATTAGGCTGTAGATAAGCGCCACCTGATGCAGTCACTTCAAAAGGCAGATCGCCCAACAAGCGCAGAATGACCGTAATATCGTGCGGAGCAAAACTCCAGAGAATGTTTTCCTCTCGTCGGATTTTACCTAAATTCAGCCGATTCGAGTACACATATTGAAGACGCCCTAGCTCGCCTGCGGCAACTAATTCGTTCAATTTGAGAATAGCCGGATGGTATTCCAACAAATGTCCAACCATTAAGACACGCTTTCGCTCTCTAGCAAGAGCAACCAGTTTTTCTGCGTCTCTTACACGCAAACAGAGAGGCTTTTCGACAAATACATCTTTACCAGCGTATAAAGCTGCCTGTGCTAGCTGATAGTGCGTTTCTGCTGGCGTTGCAATAACGACTGCATCAATATCGGTTCGCGATAAAAATGCTTCTGGCCTTCGTAGACACTCAACGGAAGGATAATCGGTAGAAATCTTATCTAATCTTTCTTTATCAGCATCACAGACTAAAGCCAGTGAATCTAAAGAATGAAAGTTACGAATTAAATTGACTCCCCAATAGCCAGCGCCAATTACGGCGACTCGCAGCTGCTTCATATTTGTGACTCCAATGGTTGATTGCCCTTTTCGTGATGGAAATTTATCAGGTAAGTACAAAGACTCCTAAAATCCATATCTCCGCTTCATAGTATTTATGCCGACAACATTTATATAACTATAACCAGCCCGCAACTACAGAGCTTCAATCTCGCCTATATATTTACTCAATACCCACAAACTCCAAACGCGGGTCCAACTAATACGCCCATCTTCAAAACGTTCCCATAGAGCCTGCTGGACGCCGAGTTGCAAGAGACTTTGCAGATTCGAACTAGACAATGCCTCCCTAGCCTCCTCTCGCAACGCGCCTAATAACCACTTCTTGAAGGGAAACTCAAAGCCGCGTTTGGGCCGATCCACAAGCGTAGCGGGCAAATCACCCACCGCTTTTACCAGTAACCACTTTGGTGCATCGGGCCGGAGCTTTACGTTGCCGGGAATCGTGGCTAAACGTTCTACGACGTGATGATCTATCAGGGGAACGCGGACTTCCAGGCTATGCGCCATACTCATGGCGTCGGTGTCGCGCAACAGGGTATCACTTAAATATCCGCTCAGATCAAAACATGAGGCTTGATTGATGGGATCATCATCGCTACAGGCCAGGAAACGCTGGGTTTCCCATTCGCCGTGCATTTGCCAATCGCGCGTCCATTGTTCTTTGGCATAGCCATTATCTGTCAGTAACTGTTTGCGCTGGGCTTCGGTGAAAAGCTGGCGATGCAGGAAGAGTGAATGCGTGTCCAATTCATTACTACGCAAGATTCCTGCCAATTTAGTAGCGCGGTTGCTATTGGCGACGGCGCTGATTGCGCTTGAAGCCGCACGACGAAACGCCAGTGGCACTTTTGAGACTTTCTTGCGTAAGCGCTCGTCACGCGCAATCGTGCGAAAATATGGGTATCCGGCAAAAACTTCGTCGCCGCCCAAACCTGACAAGGCGACCTTCAATCCCGACTGGGCGGTTGCCTCTGAAACAATGTAGGAGTTAATGCCATCTTGAGAAGGCTGATCCATTGCCGCCAAGGCACGGGGCAACTTGGCCAGAATATCGTTTTCAGTGACCAGCACCGGATGGTGATCGGTCTCGAAATATCTGGCCGCTTCCTCAGCAAAGGCGTGTTCGCTAAATTCCTTTTCGTTAAAGTAAACAGAAAAGGTGCGAATCGTTCCTGTCGTTACGCGGCGCATCAGCGAAACAATCGCACTGGAATCTATGCCACCGCTCAGAAACGCGCCGACCGGCACATCCGCAATCATTCGCAAGCGGACAGCCCCAAGCAGGAGGTCGCTAATCTCTTCGACAAGTTCCGGTTCACTTTTAGAGGGAGTGTTGTTTTTTGCCTGTAACTCCCAATAGGGCTGGCTTTTGATTTCGCCGCGCTCGAAGCGTAACCAATGCCCAGGCAAAACACTGTAGACGTTTTCAATGATCGTTAAGGGTTGCTGGACTGACCCATAGGTCAGATAGCTTTCGACCGCAGCGCGCGACAATTTGCGCGGCACCAGACCGGTTTTTAAAAGCGCACGAACCTCTGAGGCAAACAGAAATGTCTGACCATCGTAGTAATAATACAGTGGCTTGATTCCCAGTCGGTCGCGGATCAGGGTCAAACGGCGATTCGCGGGTTCCCATTGCCCCAAGGCAAACATCCCACGCCAGTCTTTGACCGCATCCAATCCTCGCAGTCCGAGTCCTTTCAGCAGGACTTCTGTATCGGATTCAGAATGAAACTTGATTTGTTGCTGTTCAAGACTTGGGCGAAGATCACGAAAGTTAAAGACTTCGCCATTAAAGGTAATCCAATTTCCAGTTGCCGCATCCCGCATCGGCTGATGACCGGCGGGCGACAAATCCAGAATAGACAGGCGACGATGACCAAACGCTACGGTCATCGGGTCACTTTCCTTGGTTAGAAATTCGATTCCTTCGTCGTCGGGGCCGCGATGAGCTAAGGATCTAGTACCACGTGTGATCGCTTCGTAAATCTCGGCATGGGAGCGGTTGGAGACGATGCCTATGATTCCACACATAATTCGAGTTACCGTTTGATGAGTCTCTGGAAGCAATCACCTTGTTTGGATATCTTCTCAAAGTCATCGGTTAATAATCCTGGGTTCGGGTGAGTTAATGTGGCTTTTTCGGGAAAATGATAGGCTTTTAGGCGCGAATCAGAGGGGTACAGCTACAAAATTTCGACCTTAAAAGCTTATCGAGAGGGGCAAATGAAATTACCGCGGTGCAGTTGGACATTAACGATAATGTGTTGCAGCATCATCGCCAACCTGCTAAGAAACTTTCTTACAGCAATTGTCACAAGCAATATGTGTTACCTATCATACTTAGCGTTTTTGCTTGGCCTCAGTGTTTTTTGTATCTCGTGTCAATCTGTGAAACTCGTGGCAGAAACTACTGCCTGAATTTGATCTTCGGTCAATTCAGGATAAATCGGCACCGCCAAGACCTCTTCAGCGGCGGCTTCGGCAAAGGGAAAATCGCCTGTCTTACAGCCCAAATCCGAAAAACATTCCTGGCGATGCAACGCAACAGGATAATAAATCTCGTAGCCGATCTGATTCGCTTTTAGTCTATTAATAACCGCTTCGCGATCTTTGGTGCGAATCACGAACTGGTTATAGACGTGGCGGCGGTTCGGCAATTCGACCGGCAGGGTAAGCGTTGCGTCTGTCGAATATTGACGATAAATGCTGGCATTCCGCTGGCGGGCCGTTGTCCAATGATCCAGAGACTTCAACTTGACGCGCAGGATCGCCGCCTGCATCGCATCCAGTCGAAAGTTGCCACCAATCATTTCGTGATGATATTTGACGGTAGCGCCGTGATTGCGCAGTGATCTGACACGCGCGGCTAACACTGCGTCATTCGTCGTGACCATTCCGCCATCGCCGGGACAGCCTAAATTCTTGGAGGGATAAAAGCTGAAACAACCGAAATGTCCAATAGAACCAGCACGGCGGCCTTTGTATTCAGCACCGATGGCCTGGGCAGCATCTTCAATCACGTACATTTGATGCCGCTCAGCGATTTCCATAATTGCATCCATCTCAGCCATTTGCCCGAACAGATGCACAGGCATAATCGCTTTTGTGCGCGGAGTGATAGCGGCGGCAATCTTTACAGGATCAAGGTTGAAGCTGTCCGCTTCAATGTCTACGAAAACGGGTTTAGCCCCTAAGCGCGCTATCGAACCTGCCGTGGCAAAAAACGAAAACGGCGTTGTAATGACTTCATCGCCCGGCCTGATGCCAATTGCCATTAACGCAACCAGCAAAGCATCTGTGCCAGAAGAAACGCCAATGCCATATTGGCATTGGCTATAGGCGGCAATGTCCTGTTCTAGCGCCTCGACTTCAGGGCCAAGAATAAATATCCCTGAATCCAGCACCCGATTCATCGCAGCCTGGATTTCATCTCGAATTGGGGCGTGTTGCGCTTTTACGTCTAATAGAGGAATCGTCATTTTGTTTTCGCCACATCTCTTATAGGCTCACACATTTTTTTTGGCTGGCCCCAACAACCACAGCAACTATCAAATCGGTGGCAGGAAAGCACTAAACACACCTTTCCCGACGAATTTCAGCCATACCGGAAACCTCATGTCGAGGCAGCATTGTGGGTCGGCTGCTGTGGTTCTTGGGGTTGCACAGCCGACTATAAAGATCCGTGAGTGATGCCTTAATGATGCTTAGTCTTTTTGTTTTTCCTCGCTCGATTCCGAAGACTCATCTCGGTAATAGTAGCGACTGTAGTAGGTGGAGTAATAATAATAATCGTGTGGTTGCAGCTTGATGTGATTAATGACCGCTCCCAGTACCTTCGCCCCGACGGTTTGTAAATGCGTCTTGGTACGATTTGCCATTTCGCGGGAGGTAATCCCGGCTTTGACCACGATGATTACGCCCTCGACCATTGAGGACAGAATCAAGCTGTCAGCAAATGAAGCCACTGGCGGCGAATCAAGAATGACGTAATCAAAACTGTTCTGTAGCAAATCTACCGTTTGCTTCATGCGATTCGATCCCAATAACTCCGCCGGATTTGGAGGCAATGGGCCCACCGGCAAAACGAATAGGTTTGGTAGTGCGGGCTGCACTAACGTCGCTAATTCGCCTGTGCCGGATAAGTAATTCGCCAAGCCACGCGAATTCTTAACACCAAACACTTT
This sequence comes from Acidobacteriota bacterium, assembly GCA_018268995.1. Classification (GTDB taxonomy): domain Bacteria; phylum Acidobacteriota; class Blastocatellia; order RBC074; family RBC074; genus JAFDVL01. Next base: position 40,272 of record JAFDVL010000019.1, on the reverse strand, counting down.
ATGCAAGCGTGGACGCCGCAAGTCGCAATCTACAATCAGAACCGAAGAACCTGTTTGTGACAGTGAAATCGCCAGATTCGTACTCGTGGTGGTTTTGCCCTCAGCCGGTTGGCTGCTGGTAACCAGGATTGTGCGCGGCGCATGCGAAGCCGATGAAAGCAAGACGGCAGTGCGTAACTGACGATAGCTTTCGGCAATGGATGACGAATTGTCTATTTCAATCAACGCGGTGCCAGCATCCGGCTTCAGGCTTAGCATTCGTCCTGATTGCCCACTCAATTGCTTGTTGGTGCTTTCCCCTATCGCACGCTGACGTTCCTTGCTTTCCACGGGAAAAACCGGAATCACACCCAAGACGGGAACGCCCAAATAACGATCAATATCTTCGACAGATTCAATCTTGTTGTTGATGTAATCAATGAATAAGGCCAAGCCAACGCCACCGACCAGAGACAACAACAAGCTCAGCAAAATGTTTTGTGAACGCTTCGGCGCAACAGGAGTACGCGGCAATGAAGAATAATCAGTGATGCGAATATTGCTCTTGATGCCTGCGCTAGAAACCGTTACATCTTTCTGGCTAGTGAGCAATTTGTTATACAGATCACGGTTGGTATCTACTGTCTGCTGTAACATGCGGGCACTCACGGCCAGCCCCTGTTGCTGCACAGTCTCACCGCGCTGCTCATTAAACGCACTGCGTAAGAATTTCTCGCGCTCGACAGCTGTGTGATACCGATTTTCCAATGAGGTCTGAATACGTTTATAAGCCGCACGACGTTCATTTTCCAATTGTTCAATTTGCTGTGCGACCTGTTTGACTTCAGGCCATTCCGGTGTGTATTCCACATCCAGCTTGGCTTTCTTCTCTTTTAGGTCAGTGAGTTTTTTATTGAGTTCTTGGACTTGTGAGTCGGTTTGAATTTCAGGCAAAGTACCTAAATCAGGGATGGTACGACTAAGTTCATAAAACGCCTGCAAACTCTTACGCTCATTTTCTGCGGTTAAAAGCTGCGTATTCAACTCTGCCAATCGGTCAATGACGGTGTTCTGCTTGGATTCGCCAAAATCAATAACTTGATTGTTGCGGCGATAATTCATGAGCTTTTCTTCGCTCTGTAACAATTCCAACTTGGCGCGGGAAATTTGCTCCTCCAAAAACGAAGCGGTATCTCGATTGCCCTGCTTACGGGTGGCCAGACTCTCATCTCTGTATACCTCCGCCCACGCATCCGATATTTTCTTTGCCAATTCCCGATCTGTATGTCGATACTTAATCTGAACTAATCGAGTTTCGCGTAACCGACTAATATCAACCCCACCTAATAAAGCGTTGACATAAGATGCTAATCGCTCCCGATCCGCTTGTTGATCATCACCACCTGAAGTAACAACCGTTTCAGAGACGGTATCTTTAGCTTTATTCGTAAAAAATTTTGGATTATGTTCCAAGTCTAGAACCTTCGCCACTTTATACGCGATGGTGGGACTTTGCAGGTTTTTGAGCTGAGTATTCAGGTATTGCGAATCTTCTGGCCCGACTATGTTGAACTCTTTGTTGACGTTCAGACTAGCCGTGTCCTCCCGATCAATCTGCAATGTGGTTTGGCCTTCAAAGATGGAAGGGCTGCGCAGCATGTAGATGGTTGTCAATGTTACAACAATTAGCACCACACTAATCGGCACCCATAAACGACGACGAACAATGCGCCAATAATCCCGCAAATGCACTTTGGTTTCACTTTGTGCCCCGTAGGATTGCGGATAGCCATCACGACGCAAATCAATTGAATTCGTGGTGCTGAGAGATTCTGTCAGTTTCGTATTTTCTTCGCCGGAAGGTGAGGGATTGAGTTTGTTGGCGTCTATCATAACCGAGCCTCGTAATTAGTTAGATAATTGATTTATTTAGCGAATGATTCTGGTTGGAAGCGCATTCATAAAGCCCGTTGGACCAGCATTCAAAAGCCCTCTGAAGATAACTTTCCCAGCAGAATTGGGAACCTCAATCAGATCATTGGCTTGTAATACAACGTCGTCCATTTTGCGCTTTTCGATATCTTCGATATTGAAAAGCTGCTCAATACGGGCATTTGAATTCGGTGCTTGACGAATCAATCGTACTTTTTTCTTCGAGGCTTCTGGGGTATAACCGCCGACCATCCCAATGGCTTGTGTCAAAGTCACATTCCCATTCAGTGGCAGCGGCCCGGGTCTCATGACATATCCCGTGACAAAAATCTGCTCTGCTTCAGGCAAGCTGATGATGTCACCGGGTTGTACATATAAATTGGCTTCGGCTGAACCAGTTAACAAGTCTTTCAACTTAAAGGAAATCAATTGGGGAACAGCTGTGGCCTGCTCCGTGGTGGATTGCTCAGGAGTGGAAGAGGCCGCAGCGGCTGTTGCACACATATCTTTCTCGCCACTGCGAATCAGATGCAACGTGGGGCCGGCCATTCCCTGCTTTGGGCCACCAGCATAAGTTAAAAGTTCAATGAGTCGCACGCGACGTTGCAATTGAAATCTTCCTGGTTTATCCACCGCGCCAATCACAGCCACTGGCTGGCTGCTGTATTCTTCGATAAACACATCAACATTTGGCTCGCGAATGTACTTGCGATATCTATCAGTGATGATCTGGCTCAACTGTGTTTCCGTCAGACAGGTCGCAGGAACTTCGCCCACATAGGGCATCCGAATAATGCCAGTCCCTTCCACACGGGTTTTGCGACTCATCTCAGGATGATTCAGCACACGTACATCCAGCAAATCGCCAATGCCGATCCGATAGCTATTCTCGTTAGCTTTGGTAACGGCTTTTGCTTCTGTCACGCGGTTTTCAGCAAGAACCGCGTTGGCAGTGGATGATGAGGAAGTAGATGTACTGGATTGCGCTAGCGAGACGGTTGAGAGGATTAGCGCCAGACTTAACAATAATAAAAATTTTCGCATCTCTGACCTAGGGCTGGGTAGCATCGAAACCTCCTGATAATAAATCGGCTAAGTTGCGACTTGCCCTTTTAATATACCATATTCGTACTGCTTTAAGGAATTTCCTGCCTGAGCAAAGGCAATCGGTAGGATGAATAAAATTGTGCGGGCGAAGGGGTAATATCACCCAACAAAATTTCGTCAATTGAGATCTCTATTTGACGTTCAACTCAGAAGCTAAGCAGTTGGGGGCAACCTAGCAATTTGGAGGCAAAGACGGGGAACTCAAATCGCCTTAAGTTTGTTTGCTGCAAAAACCCTGACTAATCCTTAGATCAAATCAAGCAGAAAACAATCCTTCTACAGTTATGTCAATTTATGTCAATGATAAGAACTACTGGGGCTAACTGATCTTAGCTAGATTTTTTCTAGCGCAAACTGCTTTAAAACGGGGCAAAGTATGTCTGATGTTACAAAATCTGTCAATTCTTTTTTCCGTATCTTGTGGTAACTGAGCTATGGCGATACAGTAGGTGCGCCTTGTTACAAGATTTGCCCCTGAATCTGACAATTTCTGTCTCCAAAACCAGATCAAAATGACGACAATTTCACTTACGTCTCCGCTGCAACGAGTCCTTTTACCACTTGGTTTGCTGGTTCTACTGATCATCGCGGGGTGGTTTATTGTCCAAACAGCTACGGCTGATCAGTGGATCAATGTGGCCAGAGGCGATGGCGAATACGACGCGGCAACCAAACTGGCGATGACTGACTTTGCGGTGCAATTCGCCCCCCAGATTTCAAAGCTTCACTATCAGCGAGGCCAGGCCTATCTATCCCTGGCGGCGGGCGAAGAAACCCAGACATTCTTAAAAGAATCCATTGCATCCCTACAAACCGCTGCGCAATTAGGCCCTGAAGATTTCCGAATCTGGATCGCCTTAGGGCAGGCACAGGATCGTTCTGGCGAGACAGCCGAGGCGAAAAAGGCTTTTACGCAAGCACTCAAGCTGGCCCCCAATTACTATGAACCGCATTGGGCGTACGCCAACCATTTGCTAAGAAATAGCGAAAACGACGCCGCCTTTGCTGAATTCAAACGAGCGCTCGCTATTCGTCCCACTGAGTTGCCCCTGCTCTTTGACTATGCCTGGAATACCTTCAATGGGAATGTAGCCGCGGTCATCAAGGCACTTGATCCCTCCAGTCACGCCAAAGCCCAATTCGCAAGCTTGCTGATTGAACGTGGAAAAGTAAATGAAGGGATGGCGCTATGGCGCGAACTGAACAATACTGCGCCCGGTCTGGCCCGCAGCAATGCACGAAATCTCATCAATGCCCTGCTAACGAAACAGCAGTTTGGCGTAGCATATGAAGTCTGGCAATTAGCAACCAAAACCAGGCGTTCAGATGAAAGCGAATTGACAGAGGAAGCGCGACAAGAGGATGCCAACTGGTATGCAATCAACCAGCCCGATGCTGGATCATTGCTGAACAATGGTGATTTTGAAAATGACCTGCGAACAGGAACCGTTGCGCCATTTCAGATTTGGCGACTTACACAAACGAAGGGATTGACCATTTCGCGGAACAACCAGCAATACAAAACGGGTAGTTTCAGTTTGCAATTAAATTTTGATGTCACAGGGAATGTCGGATTCGCGGTCATCGAACAACTGTTACCGATCAAACCGGCAACGGCATATCAACTCAGTTTTGCCGCCAAAATTGAGGATTTGCAAACGCTCAGTGCGCCCTTGGTTGAGGTGTACGATCCGGCAGACCTCAAACGGCTTCATGGGTCAACCAAGCCTTTCCCCTTGGGAAACAGTGCGTGGCAGGACCACTCCATAGATTTCACGACAGCTTCAGCCACAGAAGCTGTCGTAGTACGCGTTCTGCGCCCGGCCTGTGGCGAGCCACCGTGCCCGATTCGGGGCCGCATCTGGCTGGATAACATCAAACTTACAACCAAATAACTCGGACGACGTCCAACGGCAAAAAGCACAGCCAACACAAGCGCCAAAGCCATGTTTATGGTTTGTGTTTTTTTCGCTTGTGCTGAGGTGATGTCCCCCTATTTCCCGTAATCTCGCCACAGCCACCGCAGCGAATCGGGCAAAATTGCTCGTCCGTGCTTGTCGTTGTGAAAACCATTACCCATCACAAATTGATAATCGTAGCCCGCAAATTCCAACGCCTTTGCCATTGTCTTATTGGCTAACGGCCAATTGCCATTGGCATTATCCAAGTCGTTTTCGCCATCCTGCAAAAACACGCGAATGTTTTTCTTCGGCGTCTTGCGAATCAAGGCTGGATAGTTGTGACCGCCCTCGCGAAACGTCGCGCCGTGAGCAATGTTGGTGAAGCTGCCAACCCATGACAGAACTTTGTGAAATTCGTTTGGGCGCTGCCAGGCCGCAGTGAATGCTGCAATTCCACCGCTGCTGATGCCCGTAATCGCGCGGCTCTCGGCGTCATGTTTCAGTTTCACGGTCTTTTCGACTTCGGGCAGGATTTCTTCAAGTAAAAAGCGGGCATATTGATCTGATAGCGTGTCATATTCAAAAGCGCGATTTGGACGACCATCAGCGCGCACGCCGGGCGAAATAAACACGCCGACCATTACCGGAATATCACCTTTATGGATCAGGTTATCGAAGATGACAGGCATATAATTTTTTGGACTCTGCCCATCCTGAAAGATCATCACGCAAGCAGGTTTGTCGGGGGTGTATTGCGAAGGAACGTACACCCACCAGTCACGCGTCGTGCCTTCAAAAATCTTGCTTGTCCATTTGGGCATTTGCGTAACTTTGCCTTTGGGGACGCCGGGCTGTTCGACAGCATCGCGATGCGGAGCCCAGACTTCGACCTGCCCTCCGCCCCAACGTTTTCCGTCCGCGTCAAATTGCCAGGGGATTGCTGTTCCCGAAGGCAAATACGCCGCAGCCGCATAAACATTGGTCGCGCCAAGCTTTTTCATTGGCAGCGTAAAGGTTCCGTCCTGCGATTTAATGCGTGGGACGGCAGTGCTCTCAACCGCCCAGATCACGTATAAATCTTCTGATCGCGCGCCTCGCCCTTCGGCCAGGTTGTCGCGGCCCTGATTATCCTTGCCAAACCAGGATCGTAATTGTCCGGCTAATTTTTCGGCATCGGCATCGGCCATTTTGCTTTGCATCAGATCATAAACTTTCCTGGGGGTAAGCGGCGCGTCTTGCGCAAATGCAAGCGAGCAATTGGCGATTGCCAGGCAAACGAATAAGATGTGCAGCGTCGAACGCAGTTTCATTCTCAGTCTCCTTGATAGTTTTGTTGATAAATCGAATTGAGTGCGCTGGCTTTTACGCGCATTGCAAACTTAAGTTACAAAATTATGCGTCTCTGGCTCTCGAAAAATAGTGAAGTCCCGATCAAAGAACAACTCGTCACGCAATTCCGGCTGGCGATTCTCAGTGCAGATTTGCCTGCCGGACAGAAATTACCAAGCACCCGCGAACTGGCGCGACGGTACAAGATTCACGCGAATACAGTCAGCGCGGCATATCGCGAATTAGAAGAGCGCGGCTGGGTGAATTTCGCGCACGGCAGCGGCGTGTACGTGCGTAAATTCGATGCCGATGCGCAGCTTGAAGCGGAATTGGATCTGGATCAAATTATTTCGGAATTTCTGAAATTAGCTCGCGGCAAAGGCTTCACCCTCAACGAAATTCGCACGCGATTGCGGCATTGGCTGGAGATGCAATCGCCTGATCATTTCCTGCTGATTGAACCTGATGTGCAATTTCGCAAAATTCTCGCCGCAGAAATTCACGCAGCAACGGGCTTCCCTGTTACCGAATGCAGTTTGGATGATTGTGGCAAGCGCGAGATGTATTTTGGCGCAATGCCCGTTGCCATTTATGGGCAAGGCGAAGTCGTGCGCGCCGCGTTGCCACCGCATTCGCATTTGTTGTTGCTGCGTTTGCGCTCTGTCACCGAAGCATTGAAAAACGAAAAGCGCCCCAGTCCTGAAGATTTGCTGATTGTCGTTTCGCAGTACCCTGATTTTCTACAATGGTCGCGCGCGGTGTTCGGGGCAATTGGCCTTGATCCGCTTTCCCTCGAATTTCGCGATGCAAGCAAACGTGGTTGGCAGCGCGGCTTGGAATCCAGCACATTTGTAATCACCGAAACGATCACAGAAAAGATCATTCCACCGGGCGTCAAAGCGCGCGTGTTTCAAATGCTCTCGGATCAATCCATCGCCGATTTGCAGAATTATGTCTCGCATCTGCAAGCTGCCTGAAATTGTGGCAAAACAAAGAGTGTCATAGCGCCCCCATTATGTTTTCCGTGGTGCCTGTAAGCTGCTTTCGCAAAGTTCATGCGAAGGAGGACACAATGGAAGACATCAAATTCATCGAAGTATTTTTGCTGGCGCAGATTTTAGGGCTGTGCGTTTACAGACTCAGTGATAAGCTCGGTTCCTGGGCTATCGGATTTGGAGTATTGACACCGCCCATAACCTTTGCCCTGGTGTTATGCGCACGCTGGAACCAGATTCACCCAGCAAGTGTTACAGCAAACCGATTGGAAGAATCGCTCAATTCTGCGCTCGACTTTTTCTTTTGGACTGTGACCTTGTTGTTCGGTGTGGGCTTCAACTTCGCTGGTGCCCTGGTGACAATCTTTCTGACGCGCAAACTCGCCCCCGCTTCGCCCCTATCAGCTCTGGAGAAATAATTATGGATACTAAATGCAGACTCGTTCTCACCTGGTCGCTCAGCCTTGCCTTGCTGCTCAACGTGGCAGTGCCGACCTTACCACAAGTTGTACAGTCGAAAGCTGTGGGTTGGACGCTGGAAGAAGCGATGGCGCAGCTAGAGATGTATCCGCAGGATTCGTATTTGCAGTACGTCGCGCTGCAATTGGCGCGGCGCGAAAATAAAACTGAGGAAACAGCGCAAAAAATTCAAAAACTGCTTTTCGGCGAAAGCTTTTTCGGCGGCAACACTGAACGACAGAATCAGATAGATTTATTCAGCATTTTCACGGGCGCGTTAGCTGTCCAGGAGAGCCTGCAACTCGACACAATGCGAGGTGAGGTTGCAGGTTCAGCACGCCCCCTGATCCAATCAGAACCGCCTTTGCCAATAGAGGAAACCAAACCAAAACGCGCGAAAACCAAGCCAGCCGCAACGAAAAAAGCTTCTGCCAAAACTTCTAAGGCAAAAAGCAAAAAGCCTCAAACGCCAGATCGCGTTCCGATGGTTGCGGTAGAAGATAGAGCACAGGAAATCGGCGATGCAGCCACGCAGCGAGCCGCCCTCGAACAACGACGCAAAGAAATATTGCCGCTTGCCAGCCTGACCGGGCCGACCGTGCAAAGTCATCCGTGGGACAAAATGCTGGCCGGGCGCAAACCAGACGTATCGCCCCTCGCCAGTTTCGTTCCTGAAGATTTCTACTTCGTCGAATTTCGCTCACTCAACAAATTGCTGGAAGCGGTCGAAACCAGCGATTTGTGGGGTACGCATTTCCTGAATCAATCCTTCCGTGAAGCACGCACGCAAAACTTTGGTGAACGACTGAAACGCCAACTGGCGCTCGAAACCAGCGCTCTGACACGCCCTTTTTACGACACTGTCGTTGAAGACATTGCCATCACAGGCAGCGATCTTTTCGTCCGCGAGGGAACTGACGTGTCCTTAATCTTCCGGCTCAAGCAGCCTGAGATTTTCAAAACACAAATGGATGGATATTTGAGCAAAGCCGAAAAATCGCGGAGCGATGTGAAACGCACCACCGGCAATTATCTCGGTGTAGATTACGTACAACTCGCTTCGCCTGAACGCGAGATCAGCGTAGTGTCCGCATATCCCAAACCAAACGTTTGCATCCGCACGAATTCTTTGGCCGCATTCAAACGGATTCTCAATGCGATGAATGGGCAAAAGCCTTTGGGCGTAACCAAAGAAATGGCCTACATCCGCACGCTGATGCCGCGTGGAGCGCAGGAAGAAGATGGCTTTGTTTATTTGTCTGATTCCTTCATTCGTCGCCTGGTCGGACCGCAATTGAAGATCACAGAGCGGCGTCGGATGCTTTGCTACAACCACCTGCGAATGATTGGGCACGCTTCCCTTCTCTATCAGACCGAAAAGGGCAAAAAGCCTGCTTCGCTAGCAGCCTTGGCAGAAGACAATTGCTCGCCCGGCACGTTTGGTGATGGCTTGCTGATTTGCCCCGATGGCGGCAAATATTCGCTGTCGGCGGATGGAAACACTGGCGCGTGTTCGCATCACGGGCAAGCACAGTTTTTGACGCCCAATATTGAGATTCCAGTTATACAGGCGAACGGGGAAGAAGCCGATGAATACAAGCGATTTCTGGACGAATACAATCAATATTGGCGCACGTACTTTGATCCAATCGCACTGCGATTGAAGCTCACAGACAAGCAATACCGATTGGAAACGATTGTGCTGCCGCTGATTGATAATTCCATCTACAGCGGAATGGCGATGGCGTTTGGTGGTAAGCCAGAGCCGCTGGATGCGCTCCCCATCCCGAAGCACAATATTTTCAGCCTTGGCGTGCGCTTGAATAAGGAAAAGTTGTTGGAAGAACTCAACAAATCTTCAGCCAAAGCGCAGGCCGAAAGTCTGGGCAAAGACCTGGGCGTAAATGTAGATCAGAAGGCGCAGGAACAGGTGATGGAGTTATTGACGAAAGGCTTTGGCAATCAAATCGGGCTGCATATTTACGACGCGCCGCCGATGTTTGATTTGAATATGCCAGCACTGATGGGAATGCTGATGGCAACGACGGCGCGACCGGGACGCAGCAGTGGATTCGGCGATTTTATGGGCCTGGCGATTGGCTTTGGCGTGGCGATGCTGAACACTCCGGTGTATGCGTCGCTGCCCGTGAAAGATGCTGCCCTGGTAGACCGTTTTCTGAAAGACAATGAAGCGTTGGTCGCGGCTGGCGCACGAAAAATACAGCGCGGCAATGCAATTTTTGGGATCGAAACAGATTATTTCAGTGCGCCGATTCCAACTGAAAAACCTGCGGATGCGCCATTGATGCAAGCCTACGCCTTGCGCTTTGGCCCGGTGAAATTCCGCGTCTTTTCCGCACGCATCGGCAATGCCTTTTATGTTGCCAGCAAGCCATTCATCCTTGAAGACCTCTACGCACTCGACAAAGCAGGCATTAAAGGCAACAGCGATGCGGTGGGTCATGCAATGGTGCGTGTGCGGGCAAATAACTGGAATCAAGTATTGCCGGATTACCGATTAGCCTGGGCAGAAAATCAACGTGAAGCCTGCTTGAATAACCTCGGCGTGCTGGCAAGTACGGGGCGTGCATTTCTCAGGCAAAACCAAACGGCGTCCGCAGGTGAAACGACCGGACGCGCGATTCAGCAATACGCCGATCAAATACACGCCACCCATTTCTTCTGCCCGGAAGGCGGCAATTACGTGCTGGCGGCAGACGGAAAATCAGTGAAATGCAGTGTGCATGGCGATGCGCTTTCTCCGCGTCAGCCCTCAGCGCCGCTAGGCAATAGTTCGTTAGATAAGCTGATGAACAATTTCGCTGGCGCAACGGCAACGTTGGAGTTTACGGAAGACGGCCTGCGCGCGGTAGTGAATATTGACCGCAAGTGAAGCAGGAAGAAAAACAATCGGACAATCAGAAAGACAATCCACTTTCTGGTTGTCTTTCTAATTGTTTGATTCTCTCCATTGTGACACCTCAATAACTGCCCCATCCCTTCCGCCAATCGCCATCATCGCGCTTATAATGCGTTCGTCTTCAATCGGAGAAATCGTATGACGCAACATAAATCTTCGTCCTTTCGGGCAACGCTGAAACAAGAGCTTCCAGACTGGGTCCGGGAAAGCATCGTGACAGAGGAGGCAGCGCAACAGCTCACTGCGCGGTATGAGCTGGACAAGCTAAGTAAGGAATCGTCAGGATTATTAGCAGCCGTGATTTTTACGCTGGGCGGGTTGCTGCTGGGCGGTGGCCTGCTGAGTTTTGTTGCGGCAAATTGGGAAGAAATTCCAACCGTTGCCAAGGTGATCTTACTTCTTATAACCCTGCTCGCATTTCACGGCGTAGGGTATTGGCTCTGGCATTACAAAGGCTGGTCGCGGCTCGGACATGCGCTGGTCTTCACGGGCAGTCTGGTGTTTGGTGCAAACATCGGGTTAATGGCGCAAATCTTTCACGTCAGCGGTGAATGGTATGGAGCCTTTGGAGCCTGGGCGCTGGGTTCGTTGGTAATGGCGTATGCCGCACGCAGTTGGATTACAGGTGTTTTGGCACTGGTGAATGTGGTCATCTGGTTTCTGGGAATTTCACACGCACATCAACGGACAGGAATGATGGTGATTCCGTTACTGGCGGCGGCTATTTTCCTGCCATTGGCGTGGCAACTTCGCTCACGCGTGCTGTATGCGGCAACATTTGTGGGCTTCACGATTATGCTGTGCAGCATCGCCGAACAGCAACATAATTCCTTTAAGTATATTCTGATTTCGTTGGTCATCTGTGGCTTTACCACGTGGGCAGCGGGGGAGTTTCATCGCTTCAAAAATATCCGACCGGAGTTTGGCAATCTGCTCGCCGGGCTGGGGATTCTGACGCTAGGGACAATTTCATACGTGTGGTCTTTCCACGAATGGTGGCAGGAGGGTAATTGGCTGAACCGTGCTGAGGCCAAGCCCCCTACCTTCTATTGGCTGGTGCCTGCGGGGATTGCTGCAATCGCGGGTTTGACGCTGATCGTGATGATCATGCAGGAAATCAACGCATTGCCCACACGACGACTGTTGGCAATTGGCATTACGGTCGCATCAGGAATTCTTGTCATCTGTGCGATGCTGGGAATCGCGCATCGTGGCGATCAAATGTTGCTCACATTGGTCGTCAATCTCGCTGCATTGATCATCGCTGCTGTGGCTATCGCCATTGGTGTGATGGACGAACGCCGAGCAGCATTTTGGGCAGGCACAGTGTTCGTCGTGTTACTGATCATTTCACGCTTTCTTGAATACGAGACTTCACTTCTGCTGAAATCTGCGGCCTTCACGCTTTGCGGACTGGCAATGATTATGGCTGGGATCACATATGAAAAATACCTGACGCGAAAGGAGGCGCACGTATGAACAAACGTACTCTGTTTTTTGCCATTGCGGTTGCGGTTCAGCTTGTAATTTTATTGGGTGTTCCCGCCCGGAAAGTTTATACGCGAGCAACAGGACGCGACATTGTCCTGCAAGTTGCCCCCGTTGACCCATACGATGTTTTGAAGGGCTATTATGTTACGCTCGGCTACGACATCAGCCGCCCAGGCGCGTTCCCCAATGCACCGACGTTGGCAGTCAATGAGGTGATTTATGCCATTGTCGAACAGGCCGAAGACGGCATCTGGAAACCAATTGCGACAGCGCAAGAGTTGCCGCAAAATCTTCCCGCCAATCAGGCCGCCATTCGTGGACGCTGGCATCAGGGACGCATCCTGTATGGCATCGAAGAGTTTTCCATTCCCGAAAGCAAACGCGATGTCATTGCCGACGATCTCAACAAAAACCGGAACGAAGCACGCGTAGACGTAAAAGTTGACGCCAATGGCGAGGCAGCCTTATTGCGACTACGAATTCAAGATCGGGTGTATGAATAATTTTGGCTTTTGGCCTTTGTTCTTTGCAAAGACTGAAGCCCCGCAATAGTTATGACCAGACGAATCATCACTGCACTGCTGAATTTGATCCTGCGCATTTTTTTTCGCCGCGTCGAGGTCGCGGGACTGGAACGCGTGCCAAAAGACAAACCCGTAATTTTTGTGCTGAATCATCCGAACGGCCTGGTTGATCCGCTGTTTATTTTATGTTTTGCGCCGCGCCCGGTTTCGCTGCTGGGCAAATCCACGCTCTTCAAAATGCCGCTGATTGGCTGGCTGGCACGCGCGCTCGACACATTGCCCGTGTATCGCCAACAGGACAAAGGCGAAGACCCAAGGCGAAACCGCGAAACATTTCAGAAATGCCGCGAACTGCTGGAACGCGGCGGCTCGCTCGCGTTATTTCCCGAAGGCGTTTCGCACAGCGAGCCGTCTTTGCGCCCTTTAAAAACAGGGGCAGCACGCATTGCTTTGGGGGCCGCATCGTCGGGGATGAACAAAGATTTGCTGATCGTTCCGGCTGGTTTGTATTACACCGCCAAAGCCAAATTCCGCAGTTCGGCATTGCTCTATTTTGGCGAACCGATCAAAGTCAATCCAGTTGAGTTGGATGAAACTGCTGAGCCTCCTCGCGAGGCGGCACGCGCATTGTCCGATCAGCTGGATGTAGCGTTGCGCCAAGTGACCTTGAATGCCGATCAGAAACAGGCATTGGACACGGTGGCGCAGGCTGAAGAAATTTTCAGTTCCGTTCACACCGAAGAGCCGAGTCTGGCGACCGAGTTGCAAATAAAAAGACGTTTCGTCGAAGGCTACGAATTTTACCGCACGCACGCCCCGGAAAAGCTTGAAAGCATTGAATCACGCATCCGGCAATATGCCGAACAATTGCAACTTGTCGGGTTGGATGTGGATGATCTATCCGCTGCGGCGCGTGCTACACCAGTCAAAGCAATCGTTCGCGTGCTGGAATTTCTGCTGACGCTACCGTTTGCAATCGTTGGAATCGTGATTCATTACCCCGCGTATCGGCTGTCAGGAGTTTTGGCCAAGCGTTTCAGCCGCAACGATGATGATGTGGTTTCGACCATTAAGGTACTGGCGTCGGCGCTTTTGTTTCCGTTGACCTGGATCATTTGCGTGGCCTTATGTGCCTGGCAATTTGGCTGGGTTGTCGCTGTAGCGACGCTGATTTGCCTGCCGCTGACTGGTTTTGTTGCAGTTCGATTTGCCGAGGATTTTGATCGGACGTTAGGTGCAACGAAAGCGCTGCTGGTCTTTATCACGCGGGGCTACTTTGCCAAACGATTATTGGCAGAACGCAAAGCAATCCGCAGCGAGATTCTGGCGCTGAACGACGGGCTCAGCAAAGCCAAATAATAGAATCACTTCATCCATTCAAACACGCGATAATGTTCGCCGTTCATACCAAGCCGTGTGTAAACCGCTTGCGCGCGTTTGTTTCGCTCATCCACGTACAAGCGAATCCCGCGTAAGGAATCGTCAGCCTGCACGATAGCTTTGACGTGCGCGTACAGTCCGGCGTAAATGCCTTGTTGGCGGGCTTCAGGACTAACATAAACGCTCTGAATCCACCACACCATACCGTTGCGCCAATCGCTCCATTCATAGGTAATCATCAACGACGCCACCACGCGCCCAGCTTGTTCAGCCACGTAATATTGGCCTAAGTCTGTCCGCGCAAAAACAGCCTGCACGCCGCGTGTGCAAACAGCTTCCTCCAACTCAAGGTCTTCGGTTTCGCGCGCCATTGCCAGTTGAAAGGCAACAATTGTCGCGGTGTCATCAATGGTCGCGGAGCGATAAAAGGTTTCGATCATTTTTTTCAAGTGGAATGATTTGTTACGGGTGTATCACGCTTCTGCGAAAAGTCAGGCCTATTTTCTCATCCATCGCAAGCGCAGTAAAAAACGACGGCCCAGTCGTTCACGATTTATCCCGTGCCCAAACAGAATTGAGAGGTTACCTGATGAAAGTTAAATTGCCACCCCGTATTCTTGCCACGCAACTTTTAAGTGCGCACCAACGCTTTGTGAATTTCTCTGACCTACAGCGGGGCCTCGCGCTGGAAATGCTGACGACGCATATCGAAGCGACACGCAAACTCGGCACGCCAGGCAGCTTGAAGGCCGCTGTCACCGACGCAATTTTGCTGGCTTCAATGAACGAAACAGCATATGAGCCGATCCCCGTCAATACGCATGGAATCTCATCCAGTCTGAATAATCTGCACGGTGCGATCTGGGCAGAAGACCTTTAATCTCCAGGTTCGATCTTCATTTTCCTCCAAGTGCAATTTGGCACACGCAATTCACGTTGTGTGTGCCCTTTTTTTCAGGCACTCCGCCGACGTGCTTTCTGCTTGGGTTCGACACTTGCCGCCTTTCGGGTCGCCAAACGTTGCTTGGCTTCGCGTATTTGCGCTGCGGTGATCGCGGCTTTCTCGCTTTTGTATCCAGCGGCACTTGGATCAAGTTCAAAGTGCGCCGGATCTTTCAACCCGTAGCGCCATTTGAAGCCGTGTTTTTGCATCACTTTCACGATCTTGCGACCATCCTGCGTTAATTGGCGATGACGTTTTTTGCCGTGTGCAATATCGGCAAAATCTACAGCCAGTCCAGCCTCATGCAACGAAGTTCCGGGCTTTCTGGCGCTGAAAATACCGCGTTGCACACGGCAACGATGGCGATGTGCGCAACGATAAATATCGTGTTGCTGTGCGGTGGAGCGATAGGCACTGGTGATGGCCGGGCAAACACCGATACGATCCATATCCTTGAGCGCGGCCTTCATTTTGACTTGAGTTTGAGGATGTAACCCTGCCAGCCGTTGATTGATACGAGGCGCTCGCTTTGCAGTGGTTTCTGTTTCCGGTACCACCACAATTTTTCCTTTTTTTCCCTTTCGCACAGGGACATCGGTATCTTTTTTAGCTTTGACAGCGAATACAGGTGAGGCAAGCGCAATGAACACGCAGGCGCTGAGCAATACAGTTTTTCGCATAAATGATCTCACTTCATCTAGCAGCGGGGGCTGAAGCTGGAGGTGCCGAAGAATATCTCGGCCTCGGAACTTTAGCATAGTAGACGTGAGTAGGGGAAATTTCTCTGAGTGTTCGGGATAAGGCATTAATTCCGCCATAACAAGTTGCCCGCGCTTCGTTCGCAATTCTTTCACTGGAAAGAATATCGTGGACATGAGCATCGTTGCCATAAACAACGTGATGCGCCATGTTATCAGGACGAAAATACGCGCCTTTCAACTCTACGCCCGCAAATAAGCCACGGCTGCGCGCATAAGAAATAACCCGCGAATTCATCAGAACATCGGAAGAGACTCCCGCGTGACGCCCCATCATCAGAGCCGTACCGCTGGCACTGGCACCAACCTCAAGTTTATTTTGTAAAAGCGAATCAGCGCCAGAACGATTTCCGATCAGCATGACCAAATCCGTAAATTGCACGCCGATTTGCAGGCCAAAGCTGCCACCTGTCATCGTGAAAAACACGGGCGGACTCCACGATTTGTTATCGTACCGACAACTAAGCACGCCTCGCCCCCATTGGCCACCTATCGTAAAGCCAGCTTTTTTCAGGGATGGTACCACTGCTACGCAATCCGAACGGTTCAGCATTCCCAGCGACATGCCGCGATCTGTGGCGTCCAGCAATTCGCGCAGAACGGTAGCAGCGCGATCCGTCCGGGCGACCCAATCGTGACCGTCTTCCAATCCCGTACACGGCGGCGGTTTTTTCTCGTTATTTTTTGGATCAGGAGCCAGAGTAGTTCCAGGTGGCACGGTCACCTCGATCCTAATCACCTGGGGAGACACCATACTAGCCGTCGCGACAGGGGCTGTCGGAGTTGTGGGAGGTGCGCTAATCGGCGCAACAGGTACAGAGGTAACGAGTGTAGTGGTGGGGGCTGGCCCGGCAGGAGCGGGCGTACTGGTGGTTTTCTGAGGCTCTACAGCCGCTGCCAGCGATGTAACTTTTGCAGCCTGTCGAACGCGTTGCCCGTTCGGCAAACGGCGCTGGGCAAGAACTTCTGACGAAGTGAGAATTAAACAAGACCCAATTACGAAACAGATAGCAGGGGCAAGTTTCATGGGCTCTCCTATCAAATAGTAAAAGAACACTTTTTTGAGCAGAGAGGCTGTGGCAAATGCAAACGCCACAACCTCAGCCAAGTATCCAGGAGGTCTTTACCGTTTCCGCTTCACATTGGCTTTCGCAGCGCCAGAGGTTTTCCGTGGTGAGAATTTGGTTAAGGTTGCGGGATAGATTCGGACATCCGCTGTGGTCTTGATGGTTCCGGTTTCGAGCAACTCACGCGCAGTGACAGCTCGGCCATACACATCTTTATTCGCGTCTTCATCTTCCTTCAGGACAGAGCCTTTCAACTCCAGGCCAGCAAACAATCCCTTGCTGCGCGAATAAGAAAGAATCTGGGCATTCAGTGTGGCATCGGTCGAAGCAGAAGCATTACGTCCCACAGGCCCCGCCGCCGCCGCCGCGCTTGCGCCAATTTCAAATTTGCTCTTCAGCAAACCATTCACGCCGTCTTCGTTCATGATCAGCAACACCAAATCCACGGCTTGCGCTCCGATTTGCAGCCCAAAGCTACCACCGCCAATGGTGAAATACGCAGGTGCGCTCCAGCCGCTGCTCGGTTTGCGGCAACTAACCAGGCCACGTCCGAACTGTCCGCCCACCACAAAGCCGCCCTTCTTCACTGAAGGAAACACGGCAACACAATAGGCGCGATCCAATAATTCCTTTGGGATCGCATTGTCAGGGGCATCCATAATTTCCCGAAATGCTTGCGCAGCTTTTTTCGCACGCTCGACCTCTTCCTTTTTGTCTGCAAGCACATTGCTACACAAAAACACCAAACCTATCAGAGTCAAAATAGTTAGCTTTTTCATATACCCTCTTTCCTGTAGTTTCATTCGATAACAAGCACGCGTGAACCGATTTTGGTGAACTCCGCATGATTCACCACGCACTAAAAGCCTCGGGGGATTTTTAGGATACTGCATTTCTAACGCGAGATTATCTTTTTTTCAAGTGATTTCTCAAAGAATCGAATCCAAGTAACGGAATAACAAACAGTTAATCATCAGAACCCTCTCTCCAAAAGCATTTTTTTTGTAGCTGTACATTCATCAGACAAACGCTGTAATATTTCGCGCACTTATGCCAACGAACGAAATAGAAAGTATGACGCTTGCCCCTTTATCAGCGGGGGATTTATTGGATCGCATCGTGCGACTCTATCGTCGTCATTGGATCGCATTGATGCGGATCGCGGTTTTGCCTGTCTTGCTTTCCTACCTTGGCATTATGGCATTGACGCTGGGCTTTCGGCATTTTTCGACAACCAAAGGTGATTGGCGCATTGCAACAGCCGTTTTGCTGATCCTGGGTGGCGCAGGGCTATATATCAGCGGGAAGGCAGTGCTCATTTTTTTGTTGGGAGGAACAGCGCGCAGTCTGGTGCAGCATTTCATGGATGGCTCGCCTGTAACCGTACGAAGCGTGTATGCAACCGTACGCGAAAAGTTCTGGCGGCTGGTGGGGGCAACCATCATGGTAATTGCGCTGATTGCGACGCTCTTAATTTTCCTGCTCTATGTCGTTGGAATAATATTTGGCATTTACGTGCTAATTTCGGCTTGGTTATTTAGTAGCTTCCCGTTCTGGGTCCAAGTCCTGATGCACAGTATTGTCGGAGTTGCTGCGCTTTTTATCTTAAGCATTCTGGTTTTGATGAATGTGAAGCGCGCCGTTTTTTTGCCGCAGGTCATCACGGTCGAAAATAAAACCGTCGCCGCCGCGCTGAGCCGCAGTTTTTCCCTGGCAGGCAATGAGGGCAGACGCAAAGATTTTATTCCGATCATCGCGCTGGTTTTCTTTTACATTTACATTTCGTATTCCGTGTTGCTGCTGTTTATGATTCCGGTTTATTTGTACGCGGGGCTGAATGGCATAGATGCGGGACCGTTCAATTTGCAGCAACCGCTGTGGTACACCGTGCTGACGAGCACGATCTCACAGGCGAGTGAAATCCTGCTGCTGCCGGTGCTGATGATTGGGTTTATTTTGCTGTACATTGACAGTCGTGTACGCCGCGAAGGCTACGATTTGGAATTGCTGGCCAATCGCTATTTGCCAGCGCCCGGCGTCGAAATCCCACATGGCAGCTTTCCGATGGAAGTTCCGATTGCAAAAAGCCATGAGCCGGATGATGCTGACGAACCATTTGATTCCGATAGCAACCTGACTGTCCTTTCCTTACGCTAACCATGAAACGAAACAACTCTCTTTTGCTCGCAATCTTAATTTTTGGACTTTCGCTGTCAGCCTTTGCGCAAGCCAAGGTGGCAGGCCCGGATGAAGCGCGGCTGGCGCAACTCAAAGCACGAATGAAATCATTTGTGGATCAGGGACGCACCGCAGGCATCGTCACGTTGCTGGCCTATCGCGGACAGGTGATCCATGCCGATGCGGTCGGTTATCAAAACCTCGAAACAAAAACTCCGATGCACCTGG
Organism: Acidobacteriota bacterium; assembly: GCA_018268995.1. Lineage (GTDB taxonomy): Bacteria > Acidobacteriota > Blastocatellia > RBC074 > RBC074 > JAFDVL01. The sequence goes on along the minus strand of JAFDVL010000019.1, from coordinate 21,081 downwards.
ATACGCTGTTTCAAATCGCTTCGATGACTAAGCCGATTACTGCCGTAGCGGTGATGATGGCGGAAGAAGATGGGCTGCTGACCATTCTTGATCCGGTCGAAAAATACCTGCCCGAATTCAAAGACATCAAAGTCAAAGACGGTAGCGATCTGGTAAAACCCGCGCGCTCAATTACGATTCGTGATTTGCTGACGCACACCTCAGGAATGAGTGGCGGCTATCCCAAAGCGGTCGGCGAATTTCAAATGTTCTATCGCAAGCGCGATAAAACGCTGGCCGAAGCGGTCAAACTTTTCGCGCGGGAGCCGCTAGAAGTACAACCCGGCACCAAATGGATTTACAGCAACACGGGAATCGCTGTTGCAGGGCGTATTGTCGAAGTCGTCACGGGAAAAAGTTTCGAGCAGTTTTTAGAGGAACGTCTGTTCACGCCGCTTGGTATGAAAGACACGCATTTCTTTTTGCCCGCCAGCAAAAATGCGCGCGTCGCACAGATATACCAAATGGCCGACAGCGGCCTGAAGAAATCTGAAATTGAACCTACGCGCGAAAATGCGGTGTATTCAGCCCCGGAAGCAGGCCTGTATTCCGATGCAGCAGATATGTTTCGCTTCCTGCAAATGATGCTGAACGGTGGAAGATTGCAGGGAAAACAAATCCTTTCACGCTATTCCGTCGAGCTAATGACGTACAACCACACAGGCGATTTGAAAGCAGGCTGGTCGCCCGGCGTAGGGATGGGATTAGGCTTTCAAGTCGTGCGCAACATCGAAGGCATGTTTCGATTGCAATCGGTCGGCACCTTCACCCACGGCGGCGCGTGGCAAACATATTACTTTGCAGACCCGAACAAAGATTTGATTGGCATATTGTTAATGCAGCGACAAGGCGGGGGCGGCGATACATCTGATGAATTCAATGCCTTCGTTTCAATGGCCAACGCCGCAATTCGTTAAGGAAATAACAGCTTTCGGCACAATCTCAGTGTGCATTCCAGACAGAATCATCCGAATACACCACCTGTTTCAGCTTCGCTTCGACCGTGTAATAGCTGGTCATTTTGCGATTCGGACGACCACATGAACCCGCTATCGAATAAGTCCCCCAGGCCATTGCCGTGGCCTGCCCGCAATTGCGATGTTCAGGGACGCGCTGAACCAAAACAGCGCTCTGCCCCGGCGCGATATTCATTTTGGTTTTTGCCTCGGAATATCCAACTTCCTTGTCGCCTTTGAAATGCGGGTCGGTAAATGCCCAGGCGACGGATTTAATGGCTTTCGTGCCTTCGTTTTTCACACGTAATGTCGCGTAGCGTGTCAGTTCCTGCCGCTTTTCATACTGATAATATAGCGGTTTTCAGATGGGTGCGACCTCAACTGCACGGCGCGGTACGGTACGAGGAGCGGTAGCGACTTGGTCCAGCGCCGCCGCGACCAAGTCGCTACCGCTCCTCGTACCGTACCGCTGGTCGCACGCACTTGAATTTTTCGTCGGTTCGCCTCGGTACTCTGCTCCGTAATTTGCCGGAGCAGTCGGAACTGTCCCGCTGCCAGCCGACTGGACAGGAACCAGTTCTAACCGCGAAGAAGACTTGGCTTCAAAGTTAAATCCGGTAATCTTCAACCCTGAATTCGGTGACTCATTCTTTTGTGAAGTCGAAGTCTGTGCAACCACGGCAACGGTGACAAAAGCAACGGCAATCCATCTGAACAAGGTGGCTGATTTCATTTGGCTGATCCTTTCTGAGAAGTTCAATTTTCGATGGCCAGCTCAGTTATTGGTTTTCAAACAATTGACGAATTTGCGCGACGCTAAAACCAGCCCCCAGTGCAAGCATCAGTTTAATCCGTGCCTTATGGCCAGGTAACATTCCGCCCAGAATAACGCCGAGATTGGTCAGCGTTTTTCCCGCCCCCGCATAAGCATACGTGTCGAGCACACGACCGCGCGGACAACGCGAAGTCAGCACAATCGGAATACCTGCTTTCGAGGCACGCTCCACCGCAGGCAAATAAGCTGGTGGAATGTTGCCACGCCCGAAGCCCTCCAACACAAGGCCGCGCGCGCCTTCGGCAACAGCAAAATCAAGAAACCGCCCATCGCCGCCGGAGACAATTTTGATCGTGTCCACGCGTTCCTCAACAGAGTTCGTTGCAAGGTGTTCCCGTTCGGTTGGGCGACGGGCAAGAATCACGCGGTCTTTGTCAATCACACCAAGCGGCCCAAAATCACGGCTCTGAAACGTGTCCACAGATTCGGTGTGCGTTTTGGTGACCTCATTCGCAGCAATGATTTTTTCGCTCATGGCAATGACAACGCCTAGTCCTCGCAATTGCTCATCGGCGGCTGCGCGGACTGCCGCTTTCAAATTCGCTGGCCCATCCCAACTTAACTCAGAGCTATTGCGCATCGCGCCAACGAACACGACGGGCTTATCGGATTGCAAAATCAAATCAAGAAAGTATGCAGTTTCTTCCAGCGTGTCGGTGCCGTGCGTGATAACAACGCCGGAAACGGTTTCATCATGCAAACGCGCTTCGACCTGCCGTGCCAAATCCAGCATGATCGAGGGCGTGACGTGTGGCCCCGGCAAGCGCGCGAAATTGATGATGTCAAAGTCGGCGACTTCCTGAAGCCCTTCGACACGCGCAACGATTTCCTCGCCTGACAACGCGGGCGCAGCGCCCCCCATCGTCGGATCAATGCTCATCGAAATCGTGCCGCCAGTAAAAAAGATTGCAATGCGTGGTTTCATAGTTGTAGTTGGCACGGTACGGGGAGCGGTAGCGACTTGGTAAGCCACTCATATCACCAGGTCGCTACCGCTCGCTGTACTGCTGTAGTTGGTACGGTACGGGGAGCGGTAGCGACTTGGTAAGCCACTCATATCACCAGGTCGCTACCGCTCCTCGTACCGTACCAAGTGTTATTCCTCGTCCGCGTTGAAGTCGGGGATTGTATCGCCTTGTCCGTTGTGTGTGTAGTCTATGGCGCGTTCGACGCTGCGGGGTGTCCAGAGATAGCGGCGGCTGCCTTTGTCGGCCCAGGGGCTGTGACTATGCGGCCAACATCCCGTCTCGCGCATTTTGCGCGTGGCGTTCGCTTTGAAGGCGCTCAGGGCAGGTTCGGGTTTGCAGGGCGCAGAGACAACCGTGTGCAGATGATTCGTGCGGACATTGATTGCCTGCAAGACCCATTGCCGAAGTTCGCAGGTTTCCCGAATCGCAGCATCAGCAGCGGCACGCATCGCGCTGTCCAGCCTGACGGGCGGATGTTTGAGCGCGGCTTCGTTGTAGCGTCGCCAGCGTTCATTGGGCGCGAGGAACGGCGTGCCGTATTCGTTATGCTCTCGATCCGTCGAGCCGCGTTCATCGCCGTGCAGCCACGTGCCGTAACAGCGAAACGTGATGAAATACGCGCGCGGAATATGCTCCTCTTGGAAATATGGATTGTATGCGCTCATAGATGCTTCTCGGTAGGTAGTTGGATCGGTACGGTACAGGGAGCGATAGCGACCTGGTGGAGGCCCGCCTGTCATCCTGACCAAGTCGCTACCGCTCCTCGTACCGTACCGCCGTAGTCTCCTCGGTACGGTACGAGGAGCGGTGGCGACCTGCTGCTGCACACGGTGCGGTACGGCGAGCGGTAGCGAGCTGGTGTGATGCAGCCTGACACCCCGACACTCACCAAGTCGCTACCGCTCCTCGTACCGTACCGAGCGCGCACCTCCCACCGGTACAGTACAGCGAGCGGTAGCGGTCTGGTGCGACGATGGCGATGCTCCTGCGATAACCAAGTCGCTACCGCTCCCCGTACCGTACCAGATGTCCTGCTCCCGCTCCGCGCTCAAGGGGAGCCAAGCGCACCAGTGCCAGAGCGCAGAGCATTACTGAGTCCGCGAAACGGCTACAACACGAAAACCGCCCATGTTACGGCGGAGACGGGGCGAGTTCCAAGATCGTCTGGCGGAGCGACACTCCCATGCGTTTTGGGCCAACGAACCACCGCGCAACGCCCGGCGATTTGAGTCTCCGCCACTCAACCAAGCGGAGCCATCACTTGGCGCTCCTACATAACTTTCGTGCCACATATCTTCGCACCATTCCCACACGTTGCCGTGCATATCAAATAGCCCAAACCTATTCGCTGCCCCCATCCCCCCTACTGGCACAGCCTTTTCACGATAACTGCCGTTCGCTGCTTGTTGGTAGGGATTGTTGCCATTGTAATTTACGATCTGTGCACTGATAGTCGGGCCAAACGCAAACACCGTGATCGTTCCCGCGCGTGCCGCATATTCCCATTCGGCTTCCGTTGGCAACCGATAAGTCTTGCCTGTTCGTTGGCTCAGTTCCTGACAAAACTCGCGCGCCTCTTCCCACGACACATAATACATCGGGTACTCACCGCCTTCGCCTCGTAACGGCCAATCCTTGTTCTCCTTATCGCGCTGTTGGCTGACGGTTGTGCCCATCACGGCCTGCCATTGCGCTTGCGTCACTTCGTACTTGCCCATCGCAAAGCCACTGACACTCACTTCATGCTGCGGTTGCTCATAACTGAACCTTTCATACTTCACATCTTTGTTGTAGCGTTTGGCATCCTCAAAGGCTTCCTGTGCCGCGCTGCTGGTCGACCCCATCTGAAAGGTACCGCCCGGAACTTCCACCATTTCCAGTTTCACGCCACCCAAGTCTTCGACAAAGCCATAGCATTGTTCTTGCCGTTGGTTCGTAACATTGCCGCTCGCATCTACACTCGCCGTTACGAAACTCATTGCCGTGAGGGGCACACCTGCCACGCTCATCCGCAGGCTGTTCGCGGGTTTGGTCGTAGGAGGCCCAGTCGCCGTCACAGGTGCGGTCACGGGCGGCGGCGCAGCCCCATTGGGCGGCAGGAAGTAAAAGTCTTCGCCTTCCACCGATGTATATTCATACGGCACTTGCTGCCCGTTCGATTTGCTGCGCACCGTCGTGCGCGTGCGCCGAAACACCGATTCCAACGTCAAACCGGGCGTCTTCAGATTCGTCAACAGCTCCTGCGTGAACAACCCGTTGCGTCCTGCGCCATCGCTCGCCACGCTGCCCGCGCCCGTCGCATATGCGATCAACGTTCCAGTTGGCGCGCTCTTCGTCACCGCCAAGCCGCGTTCGCCTGCGGTGCGAAAGCTCCGCGCAAACGGATTGTCGCGGCAGGCATCCAGCACCACGATGTTCAGCTTGTTGCGCGCGTCTTCCATTTGCGCCAGCACGAAATTCACGCTCACGGCTTCGTCTTCGACCTCGGTTTCTTTCGTGATCTCGGCACCAATCGGAATCAGAAAGTTCGTGCTGTTGACCTGCACGCCGTGTCCTGCAAAAAAGAACAACCCGACGCCGCCATTGCGAATCTTGTCGCCGAACTGCCGAATCAATTCGCGCATCTGGCGGCGATTCTGATTTTCGCCGAACAGCACTTCAAAGTTGGCTTGACGCAACGTGGCGGCAATGTCGCGCGCATCGTTGACGGGGTTGGCGAGTGCGCCGAGGGCATAGGCGCTGTTGCCGATGACAAGCGCCACACGACGTTCGCCTTGGGCGGTGACGGTGAGCCCACGATCCTGTCGGGCGTGAAAAATCATTTGCGGCAATAGCGCCAAGCCAGCCACCAGCGGGAGAACCAAGCGGATGAGCTGCTTCATAACGACCTCCTGAATTGAGACGAATTGTACTGAGACGCGTGGGATTGTACGCCGGGCGTGGCGGCAAGGCAAAGCGGTACAGTACGAAGAGCGGTAGCGACTCGGTGATCAGCGCGAGCACACCAGGTCGCTACCGCTCCCTGTACCGTACCGAAGGGATAGCGCATAATACGCCGCTATGAACAAAACCAAACCCACTCCGGCATTGGCAAAAGATTTGCCTTTGAGCGAAGACATTCATCGGCTCGGTGATCTGTTGGGCGAAACGCTGAAACGACTTGGCGGCGAACGTTTGTTTGCGATTGAAGAAGAAGTTCGCGCGCTGTGCAAACAACTTCGGACTGAGCATTCGCCCGCAACAGAAAAGAAGCTGAAAAAGCTGCTCAGCAGTTTAAGTCTGGACGAAGCGATTGGCGTGATTCGCGCCTTCTCGGTCTATTTTCAACTGGCCAACATCGCCGAGCAATATCACCGCATTCGGCGCAAACGATGGTATGAATTGCACACGCCCAATTCGCCGCAGCGTGGTTCGCTGGCACATACGTTTCAATCGTTGAGTACAGCACAAGTAGCAGCAGCAGATTTACAAACCGTGCTGGACAAACTTGAAATCCGCCCCGTCATCACCGCGCACCCGACCGAAGCCGCGCGACGCACGATGCTGGAAAAACATCGCCGCATTTCAGATTTGTTGGGAGAGTTTGATCATCCAGAAATTTCGCCGAAGAAGCTGCAAGAATTAAAAACACGGCTCGCCGCAGAGATTGAATCCATTTGGCAAAGCGATGAAGTACGGCACGTCAAACCAACTGTGTTGGATGAAGTCGGCAATTGCTTGTACTACTTCGACGCCACGCTGTTTGAAGAACTTCCGACGATGCTGGGGGAATTGGAGCGCGTGCTGGGCAAGCATTTCCCTGGCGTAAAGTTGCAGGACGGCGCAGCCCCGTTGCGCTTTGGCTCGTGGATTGGCGGCGACCGCGATGGCAACCCTTATGTGACGCCGGAAGTCACCTGGGAAGCGTTGCGGCTGATGCAACGGCAAGTGCTGCGCAAATATGAAGTGGCAGTGAACGACCTTGGCCATCGCATCAGCGAATCTTCGCGGTATGCTCCGGCTTCTAAAGAATTGCTGGATTCGATTGAGCGGGACAAACCGCTCTTTCCGATTACAGCATCACTGGTGGTCGAGCGTAATGTCGAAGAGCCGTATCGGCAAAAGCTGTCATTCATCTACGCCCGACTTGAAAACACGCTCAGGCGCAATCAGGAACTAGCGTCTGTGATGCTGATTGAAAAAGGGCATCCGCTGATTTCCACGCGTCCGGGAATGCCGGTCATCACCGCATTGCGCAAAACCACTGCGCCCCCCGTGTATCAAAATGCGCAGCAGCTTTGGGCAGACTTAAAGTTGGTGCGTGATAGCTTGCGCACCAGCCAGGCGCAGCTTGCGGCACAGGCAATTGATAAGCTCATGCGACAGGTCGCGGCCTTCGGCTTGCACCTTGCCCAGCTTGATTTGCGGCAACATAGCGAACGTCATATCACCGCCTTAACAGAAATCACTCGCGCGCTTGGCCTCAGCAAAGATTACGGGCAAATGACGGAAGAAGAGCGCACTACCTGGCTAACAGAAGAACTCTCCACGCCACGCCCGCTTGTTGCTTTTGATGCGGCATACAGCGCGGAAACGATTGAGACGTTGAATGTGTTTCGTGTCGCACGGCGCGCACTGGACGAAATCAGCCCTCGCTGTTTACGCACATTTATTGTCAGTATGACGCGTGATGTCAGTGACCTGCTTGCAGTATTGGTGCTGGCCAAAGAGGCCGGATTATTTACTTGTGAGGGAACGTTTCGCCTTGCAGTGACGCCACTATTTGAAACGATTGATGATTTGCAGTGCGCGCCTGATGTGATGAAGCGGTTGTTTGAAAATCCGGTTTACTCGCGTGTGATTGCCTCGCAGAATCATTTGCAGGAAGTGATGATCGGCTATTCAGACAGCAGCAAAGACGGCGGCATCCTGACTTCGAGTTGGGAGCTTTTCAAAGCGCAGGAAAGTTTGTGGGAAGTGGCGCGCGCGCATAACATTGAATTGCGGCTCTTTCACGGACGCGGCGGCACGATTGGACGTGGCGGTGGCCCGACGCACGAAGCGATTTTGGCCCAACCGCCGGGCACCGTGGCCGCTCGGATCAAAACCACCGAGCAAGGCGAAGTCATCTCAGGTAAGTACAGTCTGCCTGACATCGCGCTAAGAAGCCTGGAGCTAACAACAGGCGCGGTCATTGCCGCCAGCGTGCAGGATCACTTTCAAGTTAGCCCAACACACCTCGCGCAGTGGAAAGAGATCATGGAAACGATTTCCGCCGACGCGTTTCAGGCCTACCGCCGCTTCGTTCGCGACACGCCGGGCTTTTATGATTACTTTGTGAGCGCTACCCCAGTCGAAGAGTTGCAACACATGCGAATTGGCTCGCGACCGTCGAAACGCAAACAAGGCTCAAAAAGTCTGGATGATTTGCGCGCCATTCCCTGGGTGTTTGGCTGGATGCAAAGTCGTCATATTTTGCCCGGCTGGCTGGCAGTTGGCACGGCACTGGAAGATTTCATCCATCAAAAGCCGCGCACCCATTTGCAAGTTCTGCGCGAAATGTACGAGGGCTGGCCATTCTTTCGCACAACGATTTCCAACATTGAAATGGCATTGGCAAAAACGGATTTTCAAATCGCGCGGCAATATGCTGAAACCTTGGTTGCCCCAGAACTCAGCCAGCGAATTTTCAGCTTGCTGGAAGAAGAATATGAACGATCCTGCCAGGCGGTAATTAAGGTCACGGGCGAAAGACGCCTGCTGGAAAAGCAGCCTGTGCTACAACGCTCTATCGCGGTGCGCAATCCATACGTTGATCCCATGAGTTATTTACAGGTGGAGCTGCTGGCTCGTTTACGCGAGCATAAAGGGAAAGCGGATGAGCGGGAACAGTTACTATATGCCATTTTGCTGACGATCAATGGCATTGCGGCAGGTATGCGGAATACGGGCTAAAAACTGAAGTGAACAGTTAATAGTGAACAGTTAATAGCAGCAATTTGCCGTTTACTGTTCACTGTTTACTGTTCACACCTCGCTGCTTTACGCAAAGCTGGCAACGCCTTCGGCTTCGTTATCGAAGATGTCGAAAACCGTGTGAAGCTTGGTGATTACCATCAAATCCTTAATGCGCGAGGTAACGCCAGCCAACTTCAATTGCCCGCCTTCGCGTTTGACAGTCGTATAGCTACGAACAATTTCTCCCAATCCACCGCTATCCATGTAGGGGACTTGCTCCAGGTTCAGCAGGATTTTGGTTTCCTGACGGCCAATCAATTCTGCGATTTTCTTATTAAGCTGAACGTCTCCTTCTCCCAGCAGGATCTTGCCTTCCACGTTGAGAACGACGACGTCGCCATTCTTATGCTCGGTAATGGTCATACAGTGCCTCCGAAGTTATTGGTGACTAAAAATCTAATAGTGGTGCGGTAAAACAACCCGAAAGCTATCACAGGCATATTTAGCTTGGCAAGACTGAGAGAGGTCTATTGGACAAGGATTTACAATTTTGCGAAATGAAAAAAAGCACGCAAGTAAAACGTAGCCTTGACACTGGATTTTGAAATCCATATTCTTACCGCTTGTTTTTTTGACGCTTCATACGGAGATTCCAATCTATGTCAACTTACTTTCCGAGCGGCAAGGGTTTAGAAAATAGCAGAAAATGGTATGTGGTTGATGCGGACGGCGCGACCGTAGGTCGTGTGGCGTCCAAAGTTGCCAATATTCTGATGGGCAAGAACAAACCAACTTACACGCCATTTATTGATACGGGCGATCACGTGATCATTATCAATGCCGCCAAAGTTGTTTTTAAAGGCAATAAGCTTAACGACAAAACCTATTACCACCACACCGGCTATCCGGGCGGCATTCGCAGCATCAGTGCCCGCGATCAGCTCAGCAAACATCCTGAACGCGTGCTGGAAAGCGCGATTAAGGGAATGTTACCCAAAACGAAAATGGGCCGCGCAATGGCGAAGAAGTTAAAAGTCTATGCGGGGGCAGAGCATAATCACGGCGCACAAAAGCCGGAAACGTTGGGCGTGTAGTGCTAAGTTCGACAACAAGCGATCTGCTTGTTGTACATTTCAGGAGCAAACGTGGCAGATATTCAGTATTACGGAACCGGACGGCGCAAGAGTGCAACCGCACGCGTTTATTTGCGTCCCGGCAAAGGCGAGTTCAAAGTCAACAAGCGACCCATTGAATCTTATTTCCCCAACGAAACCCTGCGGATGATTATTCGTCAGCCGCTGCAATTGACTGACACGCTCAGCAAGCTGGACGTGCTGGTTAACGTGGACGGCGGTGGAATGGCTGGTCAAGCCGGCGCAGTGCGTCATGGCATTGCCCGCGCTTTGCTGGAGTTCAATAGCGAGTTGCGCAAAAAGCTGAAACGTGCCGGCCTTCTCACCCGTGATCCTCGCGCCAAAGAGCGTAAGAAGTACGGTCAGAAGGGCGCGCGCAAGCGGTTCCAATTCTCGAAACGATAAGAGGCTTTGGTCTTGGGACTTTGGTTTTGATGACGTTCTCACGTGGTCAAAATCAAAGCCCACAGCCCAAAACCAAAAACCATTGCTGGCGCTTGTTTGGTTGTTCATAGGAACTGAATCTGGTGCCAGCGAGTACATCAAACCAACATTTTAGAGGAGATTCGTTTTGGCTACAGTAACAATGAAAGAATTGCTCGAAGCAGGCGTTCACTTCGGGCACCAGGTGCGCCGATGGAATCCGAAGATGAAAGAATTTATCTTCGGCGAACGCAACGGTATTTATATTATTGACCTGCAAAAAACGCAGCGGATGTTCAAGGAAGCGCTTAAATACGTCACCAATTTGTCCAGCGAAGGCAGTGACAAGATATTCCTCTTTGTCGGCACCAAGCGTCAGGCGCAGGATGCGATCAAAGAAGAAGCCGCACGTTGTAATCAATACTATGTCAATCAACGCTGGCTCGGCGGTTTGTTGACGAACTTTCAGACTATTCAAAAATCCATCAAACGCTACAAAGAAATCGAAGCGATGCAGGCCGATGGACGCATTGAGGCGTATGCCAAGAAAGAGCGCTTGCAAATTGAGCGTGAGCGTCAGGCATTGGAAAAAAACCTCTCCGGCATCAAAGAAATGCGCCGCCTGCCAGATGCGATTTTCATCATTGATACCAACAAAGAAGAAATCGCAGTGAAGGAAGCGAATCGCCTGAACATTCCTGTCGTGGCAGTGGTGGACACCAATTGCAATCCCGACGGAATCACCCAGATCATCCCTGGCAATGACGATGCACTCCGTGCAGTTCGCCTCTTTGCTGCTCGCATCGCTGATGCGATTGTCGAAGGACAAGCCGTGGCACAGGCAAAAGAAGCGGAAGAAGCCGCGCAACGAGCGGAACAAGGAATAACGATGGAGCAGGCTGCGCCGCGCGAACGTCGCCCCCGTGGTGGCGAGCGCGGTGATCGTGATCGTGGCCCTCGTGGTGATCGCGGCCCTCGCGGTGATCGTGGCCCTCGTGGTGATCGTGATCGTGGCCCTCGTGGTGATCGCGGCCCTCGTGCTGAACGTCCGGCTCCACAGCCAGCGGGCAACACAACGGAAGCCGCTCCTGCGCAAGCGGCAGAGCCTGTTGCGCCTGAGGCTCCGGCTGAAGTGGTTGCACCTGTTGCAGCCCCGGTAGAAGCCGTCGTTGCAACCCCGGAAACGTCAGAAACGAATGCAGCTTAATTAAAGATTTGCGACAGATTCAAATGGCGTAGCCGTGCAATGAAGACATTGGCTACGCCGTTTTTCTAACTCGGCATTATTTTTTGCCACGAATTTACACGAATTGCCACGAGGTTCTTAATAGCCTTTGTCTAGCGCAGATTATCTGATTGTTCGACTCTCGCACATTGATCTTTCGTGATAATCCGTGTGAATTCGTGGCTGATATACGGAGGAAACAATGGAAATCACAGCTCAAATGGTCAAAGCGTTGCGTGACAAAACCAATGCTGGCATGTCCGATTGCAAAAAAGCACTGGTAGAGGCTGACGGCAACGAAGAGAAAGCCATTGAAATTTTGCGGAAGCGCGGACAAGCTACGGCGGCGAAGCGCGTAGACAAAGTCGCGGCTGAAGGTGCAGTCGGTTCCTACATCCACATGGGTGGCAAAATCGGCGTCCTAGTCGAGGTCAACTGCGAAACCGATTTCGTGGCCCGCACCGAAGCCTTCCAGCAATTCGTCAAAGACGTAGCCATGCATATTTGTGCTTCAGAGCCGCGCTTCGTTTCAAAATCGGAGGTTCCCGAAGACGTCGTCACGAAAGAACGCGAAATCGCGCTGGGGCAAGCAACAGCTGACCCCAAGAATGCGAACAAACCCGCCAACATTATCGAAAAGATGGTAGAAGGGCGCGTAGAGAAGTTTTTCAGCGAATCCGTTTTGCTCGAACAACCATTCGTCAAAGATCAGGCCATTACGGTGGGCGAACTGGTGACGAAACTGACCGCAGAAACGGGCGAAAAGATTTCGATTCGCCGCTTTGCTCGTTACAAAATGGGCGAAGGTTTGGAAAAACGTTCAGAGGATTTTGCGGCTGAAGTTGCAGCAGTAATTCAGCAGTAACTTGCCTGACCGGACTAAAGTTGCTTGAACTTCCGGGCTAAGGATATTCAACCTTGAAATTTGAAATATCCTTAGCCTCTTCCTCCGATTTATGGCCAAAACAAAATCCAAGAAACAACCCGCCTACCATCGCATTTTGCTTAAAATCAGCGGCGAAGCCTTAATGGGCGAAGTCGGATACGGCATTGATCCAAAGGTCATTCAACGTATTGCAGGCGAAGTTAAAGAGGTCGCGCAGCTAGGCGTCGAAGTGGCGCTGGTGGTGGGTGGCGGAAATATTTTCCGAGGACTGAAGGCTAGCGCTTCTGGCATGGATCGTGCCTCTGGCGATTACATGGGTATGCTGGCAACCGTGATGAATGCGATTGCCTTACAAGACGGATTGGAAAAAGCCGGTTGTTTTACCCGTGTGATGTCGGCAATTGAGATGCGCGAGGTGGCAGAACCATTTATTCGCCGCCGTGCCGTACGCCATCTGGAAAAACGTCGCATCGTGATTTTTGCAGCAGGCACAGGCAATCCGTATTTTACAACGGATTCAGCCGCCGCCTTACGAGCGCTCGAAATCAAAGCCGATGTCATCATCAAGGCAACCAGTGTCAGCGGGATTTATACGGCTGACCCACGTCAGGATGCCAGCGCCACCAAGATTGAAGAACTGAGTTACATGCGTGTGCTACGCGATGATTTGAAAGTGATGGACGCTTCCGCCGTCTCGTTATGCAAAGATAATGGGCTACCGATTATCGTGTTTGATATGACAATTCCTGGAAATATCAAGCGCGTCGTACTCGGCGAGAAAATCGGCTCTATCGTGCATGCCATGCCTGATCCACCCGCACAACAACCCAAAGAAAAGGCTGCCAAATCAGGTCGAAAGTAAGACAGGAGCACTTATGATTAAAGAAGTTACCAATGAAACCAAAACACGGATGGAACATACGGTTGAGGACTTTCGCAAAAAACTGGTAAGCATTCGCACTGGCCGCGCCTCGACCGGATTACTGGATAACATTCACGTAGAATATTACGGGTCGCCAATGCCCTTGAATCAGGTAGCAACGGTTCACGCCGTAGATGCGGCACTGCTCACCGTCCAGCCGTTTGACCCCTCAATGATCGGGCCAATCGAAAAAGCGATTCGCACTTCAGACCTGGGCATTAATCCTTCCAACGATGGAAAACTCATTCGCCTGCCGATTCCGCCTTTGACCGAAGAGCGGCGCAAACAGATGGTGAAAAGCATCCATGAACTTGCGGAAGAACATAAAACCGCTGTGCGCAATATCCGCCGCGATCAAAATGACAAGCTCAAAAAAGCCCTGAAAGATAAACTGATTTCTGAGGACGAAGAAAAGGGCGGACTGGATCAAGTGCAAAAACTCACCGATCAATTCATCGGAACAATCGCCGATCTGGGCAAACACAAAGAAGACGAGATCATGAAAGTCTAGGCAGCAAGAATTTTCAGCGGTGGATAGCCTTGCTACGATCTGTTGCAATTGCCTCTTGAGGAATGTTTTGCTACATTTCCTCGTAAATGAGCGGGAGTAATTCAGTGGTAGAATGCCAGCTTCCCAAGCTGGACGTCGCGGGTTCGAGTCCCGTCTCCCGCTCCATTTAAAAGTTAAGACTCTTTGCCTTTCAATACTGCGCACTTCCTCATCATACTTTTCTCTTCCTTTCAAATTTCCAATCCGAAATTTCAAATCTCCTGGAACTACAGCTTTCTGCTTCACTACGTTACAATTCCCGCGTGAATATTCTGCTTGGGAAAACCGAAAGTGAATTGGTAGTGTTAGCACAAGACCTGGGCGAAAAGCCTTTTCGTGGTAAGCAACTGTATCAAGCCCTCTATACACGTCGTACTCTTGATCTCAACGCAATCACTGAACTTGCCAAGCCGCTGCGCGAAAAGCTCTGTGAAACTAGCCAGATCACTGAAACCACAATTGGCAATGTATTTTACTCATCTGATGGTACGCGCCGCTATTTGCTGAAACTCGGCGACGGCAAAGAAGTCGAAGCCGTCTTCATTCCCGAAGAACACCGCGACACGATTTGCATTAGCTGTCAGGTCGGTTGCGCCGTTGGTTGTGCATTTTGTATGACCGCGCAACTCGGCATCAAACGCAATATGACCGCAGGCGAAATCGTCTCGCAGGTCATCATTGTCTTGAACGAAGTCTACGGCGCAGGCGCAGAAACGCCGCATGGCACGAACCTCGTGTTTATGGGCATGGGCGAAAGCTTCTTGAATTACGACGAAGTGATGAAGGCAATTCGCCTGCTGTGCGATGAAAAAGGCTTAGGCATCAGCCCGAAACGCATCACGGTTTCGACCTCCGGCATCGTCCCGAAAATCGTTTCTTTTGGACAGGAGGAAGTTCGCCCGCGTCTGGCAATTTCCCTCTCCGGCACGACCGATGAGCAACGAACAAAACTGATCCCCCTAAATAAACGCTATGGTCTGGATGAATTGATGCGCGCGTTGCAAAGCTATCCGCTGCGCGACCGAGAAAAAATCACGTTTGAATACGTGATGCTCGACGGCGTGAACGATAGCGACGAAGATGCACGACGCCTGGCAAAGCTCGTGCATCAATATCACCTGAAAGCCAAAGTGAACTTAATTCCGCACAATCCCGCGCCGGAATTGGAGTTCAATTCATCCCCAATGTCGCGCATCCTCAAGTTCCAGCAGTTGCTGAATGACAACGGCGTAGATGCGTTCATTCGTCGCCCACGTGGACAGGACATTTCGGCGGCGTGCGGGCAATTGGCAGCGCGGAAGGCAGTTAATAGTTAACAGGAAACAGTTAACAGAAAATAGTTAACAGCCAAAGCTAGGGCATCAATTTTATGCAAACGAATCCATCCAGTTACGGCGATTACAAAGACCTTTTAGTCTGGCAAAAAGGAATCCGGCTGGTTCGGTGTATTTATGAGCTTACCCGCTATTTTCCCGCCGAAGAGAAGTTCGGGTTAACGTCACAACTGCGCCGTGCCGCAGTTTCAGTGCCTTCAAATATTGCCGAGGGGCAAGCCCGAAATTCGGTTGCTGAATTCATCCATTTCATTTCCTACGCTGAAGGCTCTGTCGCCGAACTTGATACGCAATTGATTGTAGCCATTGAGCTAGGATTTCTTTCCCAAGAAAATGCCCAAGAAACTTTAGGAATTATTCTCGAACTCAGAAAAATGCTCAGTGCTCTACGCCTAAAACTGTCAACAAAAAGATAATTTCGCTTTGACTGTTAACTATCAACTGTTCTCTGTTAACTCCTTATGTCTTCAATACCCGATTACATCGTTCTCGGTTCAGGTGTGGCAGGTCTGCGCGCCGCAATCGAACTCGCCAATCATGGGCGCGTCATTGTCCTCACCAAAGAACGCCTTGACGAATCGAACACGGAATATGCCCAGGGCGGTGTTGCCGTTGCACTCTCAGATGACGACGAAATTGATTTGCACATCGAAGACACGCTCATCGCGGGCGCAGGGCTGTGCGATGAAAAAGCCGTGCGCGTGCTCGTCGAAGAAGGCCCGAAATACATCACGCAACTCATCGAATGGGGCGCGCAATTCGACCGTGAAGGCGAAGAGTTAGCCTTCACGCGCGAAGCCGCACATTCACGCAATCGAATCCTGCACGCGCGCGGCGATTCGACCGGACGCGAATTCGTGCGGTCAATGATCGCGCACGCACGCAAGCTGCCGAATATTCAATTGCTCGCGCACGCTGCGACGATTGATGCCATTGTCGAAGACGGGCGCTGCGTGGGCGTGCGCTACATTGACCCGAACGAAAGCTTGCTGCGGGAAATGCGCGCGCGCGCCGTCGTTATTGCGACAGGCGGTGCCGGCCAGTTGTTTTCGCAAACCACCAACCCCAGCGTAGCGACGGGCGACGGCATGGCGATGGCCTACGCGGCAGGCGCAATGATGTGCGACCTGGAATTCGTGCAATTTCATCCGACGGCACTCGCCTTGCCCGATGCGCCGCGCTTTCTGCTTTCCGAAGCCTTACGCGGCGAAGGCGGCATTCTGCGCAATCACGACGGCAAAGCGTTTGCGGCCAACTACGACGAGCGCGCCGAACTTGCGCCGCGTGACATTGTCGCCCGCGCTATCGTCGCCGAGATGAAACGCACCGGCACACGTTGGATGTATCTGGATTTGACGCATCTGAAAGCCACTTTCGTGCGCGACCGCTTCCCGAAAATCTTCACGACTTGTTTGCAGTACGGCTTGGATTTGACGAAAGATCAAATGCCTGTCAGCCCGGCAGTCCATTACGTTATGGGCGGCGTACGCAGCGATACCCACGGACGCAGCACGCTCCCCGGCCTCTTCGTCGCAGGCGAAGTCAGTTGCACAGGTGTTCACGGTGCAAATCGTTTGGCGAGCAATTCGTTGCTCGAAGGCTTAGTCTTTGGCGCACGCGCCGGAGCCGCTGCGATAGCCGACAATTTGCCCGCACCCACGCAAGCCGAAGCGGAACCCGTCGAATTTGATTTGGCATCGTGGCGACTCGACCCGCACACGAAATCGCGCGTGCAGGAATTGATGTGGCAGAAAGTCGGCTTGATCCGGCGCGGCCCGGAAATGCAATCCGCCATTGAAGAACTGACAACCCTCGCCACGACGAACATCAATCAGCGCACCCGCAATTTCTCGACATTAGCGAAGCTAATGGCTGAAGCCGCATTATGGCGCGAAGAATCGCGCGGCGGCCATTACCGCGAAGACTTCCCGACGCGCGATGATGCCAAGTGGGATGTGCATTCGGCGCAGCAAATCGGGCAGACGATCCATTCGACTACCAAGCTTAGCGAAGACGATTGAAACGATTTGCGCGCATAGCCAAACCACGCCGCGCAATGCTAGACTGCCTGCGATTTTCCCAGACACCATAGGAACCAACGCGATGATGATTTCGACCGGAACGCGCTTCGGCCAGTACGAAATCACCGCCCCGCTGGGCAAGGGCGGCATGGGTGAAGTGTATCTGGCGCGTGACACCCGGTTGGAACGTCAGGTTGCCTTGAAAATTCTGCCACTTGATTTCACGCAAAGCCTCGACCGCTTGCGCCGCTTCGAGCAAGAAGCCAAAACCGTCTCGGCGCTCAATCATCCAAACATCCTCACCATTCACGAAATCGGCGCACAGAACGGCACCCATTTCATCACCACCGAATTCATTGCGGGGCAAACCTTGCGCGACCGCTTGCAACAACCGCTGACACAAGCCGAAGCGATTGACATCGCCTTGCAAATCGCCCACGCGCTCGCCGCTGCGCACGAAGCCAACATTATCCACCGCGACATCAAGCCCGAAAACATTATGCTGCGGCGCGATGGCCTGGTGAAAGTCCTGGATTTTGGCTTGGCCAAGCTGACCGAGGAACGACGCGACAACACCGCGACTCCGCGACGTGGCGAAGACGAATCCACGCTCGCACTTTCCCCCGTGTCTTCGCATACGACCGAAGCAGGGACGGTCATGGGAACGGCAAGTTATATGTCGCCCGAACAGGCGCGCGGTGAAAAGGTAGATGTGCGCACGGACATCTTTAGCCTGGGCGTGGTGCTGTACGAAATGCTCGCCGGCCAGCGTCCGTTTGCGGGCGTGAATATGATTGATGTGTTGGGCGCGATCTTGCATCAGGAACCTGCGTCGCTTGCGAACGTGCCGGACGAATTGCAACGCATCGTCACGACTGCTTTGCAGAAAGATCGCACGCAACGGTATGGCGCAATGAGCGCGTTGCAGCACGATCTGAAAACCCTGCAACGCGAACTGGAGTTTGCGGCGGAAGCCCAACGCCGCGCGGAGCGCCTGGGAGCGCAAGCGTCTCGCTTGCCGAGCGAGCGTAGCGATGCGAGAGACGTGGCGAGCGAATACGCTGAAGAGCAAACGATCTCCTCACAAGGGAAGCGCGCGACGCTGCACGCGCTCGCAGCAAGCGAGACGCTTGCGCTCCCAGGCGCTGCGCGTCGCAGGCTAAATCTTTTGCTCGCGGTGGCGGTTTTGCTCATCGTCGCTGTCGCTGCCTACTTCTTCCTCAATCGCCAAGCCGCGCCCGCCTTCGCCGAACGCGAACCGATTTTGCTGACCGATTTCGAGAACAAGACGGGCGAAGAGATTTGGGACGGCACGCTGAAACAAGCCTTAGCCGTCGCGCTGGAACAATCGCCGTACATGAACATCTTTCCCGAAGAGCGGGCGCGCGACACGCTGCGGCTGATGAACCGTTCGGTAGACGAACCCCTCACGCGCGCGACAGGCCGCGAAATCTGTCAGCGGCGCAACGTGCGGGCGTTGTTGATCGGCACAATCACGAAGCTGGAACGTAGCTACACGGTAACGCTGGAAGCGACAAACGCGCAGAGCGGCGAGACGATTGCGCGGACGCTGGAACAGGCGGCAGGGCGCGATGAAGTAGTGAGTGCATTGGGACGTGCGGCGAAGGATTTGCGCGGGAAGTTGGGCGAATCACTGGTGTCGTTGCGGAAGTACGATGCGCCGCTGGAAGAAGCGACAACGAAATCGCTGGAAGCACTGAAGGCTTACTCTGCGGGAAGGCATTGGTTGAGAAAAGGGCAGGATGATCAGGGCATTCTTTTTCTCAAGCGCGCTGTTGAGTTAGATGATCAATTTGTTAGTGCTCTGAACATGCTTGGAGCACGGGTCAGGAACAGAAGTGTGACGGAAGCGATCCATTACTTTGAACAAGGATGGAAGGCGCGAGATAGAGTGAGTGAACCCGAAAAACTTGAAATGACCTCCGGTTACTATGCCAATGTAACTGGCGAACTTAACAAAGCGATTGAGACCGCACAGCTTCAGACGAATGCCTACCCCCAAGACGGTATTGCTTTCAATTCGCTGGGATTTTTATATGCGATGATAGGGCAGTTTGAGAAGGCGGCGGAAGCCAATCGTGAAGCACTGAAGAGGGGCGAAGCCTCTACCATTTGGCGAAGCAATCTGGCTGATAGATTGATTCACCTTCATCGCTATGATGAAGCCAAGGAATTGCTCGACAGTGGATTGAAACTTTACCCGGATAGCACTTTCTTTCATCGGCCCCTAGGGCTAATTGCTCTTGTCAAAGGTGATGTACAAGAAATGGCTCGCCAACGTGAATGGTTTGCGAGTAAATCCACCCCTCAACAATTCCATTCATTCTTATCCCAAGTAGAATCATTTGCCGGGCGAGGCCAACAAGCAAGCAAAAGCTTCCAGCAATTGGTAGCCTTGGACGAAACACGCGGTCAGGCTGAATATCAGCAGCGTGCTTTTAGCCGTGAAGCGGCGGTTCTTGCCTATTACGGGCAGACGGCAAAAGCCACTTCACAGGCTTCACACATTCTGACAGTCCAAAAAGGCAGCAAAACACTTCTCCGAGCGCATATCGGAAGTGATCACAATCTGCCTTGGATCGGATGGATATTCTCACTCACCGGCGATGTGGCCCGTGGGCAATCGCTGACTGATGAACTCATGCGCGAGAACCCGAAAAACACACTGATCCTCAACGTCATCGCACCGCTGACGCACGCCACTATCGAATTGCAACGCGGCAATCCCGCCAAAGCCATCGAATTGCTACAACCCACGATTCAATACGAAGCCGCACCCGCGTCGGCGTTTCGCCCCAATTGGATTCGCGGGCAGGCGTACCTGCAACTCAAACAAGGCGCAAAGGCCGCCGCCGAGTTTCAGAAAATCATTGACCATCGCGGCTGGGATGTGACGTCGCCGCTCTGGCCGCTCGCACATCTGGGCTTAGCGCGCGCGGCAGTGTTGCAGTCTGATGCGACGAAAGCAAAACAGATGTACGACGAATTCTTCCGGTTGTGGAAAGATGCGGATGCGGATTTGCCCGTGTTGATCGAAGCGAAGAAGGAATACGCGAAGCTGAAATAGAGTAGCGCAACCAGCCATGGTTGCGTCGGCTGTCACGGGAAGCCGCTGAAATCAATCAGACAGCTTAATCAAGCAACGCAACCATGGCTGGTTGCGCTACGTTTATTAAAACTGCGCGTGACCTTAAGCGAACGACGCAAACGAACGGTTTGTGCTACATCGAAAAACTATGCGAAAACTTCCTGCGATTTTATGGCTAACGGTCTTGGTTCTTGCCTTGCCTGCGCTTGCCCAAACCAACGCCTCGCGCCCAAACATCATTATCATTCTCGCGGATGATTTGGGCTATGGCGACTTGCAGAGCTTCAATCCCAACTCGAAAATTCCGACGCCGAATTTAGACAAGCTGGCGCGTGAAGGGATACGGTTTACAGATTCGCACGCGCCTTCGTCGTTGTGTACGCCGACGCGGTATGGATTGTTGACGGGGCGCTATCCGTGGCGCTCGCGGTTGAAAGCAGGTGTGCTGCCGCCGCTGGGAAAGCCACTGATCGAAGAGGGGCGGCTGACGTTGCCTGCAATGCTCAAACAGCAAGGCTATGCGACGGCGATGGTGGGCAAGTGGCATTTGGGGTGGGATTGGGCGACGACGGATGGCAAAGCGGCGGCGATTCTGCCGAACGGGCTGAGCAATGTGGATTTCACCAAGCCCGTTGCCAATGGGCCGCTCACGCGCGGCTTTGATTATTTTTATGGCGTAGATATTCCCAACTTTCCGCCGTATGTCTTCATCGAAAACGACCGCACGCTTGGCATCCCGACCG
>JAFDVL010000018.1 GCA_018268995.1 Acidobacteriota bacterium | reverse complement strand
GATTTGATCGGAGTTCGCTTTTACTTTTTCATAATGTTCGTTTGCCATGAAATGATTCATTCTCGTCTTAGATCGGTTTCCAATTCAGTCGATGGAGCCGTCACCCACGTCGCTACCGCTCCGGGTACAGTACCGCGAGCGGTAGCGACCAGGTAACCATACACGCAACTGAAAACTGATCTAGTTTTAGAAGCGCGGCTTTGCTGGCGCTCGCGCTCACATTTTCCATGACGTCTTTCGCGCAATCTGCCGGACGAAATGCCGTGACGATTCGCGGGCAACAACAGGATGTTTATTTCTACCCGGTAACGGGGGCGAAGCTCAATCGCAAAGTGCTGTTCACACCGGGCGATGGCTGTTGGCGCTGGCGTGCGATGTATTGAGTTACTTGAGTCAGGGCATTCGGTGGCGATTGTTGCTGAAGCCCGTGGGCGAGGTTTCAACGATGCGCGCCACACAGGCGATTTACGTGGGGCTGTTTACAAATGAACTGTTGCCAATGCGAATTGGCGAAGTCGCGCGGGCGTATTTGGTGTCGCGCTGGACAGCAGTCAAATTCGTGGCAGTGATTCCGTCTATGATCATCGAACGGTTCTTCGATACGTTGTGGATGGTCGTTGCTATTGGTTTGGTTGCGTTGTTTGTCCCATTGCCACAAGACCTGTTGCGTGCAGCGGAGGCCTTGGGTGTGCTCGTTGTGCTTGCCGCCACCGTGTTTTTTTTCGTGGCTTTGCGCTCGCGCAAGACGGCGTGGCTTGAGCATGGACAACAATCCCAACATCGTGTGGTTTATGACAGGCTTGCTGGCGCGACTTTCAGAAGGTGTGCGTGAGCTGGGACGAACGCGCGCATTCTATCTTTCGCTCGCGTGGTCGCTGGTGTTGTTGGTCTGTCAGGCGTTGGCGTTTTGGTTCGTGATGGTGGCTTGCGGATTGCAGGTTTCATTCGCCATCGGCTTGGCAGTCTTTCTGATCGTACATTTGGGGACGGCGATTCCCAATGCTCCGGCGAATGTGGGCGCATATCAATTTTTCACCGTGTTGGGACTAACGCTCTTTGGCGTGGAGAGCGCGACGGCAGCAAGCTTTTCCATCGTGGTGTTTTTCATGCTGACCTTGCCGCTGCTTTTGTTCGGGTTCATTGCGATCAGCACAAGCGGCACATCCTTGCTGCGTATTCGCCGCGAGTTGCAGCAGGCGCGTGTGAGTTGAGGCTTCGCAGAAGAGGGAATCGCGTATGCAGTTCAGCGATACAACCAAGCTCATTTTTCTGGCGCTGGGTGCTTTTTTCCTTTCGCTCGGCGCTGCCGTCTTGCTCTTTTCCGTGATTGAGGCCGTCTTTTTTGAGTTGCACGGAATTGGGCTAATCCTTTCGTTGTCTTTGGTTAACGTTCTTGTCGGCGCATTTTTACTTTTGTTGCGCAGCCGAAAATCCATCTGACCTTTTGCCAGAGAGGCTCTTTCCGATAGGCAAGATTTGAGAAGAAATTAATCTCTATTAGGACACCGTTCTCTTTGAGCTAAGTAAGGAACGAGTTCCATCCCCTGAATATAGGTATTACAGGCAGAAGGGGTCAAATTTCGCTCTCCTAAGCCTAAGACCAACTCGTTGCCCCGCTGTTTATCGGGAAATTCGTCTCATGGTACATCCTTCTTGTAGGCAATAAAGAACAGCTTATAGAAGCGAATGGTGAGCGGGGAGGTTTTGTAAAGGAGTTGTTTTCCCTTGCAGAACTGGTTATGCCAGCCATCTACTCTCATAGCTTCCTCCAAAAAAGGTAAAAAGCTACAAGTATTTGATTTAGGGGAAATGATGGACCGTGCTGGGCTCGAACCAGCGACCCGATGATTAAGAGTCATCTGCTCTACCAACTGAGCTAACGGTCCTTAGGTGGGGTGTTAAGTTTCTGTAAAGTCGGTTCGAGGGCTTTGACAACCCTTGAGCGACGTGCAAAATACTATAACTTCTTTCAGTGAATCAAGGGCTGTGCGGTCAAATTTTGCTCTGCTGTTCTAATAATTGAGGAGTCGGTTATGTTTCGTCTTCTACCGAAGGAAGAAAAGTATTTTGACTTGTTCCAACAAATGACGGTCAATATCAAAGCGTGTACAGATTTACTAAAAAAGTTATTTTCCGAAGAGGCCTCCAAGCACGGTGAGTATGCAGATCAAATTAAAAAAGTAGAGCATGCTTGCGATGAAATCACCCACGAAATTGTTCGCAAGCTCAATCAAACCTTTATTACGCCAATTGACCGTGAGGACATTCATGCGATTGCCAGTAAGTTGGACGATATTGTCGACAATATTGAATATACATCGCGCCGTGTCGCGTTATTTCGCGTAGGAGTCCCAAAAACAGACCACGCCATGCGGCAAACGGATGTCTTAGTCCGGCTTTCTGTGCAGCTTGAAAAAGCTGTGATTGCGCTTGCCAATAATGATGGTAAGACGATTCAGGATTGCATAGTTGCGATTCACACTTTAGAAAATGAAGGAGATGCCATTCACTATCAGGCGCTTGGCCATCTCTTCTCGGAAGAAAAAGACCCTATTAATCTCATCAAGTGGAAAGAAGTTTACGAAACGCTCGAACGCAGCATTGATAAATGCGAAGACGTGGCCAACATCATTGAAGCGGTAATGCTCAAGAACGCTTAACCTTCCTCGTTACCCCGAACGGTTCTTATGCTTTCTACTTTCACCCTGGTTGCCCTGATTGTTCTCATTGCGCTTGTTTTTGATTATACCAATGGCTTTCACGATGCAGCGAATTCAATCGCGACCGTTGTTTCGACGCGTGTGCTTTCGCCCGGCAAAGCCGTGATGCTGGCGGCTTTTTTTAACTTCGTCGCTTTTTTTATCGGCACGCATGCAGTAGCGAAGACGGTGTATAGCGGACTGGTTAGTCCGACAGCCGTCAATGAATGGGTTGTGTTGGCTGGATTAATCGGAGCGGTGGCCTGGAATCTGATCACCTGGTACTTAGGTTTGCCAACCAGTTCTTCGCATGCGCTGATAGGTGGATACGCCGGAGCTGCAATCGCTAAAGCAGGTGGATTAAGCGCATTGGTTTTTGACGCAAAATGGCCTAAGGGGTGGTATGGAACGCTATCCTTTATCATCATCTCACCAACGGTTGGTTTGTTCGCTGGTTTTACATTGATGACCGCAGTGTTCTGGATTTTTCGGAATTTTGCTCCATCCAGAGTGGACAAGTATTTTCGTGTTTTACAATTAGCATCGGCTTCTTTGTTCTCTCTCTCTCACGGCAGCAATGATGCACAAAAAACAATGGGCATTATTATGGCTGCCTTAGTTGCGGGCAAATATATTGATCCCAAAGCCGACATTCCTTTGTGGGTGGGGCTGGCAGCCTTTCTGGCAATCGGACTTGGCACGTTATCGGGAGGCTGGCGAATCGTCAAAACGATGGGGTCAAAAATTACCAAGCTCAAACCCGTCGGCGGATTTTGTGCTGAGACCGGCGGCGCGATGGCCATTTTTCTGGCAACGCATTTTGGCATTCCGGTTTCCACCACCCATACCATTACGGGGGCGATTGTGGGCGTTGGCGCAACGCAGCGTCTTTCCGCTGTGCGTTGGGGCGTCGCGGGGCGCATCGTCTGGGCGTGGCTCATTACCATTCCTGCGGCGGGTGGCATTGCGGCCACGGCTTATTTCATCTCGAAACTTTTCCAGTAAATTTTAGGTTCGCATGAAAGTGAAGCGTCAGATCATCCTAGCGACCCTGGCGATGGTGGCACTTTTTGCCGTTTACGAATGGGCCAAGACAATTCTCTTTCCAGAAATGAGTGTGGTTACGTCCCACATCGTAACCACAGTGGTCGCAGGCATCATTACTGCGATCATCGCGCAGCAGGTCATCAAGCGGCAATCTGGTCTTATCAATGAACAGCAAACCAGTAATGAACGATTGCGTGAAGCCCTTTCCACGGCTGAAAGAAGCAGCAATCTTCTACAGTCAATCATCACTTCTGTTGACGAAGGACTGCTGATCATTGACCGCAATCAACATATTCTACTGATCAATGATGCCGCCCAACAATTGCTGGGATTACGGGATAAGGCTTTTGAGCGACTGCCGGATATTAGTCGCGAGCCACTGATTATCGAAGCCTTCTTGAGCGTCTTAACCAAAGGGCAGCGTGCCTCTGTTCGGATTGAACGCACAAATGGGATTCACAAACGGATTCTGCGCCTGCAAACGGCTCCACTGCGTGTCAGCGATGAGCAGGTCGAAGGCGTGGTCGGCGCGTTTATTGACATCACCCAAATCGAACGGCTCGAAAGCATTCGTCAGGCGTTTCTCGCGAATGTTTCGCATGAGTTACGTACGCCACTGACCTCAATTACGGCTTACACAGAAACGCTGCTGGATGGCGGATTAAATGACAAAGACAACAGCTTACGTTTTCTGCATACCATTCATCGCAATGCTGAGCGCATGCGCAATTTGGTTAATGATATTTCCGAGCTTTCGTTAATTGAGTCGGGCGCGGTGAAATTACATTTTGATCGGGTTCTGCTCCGCTCAGTCGTCAACGAAGTCTTTACCGGACTCGCACCGCGAAGTCAGCAACAACAGGTGCAATTGCGTAACGAAGTAAATGAGGATACCTATGTCGTGGCTGATCGTCGTCGGCTGGAGCAGATTTTGACAAATCTGGTGGATAATGCGATCAAGTTCAATAAGCCACAAGGTGAAGTCGTTGTCTCTGCGGTTGTAACAGAAGACCTAATCGAAATTCGCGTCCGTGATACCGGCGTGGGCATTGCGCCCGAACATCTACCCCGCGTCTTTGAGCGATTTTATCGGGTTGACAAAGCCCGTTCGCGCGAACTGGGTGGCACCGGACTTGGGCTGGCAATCGTCAAGCACTTGACGCGGGCGCACGGTGGCGATGCCGAATTGCGCAGCGATTTTGGCCAGGGCTGTGAGTTTATTATCAAATTCCCCAGACGCGATTTTCCTGTGACATCGGCAACATCGTAATAAAAATCAAATTCTATGCATCTTGAATCATCTTCCCTGAAGGTAAAAAAGCTACACGAAAGTGCGCGATTGCCCCTGCGCGGTTCAGCACATGCGATTGGCGCAGACTTGTGCTGTGTCGAAGCGTTTACGCTGCAACCGCTCGAACGCAAACTGATCCCAACCGGATTGGCGATTGAAATTCCTGTGGGATTTTATGGACGTGTTGCCCCGCGCTCCGGCCTGGCTGTCAAACAAGGCATTGATACGCTGGCAGGCGTGATAGATAGTGATTATCGCGGCGAAGTGCGGGTATTGCTGATTAACTTCAATAGTGAAGCAGTCAGTTTCGATGCCGGGGAACGGATTGCCCAACTCATTATTGAAAAGGCCGAAACGGTGGATTATGAGTGGGCAGAAGAGCTCAGTGATACGACGCGGGGGGCCGGGGGTTTTGGTTCTACAGGGCGGACGTGATGATGTTGACCTCATTAATCCCATAACCGAATTTTGAGCACTGTTCCCAACGAGTGAATATCGCCGGGACGGCTGCGCCCGTCGTTTTGGCGCAGATAAAACAGCTCGGCTGCAAAGCGTGCATTGAAGGTTTTCGTGACCCCTGCTGCAAGCCGATTCCGATACACTGACTTGAAAATTTTGCTGTAAAAAATCTCATCTGAAACAAAGACTCTGAACTGAAAATCACCAATATGCACCGGATAATCTATCGTCATCCGTTCGCGCAATTGGATGTCGTTTGCACGACCGTGTCTGAGCTGGTGCTCATAGCGATGCCGATTCGTAAACCCGAATTTCCCCCAATTGAACTTTGTCGTTGTGTCCAGCAGCAGACGATGCGAAAGGTTTTTGACACCCGGCCAGGGGCGCTGATTCAGATATAAATATGTCGGTTGAATAGTCAGGTACTTATTCACTTTAATTGTCAGCCCCACGCCGGTTCGTACATCTGTCGGAAATGAAAAATCTCGTCCGTGCCGCCAGAATTCCCAAAACGTTACATCCAGCTTGTCTTTGATAAGCGTGCCGCTGAGCTGGGCTTCGCTCCAGAATTGATTGTCGTGATCAGGTAAGAGCGTTTGCGCTTTCGTCTGTGAAAATAAACAAGAAAACACAACACCAACAGTCAGGAATAGAAGTCGAATTAAGAGCCGGAAGCAGAATAATGAAGACATAGCAGCGGGAAAATTGTGGATGGTTAGCTTTATGTTAAGTAAGTGCTATGTCTATCATTAAATCTATCTTAAATCTATCTTGATTTCTTCTGGAAGAAAGATTGATGCGCTTACTTTGCGGAGAGATTTTGGAGTGAGTGGTACCCACAAACAGTGGTCAATGACAGGAATCGAAGCCGGAGGGCGAAGAAAAGTGAGAAGGAGAGGACAGAGCGGAGCAGCATCAAATGAGCTGCTGCTTCTCCTTTTCTTGTTCTCTATTCTTCACTCCAGGCTCATCAGCCGAATTTTGCCATCAGCTCCGCCCGTTGCCAGTGTTGTGCCATCGGGAGAAAGGGCAATGGAATTCAAGAGCCCATAAAAAGGTGGGCGGCGATACATAAAGGCGAAGGCGATGGCAGATGAATCCCACGGCTGATCCCAACTGGTGATGGGCCAATCGCGCGGTTTGACGATCCGATTGATCTTGCCGGAATCCGTGTCATAAATCCGAATAATCCCATCGCCGCCACATCCAACGATCTGCTCACCATCTTTGGTGAAAACAATCCCGCTCAGCCAACTAATGCTTGGCAACATATCCTTGGGTTTTTTCTTGCCGGACTTATCCGCCATGCTTTCCAGCTCGTCATAAGAAATCATGTACTCTGAGGCGGTGCGCAACTGGCGAGAGGTTTTCATATCCCATACTTTCAAAGACCGATCCCGACTCGCACTCGCCAACAATTGTCCATCAGCGGAAAACGCCAGCGCGGTAATCGCTCGCGAGTGGCCGGGCAACGAAGTTTTCAGCGCGCCTGTCGCGACATCCCAGATGAAAATTTCGTAGGCCTCTTCGTTTTGCAACCGTCCTGTTCCTTCAATCATTCGGCTGCTGCCTGCCAGCAAACGGCTATCGGGCGAAAAAGCCAGCGTTCGCATCGGCAGCGGATTTCCTTTCAGACGAGAAACCAGTTGCCAGGTCTTTGTTTCAATGATGAAGACTTCGCCGACGCCTTCGCACAAATCCTTTTCGCAATCCCTACCTTCTGCCACTGGCCCCGTAGCAATCGCCAGCCATCGGCTGTCCGGCGAGAAAGCCACCTGCCACGCGGGATAATCATGAAAATTCAGCGTTGTTTGCACCGCACCTGTTTGGGCATCCCAAACCAGCGTCTCGCCGTAATGAAAAAAAGTCGTAATCATGCGGTCGCCCTGCCGCCGCGTTTTCTGGCCTTTGAGATAGCTTTGCCCGCCCACCAGCCACTGTCCATCGGGTGAAAAGGCAACCGAGCGAAATGTCATATGGCGTGAATTTTTCAGCTTGAGAATTTCCTTACCGCTTTCCAGGTTCGTCACCTTCACGCGATCCCCACCCGCACTGGCCACGCGCTTTCCGTCCGGCGAGAAAGAGACTGCCAAAACATATGTCCTGTGCCGCGAGAAAGCCCGCTCTTTTTTCGCGGCCAACGCGACAAGATTTTCTGTGCTTTGGTCTGGTGCTTGTGCAAAGGTCAGGCTGACACAGAGGCTAGGCAACAAGATCACGAGCAATAGATTTGACATCCGAAATGATTGCATTTCACAACCTCTTCAAAATTGGCGATGGGAGCGCAGGTTTTTGTTCCTTGTTTCAAGACTCATGCAAGTAGATAATGAAGCTTCATTAACACGCAATCAAATCTAGTTGGAGGAAAATATGCGCAGAGTTCCAGGATTATTATTAACGGTGTTGCTTGTCATTCTTTCTTTGGCCGCTTTTGCACAGGCCAAACGTTCGATGACCTTTGACGATTTGATTTCGATGAAACGCATAGCCGATGCGCAAATTTCGCCGGATGGCAGCAAAATCGCTTATGTCGTGAATGCCATTAACAAAGATGCCAATCGCGGCAAGCGCAGCATTTGGATCGTCCCTGCGACAGGCGGCGCAGCGCAAGTCTTTATCACATCGGACAAAAACGACGACACCTTGCGATGGTCGCCCGATGGAAAGCGCGTTGCTTTCCTTTCCACGCGCGAAGGCGCACCGCAGATTTTTGTTGCGAATGCAGATGGTTCCAACCCGCGCAAAATTACCGATGTTCCCGAAGGCGTGGGTGAATTCATCTGGTCGCCCGATGGCAAAAGCTTTGCGTTTGTCACAGACATTTACCCTGAATGCAAAGACCTGAAATGCGTTGCCGAAAAATCTGCGGCAGCGGAAAACAGCAAGGTCAAAGCCGTCATCGCAGATCGCTTGCTTTATCGCCACTGGACAGATTTCAAGCGCGGCAAGCGTTCGCATTTGTTTGTGATTTCTGCTGAAGGTGGCGAACCGAAAGATTTGACGCCGGGCGATTTCGACGTACCGCCGTTCAGCTTGGGCGATCCGACGGCTTTTGCTTTCTCGCCGGATGGAAAAGAAATCTGCTTTGCACGCAACACCGACAAAGACGAAGCGCTCAGCACGAACAATGATTTGTTCATCGTGCCTGTGACGGGAGGCGAAGCGAAACGCATCACGGGCGACAATAAAGGTTCCGATACCACACCGCGCTATTCGCCCGATGGCAAATACATCGCGTATCGTTCGCAATCACGCAATGGCTTTGAGTCAGATCGTTTTCGTCTGATGCTTTACGACCGCAGCAGCGGCAAAGCACGCGAGATGTCCGTCAACTTTGATCGTTGGGTTGAAGATTTAGCGTGGATGCCGGACGGCAAATCGCTTGTGCTTACCAGCCAGGATCGCGGACGTGAAGCGCTTTTTATTGCGCCGCTCAATGGCGACAAATTCCAACGCATCGTCAACGAAGGTTCCAGCAGTGGCGTGACGATTTCTGCCGACGGCAAAACGATTGCCTTCACCCGCAGCAACACCGCAATGCCCGCTGAAGTTTTCAAGGCCAGCGCGAACGGCTCCGGCGCGATGCAGTTGACGAAAACCAACGCTGAAATGCTCGCACAGTTGAAGTTGCCCGCTGCCGAAGAGTTTGAATACGTCGGTGGTCTCAAATCCAAAATTCACGGCTTTATTGTGAAGCCGCCACAGTTCGACAAAGCAAAGAAATATCCGATGGTGTTGTTAGTTCACGGTGGCCCGCAAGGCGCGTGGATGGACAACTGGGGCTATCGCTGGAATCCGCAAATGTGGGCGGCGCGCGGCTACGTGACAGTGTTGATTAACCCGCACGGCTCGACTGGCTACGGGCAGGCATTCACCGAGCAAATCACAGGCGAATGGGGCGGCGCGGTGTATGAAGATTTGATGAAGGGCGTAGATCACATCATCAGCCTCGGCTATGTTGACGCGAATCGCATTGGCGCGGCGGGCGGTTCGTACGGCGGCTACATGATCAACTGGATGAACGGTCACACAGATCGCTTCAAAGCGCTTGTGTCGCATGCCAGCATTTTCAATGCCGAAAGCATGTATGCGACCGAAGAGCTTTGGTTTCAGGAATGGGAATGGAAAGGCGCGCCATGGGATGCAAACAGCACCTACAAAAAATGGTCGCCGCATCTGTTCGTGAAGAACTTCAAAACGCCGACCTTGGTCGTTCACGGCGAACTCGATTATCGCGTCCCGATTGGCGAAGGCTTGCAGCTTTTTTCTGCCTTACAACGTCGCGGCATCCCCTCGAAATTTTTGTATTACCCGGACGAAGGCCACTGGGTTTTGAAGCCGCAAAACAGCGAACTTTGGTATAAAACCGTGTTGGATTGGTTCGATCAATGGCTCAAGAATGGCGGGCAGACAGCCGCGAGGTAAAATGCAATTAAGCCTCCCGCTTGTCGTTTTCAACTATGGTACACTCCCATTGCTATGATTATTGTTGATGCTGTACAGCAAGTTCCCTTGACCGTTTTAGCCAATGGAGCCATTCGCATTACTGGGTCGCGCGTGAGTTTGGATTCGGTGCTTTACCATTTCAACTTAGGCGCGACGCCGGAACAAATCGCGCATAAATTTCCTTCGTTGCGCTTATCGGATATTTACGCCACGATCACTTACTACCTGACACATCGGCAACCAATAGATGAGTATTTGCGGCAACAAGAAAAGAAGGCCGATGAAGTGCAGGCAAGTATTGACGCGAATACTCAGCACCAAACGGCGCGTACGGATCTGCGTGAACGACTGCTTGCACGCCAGAGAGAACAGCAAACCACCTAAACTCCTTCGTCGGCATTCCCCGTTATGCTTCGTTTGCTCATAGATCAAGACTTTGACCACGACATCCTGCGAGGTTTGCTGCGAAGAATCCCTGAGTTGGATTTCGTCACAGCTTATGAGGAAGGATTGATCGAGACTGAAGACCCGGAATTACTGCGATGGGCGGCAAAAAATGAACGTCTGTTAGCAACGCATGACCGCTCCACGATGCCCGTTCATGCGTCTTCGCTGCTTGAGCAGGGTGAGCAAGTGGCAGGCATTGTTATCGTGCCTCGACAACTGGCAATGGCCAAAAGTATTGAAGATTTAGAGTTGATTGTTGTGTGTAGCAATCAGGAAGACTGGCTCAATTCGATTGAGTATTTACCTTTATGAGCGAAACACTCATTGGCACGGTCAAAGGGCCGGGCGAATTTCCGCATCAATACACGTTCATCACCAGCGACAATAAAAGCACGCGCATCGGCGAGTTTGTGTTCTATGTTGCAGACACGGGCGATGAAGAGGGCAAACTGAATATTGTCGGGACAATCACCGAACGCTCGCTCGTGCGGTGTTTGCCAGACAGCTTTATGGCTGATCCGAATACGCCGCCTTCATTGATTGCCAGCTTGATCGGTTTGCCGGAATCGGATGTTGAGTTGTACGAAATCACCGTCGAGGCAATCGGATATTTCAACGAAGGGTTGAGCGATTTTATTAATCCACGCATCCCGCCGATGCCGGGACAGGGTGTCTACATTGCTTCCAATGAAATGCTCTCGCGGATGCTTTCGCCACGACAAAAGGGGCAAAACGGCGGCGCGCATATTGGATCGCTCCTGACGCGCAAACGCGATGAAGTGCCGATTGTTTTGTCGGTTAAAGATGTGGTTTCGACGCATCTGGCAGTGTTGGCAAGCACAGGCGCTGGCAAAAGCTACACGGCAAGCGTGCTGATCGAAGAGTTGATGATGCCGCACAATCGCGCGGCGGTGTTGATCGTAGACCCGCACGGCGAATACCACACGCTGACGGAATTGCATCAGCATCCGAATTTCAAAAGCGGCGATTATGCGCCAGAGGTCAAAATCTTCACGCCCGATAAAATTCGCGTGCGTATCTCCAGTTTGACCGAAGCCGACATTATTTATTTGCTGCCGGAGATGACTGAAAAGATGAAATCCATTTTGTCACCGGCTTATCGCTCGATTGTGAATAGCCCAAACGGCGAGCGCGGGACTTGGGGATTTCTGGATTTGCTGGATGCAGTTTTGGGGCAAAAATACGAAGACGAAAAAGGCAAGGGCGGCGGTAATTCTTCGACGATTGACGCGCTGGAATGGCGGCTGCGGCGACGCTTCGAGCAAAGTCACGTCTTTTCGGATCACGAACACATCGAACTGACTGAAATGCTGCGGCCCGGTCAATGCTCCGTGTTGCAACTTTCTGACATTGAAGAAACTGAGCAACAGGTCATCGTTGGCACCTTGCTGCGGCGTCTGAACAAAGCACGCGTGGCAACCGTGCGTGGGCAGGCGAATACCGGCGATGAAAGTTATTTGCCGTATCCGGTGTTTGTGTTGCTCGAAGAATCGCATCGTTACGCGCCAGCTGGAACACAGGTCGTTTCGACCAATATTCTGAAAACGATTCTTTCTGAAGGCCGCAAATTCGGCGTCGGCATCGGGCTGATTACGCAACGCCCCGGCAAGCTGGATCAGGACGTGTTGTCGCAATGCATGACGCAATTCATTATGCGCATCGTCAATCCAATAGATCAGCAAACGATTGCGTCATCGGTCGAAGGCGCGGGACGCCGCTTGCTGGACGAATTGCCTGCCTTGACGAAAGGGCAGGTGATTGTTTCTGGTGTTGCGATTAACACGCCCGTGCTGGCGCAAGTGCGCCCTCGTATTACAAAACATGGCGGCGAAACGATTGATGCTCCGGCAGAATGGGAAAAATATTTCACCAAAAGTGCCAAGTCTTCGCGGGAGCGTGAAGAAGCCAAACTCGTGAAGCCCAAGCCGAAAGACACGTATACGAAAGAAGGCTGGGATTTGTGAAGCAGTGGTCGGTGGCTGGTGATCGGTGATTGGTAATCCGCAATTTTAAACCGCTACTGAATTCGCATTCGTTCAACTTGGGAAAATCATTGTGAGCAAATACCGACCACTGACCACCAGCCACCGACCACCTTCTTCGCTTTGTTGGAAACTGACGTTGGAATACGAAGGCACGAAATATCACGGCTGGCAGGAGCAGGCGAATGCCAAGACAATTCAGGGTGAGTTGAGAAAAGCCGCCGAGGATTTTTTTCAGGCGCGGGTGGAACTTGGTGGTTCAGGGCGTACGGATGCTGGTGTCCATGCGCTCGCGCAGGTTGCGCATCTAAGACTACGACAAAGACCGCGCACCCCCTATCGCACGAAAGATATTTTGTTCGGTCTGAATGACCGTTTGCCCGCGGATATTTGCTTGCTTGATGTGTCTGAAGCGCATCCCAATTTTCACGCCCGCCATGATGCAATCGCGCGTTCGTACCTCTATCAAATCTCCACGCGCAAAACTGCGTTCGCAAAGAAATATGTGTGGTGGGTGAAAGACAAACTGGACGTGGAAGCAATGGCGATAGCCGCGAAATTTTTGGTCGGGCGGCATGATTTTTCCGCCTTTAGCAAGGCAGACCCTTCGCGCCCGGATGAATCCACGATTGTGGCAGTCGAAGCCGCAGAAATCACCGTGGAAAATCAGTTGATTCTGTTTCGCATCACGGCCTCCCATTTTTTATGGAATATGGTGCGGCGCTTGGTTGGGGCCTTAGTTGAAGTCGGCAGACATACCATGACAACCGAAGAATTTGCGGCGTTGGTGCATAAAAAGACACAGAAGAACGTGGCTTTAACCGCTCCGCCATCGGGGCTTTTTCTGGAACGCGTTACCTACCCGCCGCGCTCCTGAGTCCACCTCGCAAAAGAAAATTGTTGACAAGTTGCGGCAACCGGAAATAATGAGCCGTATCTTCTCTGCTGTCCCGCCGAGATTTCCCCTACAAACACCCCGGAGAAAAGCCCTAACAGCCCTTGCTGATTTAGCCGATTTTCTGGCTATACCGAAAAGGAGACAAAAATGCTTTTCTCGACGAATACTCAACATTCGCAAACTGGATTCTCGCTAATTGAATTATTGATCGTGATTGCGATCATTGGCATTCTGGCTGCGGTTGCCACTCCGCTTTTACTTGATGCCCGTGTGTCTTCCCGGCGTGCTGCTGCGATTTCCAGTCTGCGACTCATGCATACAGCCGAACACAACTATTTTATGCAAAACTCCCGCTATGCCAGCTTGTCTGAATTGAATTCCTTTCAGGGCGGCGGCTTAGGGAGCATGACGACCGCTACAGAACTTTTTAGCAATGGATATACCTATCAGATGGTGCCACCTTCCCCCAGCACCACCAGTTTAACTACCAGCTTTGCCATTGAATCGAACGGCTTCGAAAGCGACGGAACTGCCGCCAAATATTTAGTAAGTACGAATGGCACAATGCAACAGGTATTGCCGGTCTCTCGGTATCTGGTGAAATTCGAATAAAGGGCTACGCTATGTCACGATCCGCTGCAACTCCCACTAAGGGGCTGACTCCACAAGTGGCCAAGGACACTCTTGCCTACCTGCGTCGCGCGATTGAAAAAATGAAGTCGCTGCAAGCGACAGAGCGCGTGATTGCCTATTTAGAACGCGCGGCGCTCAGCCGTCTTCCTAAAGCCTTTGATCTGAAGTCCGTGGTGATCTCGATCAATGCGCTCAATCTGGCATTGCGAGAAGGCAACGAGGCAAAAATCCGTGTGGCGCGAAAAGGCGTTGATGAGGAGTTAGAGGCTGCCTTCGAGAATTTAATCCGGCGCGATGACGTTATTATGCCGTACGATTTGCGGCGGTTTTGTGACGGCGACAGTTCCTTGCTGGATTTGAATTCCCTGGCGGCACTGACCAGCTTTTATCGCGCACTTCCACCCACGGACGCCAGCCGCAGCAAATATGATTTTGTCATTACCCGCCTTTTTTCCAATACCGATCCTGGTCAGGCTGGACGTCAGCGCCATCTGCGGATTAATCGCAAACAAATTGCCAAACGGCTGATAGAAATGTGTCGGGCCTGGGGCGAAAATCTTCACCGGGAGGATGAAGATTCCGAACGTGTCACTCAATACATTAAAGAGTTTGATAATTTCATTGTTGAGATTAAGACGATCAATAAGCTTGAGATTCTGGTTAGTAAATCCTTTTTCCAACGAATACGAGATTTCAAAACCCGCGTTGGAAATGCCCTTTTCCTACCTGAAGTGACGGCGGCCTCAGTAGAAGCCAATGTCATCATTGCGAATCACTTCTTGTCTTTGCTTGAAATTGAAAGCGAAGAAATGCGCGAAGCACCGGCAATGATTCAAAACCTGGTGGATGCTTTCAGTGATACCTATTCAAACGGGCCAGATGAAATTTCGCGCATTCTGGCAGAACTACAAGCCAGCAGCCAACACTGTGAAGTCGAACAAGGACGGGTTTCGCGGTTTATGGGATTGCTACGGCTGGCAACCAAGGCCGAAGAGAAAACAGACTTTCAGATTCCTGCGCTACTCTCTGCCTCGACACCGGAACTTACTGATGAACTGCCTGACGATCTGAATACAGGTATAGAGACCGCGATGACTGAGGTGGCAAATAACCTAGAAGCTGAGTCCTGGCAAGTTCTGGCCGAACAGCCTGAAAATCAGGAATTGCTCGCGGGCTTTCACAAAGCTTCAGCTGAAGTTCGTAAACTCGACCTGCATTGTTTTCTCTCTCCTTTGCCTGATGGCGAAAACGAAGATTTGAAAGGTGAAAACAAGGCCAGACGCGCGTCGCTGGAATTGATCTTTAATGCTGACAAAGTGATTCAAAATGAACTGGGGGAAGATTGCGAACCAGGTGAGGATATCGAAGTGCGAATGGATCGCTTGTTTGAGGCTTTAGGGCAACGCAGCGACGAAACGCGCGAGTTGATTAAAGCTGCTCACAAGCATAGCCAGAACACTAATTACGAAGTTTTGCTGCATGTTTACAATCAATTGATGGCGGCCCGGTTGCGCCTGCAATCCGCTATCGTCCGCCGTAGCGCCAGTGAGATTACCCCCTATGAAACTGCTGAAAAGGAAGAAGGCTATCCTCCAATTTCTGCGGACTCCACGCCGGAAGTTGTTCAGAAAACCATCGCTCCTCAAACTACGACACCTGCCACATCAGGTTCATGGCTCAAGTGGATGGTAGCCGTAGCAATTTTGTTGATTGTTGCCGTCGCAGGCCTTCGCTTTGCTTCGTCAAAGAACAAGGTTCCGGTCAAAGACGACACAGATGTCGTTCGACTCGCTCAAAATCAAGTGCCTTTTGGTGAGTTATTCGCGGAAAGAAAACTGCATCGGGATTTGTTGCTTTGTGTAGCCACAGAAAAATGGCTGACGCTTTCGGCGCAGGACCAAAAAGGAAAACTGCAAGAACTCCTGCACTTCGGTCAGGGGCGAGGGGCTTTGCGCGTTTTGTTGGTTGATGCCAAGGGCGTTACGGTAGCCAGTGCTACTAACGACGAACTCTATGTAAATTGACGCCCAACGTTTTTCAGCTTGCTCGTAAAGGGTTTTCCCGCTGAGAATGTCGAGCAATGGGAAAAGTGCAAGCAGAAGAAATCAAGCGCCAGGCATACGTATTGGGCTTTCATAAAATTGGCATTGTGCCTGCCACTGCGTTGACTGAAGAAGGGCTGCAATTGCAGGCGTGGCTGGAACGCAACTTTCACGGCACGATGCATTATTTGGCGCGCGATCCTGCCAAACGATCTGATCCCCGCTTATTACTTCCCTCCGCTAAATCCGTCATTTGCGTAGCGCTTAATTACTATCGCCCGGAAAAACATTCCGAAGATGCCGAGACGGGCAAAGTTTCGCGCTATGCCTGGGGCGATGATTATCACGATGTGCTGCAAGACAAATTGAAAGCGCTCCGCGATTGGATTCTGTCGCAGGCACCAGAAATCGAAAGCAAAATTTGTGTGGATACCGCGCCGATGATGGACAAAGCCTGGGCCGTTCGCGCAGGCATTGGCTGGCTTGGGAAACATACGAATGTCATCACGCGCGAATTTGGATCGTGGGTGTTTTTAGGAGAACTCCTGCTTTCAATCGAGCTGGAATACGATAACCACATTGAAAAAGACCATTGCGGCAAATGCACTGCCTGCCTGGATGCCTGCCCGACAGGCGCGATTTTTGAGCCATACAAATTGGACGCGACGCGGTGTATTTCGTACGGCACGATTGAACTGCGCAGCGAAGAATTGCCGGAAGAAATGCGGGAAAAGCTGGAAGGCTGGGTTTATGGTTGCGACACTTGTCAGGATGTTTGCCCGTGGTCGCGATTTTCCAAACTGACCGAAGAAGCGCGCTTTAGTCCGCGTCCTGGCATTACCGAATTGGATCTGTCTGAATTAGCAGCAATGTCGCAGGAGGAGTTTTCAACTCGCTTTCGTAAGAGTGCAATCAAGCGTGCCAAGGTGGCAGGATTGCGACGGAATGCTCAGGCATTGATTCACATCCGTAGAAAGAATTCCTCAGAGATGAATTAGATTTCCACAGTTTTTAACCGCCACTATTGTTTAGGCTTTCTTTTGTAAATATTGTGAAAGGAAATAGTTAGGAGGCTTGTGGGATGGCTTCTGTGAAAGTGTCCACAGGTTTTTCCACAGGTTTTCCACATCGGAACCCAAGAAGACTATTTTATTGGCAAAATTTCATCAATTAGCGCTTCTCACTTCTTCTTCTTTCTTTAGTCAGTGTTGATAAATAGTTGTTAATAAATAGCTTTTTTGTTGAGTCTCAATGTGCTTATCAGCGCCTTGTTTCCCTTGTTCGCCCGGTGTTACGTCTTTTAGCGTCCAAGTCGAGCGTAATTGTAATTTCACCTGTTGCATCCAGCTTTACAGTTGCTGTTTTTGTCACACGCGCAAACCCCACCGTGACGGTGTAATCGCCTTTGAAACCACGCGAGCGATACATCCCATTACGATCTGCGCTGCCGGTTTCATTTGTCCACCATTCGCGGAACCAGAGATCATTCCAAATCAGCGCGTTTGGTTTTGAGGACCAGTCTGCGCGATACATGGCTCCTGTCGGCAGCCAATGTGCGCGCTCCCAAAAGCCCCACATCAGAAAGTCGTTGAATTTCGGATAGCTGAAAATCAACGTCAGAAAATCGCGGGTAAAATCGGCCTGTAACTGTTCGTCGGTTGTGTTGAAGTCGTATTCCGTAATTGCGAGTGGCACACGCAGATTTGAATAGCGAGCAATGATGGATTGCATGACGTCAATTGGTGTTGGGCCAGCAAAATGCCCCTGAATGCCTACCCCATCCAGCGGCGCACCATTGTCCAGCAGCCAGTTGATGACCGCGTAGTAATAATCCTGATGCTTCACGTTCAGCCCGCCCGCCGCAAGAATGTCGTAATCGTTGATGAATAACTTGGTACTCGGATCAAGTTGCCGCGCCAGCTGAAACCACCGCACCATCTCCTGATTTCCCAGCACGCCGTTGGTTGCCGTTGTGCCGCTAACGCCTGGGATCAGCCCTTGTACGTCGTAATTGGTATACGGTTCATTGAGAACATCCCATTGATACAACTTACCGTTGACCCCTGCATCACCCAGCACGTCGTTGAAGCGCGCTGTAATTCGATTCTGCAAATCGCTGGGGCTGAGCGCTTGCGACCCACTTGGCAAATATTGCCAGCTGGGCCAAATCAAATTGTGACCGCGCGCCGTGATGTTTTGATTCGCTAACCATTGAATTGCCGCCCGCGTGTTTTCTTTCTTAAAGCTCGCGCAGGTTGTGCATTCCCACAATGTCCACTTCAAATCGTTCTCAAAGACAGAGGTCGTGAAATGGCTCGACACGCGCGAACGGTACATCACACTATCGGCATCAGTTGCGGTCAATCGTTGTGCGGTGACAGCTGAACCAAATTTGTACGCATGATTCAGTTGCTGCACATACACTGTTGCACCCTCAATCGGATTGCCGTTGCGATCACGCACGTTCACCGTCAAATCGCCTTTGCGAAGCTGATCAATGCGCGCGTTGGCTTCGGCACGCCACGGAGCATGGGCATTATTGCGCGTGGGGTAATAAGTGAAGGACTGAAATTGATTCAACTGCACATTCGGCCCAAAGTTCGTAAGTGCGATGCCGCCAATTTCAAATTTCTGCGGGCCATAAGCAAATTGAAACACCAGATGCGCCTGACCGGGCGCGTAATTGTCTACGGATTTGAAGGCGACCTGAAATTGCTGCCATTCGCCTGTGTCCACCTGAATTCCCACCGTAGCAGATTTAGCGAAGTCTCCTGAAGCCTTTTCAAATACCACCTGCGCGCGTGTATAACTGGTTGCCCCATCCAATCGCCGTGCCCAGAATTTCAGCAACAACACATCATCTTTGTTGATCTGGGCGCTTGTGTTCCAGCCCAACCCTGCATTGTAAATATTGGCGGATGTGCCATTGACGTTAACCTGAATCGCTTGCGAAAAGCTTTGGCCTGTGGCGGTGACATTTGTGGCCGACCCGCCACCTGCTGCGCCATCGAAATAGGTGAAATAATTCCCTGCAATGACGTTGGTGCCATTCGTTGGTGGTAGCGGCGTCGCACCCAGATTCACCAAACTGATCCCCCCAAGCTCAAACGTTTGCGGCCCATGCGCGAATTGAAACCTCAAGTGCGCCTCGCCCGCTGCCAGATTTGACAGGGCTTTGAACGGGATGATGTATTTTGTCCAGACATCACTATCGCAGGGAAATGCGGTGTAAAGCCATTTTGTGTTTCCCGCTGAAAAGCTAACGAAGCCGCGAATGTTGTTATTATCGAGTGGCGTAATTTTTCTGACCCAAAAGGTGAGCAGTAAATTATCCTGCCCCGCTATCGGCTGTGTTGTGGCCCATCCCAAAGTTGAGGCGTCAATCGTGGCTGACGTTCCTTCCACAGTAAGGCGATACCCCTGAGAAAATGATTGACCCTGAACGGTGATGGACTGAGCAGTTGCCGTTCCTCCTGCATTGCCACTGAGACTGTAAAGGTCATTTGGCAAAAGCGAAGTCTGTGCGTGAATTGAATAGATTGACAGACAGACCCAGGCTGAGAAGAAAGCAAACGCAAATAGATTCGTACGGAGCATAATTAAAATGTAGCGCAAACATCTTGTTTGTGCCGCCACTCTGATCGGTTTCGGCGCAGTAAATAAGACGCTTGCGCGACAACTTTTACAAGGTTCGGAGCAGCAAATAAGATGTTTGCCATACTCTTCTATCGTTCGCTATTTCGCTTCGGGTCGCATGTGCGGGAATAAAATCACATCGCGAATCGAACGTTGATTGGTCAGCAGCATCACCAACCGATCAATGCCAATGCCTTCACCCGCTGTAGGCGGCATTCCGTAGGACAACGCACGAATGTAATCTTCATCCATTACCATCGCTTCGTCATCGCCGCCTTCGCGTTGTTTCATCTGCTCTTCAAAGCGATGTTTTTGCTCTGCCGGGTCGTTCAGTTCCGAAAACGCATTCGCAATTTCCATCTGCGCGATAAAGAGTTCAAAGCGATCCACAAAGCGCGGATCGTTGGCATTTTGTTTTGAGAGCGGCGAAAGCTCGGTGGGGAATTCCGTGATGAACGTTGGGCTGATCAAATGTGGCTCCGCGACGTGCTCAAAGATTTCGCCCAGCAGATAACCATTGTTGAGCTTTGGATCAAAACCGAGTTCCAGTGCTGCCGCAGCGGCTTCCAGTTCAGCACGATCCATCAATCCATCGAGCGTCGGTTTTTTGTCCTGCAAATGGTCGGGCCAATATTTCAGCACAGCCTCGCGCATCGTCAGGCGCTGCCAATGAGCGAAGTCCAAGGTGTGTTCCTGATATGGAATCTGGCGTGATCCACAAACTTCGTCTACTAATCCGGTAATCAACTCTTCGGTGAGGTTCATCAAATCATTGAAATCTGCATACGCCTGATAAAACTCCAGCATTGTGAATTCAGGGTTGTGGCGAATGGACAAGCCTTCGTTGCGGAAGTTGCGATTGAGTTCATACACGCGCTCGAAGCCACCGACGATCAGCCGCTTCAAATACAGCTCTGGCGCAATGCGAGCGTAGAGCGGAATGTCCAGCGCGTTGTGATGCGTGACAAAAGGACGCGCGGCTGCGCCTGTCGCCAGCGGCGTCAGCATTGGTGTTTCGACTTCGATGTAGCCGCGTTTGTCAAAGAACCCTCTGACTGCACGGACGATGCTGGCGCGTTTGACAAAGACCTCGCGCGAAGTTAGTTCGCCTTCTTCTCGCTCATGGGCTGAGCCGCTGGCAATCAAATCCACGTAGCGTTGCCGATACCGTAATTCCTTGTCTGTGACGCCGTGATATTTGTCCGGCATTGGCAACAGTGCCTTGGCCAGGAATTGCAGGCTTCGTGCGTGCAAGGACAGTTCGCCCGTTTTGGTAATGAACAAAAAGCCCTCGACGCCAACCCAATCGCCCAGATCGAGTTTGTTGTAAAGCGCCCACGCCTCGTCGCCGACATCGTTTTTGCGCACATAAATCTGCAATCGCGCGCCGCCATCGGACAAATGCGCGAAGGCCGCTTTGCCCATCAATCGCATCGTCAAAATGCGTCCGGCAATGCGAACCGTGCCATCGCCAACAGCTTTCAGTTCTGCGTTGATGCGCGCCGTTTCGGTTTCATCTTCGCGTTTACCCGCGTAGCTGTGATATTGCGCCACCAGCGACGAAATTGTATGCGTCCGGTCAAAGCGATGCGGATACGCTGCATGACCCAATTGGTTGATTTCTTCCAGGTGAAGATGTCGTTGTTGAATCTGATCGTTGTCTTGTGTCAGCAAGGTGATAACTCCTCAATATAGTTTACTTTGCTCGATTCACATCTCGAACAAGGTTGGCGCAGTATTTGTCAGCCCAAACTCTTGGGCAATTTTTTCAGGGATGAGCAGTCGTTCCAATGCGCGCGGTTCTACCTTGACTGCACCTGCTCCGTATGATTTTCCTGTCAAGGCAAGATTAGCAATCGTTTCAGGATGATTCAAAGCTTGCCATAATCGCCGAACGTAATCTTCTTCGGTGCGATGCGGATATACGCACAGAAACGATGTGAGCGGAATTGCGCCCGCATGGTTACGAATGAACCGTGAATTGCGGCGGCCCAGATAAGCGAACAGAATCGGCGGGACGATACGCGATTCCATTTTGTACCAAATGCGGCGTTGGGAAATTAATGGTTTTTCCGCTAATCCGAGTGATTCACCATACTGTAGGTAGGTGCGCAACGAAGCAGGATATGATTCCAACGGCTCACCATTTAAGGCCAGTAATTTGGTTGGGCGATTTGCTTGTTGTAATGCCCCTAATGTTTCATCGGTTAGCTGGTCACCCTTCACATCTCTGGTTCGCCCTACTGCGTTAACAAAATACTTTTCTGGAAGGCCGATTTGCTTGATTTGTTCACAGGTCAAAAAGAAAAACTCATTGGCTCCCGTCGCAACGCCGCGCACCACTTTTGCCAAATCGCCCAGGCATAATTGGCCGGATAGCTTTTGTTGCGGCGCGCGTGATAACCCTGTGGCCAAGGCTTCGGATAAATCCCGTTGATGGATGGTCAGCCCAGTGTAGCTGTTGCTGTGTAAGTCGGACGCCATCCACTTCCACAAGTCGTCCGTTTCAGCTTCGTGGCAGTAGGCCCATTGAATTGTAGCCTGCGGGATTGCGCGACGAAGCAATACAATGATTGGGTTCGTGTCAATGTTCGGAAATGGTGAAGCTTCGGGCGCAAATGTTACGATGGCCTCCAGGCAATAATGCTTCGTGAGCCATTGCCACAACGGTTTGGCAAACACGCCCTCGCAAATATCGGCGGGAAGAATGAACGCTAATCTTCCTTTGTTCTGGAGTAGTTGTAACGCACGAAGCAAGAAATAAACGTGCAATCCCGCACGCCCATCAATTGTTTGTCCTGTGATTTCCAAGCACAACTTTCTCAACCGTTCTTTGGTTTCTGCTGAGAGGCGATGATGCCGAATGTAGGGAGGATTCGCCACGATGGCAGGAAGTTTTTGCGCGGGCGGCGTTAAAACGAAATCCGCAATTTTGACATTGGCAAAATCCGACGGAGATAGTTCCTCGCTTGGCGTTTGTAAAACCTCAGCATCAACATCGAAGCCTTGTAATTGAATTGTGGAGGCAATTTTTTTGGCAGCAACGAAGAATGCCCCCGCGCCAACCGCTGGATCAAAAATCGTCTTTCGTTGATCCGCGAGAACGTAACACACCATTGCGTCTGCAATCCACGCAGGTGTCCAGAACTGCCCTTTGACGCGCAACGCTTCGCGCGCCGGGCCACTGTGGGGAATTTTATATTCGGTAGTTTTTTGCTTCGGCTGCATGCGTCAAAACCTTCAGCGCTTCTTCGCCCAATAACATCCTACCGCCTTCAAATTTAACGTAAGGCAGTATGTGTCCGTTTTTGTCGGTGATTGAAGCTGCGATTAGTTTCGGTTCTTCGCTCGCTTCGCCCAGTGCATAGGCGTAGTGGTGATAGAAAAAGTAAATACTCTTTTTCGTTGTTGCTCCACCGGGTGCTTGAAAAGTTTGTACCGTTGGCAAAATAAAGCCTTCGCTCAACAATCGCTCCGCCTCATCAAGTGCAAGCCCGAAGGCAATATCATAGAAAACCTGCCAAACGTGAATGGGGATTTTGTTTTGAGTTTGCCAAACCAAGAGAGGCAAGCGGTCTTCTTCTTTGATGATGACTGTAGGTAAAACGGGCTTTTGCTTCAGACCAAGCCTGCCTGCCAGTCTTTTCTGTGGTTT
Source organism: Acidobacteriota bacterium (assembly GCA_018268995.1). GTDB lineage: Bacteria > Acidobacteriota > Blastocatellia > RBC074 > RBC074 > JAFDVL01. The sequence goes on along the minus strand of JAFDVL010000018.1, from coordinate 11,066 downwards.
GAGCGGCGCATTATAGTCTGGCATCTGACGCGCTTTCCATAAGCTGTTTTCGCACTCAACGGCGATGAGTGCAAACGAGAGCAACTCTTGCATTCGCGCATCTGTCTCTTTCGTAAACGGAAGTTCGGTAACCCCGCCCAAATCCGAAACAATTTGTGTGATATGTGTCTTGTCCACTCGTCGAAAAATCAGCAAATCGGGGCGCTTCACCTTTCCAAGGCCAGCTTCCTCAAGACGCTCAAAATACAACTCAAATTCTCTGACACCGCTATCGGGCGCGACACCGCTAGGGCCGTAAGGCAAGGCAAAGAAATCAGGTTGCACATTAATCGCCTGCATGATGCGTTCCTCACTCCACACGCCTTGCGACCATCGCATCAAAAAATCACTACCACGAAGCCTGCGCGGATTGAGCCAGAATTCCAACCAGCCAATTGAAGGAGAGAATCGTAGCTCAAATTCAACTTGCTCAGCCGAAACGCTCAACGCGCGCTCAAACGGATGTTGGCTCACTGAATAAGGTCCTTTCTCACCGTCAATGCTTCAATCCGTTTCTCATTTACCTCAAACCCGATGCCCGCACCTGTCGGCGGGATGATCGTGCCGTGCGGCGTGACTTCGACAGGAGGCGTAATGATGTCTTCCGCCCAGTAGCGTTTCGATGCGGAAACATCGCCCGGCAAGGTGAATCCGGCCAGCGTGGACATCGCAATGTTGTGTGCGCGTCCGATGCCTGCTTCGAGCATGCCGCCGCACCAGACGGGGATGTTTCGTTCGCGGCAATAGGCTTCGATTTTTTGCGCTTCGGTGTGTCCGGCGACGCGACCGAGTTTGATGTTGATGATGCGGCAGGCGTTCAGCTTCAGGGCTTTGCGCGCGTCGTCTACACTCAGGATAGATTCGTCCAGACAAATCGCGGTTTTCAACTGTGCCTGCAATTCGGCGTGGTCAATGATGTCGTCGTATGCCAAGGGTTGTTCAATCAACAGCAAATCAAACTCATCCAGCTTTTTCAGCAACTTGACATCGTTGAGTGTATAGGCGGAATTCGCGTCTACAGTCAGTTTGATGTTCGGGAATTCCTTGCGGACGGCTTTGGTCATTTCGTAGTCGCGTCCGGGTTTGATTTTGATCTTGATGCGTTGGTAGCCTGCTGAAACCTCGGTTTCGATTTTCTTGAGCAATGCGGCGTCCGTTTCCTGTAAGCCAATCGAAACACCGCACGCGATTTCCGTTTGCGTGCCGCCCAGAAGCTTCCAGAGCGGGACGTTTTGCCGCCGCGCTTCTAGTTCCCAGACAGCAGTTTCAACCGCGCCGCGCGCCATTTTGTTACCGCGAATTTTGGCTGTCAGGGAAGTTATTTGACTGGGCGCTTCAATGTCCTGGCCCAAAATCATCGGCGCGACATAATCCCGAATCGTAGCCCAGGCGCTTTCGGTGGATTCGTGATTGTAGAAGGGGTTTTCGCCCACTGTGCATTCGCCCCAGCCAATCAAACCTTCGGCAAAAACTTTGACCAGGATGATTTGGCGTCCCGTCGTTTGCCCGAAACTGGTTTCAAATGGCGTGACTAACGGTAACTGAATTTCGCGTAGTTCGATGCGTTCGATTTTCATGAATTCTTTGCTCTCCTAAAAATGAGGGGCGATTATAGCTTGTGATGGTGAGATTGGCGAAGCACAGATGCTTTTTAGAGGTGGAAAAAGCGGGAGGTTGTTGCTACGATAGCCGTTTATAAGTCCCCTTGGGCGAGTGATCCACGAAAGGTTTAATCCATTAGCTATGCAATCATCTGATATTTCCACGATCTTCGAAACAGAGTTCGGAGCCAACTCGACGTATGTCACTGAACTGTTCCGCCAGTACCAGCAAAATCCGTCTGCGGTAGACGATGCGTGGCGCGCATATTTTGCTTCGCTGCTTGCCAATGGCGCGACAGTGCCTGCGACCTCGCAACCTGCCAGCCCGACGCCGACCGCAACGGTTACGAACGGCGCTTCGGCAGTCGCGCCTGCGACGGAATCAGCGGCGAAACCCGCTACTGCCACAGCTGAGATTCCGGCGAACAAAATGGCGATTCGCGGCCCGGCGCTGAAGATTGTGGAAAACATGGATGCGAGCCTGACCGTTCCGACCGCCACCTCACAGCGTCAGGTGCAGCTCAAAGTGCTCGACGAAAACCGCACGCTGCTCAATCGGTATTTGGCACAAACCGGGCGCAAGGCTTCGTACACGCATCTCGTTGCCTGGGCCATTGTCAAAGCCATCGGCAAATTCCCGCAGATGAATGACGGCTTTGAAGAAATCGAAGGTGTGGCGTATCGCGTCAAGCGCGAAGACGTAAACATTGGTATCGCGATTGATTTGACCAAAAAAGACGGCTCGCGGACGTTGCTGGTGCCGAATATCAAAGCCTCGAATAAGAAGACGTTCCTGCAATTCATTGATGCGTATCAGGACGTTGTGAAGCGCGCTCGCGATAGCAAATTGCAGGTCAGCGATTTTCAGGACACGACGATTTCGCTGACGAATCCCGGCACGATTGGCACGACCGCTTCAAACCCACGATTGATGAAAGGGCAGGGGGCGATCATTGCGACAGGCGCGATTGATTATCCGCCGGAATACAGCGCGATGACGCCGAAAGCCTTATCCCAACTCGGCATCAGCCGCGCGTTTACGATCACCAGCACGTACGATCACCGCATTATTCAAGGGGCCGAATCCGGCGCGTTTCTGGCGGAAATTCACGAATTGCTGATGGGCAAGAACAATTTCTTTGATGAGATTTTTGCCGAACTCAGCATCCCTTATAAACCGTTCCGCTGGTCAGTTGACTTGAACCCGATGTTGCTTGGCGGCGACCGCGCGCAGGAAGAAATCAAGAAGCAGGTGCATCTGTTCCAATTGATCTATGGACATCGCATTCGCGGGCATCTGATTGCCGATATTGATCCATTGAAGATGATGCCGATTCAGGAGCATCCTGAACTGGATATTACGACTTATGGCATTACGATTTGGGATTTGGATCGCGAATTTTTTACGGATGGTCTGGGTGGTACGGAGCGCGCCACGCTCCGGCAAATTCTGGACATGCTTCATCGGTATTATTGCAGCACGGTCGGCTATGAATATCGTCACATGATCAGTACCGCGCCGAAGTCGTGGCTACAAAAACGCATCGAAAGCGAGCCGGAACCGATTCCCGCAGAGGTGCGAAAACGAATCTTGTGGAAACTGATTTCGTCTGAGCAATTCGAGCGGTTTCTGCATACGAAATATGTCGGGCAAAAGCGCTTTTCGATTGAAGGTTGCGATGGCGCGATTCCATTGCTTGACCAGTTGATCGAAGGTGCAACCGCGCGTGGCATTAACGAATTCGTCATCGGGATGGCGCATCGCGGACGCTTGACCGTGATGGCGAACATCGGACGATTTGCCGAGCGTATCTTCACGGCGTTTGAAGGCACAGTCCATCCGAACTTCCCCGGCGATGAAGGCGATGTGAAATATCATCAGGGCGCAACGGGCTTGCGTCAGGCCGCAGGCCGCGAAGTTCGCGTGACAGTCGCTTCCAATCCCAGCCACCTTGAGTTTGTTGACCCAGTTGTCGAAGGAATGGTTCGTGCCAAACAGGATGCGTTGTGGGTGGACAAGGAAGCCGCGCGCGATCAGGTGTTGCCGATTTTGATTCACGGCGACGCTGCATTTTCAGGGCAGGGCGTGGTGATGGAAACGTTGAATCTGGCCGACCTGAAAGGCTATCGCACGGGCGGCACAATTCACATCGTCATCAATAATCAGATTGGGTTTACCACAACGCCGGAATCCAGCCGTTCTTCGATGTATTCAACCGACATCGCTAAGATGACGCGTTGCCCGATCATCCACGTCAATGCTGATGATCCTGATGCGGCGTATCGTGTGTTGCAGATGGCAATTGATTTCCGGCAGCAGTTCCGCCGCGACATCGTGATTGACCTGATCGGCTTCCGTCGCCACGGTCATAACGAAGGCGATGAGCCGAGTTACACGCAACCGCTGATGTATCAGAAAGTCAAAGAACATCCTGGCGTGCGTGAGTTGTACGCGCAAAAGCTCATTCGCGAAGGCGTCATGACGCGCGAAGAGGTGGACGAGCTGATTGCCAAACGCGTGCAGGGCTATGAAGAGATTCACGCCAGCGCCAAAGCAACCGTCGCTAAACGTAACAAACCAACGAAGCTCAAGCCGCCGATGCCTGAAGACGATGGCTCAGAAGTTGTGGAAACAGGCGTTTCGCGTGAAATTTTGAACGAGGCTTCAAAAGCCATGAGCCTGGTGCCACAGGATTTCAACGTCAATCCGAAGATGGTCAGCCAATTAACACGCCGCGCGAAAATGGGCGCAGGCGAAGTGCCGATTGATTGGGGATTTGCCGAAGGCTTGGCATTTGGCTCGCTTTTACAAGATGGCACTTCGGTGCGGTTGTCGGGGCAGGACAGTGGACGCGGAACCTTTAGTCAGCGCCACGCCATTTTGTACGATACACACACGGGCAAATCCTGGACGCCGCTGGAATCTTTAGTTAAGGATGGCGTGCGCTTCGAGGTGTTCGACAGTTCGCTGTCTGAAGCAGGTGTACTTGGATATGAGTACGGCTACTCCGTCGTTGCAACCAATACTCTGACAATATGGGAAGCGCAATTTGGCGACTTTGCCAATGGCGCGCAAGTGCAAATTGATCAGTTCATTATTGCGGGCGAAGACAAGTGGCAACAGCCTTCCCGTCTGGTGATGCTGCTGCCGCACGGTTACGAAGGCCAGGGGCCAGAGCATTCCAGCGCGCGTCTTGAACGCTTCCTGCAACTCTGCGCAGAAAACAATATTCAGGTTTGCTATCCGACAACGCCTGCGCAGTACTTCCATTTGCTGCGCCGCCAGATGAAACAAGATGCCAGCAAACCGTTGATTGTGATGACGCCGAAAAGCTTGCTGCGTTCGCCGCAGGCCGTTTCGCAGATTGAGGAATTCACTTCCAGCGGCTTCCAGTCTGTGATCCCGGACGCCGTGGCCAATGCCGAAAACATCAAACGCCTTGTGTTCTGTAGCGGCAAAGTTTATTACGACCTCAAAGCCGAAGCCGAACAGCAAGGCTTAGGGCACGTCACGATTTTGCGCGTCGAGCAGTTTTATCCCTTCCCGAAACAGGCTATCGAAGATTGGCTCGCACAGTTCGCGAATGCGACGGAAATCGTTTGGGCACAGGAAGAACCGCAAAATATGGGCGGCTGGACGTTCATGCAACCGCGCCTGGAAGCCCTGACCGGACGCCGCAAAGTTCGCTACGCCGGACGCAGCGCCAGCGCCAGCCCTTCGACAGGGAACTACATTATCCACGGGCTAGAGCAAGCGAAGCTGGTAAAGGATGCGTTAGGCATTAAGTAGGAAAACAGTTCATGCAAAAAGAAAATTTACTCTTTGGCCTTGTTGGCATCATTCTGGGCGTAGCGGTTGGTTATTTTGCCACGCAATCCATCAATAAAAATGGTGAGGTTGCGAATCCCGCCACGAACAACGCCGCCGCTCCTGCTGCTCAAACGCCTGCTGGCGGCCCGCCGCCAGTGGTAATGGAAACGATCAAGAAAGCCAATGACGAGCCGGACAATTTCGACGCGCAAATGCAGGTTGCCGCGTTGTATCAACAAATTGGTCGCCCCGAAAAAATGGTCGAATTCTTGCAGCGCGCGGTGAAACTCAAACCGACGAATGCCGAAGCCTTGCAGGCGCTGACCAGCGCGTTGCTTGAAACAGGCAAGAAAGCCGAGGCCGAGGCGACGCTCAAACAACTCGAAAAAGCCGACCCGAAAAATCCCGCGCTCGCGGAACTCAAAAAGCAATTGAGTGGTAAGTAGAAACGAAGATACTTCACGAATAAGACGCATTAAGGTTGTCGTTTCTTTAACTCAATAGTTTCACTATTATTTGAAAAAATGGGTGATGTGAGGGCATTCCCATTGTTATCGAAGATATTAATTGCTACTCGGACAGCATACCTCTGTGGGAGAGCCTTTATTACTTTCTGATAAACCCTGGAGTCTGTAAACCACCAATTGCCCGGCAGACGAATCCTTACTTGTTGCCCAGGGCGCAGCCTTTTAAGGCTAGTTGATGCGTTGTGGTAGCCATAAATCTTTTCTGCGCCTATAAACTGGTTCCCAAACTGGTCATCTCTGATAACAAGGCTAATAATAGCTGTTACGTCATTTTTGTGAGGCTGAGTTGAAAGTGGAGCAGGAGACCAGGGAATAGTGATGACCGTTTTTGAGGTATTTTCCAGCAGGATGCTGTAGACTAACTTATCGCCTATATTGTAGCTATCTTTGTCAATATCCAGCATGGTAATCTTGAAAGGAATTGGGGTATTTGTTTCGTTACTCCCTCCAGAAAGGCCGCCGCCAATTTTCCCTGAGCTTTCTGATTTTGCGGCTGGGCGATTTTTGGTTAAGTCGAGGGTGTCCTCGCTTCTACGTTGCGGTGAGACTTGAATAACCAGAAAAAAGCTAAACAAAAATACATAAGTGAATCTCATTGGCCCTCCAAGTGATTTAGCTATCAACCAAAGAGAACCATCTGTAGATTGATGGCTCTCCTCGGTCTAACATTTAATCCTTGTAGTGATCAATTACTGAATCACTGAAAAGATAGTGCTTTTGGAAACAAGCGTTGCAGTTTTTTCATCAGTTCGCTCAAAAACAACTCGTTTTACCTTGACGGAGTAATCTCCTGCTTTCGGCAGATCAAATAATTTACTAATCTCAATGCGACGACGGTACTCTTCTCCTGGCTTTAAAGTAACAAGTATGTTTCTAGTAATTTCAGTTGCCTCTCTCATCTTTTTGCCATAGCTATTCAGTGGAATAATCAGCCTTTTTGAATCTTTGACCTCGAACTCGAAATCCCTCGCGGGGTTAGTTTCCCAAAGCTTAACTATTTTCGGGCCTTTGTTAGCAACAGTTATATCCAAATGTACTGCCTCACCGAAGGGGAATTTACTTTTGCTAGGCTGAGCAAAAAGGGTTACTGCATCAGCCATCTTACCAACCATCATTGCTTTTACATTATAGCAAGCACCAGATAAGCTTACTATAAGCAATCCAATTGCAAATAGATACTTCATTTTACCCTCTCTTAAAATCATAGGCTCATAGCGATTTTCCTTTGGACAAGCAGTAAGGCTACTTGTTCGCCTGAAAACCGCCATGAAAAATTTACTCATCATCTAATTGAAGATTATTCATCTACATAATTGATAGTAGTTCCATCAGCATAGCCTGTCCAAACAGGAGGGATGATAACATCTTCGCTGCTTGGATTCATGCTGTATGAGGGATTAGGCGATAAGCTCCAAACATTCGTAAGGAACCCTTTGGTTGCTCCTGCTGTCCAGAACCAGATAACTCGTCTTAGCGGAACCCAAATAGAGCCTGTTCCCGCTGGCTTGAACATTAAATACATTTCGAAATGATCATCAACCGTTTTTTCATTAATCGTCGCCTCAAAATCTGAATAGGGAGAGTCGCTTTCTGAAAAGGGAGAGGCGATATTTATAGTCGAATTATTGTACGGATAGGTCGAGTCAATCACATTCATCTTTTCGTATCTTTGCCATGCTCCTGTAAGAGAATTTTTTCTTCTTCGCAAAAGAGAAGTAATTTTTTGAATCCATTGCACGTTGCCCGGAGAGAAACCTGAGGGCATTGTAACAGTGCCATTGAATGTAATGCCTGGTGTTACAGCCGTACCGAAGCGCAACCGATCAGGATTTGATGCTATATTCGGGGTGCCAGTTTCAGTCGTAACTTGAGCCGTTGGCCTCTTTACATTGAAAGTTACTGACTTTGTAATGGCAGGAGATGGTAAACCGGACGCGCTAGGGAAGCTTACGTCAAACTTAACAGTTCGGTTGTCGCCGCCATCAAGCCAATAATAGGTAATTTGAGTATTATTGGTGAGGTTGTCTAATGGAGTTATAACTGCACTGTCCTTATTATCAACGTAATTCGCCAGCCTAAAACCAGGGATGGTCCACGACGTCTGACTGCTACCCAATTCTGGCGGAGCGGTTAGAACAGCTTGGAGCTGTATTCTCTGGCCAACAATGACATTTTGAGTCGTTCCCGTTACGTTTTGACCGTCTTTATTGATTACTAAATCAAGGACATTTATTGAGCCTGAATCATAGAAGTTATTATAGGCTGGATTGCAGGAGTAATCGCCATCATAGTCAATCACTGCAGTGTAGGTAAAATTGATATTACAGGTGCCGACACCCATGCACTCTACATAACCACCCGATACTGTAGCAATACTTGAATTTGATGAACTCCAGCTTAACCCGCTTGTGATGGCATACGGCCCATAATCATAATCGCCATTACAGTCTTCCAGCATTTCCATCGGGGTAAAGGGATAGCCGTGATCGCCCACTTCTGAAAGGAAGCTATACGGGGACATGTAAGCGGAAGTTGTCTGCATCCCGCAGGTACAACTCCCGCCACAACTAAAACTACCGGCAATCCCTCCACTAAAGTCTGCCGTTTCCGCTCGACCAATTAATGATCCGCCCGTCCGCTCATACCAAATGATTTTGCCGCTCGTGACATTGCCCGGAAGCACGCTGTTGCGGATGTCTTTCGCTTGCGTGCTTTGGAATCGCTTGATGTCCACGGCTACGGTTTGGAACGGCTCCAGTTTGATCTGATTGGGATTGTAGGTGCCGCCTTCGTAGCGAATTTGCACGGCGGCATAAACCACTTTGTCCGTCGTATTCTTCAAATGCAGCACTGTGTTGTAGCCGCCATCCAAGCGGAACGGATAGCTGCCCGTGTTGCGATTCATTCCGGCTAACGGGTCTTTGACGGGGACGTCAAACGAATAATCGCCGTTCGTGGACATACTGATTAATTGCCCGACTACGGTTCCCGCCGTGCCGGTGTATTGGATGTCTACGCCTGCGTTTTCCACTACGCCTGTGACGCCGAACGTAGCTAAGGCGGATTGCAATTCGATTTCTTTGACCGCGCGTGAGGCGAGCGGGAACGAACCGATAAGCTGGGTTTTGGCTTGTCCATTTTGGGTGTAATCCACGGTGACGGTCGCGGTCGTGGCAGCAGTGCCAAGATTGGCCAACACGAGCGGCGCTTTGAAGATCGTGCCAGCGGGAAAGCCTTCTGCCGGGTTCGCTTCGCCAAAGCGGAAATGCGCGCCTGCGAGTTTGTTGGAAACCGTTTTGGCATCGTCATAGAAATACAGATTCGCCGTGAACCCGGTTTGTTTGTTGACGGCATACGCGGTCGTAATCAAGGCACCGACAGCGCCGTTGTGTTGCAGTGTGACCAGCGCGGAAAGCGGCGAATTGTTGCTGTTTTTCAGCTTGATCTCTTCGACTTTGGTTTCGTGTGCTAAGAGCTTCACCTTGTCCGCGTGGACATGTTCGCTGTCGGAGGTTAAGGAAACGTCAATCGGCGCGGCGCTGGTATTGGTTAGCGCGATGTACGCTTTGGCCTGACGATCAGGAACCGTGACGATGCCGTTGAGTCGTTGCGAACTGTATTCCATTGCCATGCTGGGTTTGGATTCAAACTCCAATCGGTCGCGGCGATTGACGACGCTGACTTGTCCGGTGATTTCCATCGGCTTGCCGTGCGTGGCGACGCTGATATTGCCTTCGCGGAAGTTGTTGGCACTGAGCGTCCAATCGGACAGCTTGAAACGACGAATGGAGTTTGCGGGGAGAGAGAACACAGGCACGTTCAACGGCTGCCCGTCTTTGCCGTAGAGCGTAACCTGCACAAAGCGTTCTTCTTTGGCGTTATTGTTCAGCACGATGGTGGAATCCCAATCGTTGTCCTGACTGTAATAGGCCATTTGCAGGGACATATTGAAGTTGACCTGCGGGGGCGTTGCAGGGAAGAAACTCCAAGCGCCTTTGGCTGTCCAGCGATTGATGCCAAAGAGGAGCAGCAATAAAAACGCCGCTCCCACTGCACCACGCCAAACGGCTTTTTTCGGCAGGGAATGAAACGATGCGAAAGAGGGTTGTACTGTCATATTCCAAGCTCCTTATGATTGACCTCATCTGCCTTTGGAGCTAGGATTCGCAGTGCTACAGTGACGGATCGAAGCTGCCGAACGCAGAAAAAGATCGGTTGCTGATTTCGCCCTGTTCGCATCCGCAAAATGTGGACAGGGCGTTTGCGTAAAGTGATGGTGGCAAAAAAGTCTGTCTGTTCCTCCGAGTTTCAACTAATGCCTATCGCACCTTCTCAGTCACTTGACTGACGAGGAGGCTTGACTGACGAGGAGACTTGACTGACGAGGAGGCTTGACTGACGAGGAGGCTTGAGCTTCCTCGCTACAGTGAGTAAAGGCACGGCAGAGATCGCCTTTATTCATTTGGCCGCTATGATTGAGCTACAAGGAACGCGCGGATAGTACGCCTCTGATATTTGAGTGTCAACCGAGTGAATGAGAAAAAAATTAGAACAGCGTTGCGCCAAATAGGCTGTCAATAGATTCTCTGCTATCGCTTCGGCATTCTGCCTGCGATGTGCTAAGATCGCGCGTTCCGTCTCGCCCCACAGTTCTATTTATAAGAGGCAACAGGTAATGGCAGCATCCAGTTTGGAGAAAATCGTTAGTTTGTGTAAACGGCGCGGATTTATCTTTCCGAATTCCGAAATTTATGGCGGCTTAGGCTCAACGTGGGATTACGGGCCGCTCGGCGTGGAGTTGAAAAATAACGTCAAGCGCGCGTGGTGGCGCAGTGTCGTCTATGATCGCGAAGATATGGAAGGACAGGATGCCGCGATCATTATGAATCGTCTGGTATGGCGTTATTCCGGCCACGAAGCCACGTTTTCTGACCCGCTGGTGGATTGCAAAGAATGCGGCAAACGTTCGCGCGCCGATCATTTGGTGGATGGCAAATGCGGCAATTGTGGCTCGACAAATTTGACGGAACCGCGCAACTTCAATCTGATGTTCAAGACGACGGTTGGCCCGGTCGAAAGCGACGAAAA
>JAFDVL010000017.1 GCA_018268995.1 Acidobacteriota bacterium | reverse complement strand
GAAAAGAAGAAAAAGAAAAGCTCCATCCATCGCAAAGTCGCTTGTTTACGAACCTTTTTTCGATTTCTGTGTCGTGAGGGCGTGTTGGAAAAGAATCCGGCTTTGCTGGTCTCTAGTCCTCGCGTTGATCGCAAATTGCCAAATCACTTATCCATTGAGCAGATGGTTCGCTTCATTGAGACCCCTGAGACCGACACAGTTTTAGGAAAGCGGGATCGCGCCATTCTGGAATTGCTGTATGCCTCTGGCGTGCGTGTTTCGGAACTGGTTGGCCTGAACATGACGGACATTGATTTCAATAATCAAACTTTGCGCGTCAAAGGCAAAGGGCGCAAAGAACGGATGGTGCCCTTTGGTACGCATGCAAAAGCTGCTTTGGAGGCGTACCTGGGCGTACGGGGCGAATTGTTGATTGAAGCTGACCCGGATGATCGTGACCCGATGGCAGTATTTATGAATTATCAGGGGACGCGAATTACCACCCGCTCTGTCGGACGCATGCTGGACAAATATTGCAAGCAATGCGCTGAGGTTCATCACGTCAGCCCACACGCGCTCCGGCATTCATTTGCCACGCATTTGCTGGATGCAGGTGCCGACCTCAGAACCATACAGGAATTGCTGGGTCATGCTCGATTGACGACGACACAGCAGTACACCCATGTTTCGACGGATAAGTTGATGGAAGTGTATGACAAGGCGCATCCGAAGGCATAAAAAATGAGGTCGCTGGAAGGCTTGTTAGGTAGGAGGGAAGTTTCCAACGACCTCTAGCAGAGTCCACGAGATTATCTGTTGGCTTAGGTAAAGCATTAATCTCGTGCGGATTCCAAAATCTACATCGCTTTATTTTCCAGACTGCGCCAGAGATACCAGGATGCGACGCTACAATATGGATGCCATTTGTTTTGCTCGGCAATGGCTTCAATCTGGGCCGCTTTAGGAAGTTCATCCAGACTGTACAATCGTTGAATTGCCATCCGAATCCCCAAATCACCGACGGGTAAAACATTCAATCGCCCAAGCGAAAAGATCAAAAACATCTGCACTGTCCAGACGCCGATGCCTTTGACCTGCGTGAGTTCGGCAATGATTTCGTCGTCGCTCATTTGCGAGATGCGTTTGAGGTGAATTGTGCCATCATCCACTTTTGCTGCAAGGTCTTTGATATAGGAAAGTTTTTGCCCGGAAAGCCCAACGCTCCGTAGTGCTTCATCCGAAGTGGCCACGATCTCTGCGGGCTTCGGAAATTTTGCAGGCGCATACAAACCAACGAATCGCTGGAAAATTGTGTCGGCTGCTTTTGTTGAGAGTTGTTGGGAGACGATGGAATTCACCAGTGTCTGAAAGTGTCGCGTATGCATTTGCAGGCGGCATTCACCGTGCAATTTGATGTAATGACGCAAAACAGGATCGCGGCGAGAGATGTGTTTTTCAGCCGCACGCAATGCTTCGGGGAACGTGGAAGAGTTCTTCATTGGAAAATTACATGATTGTCGGCGGGGCGAGAATTTGTTGTAAGGCGGCCTCGTCCAGCGAATAGACTTCGCTGCAAAAACCACAGGTCAATTCCGCGCCGTTGTCTTTTTCGAGCATGTCTTTCACCTCATCTTCGCCAAGCGCCGCGACCAAACTGACCGCGCGTTCATACGAACAACGACAACGAAATTCGACCGGAATTTTTTCCATCACCTCAAAGGGAATGATCCCTAACGCTTCTTGCAAGAGGTCTTCGGCGTTGGCACCGCGACGAATGAGATCGGTCAAATGCGGCATCCGCGAAACCGTGTCTTCAATCATCACCAGAATATTTGGATCAGCATCCGGCATGGCTTGAATCAGTAATCCGCCTGCGGCAGAGACCTTGGACTGTTCCAATTCGTAAAAGATGCCCAGTACGACAGCCGAATTGATTTGCTCAGAAACGTTCAGGTAATAGGCAATGTCTTCGGCAATTTCACCGGAGATGAGCGGGACTGATCCCGTATACGGCTCTTTGCGCAAGCCAATTTCAAAGCCCGCTTCCCGCGTGACGTGAAGCATTCCTTCGCCCTCGCCTTTGGTTAGACCTTTGACATCGAATTTGCCCAACTCATTTGGCGGCAGGTCGGCTTCGGGATTTTTGACAAAACCGCGTACGGTGCCGTGTGGCGAGGCTTCGGCTGTCGCGCTGCCCAGGCTGCCATCGCCGCGCAATTGCAGGGTGATGAGTTCCAAATCCTTGAAGGTTCGACCGAGGAGCAATGCACCTGTCAGCATTCGGCCTAGCGCGGCAGACGCCGTCGGCGATGTCTGATGACGGCGACAGGCCTCGTCTACCAAATCGGTAGTGACGGCGGCAATCAATCGAATCGTATTATTCGCGGCAGTTCCTTGAATTAAGTGGTCGGTCATATTTAGGTGGTTAGTGGCCGGTGGTCGGTGGTTGGTGTAAGCTTGCCAGCCACTAACTACCAGTCACCATTATCTCTGCGCAAAATTTTTCAATAGCTTCAATCCCGTCGCCTGACTTTTTTCCGGGTGAAATTGCACGCCGATGATGTTGTCGCGCCCACAGATGGAAGCATACGTGATGCCGTAGTCGGTGGTTCCATACACGCACGAAGTATCTTCCGGCTCGACATAGTACGAGTGGACGAAGTAGAAAAATGATTGGTCTTCCAAGTCTCGAAAAACCGGATGCTGCCGATGCGCGCTTTGCAATGCGACTTGATTCCAGCCAATGTGCGGCACGTGCAAGCCTTCCGGGAACTTTACGACTTTGCCTTTGAGCAAGCCCAAGCCTTTATGCACGCCGAATTCGTGGCCTTCCTCAAACATCATCTGCAATCCGACGCACAAGCCAATAATCGGCTTGCCCGTGTGCGCCGCTTCGATGACGAGTTCATCAAAGCCAAGCTCGCGCAGGCTCTGCATCGCATAGCCAAACGCCCCAACGCCAAGCAAGACGAGCTTGTCGGCGTTGCGCAGAATTTTTTCATCGCGTGTGACGATTGCGTCAATGCCTTGTGCGGTGAAGGCTTTTTCGACGCTGCGAAGGTTGCCGATGCCGTAATCAATGATTGCGATTGCCATAATTGAATTAGCCACAGATTGCGCAGATTAGCACAGATTAGGAGGACAATAACGTAAGAGAATCTGTGTGAATCAGTGTAAATCTGTGGCTTAGATTATATCGTCCCTTTCGTAGACATCACGCCTTGAATCCGTTCGTCCTGTCGCACGGCTTGTGACAAGGCGCGTGTCGTGGCTTTGAAGACGGCTTCAATAATGTGATGTTGATTGCGTCCATAGAGGACTTCGATATGCAAATTGCATTTGCAATGTTCGGCGAATGAATGCCAGAAATGTTCGGCGAGTTCAACTGAAAACGTGCCGACATTCGAGCGGGTGTTTTCGACTTTGTAGACTAAAAAATACCGCCCCGATAAATCCACCACCGCGCGCGCCAACGTTTCATCCATCGGGACATAAGCCGCGCCGTAACGCACGATCCCTTTTTTATCACCAAGTGCTTGCACGAACGCCTGGCCCAAACAGATGGCAATGTCTTCGACCGTGTGGTGATCGTCAATTTGCAGATCGCCTTGGCAGGTGACTTCCAAATCGAACAGCCCGTGACGCGTGAACAGGTCGAGCATGTGATCGAGAAATGGCACGCCTGTATTGATTGTGCTCTGGCCGGAACCGTCCAGATTCAGCGCAACGCGAATGTCTGTTTCTTTGGTGGTGCGAGTGATTTCAGCAGTTCGACTCATACAAATATTTCTCTCAAAGCGGCAAGCAACCGATCATTTTCTTCCGGCGTGCCCACGCTAATGCGCACATAGTCGTTAAGCATCGGCGCTTTGCTGACATCACGAATCAACAAACCGCGCTCGACCAGAGCGGCAAACAATTCGCTCGGCGGAATCGCCGTTTTGACGACGAAGAAATTCGCGGCAGACGGCATAGGCTTCAAGCCGTTGATCGTTTGCAATGCACGAAATAACCGATCCCGCTCGTGCTGCATTTTTTCGACCAGCGGGTGCAGCAAATCCAAATGATCCAGCGCGACTTCGGCAGCCGTCATCGAGAAGTAATTCAGGCTGTACGGCATCTTGCACTTCATAAATTCGGTGATGAGTTCCGGCGCGGCCAGGCAATAGCCAACCCGCAACCCGCCCATCGCCATCGCTTTGGAAAACGTGCGTAAGATAACCAGGTTTTTGTAGTCATTGAGCAACGGCACGAAGTCTTCGCCGCCGATTTCGAGATAGGCCTGATCTACGATGATGAGGCCGTTGCTATTGCGGAGCAGCATTTCCAGATCACGTTTTGAAATCGTGCAACCGGTCGGATTATTCGGTGAACAAATAATCGCCACGTCAATTTTCTGCACTTTGATCGCCGTTGCCAGGCGCGGAATATTGAAGCTCAGATCATCATTCAGCAGCACCGAAATGATGTCGCCGTTCATTACTTTGACAACTTGTGCGTAGACCGAAAATGTCGGTTCCGGCAGCAACACTCGCACGCCTGTTTCGACCGTTGCATTGATGACCGCTTGAATCATTTCGTTGGAGCCGTTGCCCGCCATCACGCCGTCGGCGCGCCAGCCCGTGTAATGGGCTAATTTTTCGTGCAACCGCGTCGGAATGAATTCTGGATAACGCGCCCAGTCGTAGGCCGCCGCGCGCCGCAACACTTCTTCCTTGATGACCGCAGGCATGCCAAACGGATTTTCGTTTTGGTTAATTTTGATGGGCGTGTCAATCGGATCAAGCGTGTAGGCTTTGATCGCGCGAACGTGTGGTTTGATTTTATCTATCGCTGCCATAATCTTGCTCGACACTATAGTAAAGAATCGGCGGGCTGGCAAAACATCTGCTCCGTGTGCGAACGGTTGACAGATGATTGTTCCCCCTTCACATTGTTGCTCGTTATTCACGCACTATCAGACAACCGCGTTGGGTTGGTCGGGTCTCCGCCAATCAACCCAAGCGTAGCAACCTGGAAACATCATGCCCAACAAAGTGCTTGTCGTTGATGACGAACCTGATCTCGAAGTTCTCATTACCCAACGCTTCCGCAAACGGATACGCGCCGAACAACTGAGCTTCCTTTTCGCCAGCAACGGTGAAGACGCGCTCGCCAAGCTACAAGCCGACGGCCTTGTAGATGTTGTGCTGACCGACATCAATATGCCCGTGATGGATGGCCTGACGCTGTTGCTGCGCTTGCGTGAAGCCCATCCGCTGCTGCGTTCGGTGATTGTGTCGGCGTACGGCGATATGCCCAACATCCGCACGGCGCTCAATCGCGGGGCGTTCGATTTCATCACCAAGCCGATTGATTTTGAAGACCTCGAAATCACGCTCGACAAAGCTATCCGCGAAGCCGTCGAACGCAAACAAGCCGCGCACGACCGCGACCGTTTGCTGGGCTTGGGCCGCGAACTCGAACTCGCCCGCACCATTCAGGAATCGCTTGTTCCCCGCAGCTTTCCGCAACACGAGCGCCTGTCGGTGTTCGGCACGATGATTCCGGCGGCGCAGGTGGGCGGTGATTTGTTTGATTGTTTTATGCTCGATAATCACCGGCTGGCCTTCACCATCGGCGATGTATCTGGCAAAGGCATCGCGGCGGCATTGTTCATGGCCGTCAGCCGTACGGTCTTGCGCGTCGCGGCCAGTAAAGGTTTGTCGCCGCAAGCCTGTCTGACCGAAGCCCACCAGTTTCTGTATGGCGAGCGGCGCGCGACATCGCATTTCGTCACCTGTTTTTACGGCATTCTCGATCTGACGACCGGGCAACTGGAATACAGCCGCGCCGGACACAACCCGCCGTATTTGGTGCGAGGTAACGAAGTGCAAACGCTGGATGCGGCGAGCGGGTTGCCGTTGGGCATGCTCAGAAAGGTGAATTACGACACGGCGACGGTGCAGCTTGCGCCGGGCGATACGTTGCTGCTGTTCACCGACGGCATCACCGAAGCGATGAATCCCCGCCAGGAAGAGTACGGCGAAGAGCGGTTGGTGCAAATGCTCAGCGCGCGGGCTTCGTCATTGAGCGTCGAGGAATTGGTGCGCCTGGTGACGCAGGAGGCGATTGCATTCGCGGAAAGCGCACCAGCTTCGGATGATATGACGGTGCTGGGTGTGCGGTATCAGTAAATTGCGGAAGAGATGAAGTTACATTGCCACTAGCTTTAGCTAGTGGAACAGAAGGCAAAGACAAGGGCTTCAGCCAAACTTCTGAAAAAGTCTCCTTCCAATGAGCTTTAGCTGAAGCTATTCGGAAGAAAGCTACTTTTGTTCTTTGGCTAAAGCCGATAACTTGCTTGCACCTATCCACTAGCTGAAGCTAGTGGCAATTGATGGCCAGAAGGTGGCAATTGATGGCCAGAAGGTGGCAATTGATGGCCAGAAGGTGGCAATTGATGGCCAGAAGGTCACCAATGAAAAACTACTGAGGAGAGCGTATGCCCTTTGTCAAAGTCTGGATTCACTTTGTCTGGTCTACGAAAAACCGTGCGCCCTATCTGACTGATGAAATCCGGCCCCAGGTTTTCCAACACATTCGGGAGAACGCGCAGGAAAAAGGCATCTATCTGGATTTCATCAATGGCCATACCGATCACGTGCATTGCTTGATTTCGCTGGGGACAGATCAAACCATTGAAAAAATCATGCAATTGCTCAAAGGCGAGTCGTCCTTCTGGATCAATAAACAGCGCTTGTGTCCGACAAAATTCGGTTGGCAGGAAGAGTATTTTGCGGTGTCTGTCAGCGAGGCCAATGTGGCAAGCGTCCGCAGGTATATTGCGAATCAGGAAGAACATCATCGCACCAAGAGTTTTGAGGATGAGTTTGCCGGATTTATGCAGCGCGCAGGCTTTCAGCAATTCAAGGATGGAGAAAATTAGCTGGTTATGAATTGCCCTGCTTTTGTGCGTTGCCTGGCTTTGTGTATTGCCTCTGCCTCATCAATTGCCACTAGCTTCAGGGCATCAATTGCCACTAGCTTCAGGGCATCAATTGCCACTAGCTTCAGCTAGTGGAACAAGAAGCACAGAAGACAGAGGCTTTAGCCAAACTTCTGAAAAAAACTCTTCCAATGAGCTTCAGCTAAAGCTATTCGGAAGGGACTTCATTGTTATTTGGCTAAAGCCTGTGGAGTTGAACTCACTCTCCCCACTAGCTGAAGCTAGTGGCAATTGATAAAGCAGGGGGCAATAGCACTTCAGCTAAAGCTGGTTGGCTGCATCAATTGCCCTGGCTACATCAATTGTTCTGGCTACATCAATTGCTCTGATTGCATCAATTGTCTGGGCTGCATCAATTGCCCTGGCTGCATCAATTGCCCTGATTGCATCAATTGCCCTGGCTGCATCAATTGCCACTAGCTTCAGCTAGTGGAACAGGAGGCTAGAAGACAGCGGCTTTAGCCAAACTTCTGAAAAAGTTTTCTTCCAATGAGCTTTAGCTGAAGCTGTTCGGAAGGGCATTTCATTGTTATTCGGCTAAAGCCTGTGGAATTGAATCCTTCCCCCCACTAGCTGAAGCTAGTGGCAATTGATAAAAGTGGCAATTGATAAAAGTGGCAATTCATAACCAAGAAGCAAAGCCCAAACCAAGCGGCAATTTATGAAAACCATGACCAAACACACCATCACCACCATCGCCTTCGCCCTCCTGCTGCTCCCGGCGCAGGCCCAAACGCCGCCGCCGCTTGAGCGCCAGGCCGAAGTCGGCATGCCGTTGCTGCGCCATTACCCGCCGCAGGAATACAGCGGCGCGCCGCAGGTCTGGAGCATCGTGCAGGATCGGCGCGGCGTACTCTTTTTCGGCGTCGGAAACGCGGTGCTGGAATATGACGGCGTGACCTGGCGCAGGATTCGTGTGCCTAGCGTTGGGCTTTCCCTTGCGCTGGATGCGGCGGGGAAGATTTGGGTGGGTAGCCAAACGAGCTTCGGCTGGCTGGAACCCGATGCCCACGGCACGCTGCAATATGTTTCGCTGGTCGAAAAGATTCCGGCGGAACAGCGCCGCTTCAACGCCGTCTGGCAGGTGGCGCCCACCTCGCAGGGGATTTTCTTTTGCTCCAACGCGCGGCTCTTCCGCTGGGATGGGCAGCGCATGCAGGTCTGGGCGACGAAGACGAGCTTTGAGGCGCTCGCCGAAGCGCATGGGCGGATTTATACGTCGCAAACCGGCATCGGTCTGCAGGAAGTCGTGGGTGATGCGCTGCGTGATTTGCCCGGCGGCAGTGCGTGGAAGGATTCGCGCAGGTTGTCTCTGCATCCGTATGACGAACAGCGCCTCCTGATCTCGGCGAGTGGCGAAACGCTGCGGCTTTACGACGGCGCACAGGCGCTGCCCTTTCCTACGGCGGTGGATGAGTATCTGAAAAAAAGCGATGTCTCTACGTCCGTCTCGCTGCCCGATGGCGGCTTTTGCTTGACGACGTTCAAAGGCAGCGTGGTCATCCTCGAACGCGATGGCCGGTTGCGCCGCATCATTGACCAGGATGCCGGGTTGCCAGGTCAGAATATCTATACTGCTTACTCTGACCGTGAAGGGGCCTTATGGCTTGGCCTCGGCGCTGGCATCGCCCGCGTAGACATCCATTCCCCGATTTCCCTTTTCGCTCGCGTGGGCATCCGCGACGTGGTGCGCCACGGCAGCATACTTTACGCCGCGTCTTCAACCACCGGCACTGCGCTCTATCATCTCGAAACAAATCCGATCACCAGCCTGTCCACGTTGCAACCGCTTTCTGCCAGCGCCTCGGCAGCTTTTGCCTTGCTGCCTTTTCAAGACCCTGCCGGGAAAGCGCCGCCCCAATTGCTGGCCGACGCTAATTTGGGCGTGATGAAAATCGAGGGCAGGACGGCCACACTGGCGCTGCCACGCGAGGAAGGTCAAGCACAGATCGCGTTCTCGCTGCTGCAATCCCGGACCACGCCGAAGCGGGTTTTCGCCGGGCGTCTAGGAAGCGTGTCTTCCATGCGCTGGGAAAACGGGCAGTGGGTAGATGAAGGCCGCGTTCCGACCAACGGCCCGGTGTGGACATTGGTCGAAGAAGCTGACGGCACGCTTTGGGCAAGCGATCAGACGGGCGGCGTGTTGCGCGTGACTGTGCCTGCGACGGGAATGCGCGCTGCGCAAGTCGAACGCTTCACCGAAAAAGACGGCCTGGGGCTAGGCGAACATCGGGTCTTTCTCGCCGACGGACAGGTCTTCGTCATTCCGACACCGACCAAAGACATACTGCGTTGGGAACCGGCGACGCGCCGCTTTGTGACCGACAATCGTTTCCTGCTGCCGGTGAATGACTCGGAGGCAGTGGCGCGTTTGTGGTTGTTGCCGAACGGTGACATCTGGTCACAAAACGGCGGCTTCGGTGAGCGGCGGCAAGGCCTCTTTCGTCGTCAGCCCGATGGCACCTACCAACTCGACGAAGAGCCGTTTCGCGGCCTGTCCCGCTTCGCTTTGAATCGCATCTTTGCCGAGCCGGACGGAAATCTTTGGCTTGCCAGTAATGACGGGCTGATCCGTTTTGACCAGCGCATCAAGCCCGCCGCGCCCCCGCCGTTTACTGCTCTGGTGCGCCGCGTCAGTACCAGCAAAGGCGACGTTGTTTTTGGCGGCTTCACGCCGGACGGAGCCGCGCCGCTGCGGCTGCCTTACGCCAACAACTCGCTGCGCTTTGCCTTCGCCGCGCCGACCTACGGCGACGAAGCGGGCACAACGTATCGTTATTTTCTCGAAGGCGCAGACCGCGACTGGTCGGGCTGGGACAAGCAAACCGAAGCCAATTACAGCAGCCTCGGCCCCGGCGCGTACCGCTTGCGCGTGCAGGCGCGCACCAGCGCAGGCCGTGTCGGAGAAGAAGGCACGTACAGCTTCACGATCCTGCCGCCGTGGTATCGCTCGTGGTGGGCGTACGGCGTTTACGCGCTGATGCTGGCGGGGTTGCTGTATGCGGCCTCGCGCCTGTTGCGCCGTCGCATCGTCGTGCGCGAACAAGCGAAAGCCGCGCTGCGCGAAGCCGAGTTGCGCGCCGATGCCGCCGCCGAAAAAGCGAAATCGCTGCAAGCCGAAAACGAAGCGTATCAGCGCCTCAAAGCGACACAGGAACAATTGCTGGTGCAGGAAAAACTGGCTTCGCTCGGCGCGCTGACCGCCGGCATCGCGCACGAGATCAAGAACCCGCTGAACTTCGTCAACAACTTCGCCGACCTCTCGGTGGAACTGATGGACGAATTGCGCGAAGACATCGAAAAGAACAAGGCTGTGCTTCCGGCGAAGGATTACGAAAACATCGAAGCCCTGCTCGACGACCTAACTGGCAACGCCAAGAAGATCAACGAACACGGCAAACGCGCCGACGGCATTGTGCGCAGCATGCTCTTGCATTCGCGCGGACAGACAGGCGAACGCCAACCGACCGACATCAACAAGATGCTGGAGGAATACGTGAACCTGACCTATCACGGCATGCGGGCGCAGGATTCGTCCTTCAACGTCACTATCGAACGCGAACTGGCGAGCGATGCGGGAACGGTCGAAGCGATCCCGCAAGACCTGAGTCGCGTGTTTTTGAATTTGCTGAGCAACGCTTGCTATGCGGTGAATGAGCGGGCGAAAAAGAACGGCGCAGGCTTCGTGCCAAAATTGCGCGTGAGTTCGACAAACCTGGGCGAGACGGTCGAGATTCGCATCCGCGACAACGGCCTGGGCATTCCGCCCGATGTGCGCGAGAAGGTTTTCAATCCGTTTTTTACGACGAAGCCGACCGGGCAAGGCACAGGCTTGGGCTTGTCCATCAGCCACGACATTGTGGTGCAGCAACACGGCGGGCAGTTAGAAGTGGAAACGGAACCGGGCGAATTTACCGAATTCATCGTGCGCCTGCCGCGCAAGGGGAAGGTCTGAAGCGAGGTTGCCGTGTCAGTAGCGGCTGGATAAATTGCCACTAGCTTCAGCTAGTGGAGGGCGAAAGTAACAACATAGGCTTGAGCCAAAAGAAAAAATCTTCTCTTCCGAACAGCTTCAGCTAAAGCTTTTCGGAGGTATCTTTTCAGAAATTTGGCTCAAGCCTCTGCTTCTGATGATCTCTGCTCCACTAGCTGAAGCTAGTGGCAATTGAGCAAGACACTGCATTAAACTCACTGCAATTGAACTGAAAACGGGGAGAAAGATTGCATGAAAGTAATGGTTGTAGACGACGAGGCTGATGTGCGGCTCTTATTCGAGCAACGCTTTCGCCGCGAAGTGCGCGCGGGGCAGATTGCGTTTTACTTTGCCCTGTCTGGCGAAGAGGCGTTGTTGTTGCTGGAGAAAATCAGCGGCGACGTGTCGTTGCTGTTGTCCGACATCAATATGCCGGGAATGAACGGCTTGGCCTTGCTGAAGGCCGTCAAAGAGAAGCACCAACATTTGCGTGTGTTTATGATTACGGCGTATGGCAATGCCGAATATCAACAGCGCGCGGTGGCCTATGGCTGTGACGATTACTTCACGAAGCCGCTGGACTTTGGCGTGCTGAAAGAGAAGCTGCTGACTTGATTACTCTGCCTCAACCCGAATCGTTGCCGCTCTTGCGTGTGCCTGCAAGCCTTCCGCCTGCGCAATCAAATCAATGCTGAGTGCTGTCCGGTACAATTCGTCTTTTGTGTAGCGAATCAAACTTGTTCGTTTGAGAAAATCGTAGACGCCAAGTGCAGAAGAAAAGCGTGCCGTGCCGCCCGTCGGCAACACGTGATTTGTTCCTGCGAAATAATCGCCCACCGATTCCGCCGAATAATCGCCAATGAAAATCGCTCCGGCGTGTTTGATCTGTGCTGCCGTTGCCTCGCTGTCTGCCGTCATCACTTCGACGTGTTCGGGGGCGAGGCGATTGACCAATGTGCAAGCGGCTTCCAGCGATTCGACGACAATCAATGCACCAAAATCGGCGAGCGATTTTTCGATGATCGCTTTGCGCGGCAAGGTTTCGGTTTGGCGAATGACTTCGGCCTGCACTTTTGCAGCAAGAGCTTCACTGTTTGTGACCAGAATTGCGGCGGCATCTTCGGAATGCTCGGCTTGCGACAGTAAATCTGCTGCGATGAAATCTGGTCGCGCCGTGTCATCGGCAATCACGACAATCTCACTCGGCCCCGCAATCGAATCAATGTCCACATCGCCGTAAACTAATTTCTTGGCGGCGGCAACATATTGATTGCCAGGGCCGACGATTTTGTCTACGCGCGGGATGGTTGCCGTACCGTAGGCCAGGGCGGCCACGGATTGCGCGCCGCCAACCAAGTACACCTCAAATAATCCAAGTTCTTTCAGCGTCGCCGCGATAATGGGTGCTTGCGCGAATTGGGCGGGAGGCGTGACGACGACGATGCGTTCGACGCCTGCGACCTGTGCCGGAATTGCGTTCATCATCAGCGTCGAAGGATACGCCGCTTTGCCGCCGGGGACGTACAAACCGACAATTTCGAGCGGTGACACGCGCTGTCCCAACCGCACGCCGTTTTCGCGTTCGATCTCCCACGATTTCGTCAATTGATGTTCGTGATAGAAGCGAATGTTGGCGATGGCTTCCCGCATTGCCGCGAGCAGTTCGGCATTCACTTGTGCCGCGAGTTCTTCGATCATCTCGCGCGGCGCACGCATCGTTTCCGGCGTCAGTTGTATGTTGTCAAAACGCGCGGTGTAATCCAGCAATGCCTCGTCGCCCCCTTGCTTGACGCCGTTCACAATTGCTTGGGTTTGCGTGATGACCTCATCTGTCAAGCCGCTGGTGCGTTGCAGAATTTGCTTGAGCTTCTGATCGGGAGGAGAAGCGGCGGTGATTTTTAGTATTTCGATCATCGAATTTTGCTTGTCTAGGAAAGTCGTTGTTTTCGTTCTTCTTCCCGCTCGTCTGCTTTATGCCGCAGCGGTCGTCCTAGTTCCGGTGTCGGGTCTTGCACCAATCCATAAGTTTTTCGCCCATCGTGATCTTCTGGCAAATATTCTGTAATCGGCAACCCTTCTTGTGTCACGAAGAGCAAGCAATGGCAGTATTTATAAATTTGCATGTCGTCGCACGCGCAAATCCACGTTCGATGCTGAATCTCTTCTGCTTTGTCGGGATAAAATCGGCAAGGACAAAGCGGCTTCCCCAACGTATCGCGATGGCGCGCCAACCCCAGGACGACTGCTTCCGTGATGGCTTGATCCGGGTGCGTTGTTGTCCCGGTTTTGTTGCAGTACTTTGCGACGAAGTTCTCTATTTTCTGAATGCTCTCTTGGCTTACTTCCTTACTCATAAGCGTGTTGCACAAATCAGTACCGCGAGCGATCCGACATTCCCTATCGGTCGCGGCACGGATTTAATTTGGGAACTAGGACGGGTTCAATGCCTCTGCCAATTCTGAGATCAGTTTACTGACCGCGTCCCGTTTCAAATGAAAACTTGCCCGGTTCACAATCAGGCGCGCCGTGGTTTCCGTGATGACATCAATCACTTCTAAGCCATTTTCCCTGAGGGTGCGGCCTGTTTCAACCAGGTCTACGATGCGATCAGATAAGCCCAGGATTGGCGCTAATTCGACCGAACCAGAAAGGTAGACGGTTTCAATTGGAATCCCTTTGCGATGAAAATATTCCGTGGCGATGTTCGGATATTTCGTTGCCACGCGTACCGTCGCAAGCAGGTTGTAATCCTGCCCCACGACTTCTTTGCGTCCAGCGACGGCGATCTTGCAATAGCCTAATTTTAAATCCAATGGTTCGTGGACATCGGCCTTTGCTTCCAGCAATACATCACGTCCGCAGACGCCAGCATCGGCGACGCCGTACTCAACATATGTGGGGACATCGCCCGGTTTGACGAACACGAACTTGAATCGCTGATCGGCAGAAAGCACGGCCAGTTTGCGCGAGTTCAATTCCTCTTCGGCCACGACAATTCCGGCCTTGGCAAAAAGTGCTAAGGCGTCTTCCTGTAATCTTCCTTTTGCTAGGGCAATCGTTAGCATTTATTGAATCTTCACTTTGGTTTGCTGTGACCGTAATTTGCGGGCTTGTCGAAATGCCTGCACTAAATTGCCATCCAAATTAATTGTCTGGCCTGCTTCATCCGTCGGCTGAAAATTCTGATTGCGGATGACTGCATTTACCAAACCATCAAGGGCAAAGGAAAAACCGACAGCAGGTTCAGACTTGCCAAAATTGCTGATCAGATTATCGTAGCGCCCACCGCCACCAATCTCATTGCCACAGCCGGGCACGTACACTTTGAAGGTCAGCCCTGTGTAATACTCAATGCCGCCCGCATCGCCGAAGTCAATGTCGAAATGATCGGCCATTTCTAACTCGTTGAGCGTTTCATAGATAGACGCAAGTTGCTCAATGGCGGTACGAGAAGTTTCGTTGCGGAGCGTACCACGCGCTTTGGTGATCGCTTCGCCCTTACCTGCAATTTGCGTCAGTTGGCAAAAGGCACGCCGTCGTTCTTCGGTCATGCTTGGCGCGTTCGTTTGCAGAAATTCATCCAGCGCCACCGAATTGCGACGATCAATCAATTCGCGGAGTTGTGCTCGATTGTTCTCATTCATCTCCAGCGCCTTCGCCACGCCGTTGAAGAAATCTACGTGGGAAAGCGTGATGCGAAAATCATTCAAGCCAAGGGAGCCGAGCATTTCAGCCGCGATGAGCAACACTTCAATGTCGGCAGTGGGCGACGGTTGACCAATTTGTTCGATGCCGAGTTGATGAAATTCCCGCGCGGCGCGTTCTGTTGGCTCATCGTATCGAAAGACTTCGCCCGAATAACACAACCGAATGGGGCGTTCACGATGCACAAAGCGGGTCGCAACCGTGCGCGCCACCAACGAAGTCATTTCCGGTCGCAAGGCCAACAACGCCCCATCGCGGTCAGTAAAGCGGTACGTGCGCTCGGCGCGTTCCGCTCCCATCCCACGTGCGAACAAATCGTGATAGTCGAACATCGGCACGATGATTTCGTTATACGACCAGCCCGCAAAGACTTCCATCGCCTGCCGTTCGACGTGGCGGCGCAATCGCACTTCGTCATCGAAGAAGTACTGCACGCCCGCCGGAATTTTGGTGAGTGATGACATAATTCAAATTTAACCCAACTCTTCGGGCGGATGCCAGCCGACCGCGACCCAACTCGGGCGAACCTGCACTGCGAGTTCGTTATTTAGCTGAATTGCTTCCACGGTTGCACGCCCAATCGCTGTTTTGCCAGGCACCGATGTTCCTTCCTTGCTCCAGCAGAAATGATCCTGCCAAACTTGCGCGCGGGGATTAAAGAGCGAAATAGTTTGCTTTGAGACTGGGTCAACTCCCGTCGTTTGGACTCCTTTGTACGAATTGCAGAGTCGGCAGGCAAGGCACAGGTTGTCTTCATTGTTGCTGCCGCCCAGAAATAGCGGGATGATGTGTTCGATCTCAAAAGGGCCGTAAACATATCGCTGTGAACTAAGGCAATAAGCACAACGATTTTGAAAGGCAGTGCGGATTCTGGCTTTGGTTTTTTCCGGGATATAGGACGAAGTCATTTGGGGACTGTTGCCGGAGATTCAAAATGCCAATGGTTCTCTTAGGCCACGTTCTACCGCTTCACGTAGCGCTTGTGACTTGCGCAGCAGCCCTTTTTCATAAAACCACATCAATTGCGATAATTGTTTTCGATCTTCTCCATCAAGCTGATTTTCGCGTTGTTGTGCCAGCAATTCGCTCAGGCGGTCACTTTGCTCCTTCGGCATCATCATTTCCGATAATGCCAGGACTTCATCATCTGGAAGGCTTTCTATCGGAGTTTCAGCCGCCGTAGTTGTCAGCATCTCTACCAATACTTCTTCCAGCGCCTGCCGTTTTCGATTCGCAATTGTCGCCGCAACTCGGACAACCTGATCAGGTAGATTAAGCGTAACAAGTTCACTCATACGCTTGATAGTATCACCAGAAGATAAATTTACGAAAAATACGCGCCTTATTTCACACCCAGCAATTCGACTTCAAAAATCAGCGTTGCATTCGGCGGAATCACGCCACCCGCGCCACGTGCGCCGTAGCCCAGATCAGAGGGGATGACCAGCGTGCGTTTGCCGCCAACTTTCATGGACATTACGCCTTCGTCCCAGCCTTTGATGACGCGGCCAATGCCGATGGGGAATTCAAAGGGTTCGCCTCGATCTACGGAACTGTCGAACTTTTTGCCGTTTTCCAGCGTGCCGGTGTAATGCACGCGCACTTGTTGGCCGGGCTGTGGGCTTGGGCCTGTGCCCTCGACGATGTCAATGTATTGTAATCCTGATGGTGTTGTGTTCACTTTCTTTCCTCCGGCTAATCGTTTCGCTACATAAGCAATCGAAGTCAGCGGCGTTATCTGCCACGACATCAATTGCCAGCGGCCTTGTCGTTGCAACCAGACTTGCGTGTAGCGAACAGGTTTTTGCTCACACAGGGCTTGGCCGGTGACAACAGCAGTTGTCCCTGCCAGGCGTGTTTTTTGTTCTTCAGGGGCAGCCAATCGGATGGCGTCCTCTTTTAGTTTGTTCAATAGCTCAGCTTTGCTAAAGGTCGAGCCATCCAGTTCAGTGCTCTGAAAATCATTCGTCAAAAGCGTATTCAAGTCAGTCAGATTCTGCGAGGTAAGCGCCTCGAAAAATTGACGTTCCAACTTGGTGAATTGGGATTCCCCCGGCTTGCCAGCAGATTTTGTGCCGCTTTTGGCTGTAGTGGTTTTGCCTTTGGCCGTCGTTTTTTTGGCTTGCGCCAGACTGACGGTGCAAATGAGCGTGATGGTGAGGAGTGAAATAAGAAATCTGTTCATGTTCAATTATGCCTCTTGAATGGTTCTGCCCTGGTTGTCTACGGTGACGGCCATCGTTCTGGCGCGAATTCCGCAGGCTTCGATCCGCGCCTTCATCGCCTCGGCAATGTTTGTACAATCGCCCAGAGCGAAAGCAATCATTGTCGAGCCTGCCCCGCTAATCGCTACGCCCAGTAAGCCTGGATATTGATCCAGTTCGTTGTTGAGCTTGAGCACTTCGCTCAAGGCCGGAACGAGCGGCGCACGATAGGGTTGATGAATGCGGTCACGCAGGGCTTCTGTAATCAGTTCGTAGCGGCCTTCTGAAATCGCTGCCTGTAACAAGGCTGTGCGCTGCATATTAAAAATCGCATCGCGCATCGGAATTTCTCTGGGCAACGCGGCACGCATTTTTGACGTTTCCATTTCAAAGTCAGGGATGACGATAGCGATTTTTATGGCCTCAGGCCACGTCCGTTTGACCGCCAGGAGCGAGAAATGCCCGTCAGCGTCGTCTTTTACGCAGGCCAGCACCAGACCGCCGAGATAACTCGGCGCGAGATTGTCGCCGTGATTTTCGTAGTGCATCGCATAGCGGAAAAATTCTTTCTCGCTCAATTGTTCGCCTGACAACACTTCGTACACCGAGATTCCTGCGATGATTGCCGAACTGCTGCTGCCGAGGCCACGTGCCAATGGAATTTGCGAATCCACATGCAATTTTGCTCCGCTGAGTTTCCTGCCGCGTTCTGTTGCGACATAGTTCGCGACTTGCCAAATAAAGTTGGATTCATCACGCGGGATTAAATCGGCCCCTTCGCCTGACAACGTGATTTCCACGCCGCTCGTGCGGGGTTCCAAGGTTACGCGCAGGTACAGCGACAACGCTAATCCACAGGTATCAAAACTGGCTCCGAGGTTTGAGGTCGAAGAGGGAACGGTAATCGTAAAACGTGGAACGCGGGTTGCAGAACGCTGAAGGTTGGTTGTACTCATTACTCTGTGTTGCAGCAATCAAGACCACGATACCGGGGGACATTCCGCGTTCCGCGCTCCGCATTCCGCATTCATCAAGCTCCTATAAATTTGGCATACAGCGACCGCGCAACTGAAAGATCGTCTGTGCCTTTGATAATTCCGCGCGCGTCGGGAAAGATCGTCATCTCATAGCCATCCACGGCGAACTTTAAAAGGTAGCGATTGTAACTTACTTCGCCGGAATTGCTAAGCCGTGCGGCCAATTGTTCCAGATTGAGCGGTGTGCTTGTGGCGGGAGAAATTTGCACTGCGTTGCGCCCGCACAGGGATAAAACCAGTTGTCCGGCGTGCGGTGTGAGAAACTCAAATTGTCGCTTGGCACAGGTTGGGCAATTTCTGTCAGGTTCGCCAAGCTTGATTTGGGTGACGCGATGATCCCACAGATCGAATTGCAACAGCTTGCCATGCAACTTGTCGCTTTGCCCCGTCAAAACCTTCAGGGCTTCGGTCACCTGATACGAGGCGATGTTGGCGATGATTGGCAAAATCACGCCTGCCGTATCGCAGGTCGGGGACGTTCCAGGAGCAGGGGCGTCAGGGAAGACGCAGCGCAGGCACGGCGTCTGTTGCGGAATGATGGTCATCTGCACCCCGTATGCGCCAACTGCCGCACCGTAAATCCAGATTTTGCCAATCTTCACAGCAGCATCATTCAAGACATAGCGTGTCTCAAAATTGTCTGTGCCATCCAGCACGACATCTGCATCGTGAATTAATTCCTCAACGTTCGTGTAGTTGACATCCATTACCCGTGCATCAACTTCGATGTCGGAATTGATGCGGGCAATGCGCTCAGCCGCCGCAATGGCTTTGGGCAAGCGTTCGGTGACATCGCGCTCTTCAAACATGATCTGGCGTTGCAGGTTGGACTCTTCGATAAAGTCACGGTCAATGATGCGAAGCCTCCTGACGCCTGCGCGCGCCAGCATTTCCGCCTGCATTGCGCCGAGCGCGCCGCAGCCGATGATGACCGCATGCGAGTTGGCCAGTCGTTCCTGTCCCGCCTGCCGGATACCGGAGAAGAGGATTTGCCGGGAATATCGTTCAAGAGACATTGAGGTTAGGATTTAGGAGGCAGGATTTAGGATTTAGAGAAAGAGTTTTCGACGATAGCAAACGCTCGCCAAGCGAAACCTAAATCCTAAATCCCAAATCCTAAATCCTCATTTACACTTTTACGGTTTTGCCCGTGCGCGCGGCTTCGTAAATCGCCATCATGTATTTCAGATCGCGCAAGCCTTCTTCGCCGGGCGTCAAAGGTTCTTTATTGTCCATGACACATTCGGATAGATGATCCATTTCGGCGGCAAAATGATCCATCGGGCGAATATCGCGTTCAGACAGATTCGGGCCGATTTTCATTCGCAATCGTGCGCCTGTGTATCCGGTGGCAGGTTCCAATTCCACCCAGCCTTTGGTGCCGATCACGCGAATTCGATTTTGCCCGGCATAGCCATAGCTGGATGTGCATTGCCCCAATGCGCCGCTCGGAAAGCGAAGCTGAAAGTTGATCATATCTTCGACTTCCTTGAAGCGAATGTCGCTGCGGTCGGTGTATTCCATTGCACTGATTTCCGTCGGCTCTTCGCCAGTGCAATAGCGCGTTGCCTGTAAGGCGTAAAGGCCAATATCCATCAAGGAACCACCACCCGCCAATGCTTTATTCAGCCGCCATTGCTTCGGATCGCCGATATTGAAGCCGTGGTCGCTGACGACTACGCGGATGGGACCGAGCAATTCTTTATCCTGCGCGATTTTGATCAGATTTTGATTGAATGGCTCATATCGGCAGCGATATGCCACCATCAGTTTTTTGCCCGCTTTTTTGCAGGCGGCAATCATCTCTTCGCAATCCTTTGGCGTACTGGCCATCGGCTTTTCGGTCAGGATGTGCTTGCCTGCCTGTGCGCCGCGAATCGTGTATTCGGCGTGCATGGAGTTGGGAAGGACGATGTAGATGACGTCTACGTCCGGGTTGTTTTTGAGTTCATCATAGTTCTGGTAGTTGTAGATGTTTTTCGCAGGCACGCCGTATCGTGCGGCCAGTTTATCGGCTTTGTCTCGATGGCCGCTGACAAATGCGGTGACCTTCGATTTTTCGCTTTTGGCAAACGCGGGCAGGATTTGGTTGATGGCCAGATTGCCCAACCCAACAATTGCCCAGCCCAGCTTTTTGCCTGGTGGGTCGGGCACGCGTTGTGCGAATGAAGTTGAGGCAACTGCTCCTGCAAGGACGGATGACGCGCCCGTTTGCTTGATAAAGGCGCGGCGCGAAAGAGATGAATCTGACATGGTTCCTCCGAGAATGATTAATTGATTCGTGAATTCATGGACGATGCAAAATCATTCTAGGACATGTCTCATCTGAAGCAAAACGACGGTATCGGTAACAGGAGTGAGGCATTGGATTAAAGACGGAACGCCCCAGGTACAACCGGCGTCCCGCCTGTCGCCGCTGCGATATTTCAGACGGCAACAGGCGAGCCGCCTGTCGTACATTCATTTTGCTGGCCCTTTTGTTTCCGCTTACTTGGTGCGAGAGGGCGTTTTGCCTGCCTTACCTTTGGCATACTGTAACCCGACATTGACGAACATCGGTGCGCCTGGTTTGACGGCAACTCGGTAAATCGTTTGCGGCCCCGGATCATCCTGTGTGAGTTGCCGACTGACATCTTCCCCCGCTTGTTGTTCGGCCTTTGTCCAGGGGCGTCCGGCTCCGTCGGCCAGTTCAAAAGTCTCGTATTTCGCGCCCCATTGTTTTTCCCATTTGGCAAGTAGTTCCGGGGCCAGCTTGATGGCTTTGTTGCCAATCGTAAGTTCTTCTAAAGGTTGAGCCGTGACGATGACCGTGAGCAGTTCGCCGACTTGATCGGTGCGCGTCTGTTTGAGCGTGAAAAAGTTCGGACGATCATCCTGTGCAGGGATTTCGATCAGATGTCCGGGTGCGACTTTGTTGTCTCCGCCTCGCGTTCGCGTCGTCGGGAAAATCAGATACGCATTGCCCATCGAACCATCTGTGTATTTTTCGCGGTCAATCACATAAAGGTATCCATTTTGCGGTGCTTCAAAGCTGAGCCGAATCTTTTCGCCAACGTGGAGCGGGGCATTCGCGGCCATGCGTTCCGGCGTCCATTCCACATTCTCATCTCCCTCCTGAACGATGATTCGTACTCCATCATCGGTTTTTTTCGATGGACGCAATCGCCAAATGGTCAGGCCGAGTTGCTGATAGCTTCCGGCAGCTTTGTCGCCAGGTTTTTTCGTCGCGGTACTTTGGTATTTGGAGCGCCCGGCTGAGGACGCTGCTGATTTGGGCGGACGCGCTTTGACGAATTCTTCAGGAATGATCTGGCGTGATGAATCCTCCTGAGCTAAGGCAGGTAAACTGAATGTGAGGCAGATTGAAATGAAGAGGAAAAATCTGTTCATATTGTTCTCCTGCTTCTAAGAGCGGAATCTCACGCTGAACTCCCTCAGCCGGGCCAATTATTTTTTTTCGATTGGACAAATCTTAAATTCGGATGGCCGTAAAAGACAGAGGTCAAGTCGGTTGGCGCAGTTTGCTCAACAAAAAGTTGCCAGGGGCTAAGTCACTGGTCGTCAGGCATTGCTGTTGTTCACGCACTAATTATTCATCAACGTGCGTTATGACTTTGGCGATACCTTGGTTGTTACGTGAATCATGGACGTGAATGCCTGCCAAACAGGTAAATCTGTGACATGCCTGTCGAACCATCGTGTCATTGCTTTAAAAAGGCCCAGACTGAGAGGCTGAGTCTGTTTACGTTCCTGGCGTAACAGCAAGATAAAATCAATGAACGTACAGGCCAGGGTGAACACTGCAAGGGCGAGTACCATGACCAGCAGGTATTGTAACAGGTCAACCCACATCGCGTACTGTTGCCCATCTTTAATAAAATCAGGGAGCCAGGGGTTCCGAATCATCTGTTCGTCCATTGAAAATCTCCTTTCTGATGTTGAGTCAGAGGTTGTTTCGCCAGAAATGGTACTTACCAGTTTATTAACCTGGGTTCGTTGCAATCAAAGCAATGTCGAAAATCGTGATGTAACGAATAAACTAGCGCTTGATGATGCCAGCATCGTCTGAAAAAACTGGGCGAATTCATCGCGTTGCGCGTAATGTTCCTGCCTGAAGCAGGGTGCAATGCGCCTAATATACGCTCACTGAATGCAGTTGTTAAGGGCTGGGGATTCAGAACGAGGTTTATTGCCTGCTTACTTCCAATTGCCAATCAAAATAAACGGAGCCCAGTAATACGGATGCGCGTACGGCGCTTTGGCATCAGGCTTGAAGGGCGGCTGATTCGTCGCTTTCGGCGCTTCGTGCACAATCTCGCGCGCCGCCAATGCTTCGCCCGTCACCTGCAATTCGCCGCGCAGAAGTTTGATTTGGGCTTGTCGTAGCGCTTCGATTTTCGTGACTTCGGCTTTCGCTTCGCGCAACTTGTAAAACTCCTGCATCAAGTGCTTCGTCGAACGATCTGCCACCGGCCAGAGGCTGGCGACGACGGCTTTTGCGCCTTGCCGTTGCGCCAGCACGCCGAAGCCTTCCACTTCTTTGCCGTTCGCGCCGCTGCCCCCCGTCGCCGTGTTGCACGCCGAGAGCGTCAGCAAATCCACACCCGCAAACACGTTCGGCAACGACTTGATTTGGGCGAGGCTCAGGAACTGCCCATCGCCGAGCAACAAGGCCGAATTCGTTTCATTGCCCGGCTGAAAGCGGAAGTGCGATGCGATATGCACGACCGGATTGCGTTTGCGCAGTTCGGTCAACATCGCTTCCTGCGTGAACGCTTCGTCCAGCTTGATCGAGCCGGGCAGCACGCCGGAGTTGGTGCCTTCGGCTTTGATAATCCCGCGCATCTCTTCCGCCACGCCGGGCAGCGCCGGAATCGTCAGCCCGTGCGCTTTCGTCACTCCAAGTCCGAGCGCCGTCCATTTGCGGCTCGGCTCCACGCGCAACCGGCTTTGGCTCGCCGGCGTGAAGACCGCTGTTCGATAACGCTCAACCAGATATTGCTTGCCATCGTGGAGCGCCGCGACTGGCACATAACGCAACACACCATCGAGCGACCACATCACCATCTGCGCTTTCGTGCCCTGCAAGTCTTTCGCAACCGGGCCAACCAGGATTTTGTACAGCTCCTGCGCGAGCGGCAGCGGATCAAGCTTCGGATTCTGCAACACGTCGCGAAAGGCCAACACCTTGCGATTCAACTCGTCGGCTTTGATCGAGTATTCGTAGCCTTTCTGAAAATCAGCCGTCGTCAAAATCACGCGATACTTGTCTTCGCCGACGAGGGTGTAGAGCGCCACGACGCCTTTGCCAAGTTCGCGCAAATCTTCCATCAGCCCCTGCGATTCGCGCAGTTGAAAGGCGCGCGCGTTGGTGTCGGCATTCTTGCCCATCTCGGCAGCCAAGCCATCGAGGAATTTCTGAAAGGATTGTCCGGCGACGACGAGGTCGGCTTCGAGCTTGGTGAGACGCTGTTCTTCGGCGTGCGTGCGGGACGGCTTGTCGAGCAATGTGGTACGTTCTGCGCCGATTTCCGTCAGCTTGTCGGCAATCTCGCGGTAGCGTCTGTCAAGTGCCAATTCTTCAGGCGTGAGTGTGGCTTTTTCGGTTTTAGGAGCGTTCGTTTCGTCGCGGCGAATATAGTCAAAATACTCATCTTCCTTGAGCAGGCGAATCACTTGTTCCGCTTCCGGTAAACGCCCGAGTGAAATCAATAAATCGGCCAGCGTGCGATAGGTTTGTTCTCTGGATTTGAGGAAACCTTGCTGTGTCTCTTGATCAAGTTCCCGGAGATTGCCGCGAATTTCCTGATAGGTATTGACGGCCTGTTTGCCAAAGAAAATAGCCAAACTCGGCTGCTTGCTTGCCTGCCAGGTCAGCATCATGCTGTTGTAAGT
Organism: Acidobacteriota bacterium; assembly: GCA_018268995.1. Lineage (GTDB taxonomy): Bacteria > Acidobacteriota > Blastocatellia > RBC074 > RBC074 > JAFDVL01. Next base: position 10,745 of record JAFDVL010000017.1, on the reverse strand, counting down.
ATTGGCTTCGCCATCTCGATTCCGAATCTCGCGCTGAATACGAAGCGCCTGCTCATAGTACCCACTCGCCTTCTCATATTGGCTTAGTAAGCGGTGATCATTGCCGAGATCATTGAGTGTGCCTGCTTCGCCACGGCGATCATTGATCTCACGAAAAATCCTCAACGCTTGCTCGTGGTAGGCAATCGCCTTTTCATACTGGTTTAGGGCTAAATAGGTTTTGCCCAAAGAACCAAGCGTGTTTCCTTCGCCTACCTGATTTTTCATCTCACGGAGGATGGCCAACCCTTGTTCATGGTAGGTAATCGCCTTCTCATATTGATTCAGCATGCGGTAGGCGAGACCTAAATAGTTGAGCGCACTTGATTCGCTGTCTCGATTCTTTATTTCTCGGCTGAGAGCTAACGCTTGCTCCGCATACTCAATGATCTTCTCGCTTTGGTTTAGGTGAAAATACGCGTGGCAAAGATTCATGAGTGTGTTTCCTTCGCCACGACGATTCTTTATCTCACGATGAATGGTCAATGCTTGCCCGTAGTATTCAACCATCTTTTCGTATAGATGCAGTGCGTCATAATCATCACCAAGCAATTTGAGCATATCTGCTTCGCCGCCTCGATTCTTTGCTTCGCGGTGAATGACCAACGCCTGCTCGTGATATGCAATTGCCTTCTCGTAGCGGCTCAGCAAGCGATAGACATTACCCAGTTGGAATAATGTGCCACTCTCAAGACTTCGCTCCTTGGCAGCACGGGAGATCGTCAGGGCCTGCTCATAGTATGCAATCGCATTCTCAGACTGATTCAACCTCGAATAGGCAAAGCCCAGATTAAAAAGGGTATTTCCTTCGCGGGCGCGATCCTTCAGTTCCCGAAAAATCGTCAGTGCCTGCTCATGGTAGGCAATTGCTTTCTCGTATTGGTACAGGCGCCAATAAGTATTGCCTATTCTGTTGAGTAGGTTTCCTTCCTCCAATCTGTCCTTCAACTCACGTCGGATCACCAATGCCTGCTCATCATGGTCAATCGCCTGGTTATATTTTCTGACTGAGAAATAGGTGAGGGTGATGATGCTGAGCGTGCTCGCTTCCGCAGATCGCTCTCCTAGCGCGCGCCAAGCTTCCACTGCCTGCTGCGCCTTCTCAATCGTTGTCTGCGCCGTCGCTGCTCCTTTCTTCCATGAGTTGATCGCCTCCATCACTAGGCGTTCAGCCGCGATCCGCTGCTTATCCTGAGACGTGGCCGCCGCTTTCACCTCCAGCCGCACTTGATAGGTTCCCTTAAGCGGAGTGGGATCAACAGTACGGACTACAATCCGATAGTTACCACTGAGACTTGCTTCATGAGAAAGTGACTCTGGGCCAACTGCACCGGAGAGGGAATCTATTTCCATTACCTGCTGGTTGTCTGGCGCAATAAGTGCCATCTCAACGTCAATCCCTTTCTGCTCAACGATAACACGCATAAATTGGCCTGCGACGAGTGTGAGCTGATAAGTATGCCTCTGCCCAACTGCGATCTCGCGCTCAATGGTCTTCCCCGATTCAAGCTGCACAGGTTCTTGTGCGTGGAGCAAGCCGGGCAGACAGAGCATGACGAACAGAAAAAAGAACCGATGTTGTACCGAAGTGCGAGTCATACATTTTCCTCCTGCCCATACAAGCGCATTGCGTGATGTTTTCCCCTCAAACAAACTTGCGGGGATAAAAAATACTTCGGGGCAGTTGGAACAGTACGGCGAGCGGTAGCGAGCTGGTCAGGGCGAAGAAAACCAACTCGCTACCGCTCGTCGTACTGTTCCAACCTTTACCGCCATTCTCCTTGCAACACGAACGCGGCCCAGTAATACGGTGCTTGCCATTGCTTCTGCTTCCACATCTCAATCTGGGCGGCGCGTAAGGCGGCGGCGGGACGCTGGTTTTCTTTCAGCATCTGCCGATAAAACATGGTCATTAGCTCTGAGGTAGCCTTGTCATTGACGTTCCACAAACTGACTACGACGCGTGGGGCACCAGCGTACATGAAGCCGCGCGTTAAGCCAACTAAGCCTTCGCCTTTGACCTCTTTACCCAGCCCCGTCTGGCAGGCGCTTAACACGACCAGTTCCGCTGGCAGCTTTAAGTTGTAAATTTCGTGGGCGCGCAAAAAGCCATCCTGCGGTTTACCTGTTTCATCAACCAGTGACAAGACGAGTGCGGACAATCCGGGACGTTCGCTGTCAATCAGTCCGTGCGTCGCAAAGTGTAAATAGCGATATTGGCTCAAGGCCGGATGTAACGCGGCGGCACGCGTGGCAGCAAAGTCTGTGGCTTTAAAGCTCTCGGTTTTGGGCACGAGGGCGAGAATTTGCTCAGCTTCCTGGCGGGTGTAGGGCAATCGCTGAATCGCCAAACTTCCCTCGGTAAAATTCAATTGCTTTGAGACTTTTTCCTCTTCATGCACGATGGAGCGAGCTTTAGGCAATTCATTCAAGGCAGTTTCGGATTTGGCTTTGGTTTTAAGAGTTGTTTTGCGTGTTTGGGCTTCTGCCTGCGTAAAAACCGGATCGGCAAAAACAGCCAGCATTTTGGGGGCGGGCGTTCGATGGGCAATCTCTTTGCGCAGGACGGCTAAGGTGGACGCAGAGGGAAGGTTGACGATTTCGTGATTGGCAATGAGTGGTGGTCGGTGATCGGTGGTCGGTGATCGGTTAGAAGTTGTCTGTCTTTTAGCTATCTGGCTGGGCTGACGGGCGCTGTTTGTTTCTTTGCCAACCACCGACCACCGATCACCGACCACCGGCTCCGGCAGCGCGCCAAACGGCACATACTGCAATGCGCCATCAGCGACGATGATCAGTTGCCTTGTTTCCAGCAGGGGCGCGACTGGCCCCAGAATCATCTGGCTGAGCATCGCAGCCGTTTGTGGCAACTGGGCTTCAATCTGTGCAATGCGCGCATCTCGTTGACGGAGGGTTTCTCCACGCTGGCGCTGGCTGCGCGTGACTACCATCTCGCGAAATTGCATTGCCGCCGATTCAATTTGCTCGCGCGGGGGCAGGGAATAGCTGGCAATCGTGTTTTTAGTTACCGCCCAGAGCCAGCTTTGTTTTTCGCCCAGCGAATACTCCAGCAAGATCGAATTTTTATCCAGCTCTTGCTGAATTTCTTTGAGACTCGGCGGTTGCGGTTGGGTGAGTGCCGCGTAATGTAAGTTATTCCTTCGTATTTCTGCTTCGACGAGATTGTATTCATCCTCAAGCGCGCTGATTTCCTGCCGGAGTTCTTTCAAAAGCGATTCGTTGCCGCGCTGCGTGGTCAGCAACAATTGGCGTTGCGCCTTCGTGTTGAGTTGTTGCGATATTTTATCGGCACGATCAGGCAAAGACGGGTCTATGCCTTCACGAAGGTTCGCTCGCGATTCGGCTAACAGTTCGACCAGACTCCGGGCGCGCGCGCGTTCGCTGGCCTGAACGGCAAGCGCATCGTAGCCGTCGCCGGGATGTGCCTGATGCAACTGCATCAAAATCTCAAGGTTGAGTTCGTAGTATTTGTGAACTGAAGCAAGAAACGAAGCGCGCAATTGCTGGCTGCCAACTGTGATTCGAGTTGCTTCGGCTTTGGTGAGCGCGTTTTCGATCTGCTGTTTGGCGGCGGGCAAATTGCCCAACTCGCGCTCGACGCGTGCCAGCCCGTAAAAGGCCTGCGCTTCGTTGGCACGGTTGCCGATAGCTTGTTGAATCGTCAACGCCTGGGTCAGCAATTCCCGCGCTTTGTTTGCGTTGTTTTGTGCCAGATACAGATTGGCAATGCTCATCAGCACGATGGACTCTCGATAACGATCTCCAGCAGTTTGCAGGAGCGGCAGCGCCTGATTGTAAAACGCCAAGGCTGCTGACAATTCATTGTGGCTGGCCTGCAAATCCCCCAGCCGTTGCAAGACCAGTGCTTCGCCGCGCCGATCTCCGGCCTCGCGCCAGAGCTTGAGCGATAGTTGATAAGAAGAGAGCGCCTGTGAAAAGTTATTTTGCTGCGCTTCGGCGACGCCAAGATTGCTTAAGGTGTTGGCTTCTTCACGGCGATTGCCTAACGCCCGCCATAAACTGAGAGATTGTTGGTAATAATCCAGCGCCTTGCGGGCTTCGCCCAATCTGACGTAAACCAGTCCAATGTTATTCAAGGCCGCCGCTTCGCCCCGTTTGTTTTCAATGGCTCGATACGTTGTCCGCGCCCGTGTGGAATATTCCAATGATTTTTGCCATTCCCCTAAATTTTCGTATGCCAAGCCGATGCGGGTCAGGGTTTCGGCAGCCTGAAACTGGTTCCCCAGCTTTTGCCAGACAGTCAGGGCCTGGTCGTAATTTTCCAGCGCGATCCGTACTTCACCAAGTTGTGAATTGACCAGTCCCAGATTGATCAGGGTTCGTGCTTCGCCGTACGTGTCCTGAAACGAACGCCATTGCGTCAGCGATTGCTGATAGTATTCAAGTGCTTTGCGTAGCTCACCCAATTCGCTCAAAACACTGGCGAGCGTGATCATTGCTTCGGCCTCTTCGCGTGGTTGTTTGATCGTTCGCAATAATTCGAGGGCGTAACTGGAATAAACCAGTGCGTGTTGTGTTTGCCCAAGGTCGCGATAGACCGAAACCAGATAATAAAGCGTATGCGCAACCATCAGGCGATCTTCCATCACCTGCCAGATTCTGAGCGCCTCGGCGAATTTCTGCACCGCCTGTCCCTGTGTCTCAGCAGTAGATTGATCGCTCAGCCGTTTGCCTTCGAGATAAAGATGCTGCGCCATAAGCCATAGACGATCCTGTTCGGTGACAGGGCGAAGTGTCAGAACCTTAATTTCAAATGTTCCCGCCGGAGAACTTTTACTGGGCGATAGGATTTCGATCTGGTAATTGCCTGCTTGCGTTGCCGCGATGGCCGCCACTTCCGGGCCTTGTGTGGCATTGAGTGCATCTGTTTCGACCAGCTTCTGGTGATCCGGGCTGACGATCTTTAGCTCAACATCAATCCCACGCTGTTCGACGGATACGCTGAAAAATTGACCTGCTGACAGGGTGACCTGAAAAGCCTGCGACTCGCCCCCTTTCAGTTGTCGGAGGATCGGTTCGTTGGGCGTTACCGTTGGGATGGGATTTTGCTGTGACTGGCCTGCGGCTTTTGATGGCAAAGAAACGGTCAACAGCAAGGCGGGAAGCAGGCAGAAGGAAAATTTGAGTCGGCGGAGGCTGAAGCCACTTCCTGCAAACATAGCATCTCCTCCACAGACAAATGATGTGAAATCCATCCGAAAATGCTCTTGCCAGAGATGAGTTCGTCACGAAGAGGGCGAACTCATCCTGGGATTATTGTAAGGTTGGTTCAGCTGCCCGTTGCGCTGGCATTCTTACTCTCGCCGCCACCGTCATCGGAAATTCTCCGTCCTTTAATTGCAGCTTTTTTCTCTTTGGGCGGAGTTTCTGATTTTTTCCCTTGAGCGGTTTTCTTTCCCGTTGATTTTGTTGGCATATTCACTCTCCTCTGTAAATGTAAGGCAAGCAACTCGCCTGCCCGGTTTTCACTTAATTCATCGAACAAAGACCATCACCAACCCTGTCTCAAATTGTGAGGAAACGCTAGGCGTCTAAAAAATCATTAGCAAGTTTATCTGTTGCCTGTTGTTTTAGAACATCCTCAAAATGTTTGATGGAATACTGCTGCCAGGGCACCAGATAACTCGGTGTTGGCGGAAGCGGAATAATCATTTCTTTTTCTGGCTCATCGCATCGCAACCAGACTGCCGCGATGGCTAATGCGTTAATGCGTAAAAATGCCGGTCGCAGCAATGTTGCTCCCGCTTTTTTGGCCAGCGTTTCATCTTTCAGAACCCGATAAATTCCATCAATGTATGGGCCTTTATCCAATTCGGCAAACTGATGATCCTTTCCACGCTCATCCATCTGCACCTCAATGGCATAATTGCGGTCATTTCCCGCTTGTGCCAAATATCGCCAACCAACGACTTCAGCTTTCCGAACGCCGTTGGTTGAAGCCATTTCCTTGAGGCCAATGCGATACACCGGATGGGGCCAATGACGCGAAACATCCGATAAAACATCCGTCATCATTTTGGCGTTGTGCCGATAGGCTTTCGGCATCGTACGGGCAGCTTCGCGGAGTGCCTGCAACGATTCTGCGGGTGGTTCATACGGTTGAATTGGCAACAGCCGCCTCCTTTCAAAACTATGACCGATGCTTTTTCCCTTCCTTTTCAAACAGGTAAGAATGTGTCCACTTGCCCTCACCTTTGTAGCGATTCTTGAGTGCCTGATAGGTGATATACGACGCCGCCGGATCTTTGGGGTCAGCCACGCGCACCCAGGTGTGGTTATCGCCCCTTGGGTCTTGTGGACCGACGGCTGTGATGACGACAAAGTGACCGCCGCCGCCCCGCCAGCCAATCCGCACACCGATTGGCACACCCTGATTAATCTGGCCGCGAATTTCATCTAACGTCAGCGGGTAATTACATCGGGATGAGAGCAATCCCATAATGTCCAGCGCATCCCCCAACTTATAAGTACGATTACAAGTCTTGGAACGTGAATGCTGGCAACAATCGGTTTCGGTTTCATACCCCTTTGTAAGGCGAAAGACTTCTTTGACAACCTCGCATTGCGTCATCTCCAGGTCAGCCTGAAAGAAGCTGAGAATGCTGGTTGTGACGGCGGCCCAACACCAGTTCCCACGTTTTTGCTTTTCCAAATCGAAGCGCATCACAGCTGCTGATTTGACCATCACATCAGTACCGGCTTTTGCCACCAGCCGCAAACTGATGTTGTTCTCGCCCTCGTGCATAAAGAAGTGTGGCAAGTACCATGACTGTTTGTGGAATTTCAGGTTCTGCGGATCAATTTCCAGCGGCCACTCGTCACTATTTACCCGCAGGATGACAGGCTGATCGCAATGTGGGGTATATGTGGTTCGGCACATCTCCAGGATCAACACCACGCCATGCTTGTTCGGAAGGCGCAATTCAAATTGCAGCCCATCAGACTGCGCGCCCAACTGCCAGGCGTTCCCCAAGATGGAGTCCTTCGTTTTCTTTTGAAACCAGGCACCACTGCCTTCACGCAATCGAAAATGTGCGGTTGCTTGAGGTTCAGGCTTTGAGAGGTCAAGTGTTTCCAGCCCCGATAATTTATCAACCAAATGCCGATTAATGACCCGACTAAACTGGCCTGTTCTTAGTTCGGCGATATTCTGTGGAGTCACTTTCATACCGGGCTTCACTCAATGCGGGAGCCACAAGATACCCCGCATAGGATTACGAATAAACACCACAAATCTGATGGGAGAGACCGTACACCGTTAAATAATTGCCTGTGATAATGCGTCGAGTCTATGCTCATCCAAAAACAGAGTCAATCAGATCAACTTATGTCATTCGCGCTACCAGGGCTTCAACGTCTGACTAATGCAGAAGCCCGCACGCAGTAAGGGCAGCATTAGGGTACGTTGTGACGCCTTTACTGCGTGCGGGCTTCTGCATCATGTCTTTCCGCCTGCTTTGAATAAGTCCTATTCGCGCCTCCGATCCCAAATCTCTCTTTCATTTCATTGTGTAAAGCGCAGTGGCCACAGGAATTCCCACATTAAAAATTAAGAGCAAAAAAATATCAGCACAGATTGATAAAGTAAGTTCGCGCGCCACCTTTTGTTCTTATTGCCGCACTGGGCTTTGACGTTGGCGGGCAAAATGTGTACTTTAAAAATGCAGTAAAGATTGAAGTTGGGGGACTTTAACTCTTTATCTCAATGCAGGTTACCACGGGATTCCCACGATCTGCATCATTATTGATTCACCATACTATTGGCTGGTTACTTCAACAGGGAGGTTCATGTCGGATGCCAAGAATTTATCGCGAACCACGAAAGGTTCGTCCCAGCTATACCCCATATTTTGTCGCGGGAGTCTTTTTCTTTGTTATCTTAAGTATTGGTGCGATGCTTTATCTGATGTTTGAATAACTCATCTATCCGTACAACACTCTAATCCCACTCTTTCTCGTAGGGAATAATTTTGCCCTTGAGCTTCAAGGCCTTGCTGGGCTATTTGCTCCAGCGATTCCTGGAGCCTGAGTGAAATGTTCTTTCCTGATTCTCTTATCTGCATGTCAAAGCCACTCAAGAACAAACGAAACAGCTTTGACTCGTTTAAGAGAGAGGGAAGCCATGTTACGGATCAAACAATCTTGTCAGGCAATCGCACAACGATTGAGGCTCAATACACTAAACCACTTCCTATTTGTTTGTGCCCTTCTGATTATAGGAACTTCTAACTGCTTTGCTTCCATTTCACCAACGTCCCGCATGAATCAGCAACGATCTGAGGTGATGCAATGCCAACAACCAACTCCTCCCTTCCTGAACATCTCCGATCTTGCCACGGGAGAAAAAAACATCCTGAGAAGTGCCCGTCTACATGCTGCCCCGGCTTCGCGTGAAAATGGTCGAGATTGGTTATTATTTGACGCGACCTTGCGACTTCGCAGAATTATCGAACGCCTTCTTCGTACATTGGAACGCAATAAGTTGATCCAACAGACCGCGCAAAAAGGGGAACACTCGCACCAACTACATCCATTTTCTTCTGAGATTGTTTCTGCACATCAGCAATGCTTCCTTTTTTGTTAGGTGAAAGGAATGGTAATCTGCTTGCGTCTAGCTAATCACAATTCACTCTAAGCTAATGAGAAAGGGCTGCCAATGACACTTCAAATCGCTTTTGTTTGTACTATCTTACTCTTTGCCCAAGACGTTATCAGCGGACTTCTACCGCAGGCAGAAAAGAAAACAAAAATCGCTGCCTTCTCATTTGCAGAGGCCCAGTACTTTCACCGCTACACGAATGGCGACCAACATGAATACACGCCAAACGGTCAGGAAGATTTGAATGCCTGGGCAGACATGGTAACGCTTCAGTTTTATCGAAAAGTGAAAGATGGCGAGGCCTTGGCTGCAACCGCGAACGCCGTTCTGGCGAATTACAAAACGAATCAAGCAATGGTTGTGAAAACCAGTTCAGTTCCACAGACCAAAGCGAAACCTGCGGAGCATTTGATTGTTGTGCTCTTCCCTCGTCCCAAGTTTATTGAGGCTGTGTTTGCCCGGTTCAGATTACGTGACGGAGTCGGCACTGCCGTAATTTATTCGCACCGCGTTTACGGAGAAAAAGTCGGAAATGTGATGAGTGACTGGCTCGGAAAGAATGGTGCCGCGATAGAGAATCATCTGATGAAATGGGATACTGTCGTGAAACTCCCACTTCCGAAATAATGCAAAACGGACCTTCGTAATTTGATGAATTTGCGCTGCGTGCGTTTGAGGAAAATGCCTGTAGGATGAAATTGTCTGTATCCCGTTCGTATCGGTGCTTGGCTCGTGCAATTGTGCAGACGGAACACTGACGAATAGACATTCCATAAACCGCAAGAATATAATCGCCGCCGCATCCCCAACTTCGATAGAAAGGTTCCATTGCATGAATCGAAGCCTCGCGTTTTTGGTTGTATTGATACTTGTGTTGACGGCTTGTAACAACAAACAAGGGAACACCATGACTCCAACTTCTACGGCCTCCACGCCTGACCAATTTATCACTGAGGCGGAATCACGGCTGGCCGAACTGGCGATCAAACTCAATCGCGCACAATGGGTGGCGGCAAACTTTATCACCGACGACACCGAGGCGCTGAGCGCGGAAGTGAATAAAGAATATATCGCGCTCACAACCGAGCTGGCCGAAGCTGCACGAAAGTTTGATGGGCAGAAAATGTCAGACGATACAGCACGCAAACTCCTGCTGCTGAAACTATCACTGACTTTGCCTGCTCCATCGAATCCAACAGAACGCGATGAACTGACGAAAATCGCAGCCTCGATGGAGGGGGCTTATGGTAAAGGCAAATATTGTCCTGATGGAGATCAGGGGAAATGCCTGACGCTGGACGATCTGGAAAAGGTGATGCGGGAAAGCCGCAACCCTGATGAACTGAAAAAAGCCTGGTTAGGATGGCATTCCATTTCGCCTGCCTACAAAAAGGACTATGTGCGTTTTGTTGAGCTTTCCAACAAAGGTGCAGTGGAAATGGGTTTTAAGGATACGGGGGCAATGTGGCGGTCGAATTATGATATGCCGCCCGATGCTTTTGCTGCGGAAATGGAACGACTTTGGCAGCAGGTCAAACCTCTTTATGATTCGCTGCACACGTACGCGCGCAAACAACTCATCAAAAAATATGGCCCCAAAGTCGTCCCGGAATCAGGCCCACTTCCTGCGCATCTCTTCGGGAATATGTGGTCTCAGCAATGGGGCAATATTTATGACCTGCTGAAACCGGCAACGGGCGATCCCGGTTTTGATCTGACAAAAATTCTGCAAGCGCGCAAGACTGACCCCAAAGGCATGGTGAAATACGGCGAGGGCTTTTTTACCTCGCTCGGCTTACCCCCCCTACCTGCTTCGTTCTGGGAAAAATCGTTATTTGTCCGCCCGCAGGATCGGGATGTCGTTTGTCACGCCAGCGCCTGGGATATGGAACCAGCGATCAATGATGTTCGCATCAAGATGTGTATCAACATCAACGAAGAAGATTTCACCACGATCCATCACGAACTCGGTCACGATTACTATTATCTGGCCTACGCGAAACAGCCGTATCTCTACCGCAATGGGGCAAATGATGGGTTCCACGAAGCGATTGGCGACACCGTG
>JAFDVL010000016.1 GCA_018268995.1 Acidobacteriota bacterium | reverse complement strand
GCGCGCTCGCTCAAGTTTTGAGCGGGTTACCACAACAACCGAATAACCCCAATTTACTGGTTGGCTTTGAGCACGCCGATGATGCCGGAGTGTATCGTTTGCGCGATGATTTGGCGATTGTCCAAACGCTCGACTTCTTCACCCCGATTGTGGACGATCCGTTTGATTATGGGCGCATCGCTGCGTTGAATTCGATCAATGATGTCTGGGCAATGGGCGGCACGCCGATCACAGCGATGGCGATTACCTGCTTCCCGCGCAAAGGCGTAGATTTTGCGATCCTCGGCGAAATTATGCGTGGCGGGCTGTCCGTGCTGATGGAAAACAACATCGCCTTGATTGGCGGCCACAGTGTAGATAATGCCGAAATCATGTTTGGCTACTCAGTCACGGGAATCATTGATCCGAATGAGATTGCCACGAATAGTGGCGCGCGTCCCGGCGATGTATTGATTCTGACGAAACCGATTGGTACAGGGGCTATTTCCACCGCGATCAAGTTTGAAAAATGCACGCCTGAAGTTGCGGAAGATTCCTTGCGTACGATGCTCACCCCGGCACGAGAAGCGGCTGCCTTAATGCGTGAATATGGCGTCAAAGCCGCAACCGACATCACGGGCTTTGGCTTGATTGGCCACGCGTGGGAGGTGGCGAAAGCCAGTCAGGTGACATTTGAAATTGAAGCCGCCAGCATTCCGCGATTGCCGCAGGCGTTGGAATTAGTTGCGCAGGGCATGCTGACGCGCGGTGATCGTGTCAATCGAGACTATGTGGGCGAAGATGTCCTGATGGATGCAATTAGTAAGCCGATGCAGAGCCTGCTTTATGATCCTCAAACTGCTGGTGGATTGTTGATCTGCATAGCTGAAAACCGAGCGGATGACTTACTGACTAAATTGCAAACCACGTATCCGCAAGCCGCAATCATCGGACAAGTAACAAATCGTGGAGAACATTCGATTTCTGTGCGATAACTTCCAGCAAAGAAAAACGCGAGCCATCCCAAAAACAGCTCGCGTTCATTAAAAACTGACAATTACACCGTTAAGCTCGTCGAATATCGCGATCAATCATTCCGTCACGGATGAAAATTTCGCGATGCGCGTGCGCTGCGATGTCCGGTTCGTGTGTGACTACGATGATTGTATTGCCTTGCTCATGCAAATTCTCCAACAGCTGCATGATTTCGACGGATGTCTTGGAGTCGAGGTTTCCGGTCGGTTCATCTGCCAGAATGATTGACGGACTGTTGACAAGCGCACGCGCAATGGCGACACGTTGCCGCTGACCGCCGGAAAGTTCATTCGGCCTGTGGCTCATGCGATGACCGAGTTCGACCGCTTCCAAGGCTTTCTTGGCCATTTCAATCCGCTTGGCCGCAGGCGTTCCGTTATAGATCAGTGGCAGTTCAACATTATGCAAGGCCGTGGCACGCGGCAACAGGTTGAAGGTCTGGAAGACGAATCCAATTTCTTTGTTACGGATATGGGCCAGTTCGTCGTCATCCATTTCCGAAACCAGCTTACCATTCAGCCAATACTCGCCCTGACTCGGCGTATCCAAACAGCCAATCATGTTCATCAATGTGGATTTCCCTGAACCGGATGGGCCGATAATAGCAAGGTACTCTCCACGCGGGACATCGAATGAAACGCCACGCAAGGCGTGAATTTCTTCTTCGCCCATCACGTACGTTTTCCAAAGATTTATCGTGCGAATCAAAGCGTCCGTGCCAACATTGGCTTGTGCGGCGCGAGCAGGTGAGGCAGTCGTTGCTTGTGTATCAGTCAGCATAGGATTCATTGTCATTGGTCATACGTCACTGGTCATTAGTCAACAGCCGGATTGCAAGGCAACTGACCACTGACCAATGACTAAGGACGATTAGCTTTTCGCAGCATCACCGCTGGGCTTTTTGTTTTTATCCTCAAGCTTAATCACGGTGTTGTTTTTCAGCGTTCGCAATTGACGATATGGGCCGGTGATTAGCTCTTCGCCACCACTCAAGCCGCTCTTGATTTCGATGTCATTTTCACCTGTGATGCCCGTTTCAACGGGCGTAAAGATGGCTTTTTTGTCTTTGACCAAAAACACACCCTTCACCGTTTTCTTTTTCTCGGCTGGTGCGCTGCCACCATCGGGCGTTGGTGTTGGGGTCGGTTTCGCTTCCTGTCCGGCTTTGCCTTCTTTGTCCAACTGCGCGGGGTCACGTTCCACCAATGCTTGCAGCGGAATCGCAATCACATTTTCGCGTTTATCCGTGAAAATGGTGGCTGTTGCCGACATTCCGGGACGCAGGCGATCACGTAACTCCTGCGTCAGATTATTAAGCCGAATAACGACTTTAAATTCTTTTGCTTCCTGCGTACCAGAAGTCGCGGTTTGCGAAATGTTTTGACCTGATTTCGTGACAGCCGAGGCGGCTTTTTCAATCACTTCGCCAATTATTTCCTTTTCGCCTAACGCGTCCACTTTGATTGTTGCCCGTTGATTGACTTGGACGTTGGCAATATCGGTTTCATCTACTCGAACTTCGACATTGATGGTGGACATGTCGGCGATGATGACCAGCGGTGTAGATTGGAAGTTGGCAGTGGCAAATGTTCCGACGTCAATTGGCTTGTTTGCGATGACGCCTTCAATCGAGGCGTATTGGACAGTTTTGCTTAAAAAGTCTGTCGAACTGCGTAAGCTGGCTTGTTGCTGGGCAACGCGCGCCTGTGAAGAACGCAATTGAGCTTGTGCCTGATCAACACGTAATTGTGCTTCTTTGATTTGGGTCTGTACCTGTTCGACGCGAGCTTTGGCTGCGTTGACAGAGGCCGTCGCCGAATCGTAGCGAGCTTTGGCTGTGTCGTAAGTGGACTTAGTTTCAATCCCCGCTTCTACCAATTCGGTGCGGCGCTTGAGATCAATTTCAGCATTCGCTTGATCCACTCTGGCGCGCTCTAAATCAGCCTGTGCGCTGTTAAGAGAAGCCCTTGCTGTATTGATCGCATTTTCGGCGACGGTGATCGCAGCGTTCTGATTTTGCACATCGGCCTGGCTGGCGCGTAGTGTGGCTTCCTGAATCGAAACCTGTGATTCCTGCTGGGTTGGATCAAGGCGGACAATCTTTTGGCCTTTTTTGACCAAGTCGCCTTCTTTCACATATAGGTCTGTGACGCGACCGGAAACTTCAGCCGTCAGGTTGATCAGCTGGATGGGACGAACCTCGCCGTTCGCGGTGACTTTGGATTCTAGTAGATCACGTTTGGCGACTTTGGCAGTTTGTACTTCTGGGGCATCAGTGCGGCGGGCATAAAGACTGGCAATGACCGCGCCCGCAATCGCTAGGATGACAATCGAGGCAATAATAATCTTTTTTCTTTTCGAGACAGCCATGAGTAACTCCAATAAATATTGTGGTGAGACAGCCTAACAGATCGGGTATACGAAGGTTAAGAACCCCATGTTTCAAAAAAATGAAGTGCGCATAAAGAGCTATTCTAGGGGTTGGGCGTCTTTCAGACAAGGACGAGTTTACGCTGTTTGCAGATAGGTCAATATTTTATCCACCAACGATTCAGGTGAAGACGTCTGTGTGACTTCGATCTGAATCTGTGCCTGCTGATAGACGGGAATCCGTTGTTGGTAACGGTGGCGCGTTTCTTCTATGGTTGGGGCCAACGGGCGTACCACAGCGTCTTTTTGGATCCGCTCCCAACATAGTTCAAAAGGTGCGTTGAGCCAGATGGAAACCCCCGTTTGTGCGATCAACTCACGATTGACAGATTGCATAAAAGCTCCCCCTCCCAGCGCGATGACAGCTGACCCCTGAACTGCCGCTTTTTGCAGGCATTCGGCTTCCAGTTGGCGAAAATACGGTTCTCCCTCTTGCTGGATAATTTCGCCAATTGTTTTGCCCGCTTGTTGGATGATTTTCTCATCCAGGTCTATGAATGGAGCGTTCAGCTTTTCAGCCAGCGCTCGGCCAACCGTGGATTTACCGGATGCCATAAAGCCGAGCAGAAAAATTGGAGAGGGGATACTGGAGATTGAAGATTTTATCATTCCTCAATCCCCGCAATTTTTTAGTAAATCGTAAAACTCCGGCAACGAGACTGCCGCTGCTTCGGCATCCTTGATTTCGGTTTCGCCTTCCGCGACCAGTCCAGCTACGGCAAATGCCATCGCAATGCGGTGATCGCCATAGGATTCCACGGTTGCTCCCTGTAATTTTTGCGGCCCCGCAATGCGCAATCCATCGTCGTATTCTTCGACTTCGATTCCCATTCGTTGTAGGTTGTCGACGATAGAGCGAATGCGATCACTTTCCTTCACTCGCAATTCTTTGGCTTCCCGAATCGTCAGCGAACCGTGTATTTGCGTGGCAACGACAGCCAGAATCGGGATTTCGTCAATCAGATTGGCGACGACAGCACCATTCAGTTCCAGATTGCCGCGCAATTGAGAAGAGCGAACGACAAAATCCGCTACGGGTTCGCCGTGCGCCAAGCGTTCGTCTTCAATTGAGATCTGTCCGCCAAGTTGGCGCAGCACATTGATCAGGGCATTCCGCGAGGGATTTACCCCAATGTGCCGAATCCGCAGTTCTGCGTCGGGCGCAATCAACGCTGCGGCGATGAAAAAGGCCGCAGAGGATAAATCGCCTGCGACGGTGTAATCGCCAAGTGCAGCCATCTCAGACCAGCCTTGCAACGAAATTCGCATCCCTGCTTCCGTCGGTTGCAATTTCACCGGGACACCGCATTCCTGCAACATGATTTCGGTGTGATTGCGCGTGGGCGTCGTTTCGACAACGGCTGTTTCGCCATCAGCAAATAGTCCGGCAAGTAAAACACACGATTTGACTTGTGCGCTGGCAACAGGCGGCGTGTATTCGATGGCCTGTAAGTTTCCGCCCGCGATTTTGAGCGGGGCAAAACTTTCGTTTGTCGCTTCGATGTTGGCCCCCAGCAGCCGGAGCGGATCAATCACGCGCCGCATCGGACGGCGTTGAATGCTTTCATCCCCTGTTATTTCAGTCGTGAAACTTTGTCCTGCCAGAATTCCTGACAGCAGGCGAATCGTCGTGCCTGAATTTCCCACATCCAGAATTTTTGTCGGAGCTTGCAATCCACGTAAGCCGACCCCTTCGATAGTAATTAAATTTGGCTCACGCGTAATTTTGACGCCTAACGCTTCCATACAATCCAACGTGTTTTGGCAATCGCGTGCGGAAGAATAATTGCGAATAAAGCTGGTGCCCTGGCCTAAGCTGGCGAACATCGCACTGCGGTGTGAAATGGATTTGTCGCCGGGTAAATGAAAGTCGCCCCGCAGCCTTTTGACTGGGGAAATATTGATACGAGAGAGGTTTTGATTCGTCATGAGAAAACAAGCTGTCCTTGACACTCACAAAATAGCTGTGTTACATCCGAAACTGTTGAGAACATTTGGACTCAACTATCTTAAAGTAAGCTTACCGACAAAGGAACAGCCCGCGTATGATGCAGGCCGAAAAAGTGGTCGAAATCACCATTGCCAGCTCTCTTGAGTTAATTGACATTATTACTCTTACTGCTGATCACTTCGCCAAGCTCTCTGGCTTTGACGAAGAAGAACTTTATCGCATTAATTTGGCCGTGCGCGAATCCGTTGCCAATGCTATTGAGCATGGGAATAAATACAACGCTGAGAAAAATGTAGAAGCGCGCTTTGGCCTAACAGAACTAAGACTCAGCGTCTCGATCCGGGATCACGGCGCAGGCTTCGATCCTGAAACTTTACCTGACCCGCTCGACCCGGAAAATCTGCTCAATCCGGCGGGTCGCGGCATTTTGTACATGCGGTCATTTATGGATCAAGTGGATTTAGTGCGTCATCCCGAAGGTGGCATGCAAATCACAATGGTCAAAAATCGCCCCGCACCATCCTCTCCGCCACCCGCGCCAGAAACGTCTTCGGGGGGCGAAGGAAAGTAAAATGCAGTTGGAAATTCGTGAACGAAAAATTGGCCAGATCGTAATCCTGGACCTGACGGGGAAAATTACGATTGGGGACGGCAGCAATAAACTTCGTGACGAAGTGAATCGCTTGCTGGAAATTGGCGAGCGCGAAATCATCCTCAATTTTGAAGGCACCTCCTATCTGGATAGTTCCGGCATCGGCGAATTGATCT
The DNA here is from genome assembly GCA_018268995.1 of Acidobacteriota bacterium. Classification (GTDB taxonomy): domain Bacteria; phylum Acidobacteriota; class Blastocatellia; order RBC074; family RBC074; genus JAFDVL01. Next base: position 35,976 of record JAFDVL010000016.1, on the reverse strand, counting down.
CTCGCCATACGACGACGAAAAATCAGGGGGGGCATCTCAAGTTGCTCAAATTGCCCAAGAAAATTCGCGATTTGCTGACCGTGACCAAATTGCTTGGTGTGTTTGAGACGTTTGAGAATGAACAGGATGCTGTATTGAGCTTTGGCGTTTTAGGGGTTGTCCCGCAACAAAATGGTTAGTTGGCAGGCCATTTTACTTATCTACCCGCAAATCAACGTCCGTCTGTCTGGCAGTTGGTGGCGACGACGGACATTTCAACATCAACTCTCTCCGGCTGAAATTCAGGATGCCCTGAATTCTTTTCAGTATTTTCCCGCTCTGGCGCAGGAATGTTCGCAAGGGCAAATTAATCTCATTACAACTGTTACCCCGATTGAGCGTCCACTCTCGACCTTGACCGCAATGGGCGAAGGGATGTATTGGCCTTCGCCAAACGACACCCGACAGGAATTGGATAAATTGGTGATGACTGGAACCTTTGATTCTGTGTTTGTCTTGTGGCCACAGAATAATTTGCTGACGGGAGAGTTTGTTCCAACAGGCGGATGGGGCTTAGGGATGGGGGCAAGTGATTGGTCGAATGGCGCAACGTATGCAACGGTAGCGAATGCCGCCACCGCCACCTGGGAGCGTCCCGTCGTGGGCGAAGTCTGGTTGCACGAATGGCTTCACGGCGTGTGCCATCATTTTGCACAGCAGGGGTTTGTTATGCCTGATGGAGATGCAGATGGCGGCGGACGACATGGCTATGTGCAATCCGAAACTACAGGATGGACGGAGTATTATCGCGATTTGATGAGCGGCAAGGTGAATTCAGGGGAGGAGGAAACTGGAATTCCTGTCGAGGCATGGCAAAGCGGCTCAATCCATTCTTCTGCAAGTTGAACCAACAATGATGGAAAGTAAAAGGGGCGGGGAATAGATTCCTCGCCCTCTTTTTTGTCAGTTGAATAACAATTACTTGGTTTTCAAAATGTCGCGGATTTCGCCCAACAAGATTTCAGTCGCTGATGGTGCGGCGGGGGCTTCAGCCTGTTCTTTTTTCATCTTATTCACCGCTTTGACCACCAGAAATACGGCGAATGCAACGATCAGAAAGTCGAGGATAGTTTGGATAAAACTGCCATAGCGAAAGGCGTTTTCCGGCGTTACCACTTTGCCAGCTGCGTCCACGACAGCCGGTGTGAAGACATGCTTCAAATCTTTGAAGCTCGCGCCACCCATCAAATTCCCGATTATTGGCATCAGCAAATCATCAACAAATGACGTTACAATTTTGCCGAAGGCACCGCCGATAACGACGCCTACCGCCAGATCAACGACATTCCCTTTGTTAATAAACTCTTTGAATTCGCTTACCATACCCATACTTTTTCGGCCTCCTTTTAGTTAAAAGGTTAATTTGTTTCAGGTTTCAGTTGTTGTTAATCCGCACATTTTCCGGCTGGTAAAATACGTCCTGATCGGATCGTAAAGAAACGTGCTGCAATGATAGGAGTGCCCGTCGAATATTACAAGTCAGCTAGTTCGGCTCAGCAATTTCGGAATGGGCTTCTGATCGCGGGCTTTCATTTCCGGCATTGTCTACCGCAGTAATCTGATAGAAATATCGTTTGCCGATTTGCACCTGGCGGTCGCTAAACGTAATGGTTGTGATGGGACGCGGTGTGATTTTGGTCCAGGTCTTCTCATCCTCCGAGCGATAAAGATGATAACCAATCACATCCGGCTCAGGATTCGCGGGCCAGAACAAGCTGATCAATCCTCCGCGTGAAGCGATGGTGATAGAAGTTGGTGCGGTTGGTGGGAACGTATCTTTCGGGATAATCGTAAGCGGGAGGCTCTCATTGCTTTCGATCATTTCGCTGACAGGTGCGCCCGGTCGTGGCAATGAAAGCGCGCGCGCAATGTATTCGTAGTTTGTGCCAAACTGAAACTGCTTTTCGACATAGCGCGTTTCTTTCAGCGGCGCAGCATTTACTTTTAGCAGTTGTTTGTCTACGCGACGATAGAGGTTGTAGCCAGCAACGTTGGCAGGAGATGAGCCATTCAAATTTGCAGCGGGTGGTTGCCACGTAATTTCGACTTCGGTTTGCGTGACGTTGGCTTTCAATCCGAGCGGCGGTTCAGCCACAGTGCTGAGCGGCGTCAGTGAAGCATAGTTCGATAAATCTGCCGGGCGATCTTCCAGATTGACTAACCGCACGGCATAGCGATAACGCGTGTGGTCATTTGCCATCTTGAAATCAATGGGATCAACGTAGTTGACGACGGAAGCCCTGGCTGGAATCTGCTTTTCCTCCAATGAGGCAATCAGCGCTGCCCGCGTCAAATAATCGTCGGCGGTGATACCTTGTGGCGCGGTATCTGGTTCAATCAGGCGATAAATGTCTACGCGCTTAAGTTTTTCAGTGCGTGTTTCTTTGGCAACCGGAAAGCTCAGCAAAATGCTTGTGCCTTGTTGCGTTGCGGCAAGTTCATTGACGATTAGCGGTGCTTTGGGAATTGGTGGTAGCGGGTCTCCCACCTTGCCACAGGCAGAGAGAAGCAATAAGCAAAAGGCAAACATCAAAAGGGAAAGGACGGGTCTTCTCGTCACATTGTTCTCAAAAAAACATTTCCGCACTTTTGCTTTTTGCCCTTTAACTTTTGCCTTTTGATTTTACAAAATGTAACGACTCAGGTCTTCGTTCTTCACAATTTCATTGAGCGTTTCATTGACGTATTTGGCATCAATGGTCTGGTTTTTTTCGGTTAAGTCTGATCCCTGGAAGGAAATTTCATCCAGCACTTTCTCCAGGATGGTGTGTAACCGACGCGCCCCGATGTCCTCAGTGATTTCATTGACGCGAAAGGCGAATTGCGCCATCGCATCAACGGCATCGGGTGTGAAGTCCAGGTTAATGCCTTCGGTATCCATCAATGCCCGATATTGCTTGAGTAAGGCATTTTTGGGTTCTGTCAGGATGCGCTTGAAATCCTCAATGGTCAGCGGTTGCAACTCGACGCGAATAGGAAATCGGCCTTGTAGTTCAGGAATCAAATCCGAAGGCTTGGCGACGTGAAAGGCTCCAGCTGCGATGAACAGGATGTGATCTGTCCGCACCATGCCATATTTGGTGTTGACCGTCGTTCCTTCGACGATGGGCAGGATGTCGCGCTGCACGCCTTCGCGTGAAACGTCAGGGCCATGTGCTCCTTCGCGACCAGCGATTTTGTCAATTTCGTCAAGGAAGATGATGCCGTGCGATTCCACGCGATCTAGCGCGATGCGAGCGACGGCATCCATGTCCACCAGCTTGGATTCTTCTTCGGCGATCAGATATTCCATCGCCTCGTCCACACGCATTTTGCGTTTCTTGGTGCGATTGCCGAAAACGCCGGGCATCATCTCCTTGATGTTGATGTCCATCTCTTCGATGCCCTGATTGCTGATAATTTCAAAAGAAGGGAAGCTCTTGTCGCGCACTTCAATTTCGACAATCCGCGCGTCCAGGCGGCCTTCGCGCAGTTGCTGTCGGAGCTTTTCGCGCGTCCGGCTTTGTGCCTCAACCATTGCTGCTTCGCTGTCATCAATCTGGTCAATGTTGGTAGCCCGCATCGTTGGCAGCAGCAAATCCAACAACCGCTCTTCGGCATTTTGTTCGGCCTTATCGGCAATCTCTTCCGCTTTTTCCTCGCGGACGAGTTCAATCGAAATCTCAACCAGATCGCGGATCATGGATTCGACATCACGTCCGACATATCCAACCTCAGTAAATTTTGACGCTTCCACTTTAAGAAACGGCGAGGAAGATAATCGAGCCAGTCGCCGCGCAATTTCCGTTTTTCCGATTCCGGTGGAGCCGATCATGATGATGTTTTTCGGCATCACGTCCAGGGCCATATCGGGTGGCAGCTTTTGCCGCCGAATCCGATTGCGCAAGGCAACAGCGACCGCACGTTTGGCAGCGGCTTGTCCGACAACGTGTTTATCAAGTTCGGCGACGATTTGGCGGGGCGTCAGTTCGTCCAGTTTCAAATCCTCTTCAATTTCACCTGAAAGGTAAATAACCATAAAGTTTAGGACTTAGGATTTAGGATTTAGGATTTAGGTGGGTAGGAGCGTCCCTCTATCCTAAATCCTGGCTCCTAGATCCCGCTTAGATTTCTTCAATCACGAAATTCAAATTGCTGTAAATACAGATTTGCCCGGCGATTTGCATGGCCTCTTCGGCGATCTGTCGAGCTGGGAGATCTGTGAGTTTCAATAAGGCGCGCGATGCTGCCAGGGCGTAAGGGCCGCCTGATCCAATCGCCGCAATGCCGTCATCGGGTTCAATCACGTCGCCAGTTCCTGAAATAATCAAGGTCGAGGTTGGATCGGCCACCAGCAATAACGCTTCCAGACTGCGCATTGTCTTATCTGTGCGCCAGTCTTTGGCCAATTCGACCGCTGCGCGATTTAGTTGACCGTGATATTGCTCCAGCTTGGTTTCAAAACGCTGGAATAAAGCAAAGGCATCGGCTGTCGCGCCTGCAAAGCCGGCAATGACTTTTTCGTTGTACAGTCGTCGAACCTTGCGCGCCGTGGATTTCATGACGGTATCACCCATTGTGACCTGGCCATCGCCTGCGATAACTGCTTTGCCATTGCGTCGTACCGCTAAAATTGTGGTGCTGCGAATCTTTGGTTTGGAGTTCATTGGAAAAGGCATACCGCGCACTATAGCGATGCGAATTAAGCATTGTCAAGAAAGCGATCTGAGGCGCGCCAAACCATTCTTTGACATCATTCCGAGAACACCCTAAACTCAACGTTTATTTTGCGGTTGCCTGACTGACCGTAGTGCAGAGTGTCAGTTTGCATTTTGGGCATGCGCCGCCAGCGATTCGTGGAAATGTTGCCTCGCGATGATGCAAGATAACCGTTCGCCCCACATTTTGAGGAGTTCAATTTGCCGCGTCCCTTAATTGGAATCACAACTCGTCTTGACCACGCCGAGAATACTTTTTACTTGCGACGTTATTATGCCGAAGCGATTACCGCAGCGGGAGGCGATCCGGTTTATATTCCGCTCATTCCCGACCGCGAGTATTTAATCTCGCTCGCAACCCGACTGGATGGGCTGATGTTGTCTGGCAGCAACAGCGACATTGATCCAATTCATTACAACGAAGAACCGCATTTACATTTAGGTCACGTCATCGAGGAGCGAGATAAAACCGATCTGCTGCTGTTGGAGTTTGCTGAAGCCAAAAAGCTTCCGTTGTTGGCAATTTGCTTTGGCGCGCAATCGCTGGCGGTTTCGCGGGGGGGGACGTTGATTCAGGACTTGCCCTCTGAACGCGCGGGTGTGCTGAAACATGATCAGGGTGCGCCGTATTCGCGTCCTTCGCATCAGATCAAAATCGCGGTGGATTCGGTGCTGGCAAAACTGGCAGGGAGCGAAACGGCGCGTGTCAACACCAGCCATCATCAGGCAATCAAGGAACCGGGGCAAAATTTACGCATTACTGCCCGCGCACTGGATGGCGTGATTGAATGTGTCGAAGATACGCGGCTGGATCGGTTTGTCCTGGGCGTGCAATGGCATCCTGAACTGGGTTGGGAATCGGATGCGTTATCAAAAGCGATTTTTCGGCGTTTTGTCGCAGAAGCGTCCAACCATAATTTATGAAGTCTGATAGTAAAACAACGATTATTTTGCTTTCGGTCGGGCATCTGGTGCTGGATTCCTATTCCAGTTTTTTGGTGCCAATCCTTCCCTTGCTGGCGCTCAAACTTAACCTGACGCCTGCACAGGCAGGATGGTTGATCCCGACGATGATGATTTCTTCATCGCTGATGCAACCGGTGTACGGCATCATTGCGGATCGGTATTTCAAACGGGCATTCACCGTGTTGGGGCCGTTGCTGGCCGCCGTGTTTATTTCCAGTATTGGATTAGCGACGAGCCTGCCGATGCTGCTCGCCCTGACAATTGCAGGCGGCATCGGCGTTGGCGCGTTCCATCCCCAAAGTGCGGCGATGGCTCATCGGGCTGTCACGGAATGGAAGCCAGAGCGACAAGGCACAGTAATGTCTGTATTTTCCTCAGCGGGAACGGTTGGCTATGCACTGGGGCCGCTGATTATTTCGACCTGTGTTGCGTGGTACGGGTTGGAACATAGTTATTACACCATTGGTTTTGGCATTTTGGCTTCAGCATTGTTGTGGATGTATTGCCCGGCGTTGGAAAGAAAACAGCGTGATGCAGACGCGCCACCTTTAAGCCAATTGCTCAAAAACGCTTGGGTTCCGCTGACAATTTTATATTTCGCCGTTGTTTTGCGTTCTGCCGCCTCAGTCAGTATCCAAAGCTATTTGCCGTTTTGGTTGCAGGAACATGGATTAGCCTTGCAACAAAGCAGCCTGATTATCACGGGCTTTATTTTCTTTGGCGGCATTGGCGGCTTCTTTGGGGGCGCGTTGGCAGATCGCTTTGGCGCACGGCGGGTTTCAATGATTTCGGTGTTGTTGGCCTCGCCGGTTTTAGTTGCCGGATTCTTCACTTCAGGATGGTTGAGCTACACGCTGATTATGTTTGGCGGGCTGTGTTTGAATTTGCCGCTGCCAATTTCAGTCGTGATGGCGCAGCGACTGGTTCCCGGTGGTGCAAGTACGGTCTCGGCGTTGGTGATGGGCTTCGCCTGGGGACTGGGCGCATTGATGACGCCGATCACAGGCAAGCTTAGTGAACCACTCGGATTGACGAAAGCGTTGTTGATTGTTGCCTTGTGGCCGTTGGCTTCGGCTGTTTTATTCTGGCGCTTTCCGAAAGATGAAACCGTGGCGCGGCAATCTGTTGATGCTGCACCGCGCGAGGCATTTGCATCGGGTGACTAAGGAATCTCAATTTTTCAATCTCAAATTTCAAATCTTCTATGGCATTTTGGAAACGTAAAAAAAACAGTGATTTTATTTCGCTAAATCTCAGTGGCCCGCCTGAACATGAACCAGAGCGAGCGCCGGAACCTCAACCGGAACCCAAACCCGCGCCACCGCCTGCGCCTGTCATCACCCCGCCTACGCCTGTCGTCACTGAAGCGCCCAAACCCGTTGTGGATGTTCCTGCGCCTGTCGTGGAAGCGCCCAGTCCGGAACCCGTTGTTCCTGCCTCTCCTGTCGTTGTCGCGCCACCACCTGCGCCTGTCACGCCATCTCCGGTTTATTCTACGCCTGAACCTGTCAGTGAGGAGGAAGAGCGAAAAGGCTTCTTTGCGCGCTTCAAAACCGCTGTGGCCAAGACACGCGAAAATCTGACGGAGCGGATCGAAGATGTCTTCAAAGGCAAAAAGCAGATTGATGCTGACACCCTTGATCAATTGGAAGAAATTCTGATCGGTGCTGACATTGGCGTACAAACAACGATGACCATCATCGAAGACGTGCGCAAGCAGGTAGATCGCCAGACGCTGAAAGAAGTGGACGAACTGAAGCACGTCATCAAGCAACACCTGATTGATATTTTGGAAAAAGCCACCCGCTCGCGTGGCATCGCTTCAGAAACCGCGATTCCTGATGATGTCCAGCCGTACGTGATGATGGTCGTTGGCGTCAACGGCGTTGGCAAAACCACGACGATTGGCAAGCTGGCGCAACGCATCAAAGCCGAAGGAAACTCTGTCGTGATTTGCGCGGCAGACACTTTTCGCGCTGCTGCCGCCGATCAATTGGCCATTTGGGCAGAACGCGCCGATGTGCCGCTGATCCAGCAAAAGCAGGGAACTGATCCGGCTGCGGTGTTGTTCGATTCGCTTAAGGCTGCGAAATCGCGCAACGCAGACGTGCTGATTGTGGATACTGCCGGACGTTTGCATAACAAACAAAACCTGATGGCCGAACTGGAGAAGATGAAACGCGTCGCGCAAAAAGAAGTCCCGCAAGCGCCGCACGAAGTCCTGCTGGTTGTGGATGCTGTCACCGGCCAGAACGGCCTGAGCCAGGCGCGCGAATTTATGAAAGCGGCTCCGGTCACTGGACTGGTGCTGACAAAGCTGGATGGCACCGCCAAAGGCGGCATAGCCGTAGCGATTGCCAAAGAGTTGAATTTGCCGATTCGTTATTGCGGTGTGGGCGAAAAGGCCGAAGATTTGATTGTATTTGATCCACAGGCGTATGTGGACGGGTTGTTTGAATAAGGATTATGGTTGCAGACATCGAATGTTGAGAACACGGTGAAAAAGAATGACAGACCTCGAATTTATCCAACAAACCTTACAACTCGCGGCACAGGGCAAAGGGCTAGTCAGCCCGAATCCGCTGGTTGGTTCGCTGGTCGTGAAAGACGGACGCGTTGTGGGGCAGGGCTTTCATCGCTATGCTGAACTCAAGCACGCCGAGGCATGGGCGATTGAAGAAGCCGGTACAAAAGCACAGGGCGCGACGATTTATGTAAATCTCGAACCTTGTTCGCACAGTGGCAATGGCAAACGCACGGCTCCTTGCGTTGAAGCGATTATCAACGCGGGCATTCGTCGCGTGGTCGCTTCGATGGTAGACCCGAATCCCAAAGTGAATGGACGCGGTTTTGAAATGTTGCGTTCCGCCGGGATTCAGGTTTCGACCGGATTATTGGAACGCGAGGCGCAGCGGCTGAATGAAAAGTACGCGAAAATGGTAAAGACTGGTTTGCCCTTTGTGCATTTGAAAACGGCGTGTTCACTGGATGGGCGTGTCGCGACGCGGACGGGCGAGTCGCAATGGATTACGGGTGAGCAATCACGTGGGGTCTCGCAGGCTTTGCGACATGAATATGACGCAATTCTGGTGGGGATCAATACTGTGATGAAGGATGATCCAGCCTTGACAGATCGGACAGGCCTTACGCGTCATCGCCCGTTGGTGCGGGTTGTTCTTGATGCGGGACTCAGAATTCCATTGCAATCCCAGTTAGTTCAATCTGCAAGTCAAAGCCCGTTGCTGGTCTTTGCAGCAGATAAGGAAATTTTCGACAGCATGGGGTTCCCGATTTATACCGAATGGGGCAACACGCTGGAAGAACGAAAGAGCAAAATGCAAAGCCTGGGTGTCAAGGTCGTACAGGTTCCGGTGGATGGTGGGCAACTCAATTTGCCGGAAGTGCTTCGCGAATTAGGTAAGCTCACGATCAGCAGCGTGGTTATTGAAGGTGGTGCCGAAGTTGCCGCTTCGTTTGTCGAAGCGCGGCTGGTGGACAAGCTGACCTTCTTCGTTGCCCCAAAAGTGATCGGAGGCCGCGAAGCGAAATCTGCGATTGAAGGCGAAGGCATTGAACACCTGAGCGATGCGCTGGAACTGCGCGATTTAAAGCTCACCCCGCGCGGTGCCGATTTGGAAATCACTGGCTATCCCAAATAATCCGATGCAGGCGAAAAAAAGCCTCGGGCAAAACTTTCTGGTTGGCGCTCACTATCCCACTCGCATTGTGGCATCGGTCGCGCCACAGCCAAACGAAACCATCATCGAAATCGGCCCCGGACACGGCGCACTGACAGAATTGCTGGTGGCGACAGAAGCAAATGTTGTCGCGATTGAGCTGGATCAGGATCTGATTCCAGAATTAACGGCAGGCTTTGCTGGGCATTCAAATTTTCGTCTGGTTGTCGCCGATGCGCTGAAGGTCAATTTCTGCGAACTGATTCAACCCGCCACGGCTGCACGCGTTGTCGCAAACTTGCCTTATTACGTCTCGACGCCGATTTTGCAGCGGTTGATTGAGCATCGCGCCTGTATTCGTGAAATGACGCTGATGTTGCAACGCGAAGTCGTGGAGCGAATTATGGCGAAGCCCGGCGGGAAGGAATACGGTTATTTTTCAGCGCTGGTGCAATTTTACTGCGAGGCGAAAAAACTCTTCGATGTGCCGCCCGGCGCGTTTCGCCCGATTCCGAAAGTTCATTCAAGTATCGTGCAATTGCGTCTGCGCGAGGTTCCCGCCGCAAAAGTTCACGACGAGGCTTTCTTTATCGAATTGCTCAAGGCATTATTTGCGCAACGACGCAAAACGATTTGGAATAATCTGCGGGCAAGCAAAGGCAAATTTAACTGCGATGAAGTAACCTTACGCGTGGCGCTCGAAACTGCACAACTCGACCCGCAACGACGTGCCGAAACGCTTTCGTTGGAAGAAACGGCAAGGCTGGCAAACCAATTATAATTTGTGAGAAGGACCTTCTTTGCATCGAATCCGCGAAGCGCCTGGGAGCGCAGGCGTCTCGCCTGCTGCGAGCGCGTGTAACGCCGCTCGCACTTGACGAGGGAGGCGCTACATCTTCAGCGGATTCCTTTCTCGGAAAGTTTGCATCGCTTCGCTCGCAAACAGCAGGCGAGACGCCTGCGCTCCCAGGCGCTTCGCGTAACGTTAGGAATTTTTCTAAAACTCCAGGAGTCATCAATGAATCGTCGTTTGTTTTTATCGCAGGCCACGGCTGCCACAGGTGCGCTTGTTCTCGCGCCCGCCATCATCACGGCTGACAGCCTTCGCCCGCAACTTCCAGGTGGCGTGCAAAGCGGGGACATCACCAACAACAGCGCCATCATCTGGAGCCGATGCGACCGCGCGGCACGAATGATGGTGGAATATGCGACGACAGAATCTTTCACCAATGCACAAAAAATCATTGGCCCAGCGGCGCTCGAAAGCAGCGATTTTACCGCGCGAATAGATTTGCAGGGATTGCCTGCGGGACAACAGATATTCTATCGCGTAACGTTTCAGGATTTGACCGACCGTAAAATTTTTAGTGAACCTTTGGCAGGTTCGTTTCGCACCGCTCCAATGCAGCCGCGCGATGTTTCATTCGTCTGGGGCGGCGATGTGTGCGGGCAGGGCTGGGGCATCAATCCAGACTTTGGCGGAATGAAAATTTATGACGCGATGCACCGCATGCAGCCGGATTTTTTCATTCATTCAGGCGATACAATTTATGCCGATGGCGTGATTTTGCCGGAAGTGAAACTGGATGACGGCACAATTTGGAAGAATCTGACGACGCCGGAAAAGTCCAAAGTCGCCGAAACATTAGACGAATTTCGCGGCGCACATCGTTACAACCTGCTGGATGAAAACTTCCGTCGCTTCAATGCCGAAGTGCCGATGCTGGCGCAATGGGATGATCACGAAGTCCGCAACAACTGGTATCCGGGGCAGATTTTGGATGACCCCAAATACACAGTGAAAAGCATTGATTTGCTGGCGGCACGCGCGCGGCGGGCATTTCTGGATTACATGCCGATGCGCTTTGATCCGCTTGATCCTGAGCGCGTCTATCGTGCGTATAACTACGGCCCGCTGGTGGATGTGATTATGCTGGACGAGCGCAGCTATCGCGGACGTAACACGCCGAACAATCAACCCACGCAAAACGACGACACAAAGTTTTTTGGCAGCGCGCAAATCAATTGGATCAAGCAACGTCTGCTCAGTTCAAAAGCCACGTGGAAAGTCATCGCCAGCGATATGCCGATTGGCATTGTCGTCAAAGACGGCAGGACGGATTACGAAGCCTTCGCCAATGGCAATGGCCCTGCGCTGGGGCGTGAACTGGAATTGGCCGAATTACTGCGCTTCATCAAACAGCGCAAGATCAAAAACGTCGTCTGGATTACGGCTGACGTGCATTATTGTGCTGCGCATTACTACGATCCAGCGAAGGCACAATTTACTGACTTCACACCATTTTGGGAATTTGTTGCCGGGCCCTTGAACGCAGGCACATTTGGCCCCGGCGAGATGGACAATACCTTCGGGCCAGAAGTAAAATTCGTCGGCATTCCCAAAGGCATGAAAGCGAATCGTTCACCGAAAGATGGCTTTCAATTTTTCGGCGCGATCAAAGTTAACGGTAAAACAAAAGCGATGACTGTCAGCTTGCACAATCTCGAAGGCAAGCAATTGTATAGTGTTGAATTGCCTGCAAAGAATTAACCACGGAGGGCACTGAGCACACAGAGGAAAGACCAGACAGGATTCACAAGATTTCTTACAAGATTGACAGGCTTTTCTTGTAAATCCTGCAAAAATCTTGTCCATCCTGTCTAAATAACTCCGTGATCTCAGTGCTCCGTGGTTCTCAATTGAAAGGAACCCCCATGACCACCGCAACCAAAACCGTTCGTGAACAAGTTTCGGCTGAAGAATGGCAAGCGCGCGTAGACCTTGCTGCGTTGTATCGCCTGACAGCGCTCTACAAATGGGATGATCTGGTTTTTACGCATATCTCGATGCGCGTGCCAGGGCCAGAGCATCATTTTCTGATCAACCCCTACGGCTTTTTGTTTGAAGAAATCACTGCGTCCAGCTTGGTTAAGATTGACCTGCAAGGCAACAAAGTGATGGATTCACCGCATTTCATTAACCCCGCTGGCTTCACGATCCACAGCGCTGTGCATGCAGCACGCGAAGATGCTCAATGTGTTTTTCATACTCATTCGCTAAACGGTGTTGCGGTTTCGGCGCAGAAAAACGGGCTGCTTCCAATCTCACAACATTCGCTGTTCCCCTTGTCTTCGCTGGGCTATCACGACTATGAAGGCGTTGCCCTGAACGAAGACGAAAAGCCGCGACTGGTGGCCGATCTGGGGACGAATCGTGCCTTGATTTTGCGCAATCACGGCTTACTGACGGTCGGGCGCAATGCGGCTGAAGCCTTTCTTGCAATGTACATCCTCGAAGCCGCCTGCCGAATTCAGGTGATGGCACAAGCGGGCGGGGAATTGACGCGGATCGCAGACCCGATTCTCAAGGGGATTCAGGCACAATCCGCACAAGTGACCAAAGGATTAGGTGGTGATTTAGTCTGGCCCGCCTTGTTGCGCAAACTGGATCGCACGGATGCGTCATACAAAGAATAATCGCCCCATTGTGGATGAAACCGAACAATCCGAAATCGCGTGTAAGCAGCGCAGCTATTAATTTGCGACTGATTCATGGTTAGCCTCATCGCCCCAGAAACAACCGAAGGATTAAATGACAGAAAAAACGCAACGTTTCTGCCTCGTGCTGATCAAGCCATCACACTACGACGACGATGGCTATGTGATCCAATGGTTCCGTTCTGCTATTCCCTCAAACTCACTCGCCGTCCTGTACGGCTTGACGCAGGAATGCGCTGCGCAAAAGGTTTTGGGCGAAGATGTGGAATTCGACATCCACGCTTTTGACGAAACGAACACGCATATTGAGCCTGCGAAAATTGCGGCGCAAATTGAAAAGGCAGATGGCGGGATGGTCATGCTCGTCGGAGTGCAGTCAAATCAGTTTCCGCGCGCGCTTGATCTGGCAGCGCAATTGCGTGAACGTGGGATTCAGGTTGCCATCGGCGGCTTTCACGTTTCGGGTACGATGGCGATGCTGAAAGAACGTGAGCCGAATGTGCAAAAAGCCTTAGACCTCGGCGTTTCGTTGTTTGCAGGCGAGGCGGAAGGGCGCATGGCCAATGTGTTGCGCGATGCGTTTCATCATCGGCTGCAACCGATTTACAACTACATGGACGATTTGCCGAATATTGAAGGCGTCGCCACACCGTTGCTTCCGGCAGAGCGGATCAATCTCACCGCCGGAGCGACGACGAGCTTCGATGCCGGGCGCGGCTGCCCGTTCAGTTGTTCGTTCTGCACGATCATCAATGTGCAGGGGCGCAAGTCGCGTCGTCGTTCGCCTCATGACATCGAACGCATCGTGCGGGCGAACGTCGCGCAGGGACTGCATTCGTTCTTTATCACCGATGATAATTTCGCGCGTAATAAAGACTGGGAAGCGATTTTGGACAAGCTGATTCACCTGCGCGAAGTCGAGAAGATGAACATCAGCTTTATCATTCAGGTGGACACGCTCTGCCACAAAATCCCCAATTTTATTGAGAAAACAAAACGTGCGGGCGTGAAACGCGTGTTCATTGGTTTGGAGAACATCAATCCAGAAAACCTGATGAGCGCCAGCAAACGCCAGAATCGAATCACGGATTATCGTCAGATGTTGCTGGCGTGGAAGAAGGTTGGCATCGTCACGTATTGCGGCTACATTCTGGGCTTCCCGAATGACACGCCTGAATCCATCATTCGCGATATCGAAATCATCAAAAAAGAGTTGCCGGTTGACCTGCTCGAATTCTTTTATTTGACGCCTTTGCCGGGTTCCGAAGATCATAAGCGGCTGCACGAAGCGGGCATCGCGATGGATGCGGATTTGAATAAATACGATCTGAACCACGCTGTGACTGGGCACGCCAAGATGACGAAAGCGGAGTGGGAAGCCACCTACCATCGAGCCTGGGAAACCTACTACACCGACGAACACATTGAAACAGTCTTGCGCCGTGCCATCGCCACAGGCACCAGTCCGGGCAAAACCATGTTTTTTATCACCTGGTTCAAAGGCTGTATCGGAATCGAAAAAATTCACCCGCTGGAAGGCGGATTTCTGCGGATGAAACATCGTCGCAGCCGCCGCTCCGGTTTGCCGCAGGAAAATCCGTTGCTGTTTTATCCGAAGTATTTTGGTGAAATACTCTGGAAACAATTTCAGTGGATTTCACTTTATCTGCGTTTGCGGTTGATTTACCTCCGGCTTAAGAAAGACCCCAACCGTCTTGCTTATATGGATCTGGCGCTGGAACCGGTCACGGAGGCTGAAACCGAGACACGAGAGCTATTTCAATCAGAAACGGCGCAAAAGTTTGTCATACAAACAAAGCGGATGGACAAAATCCGGCAAGGGCAAACGGTCTGATTCTGAGGCACTCTGAATTCCTGTCACTCGCGGATTAATCGAGTCAGGCACTGGCGTTTACAATCGCTTTCGCCATGCTTATCATTCGGGCGCATCAATTCCATCAACTCACGCAAAAGGAGCGTTCTTCATGAAATCGGCAGACAGACTTCTCACCTTTTCTTCGTTCATTCTCACGGCTTGTTTTGTTTTACTCTTATCCGGTTCAGGACTGGCACAGTCCGCCAACACGTTGCGCGTCGCAGGGCTGAAAGACAAAGTGACTGTGCAGCGGGACGAACGCGGCATCCCCTACATCGAAGCCGCCAACGATCACGATTTGTATTTTGCGCAAGGCTACATTACTGCCAGTGATCGTTTGTGGCAGATGGATGTATTGCGTCGCACCGCGCGTGGCGAGATGGCAGAAATCTTTGGCAAAGTCGTGCTGGAAGAAGATAAGCGCCGACGCACTTATGGCTTTGCGCGGTTGTCAGAACAGGCTGCGGCGAACTTAACAGGCGAGATGAAAACATTGCTGGACGCATATGCAAATGGCGTTAATGCCTACATCGCGTCGTGCGATGACAAGACCTTGCCGATTGAATTTCGCATCCTGCAATACAAGCCGCGTCTGTGGCTGCCTGCCGATAGTTTGGTGCTGGGCCTGATGATGCACGAGAGTCTGACAACTTCGTGGCAACTGGATGTGATGCGTGCCGCGTTTGCCGATCTGCCAAAAGAAAAGTATGAACAACTTTTCCCTGAATACTCCACGATAGATACTCCTGTGGTGGGCAGCGATAACGTCAAAGCCAAAGTAAAAAAGGCCGTTGCCAGCAATATCAAAGTCAGTTCGGAATTATTGGCTTTGGCCCAACGCGACGAAGCGATTAAGCAAAGTTCGCTGGAAAGGGTTGGGCTGCACGCCGAGGAACTGGCCGCCAGCAACAACTGGGTGATCAGCGGCAAGAAAAGTGCGACCGGCAAACCCTTGCTTTCCAGTGATCCTCACTTGGCCTTAACGGTTCCGCCGATCTGGTATTTGATTAATCTGAGCGCGCCGGGTGTGCGGGTGGCAGGTGTTTCGATTCCTGGCATTCATTGCGTCATCATCGGCCACAATGACCGCATCGCGTGGGGGATGACGAACATCGGGCCGGATGTGCAGGATTTGTACAAAGAGAAATTTGATGCTGCGAATCCGAAGCGTTATCAAACGCCGCAGGGCTGGAAAGAAGCCGAAGTTCGCACCGAGGAAATTAAGGTTCGCGTCGCTCCGACCAAACCCGAAACCGAAATCGTCAAACTGGACGTGACCGTCACGCGGCATGGCCCTATCGTGTTGGAGAAAGACAATGAACGCTTCGCCCTGAAATGGACGGCGCTGGATGCAACGCTGGATTGGGCGGGCAGCTTTCACCGGCTGAATCGCGCCCGCAACTGGAAAGAGTTTTGTGCTGCGCTTTCAACCTATGCGGGTGCGCCGCAGAATCACGTTTATGCAGACGTAGATGGACACATTGGGTATTACGGTGCGCGCTATATTCCGATACGCAAGAGCGGCGATGGCAGCGTGCCGTATGATGGTTCGACAGATGCCGGAGAATGGACGGGCTTTATCCCGTTTGAGAAATTGCCGCACTTGTTTGATCCGCCGTCCGGGTACATCGCCACGGCCAATGCACGCATCGTCGGCAAAGATTATCCTCACTTCATTTCGCATTCGTGGGCGAGCCCGTATCGTCAGAAACGCATTCACGACCTGCTCCGCCAAAATAAGAAATTCACGATGGATGATTTTCGCGCGATTCAGGGCGATGAGTTTGCCATCGGCGGCAAATCCTTTGCGGATGCGGTGCAAAAGCTTTTCAGCGATAAGCAAGTGGCCTCAAAAGGCAGTGGCACTGAGGCCGCCACGCTTGGGAGTGCAATGAATGTGCTGGCTGAGTGGGATGGTCGTGCTGTTCCTGATTCGCGCGGTGCTTTGCTGGTGAGCGAAATCCGCCAGGCCTTTGTCAATCGGGTGCTCACATCTGCGCTGGGTGCGGAACGCGCGAAGCAATATCGCTGGGGCAATCGGGATTCGTTCGTTGATTTTCTTGTCACTTCGTGGCCAAAAGAATGGCTACCAAAAGAATTTAGTTCGTGGAAGGATTTGCTGGTCGCCTGTGAGGGAGATGCACGCGCAAATCTGACCAAACAATTGGGCAGCGACGAATCAAAATGGACGTTTGGCAATGCGGTACAAATTAAATTCAATCACCCCTTGACGGTTGCCCCGATGGTCGGCGCACAGTTCAAAATTGATCCGATTCCGCAACGTGGCACAGGCGGCGGCGGACTTGGCGCGACCGTCAACGTTGGGCCAAGCGTTTCAATGCGTCTCATTGCGGATATGTCAAATCTGGATAATACCCAGCACACGATTTCAACGGGACAATCTGGGAATCCAAAGAGCTTGCATTACAAAGATCAGGTGATGGACTGGTACAATGTGACGCCCCGAACATTCCCGTTCAGCAAAGAAGCGGTGCAGAAAGCCGCGAAGCAAACGGTGACTTTAGTCCCGTAGACAGTGAAAGCTTATGAATATCCATCAGGAAGAAAAATTGCACATCACGCGCCGCCAGCTTTTTGGTCTTGGCGCAAAAGGCATCGGACTGGCGGCGCTGTCCTCCCTGCTGAAACTCAACGGCTATGCACAGGATGCGCCCCGCGATGCAAAAACGGGTGGCATCACCGGACTGCCGCATTTTGCGCCCAAGGTAAAGCGCGTGATTTACCTGCATCAATCGGGTGGGCCATCGCAACTCGACACGTTTGATTACAAACCGCAGCTTGAAAAATTGCATGGGACAGAGTTGCCGGATTCCGTTCGCAACGGGCAACGCATCACGGGGATGACGTCGGGACAAAGTTCGTTTCCGTGCGTCAAATCCATCTTCAAATTTGCGCAGCAGGGACAATCGGGAACCTGGGTCAGTGAGCTTTTGCCTTATACCGCAAAAGTTGTGGATGACATCACCGTCATCAAAACGGTTCATACCGATGCGATCAATCACGATCCGGCGATCACGTTTATCCAAACCGGCTTTCAGCAACCCGGTCGTCCGAGCATGGGTGCGTGGGTCAGCTATGGTTTGGGGAGCGAAAATCAAAACCTGCCTGCGTACATCGTGTTGCTTTCGACGGCGCACGCGATCAACACCGATCAGCCGCTGTTTTCGCGCCTCTGGTCAAGCGGCTTTTTGCCCTCGAATTATCAGGGCGTGCGCCTGCGCGGCGGGGCAACGCCTGTGCTGTATCTAAATAATCCGCCCGGCGTAGATCAAACCACGCGAAGGCAAATGCTGGATGCGGTCGTTAAGCTGAACAAGATGAAGTCCGAAGCCTACGGCGATCCGGAAATTGAAACGCGCATTTCGCAATACGAAATGGCCTATCGCATGCAATCCAGCGTGCCCGATTTGATGGATTTGTCGAAGGAGCCGGAAAAGACCTTTGAAATGTACGGCCCCGAAGCCCGCAAGCCCGGCACGTATGCCGCGAATTGTCTGCTCGCGCGACGACTCGCCGAACGCGGCGTGCGCTTCATTCAGCTTTACCATCGCGGATGGGATCAGCACAACGATTTGCCGCGCGATCTGACGTTGCAATGTCGCGGCACCGATCAACCGACGGCAGCCTTGATTATGGATTTGAAGCAGCGCGGCTTGCTGGACGATACCTTAGTCGTGTGGGGCGGGGAATTCGGACGCACCGTCTATTGCCAGGGCAAGCTGATGGACACAAATTACGGACGCGATCATCACGGACGCAACTTTGCAATGTGGATGGCAGGCGGCGGCGTCAAGAAAGGTTTTAGCTTGGGCGAAACGGATGATTACAGCTACAACATCGTCAGCGATCCGGTGGATGTGTACGACCTGCAAGCGACAATCCTGCACCTGCTCGGCATTGATCATAAGCGCTTGACGTACAAGTTTCAGGGACGGCATTTCCGCCTGACCGATGTGCATGGCGAGATCGTCGAGAAAATATTAACTTAACCTCAGTATTGAGTTGGAAACTGTTTGGTAATCAATAAGTTATCGAGGTAAGGCCACAAGGCAATGCAGAAATCCAGATATTTTATTGGGATTTTGCAGAGACATGCAGCTTCAAGTAGATGACGATTCTGCTAAACCATTGATTTTCAAAACTTCCCAACTCAATACTGGGGTTAACTTAGAAAATTTCGTCGGTGTTTGTGTAATCTAATGGTTCTACCAGATTTTTGCCGACTTATTTCCCGCGAAGATAAGGCATCATGAATAAATAAGTCTCTACCCATCCCCACTATGGTCTAATAACGCCACGTAATGGTTGTCTAAGAATTAACAGGGAGATCCTTGGCTGCCAGGGCAGAACCTCAGTGTATCAATGTAGCAGGTTACTGTACCCCCACAGTCAGGCGCACTGCACTGCATCGGCACTTGGCAGACATATCTTAGCGGTTCTGTCGGATCATAAGCTGCGACGGGATAAGTGCACCCATTGACTTGACCACAACACCATCCAGTATTTTGTATCTTCCACGTCGAGCACGTAGCGCCTTTACCAGAATTAGACGTAGAGTTAGATACCAAAAAGCTTCTTACAGGCGATGAAATTGAGCTTGGCTTGTACAGGCTTATCTTTTTTGTTTTATCAACATAATCACTTAGCGAGTATCCGGTTCCATCACCGAAGTTTAGAGTCTGAAATCGCACAACTATTTTGGAGAAAACACTAATTGGGTGCTTTCCGATCCTCAAGCTCTCCTTGTAACCTTCAGCTATCTTCTTGAAAATTTTTATCTGCGCAGTATCGCCAGGGTTAATAGGTTTATCTTCTGGCCGGGCATGGTTTGACCTATCAATTAAACTTGGGTCTCCATAAAACATAGCAAACCCGGCGCTTTGATTAATAATCTTCCCGCTATTAGGGAACAAGCCAGCTAAATATATGCTATATATTGGCTTATCACTGATATTCCTTACCTCTATAGCAAAATCGTCTAAAAAATTGTCTGAATTAACATTCAATATGTTAACAATTTCGATAGCTTTTTCTGGAAACCCCTCCTTACTTACTTCGCAAACTCTATCCTCCATTCGGACAGGAGTTAATTTATTTTCTACTAATCTATTTGTTACTACTGTAGCTAAGCATATGCTTGCCCCTAAACAGAGCAATAGCGCAAAATTAAAAAACCGAGTCATAATCTTTAATTCTCCTTACTCAGAAAAGCTATCTCAAGTTTGGGTATCAAGCCTTGGGGTAGCGGATTACTTGTTGATCTAACGGCCAAGCAAACTGGCTATTGGATGCAGACTATAAACACAAACAGAACGAAGACTATTATTCAGTAGTTTATATAGGCAAGGTTGTAATGCACGGCAAACAGTTTGACGTGTGGATTCACCATATATTCTTTCTTTGAAAACGACAGCGTCTTGCGTACCAGCTGACTCAACCGCTGCCGCAGTCTCTTTGTTCAGGTGGACTGGTGAATTGAGACGATTTGACGAATACCCTACGCCCACAACCGCAACCCGTTTACCACATTGGTGGATTATTTTCGTCTCGTACCTTTATAGTGCAAAGAGAGAGAAATGTTGACGCCCTACCGTAAATATTTTTCGCCACTCGTCAGCTTGGCATAAGTTTTGCCCCCCCCCCTTTTTTCCAAAATCGTTTTGAGCTTTTTCCCAATCTTCGACCATTCCTGCTGCACCGAGCGCCGTTTAATCTTCATTGCTTCCGCAATCTCGGCATCCGTTGCGCCGTTCAGCTTCAAGTGTGCGATGCGTTGGTCATGCGGTGTCAGTTGTTGGATGGCTTCGTCCAATAACGTTCGCTCCTCCTTTGCCAATACTTCTTCTTCCTGTAACGCCGCTGCACTGATTTGCGATTCGGATAACACATCCAACGATTCTGTGGCGGGAAGCTTTTGAAAGTGACGACTGACCTCATGGTGGATGACCTGTCGTAGCCAGGTGCTGAACTTGGCTTTTTGGGGATCGTAGGTTTTTAGGCGACGATAATCGTCTTCTAGGAATAGCAATGTGATTTGTTCGGTCAGTTCCTCAACTTCTTCTGGCGGCGCACCGTGATTATATTTTCGACAGGCAGAAGCGACCTCAATGACAATTTTAGGGCGCGCTTCAAGGAGCACTTGTTTGTAGGTTTGCGTATCCGCACTGTCAGGCATGCAGGCCTCCATTACAGTCAGCGATCACTCTTGCTTAGGGGAATCTGTGAGTCGGCTGAGTTAACAATTTGTGGCTGAAATAACCTCTGCCACAAGGAAAAACAAATTGTGGAACGCAAAAGTTGCTGTGACTGTAAGGGAAGGGAAGTGAGGAAGTCAAATCGCAAAAGGCACGTCAAAACGTTAATTGTCCGCCATCCACGACCAGCGCATGTCCTGTCACAAAGCTCGCGTCCTCCGAAGCGAGAAATGCGATTACTGCTGCAACCTCATCCGTCGAACCGAACCGCCCCATCGGAATTTTGTCTTTGAGATAGGCTTGCGCTAATGCCGAGTCTTGTTCGAGCACCGCGCCCGAAAGCCTGGTCGCAATCATACCCGGTGCAGCAGCATTGACACGAATGCCGTGCGGAGCGAGTTCAATCGCTGCGGTCATCGTCAATCCCACGACACCAAACTTCGAGGCGTTGTACGCCGCCAATCCAAATTCGCCGACAATGCCATTCGTCGAAGCCATATTCACAATCGCGCCTTTTGTGCCTGCTGCGATCATTGCCCGCGCGACGATTTGCGTGCAGTAAAACACGCCTTTCAGGTTGACGTTCATTGTCGTGTCCCAATTGTCGTCAGTGGCTTCAAGCAGCGGCGCGTACAAGCCGACGCCTGCAATATTGCACGCGACATCTACGCGGCCAAAGCGTTCGACGGTGGCGTTGACCATCGCTTCGACTTCGGCGCGTTGCGTCACGTCGGTGTGCAACGCCAATGCCTGCCCTCCATTGTTGATGATTTCAGCAGCGACTTCTTCGTGACCTTTGAGGTCGGTGATGACAACGCTTGCGCCTTCACGAGCTAAGCGCAGCGCCGTTGCGCGCCCGATTTCGCCGCCGCCGCCTGTGACAATCGCTACTTTGTTTGTGAATCGCATAAAAATGTATGACAGGCAGCTTGCCTGTCGTTGGTTTGTAAACTCGAAACACTGACAGGCGAGCCGCCTGTCGTACATTTCTATTGTTGAGGATTTGTCGAATCGTTGCAACGTCAGTAAAGTGAGCGCAGAAAGGAACTACACTATGAAGAAAGTTATCTTCGCTCTTGCGGCAACAACCATTCTCGCGTTTTTGCTCGGCTTCACGATAGCGCAAACAACCGTTTGGAAACCGCAACCCAAAGCCGCCAACGCCACGCGCGTGCTGGTCGTGACGGGCGGACACGATCACGACGCCGATTTCTATTCGGTCTTTGACGATACCGCGATTGATGCCAACGTGAATCCGCATCCGCTGGCCTTCAGGGGCGACATGCGCAAACGTTACGACGTGATTGTGCTCTACGACATGATCGCGGAGTTGGAACCAAAGAAACAGGAAAACCTCAAAGCCTTTGTCGAAAGTGGCAAAGGCATCGTCGCGTTGCATCACGCCGTCTGCGGCAATCAGAACTGGCCGTGGTGGTACAACGAAGTCCTGGGTGGCAGATATTTATTTGAAGAATTCGAGGGCAAAAAATCCAGCTATATTCACGACCTCGAAGAAACGATCACGCCTGTTGGCAATCACCCGATCACGCGCGGGATCAAGCCGTTTCGCATCTTCGATGAAACGTACAAGGATGTCTGGATTTCGCCGCGCGTGACGCCACTGCTGAAAAGCGATCATCCCACCAGCAACGAAACCGTCGGATGGATCAGCCCCTACGACAAATCGCGCGTCGTCTACATTCAACTCGGTCACGACCGCAATGCGAATTTGAATCCGAATTACCAGAAACTCGTCCGCAATGCGATTCAATGGTCAGCAGGCAAATTGCAATGAGTACCGCTTATCGGCGCGGCTGACCGCTCATCGAATTTTACTGGTCAGGCGTGATTCGCGTTCGCTAGGCTGCGCCACACAACAACATTTTCTGGAGGTTTGTATGAAACTATTTTCGTTGCTTTTGGCAGTGGCGTTGCTGGCCGGATCGGTTCTGACGGCACTTGCCCAACAGACGTCAAATGCCGAAGAATCGGCGGCGCGCGTGCCGTTGGAAAACTATTTGAAAGGCCATGCGACAGGCGAGGCTGAGTATTTTAAAAAAGCCTTTCACCCCGAAGCCAAGCTATTCTGGTATCGAGACGGAAAGCTGATGACACGCACCAGTGCGGAATACATTGCCGGGGCTGCTGGCAAGCCTGCGCCAGATGAAGCGCAACGCAAACGCTGGATTGAAAGCGTCAAAATCACTGGCAATGCGGGCATCGCCGTCATCGTGCTGGATTATCCGACGGTGAAATTTGTGGATTATATGTCGTTGCTGAAAATTGATGGCGAGTGGAAGATCATCAACAAGACGTTTTACGCCGAATCGAAACCAAAGTCGTAACAGAATGCCGACTGCATGGTACGACAGGCGGCTCGCCTGTCTATTCCGTGTGAGTGAAATCCCAGGACAAGCGAGCCGCCTGTCGTACTTTTTTGAGGAGAAACAAAATGAAAAAGCTGACATTGATTGCCCTCGTCGTCGCCTGCACACTGACATTCGTGATTCAAGCGAAGACGTATCAGGAAAAAGAAGCCGTCCGCGAAGCGGCGATGGATTACATCGAAGCGTTGTATCAAGTGGATTCGTCGCGCATCGCCCGCAGTGTGCATCCGAACCTGACCAAACACGGCTTTTATCGGGAAGGCAACACGGATAGTTACAAGCCGGGCATGATGACGTATCAACAACTCTACGACCTCGCGGGACGTTGGAATAAAAATGGGCAAGTGAAACCCGATGCGCCGAAGGAAGTCATTGTGCTCGACGTGTTGGATCAAACCGCCAGCGTCAAAGTTGTCGCGCAGTGGGGCATTGATTACATGCACCTGGCGAAATACGACGGCAAGTGGAAAATCATTAACGTCCTCTGGCAATCGCATCCGAAATAAACTGAGATGCACAACGATTTGTTTCCATGCTTTCAATGAACCTGAAAGAACGACTGTCTTCGTTCTGGACGTTGCAACTGGCGGGTTGGCTGGCGTATTGGGTGATGATTTATGTCACCTTTATTACGGTTGTGCCAAACCGCCAGTTGCTGCATTTGCTGCATGTCAAAACGGCCCGCACGATCATTGGTTTTGGGCTGACCTGCCTGTTGCGAATGACTTACAAACCCGCCGCGCGCAAGCTGTCTTTTCGCCCGATTGCACTGCTGGTTTTATCGGGTTCCATTGTCTTTGGTTGTTTGTGGGCCTTGTTGGAAGAATCCTACTTTTATTTGCAGAACCCGCGACCCGGCCAGTTTCTTTCGTGGGTAACGTTCCCAAAAGTGGCGCTGGATTATGCCATGACCGTGATGGCCTGGAGCGCGCTCTACTTCGGCATCAAGTATTGGCGGGCGTGGGAGGCTGAACGCGAACGTACGTTGCAGGCAAATGCGCTGGCGCATCAGGCCCAATTGGAATTGCTACGCTATCAACTCAATCCGCATTTTCTCTTCAATGCGCTGAATTCGATTCGCGCTTCGATTGACGAGGACAAAGTGCGGGCGAAGCGGATGATCACAGAGTTTTCGGAGTTCCTGCGTTATTCGCTCACCAGCAGTGACGCGGCGAATATTCCCTTGCGCGAAGAACTCGCCGCGATTCGGAATTATCTGGCGATTGAGCAGATTCGTTTTGAAGACAGGCTGGACGTGCAATTTGACATTGAGCCAGCCGCCGAAGACGTTCGCATACCCGGCTTTCTGATTCATCCGCTGGTCGAAAACGCCATCAAGCACGGAATGAATGGTGATGCGCCGTTGCACTTGCGAATTGCGGCACAGAAGGATGCAGGCGGTTTGCACATCGAAGTCGCCAATACTGGCCATTGGCAGGCAAACGGAAACGGTACGGGCATCGGTTTGCGCAACGTCGAGCAACGGTTGCAGCAACTCTTTCCTGACCGCAGTCGTTTTGCCATTGACGAAGCCGATGGCTGGGTGCGAGTAACCATCGAAATTCAAACATGAACTGGCGAGCTGTCATTGTGGATGATGAACGATTGGCGCGCAAAGAATTGCGTTCGCTGCTTGCCGAACATCCGACCATCGAAATCGTTGCCGAAGCGGACAGTGTGAAGGCAGCCGTGCCAGTAATTCACAGCACACAACCCGATGTCATCTTCCTCGACATTCAAATGCCCGGCGCTTCGGGGTTTCAATTGCTCGAACAAATTGATCCCGCTATCAAAGTTATTTTCGTGACGGCGTTCGATGCCTACGCCATTCGCGCTTTTGACGTGAACGCGCTGGATTATTTGCTCAAGCCGATCAATCCCACGCGACTTGCCGCTGCCATCACAAAGTTGATGAACACTGACGCCACGCCCGTTTCGCCGCTGCGCAAATTGGAATACGACGACCGCTTGTTTTTGGAAATCAACGGACGGGCTCAGTTTCTCAAACTGGATCAGATCGTGTGCATTCGTGCGGCAGGAGATTATTCCGAGGTGCTCACCACCGCAGGCAAACCGGCATTGGTGTTGAAGTCACTAAAGGAATGGGAAGAACGCTTACCTGAAAATTACTTTGCGCGCATTCATCGTTCGACGATTATCAATCTGGAATACGTCGAACGCATCGAAGGGCAATTCAATCGTTCCTATCAAATCCACCTGCGCCATTTGCCAGAACCACTCCTCGTCAGCCGTCGTTATGCGGCACAATTGAAACAGAAGTTTGGTTGATGCGACTTCACTCAATGCCGCGATTGTGCGATTCTGCCGGAAACAATTCACAGGAGGCACAATGATTCTTGTTACTGGTAGTGTTCTTGCCAACCCCGAAACCTTCGATGAAATCCTGGCCGCGAGCCTCGCACACGTGCAACGCTCGCGCGCGGAACCAGGTTGCATTGCGCACAATGTGCATCAGGACGCCGAACATCCGTTGCGACTCGTTTTTGTCGAAGAGTGGGAAGACCGCGCCGCCTTGCTTGCCCATTTCGCGGTGCCAGAATCTCGCGCATTTGCCAAAACGATTCGCGCGCTGGCTGCGGAACCGCCCGTATTAAAAATTTTCGATGCCACTCCTGTCCAATTTGGCTGAACCATTCTCCTTCAAGATGAAGACCACGAACCCCGTCGAAATCATGCGCCAAATGATCCGCGCATTGCCCGAAGTCGAAGAGAAAGAAGCGTGGAATTCACCAACCTTTCGTGTCAAAGGCAAATTGAGGGGGACTCGCTGACTATCCATTGCTGCTGCGCCGGGCTGACAGTTCCACGCGCTCGCCGCGCGTCTGCTCTCCGAAAAATTTACCCGCAGAAAATATTTTGGAAGCATTTGGTTGCCTCAAGGGAATTACCTATGTCAGTCGCAAGCTGATTTTGAGAATGACGATGCACAATGTCCCCTTTACCAGCGATGAAGAACTGCTGCGACTGCTCGCGGTCGGGGATGAGTCAGCGTTTACAGCGCTCTATCGCCAGCATCAACCGCCCATCTATCGTTTTGCGTTGTTGATGAGCGGGTCGGCGATGGTGGCGGAGGATGTCACGCAGGAAGTGTTTCTGGCGCTGATGCGAGACGCCCATCGGTATGACGCATCGCGCGGAACGTTGGGGGCGTATTTGTACGGCATTGCACGAAAGCAGGTATTGCGCAGCCAGTCGCGAAATCATTCGCACGTCTCTCTGTCTGCTTCCGCAGCGGATGAAAATGAAGAAGTTCCGACCCTGATTGCTGCCGACGATCCGTTGCACGATTGTGCGCGCCGCGAAGTGATCCTGCGTGTGCGGCAGGCAGTCTTGGCTCTGCCCGCCAAATATCGGGAAGTTGTCGTGCTCTGCGATTTTCAGGAATTGAGTTATGCCGAAGCCGCGTCCGCGTTGGACTGTGCAGTTGGAACCGTTTGCTCGCGATTGCATCGAGGTCACGCATTGCTGCTGGAGCGATTGCGCACGCTGAGCAATGCGGACGCTCCCTGGCGCGACGTGGTTGTGAGGTGTCTGACATGAACTGCCGAGAATTTGCCGGAATCGTCATTGATCTGGCGCGGAATCAAGCGCTGGATACGACGCAGCGCACGCAAGCATTACTGCATGCGGAACTGTGTATTCACTGTGCGGCACGTTTGGCCGAAGAGCGCGCCTGGCTGGCGAATGTCCGCCTGGTGGCAATAGAAATCAACCGACAGGAAGCGCCCACGCGCGTCGAGGCCGCTTTGTTGACTGCATTGCGCGCACAACGTCAGCCTGAACCGATGCGCAAGCCATACACCGTTAATGCAGCCTGGTTGTCGTGGCGATGGGCCGTTGTCGCAATGGTCTTGCTGTTGATGGCAGGTCTCGCGGGCATCGCGTGGCGCAGCTCAAACGGCGCTGCGCCCTCGCAAGAGGCGTTGCGCGTGGCTACGCCTTTACCTGTGTCAACGCCGCCCGTGTTCGCTGCGCAGGTTGTGGCGACCCCGGAACCGATGCCCGCTCGCGTGAAGCGACGTGCGCCACAGCAACGCGAGGCTCGTTCGTCGGTCGCACCGTCGAGCGAAACTGCGGCACCGTTTTATTCACTGGTCGAAGAAGGCCAAATGGCTCCGTTGGAGAGCGGGCGCATTGTCCGCATTGAAGTGCCTGCGGCCACGCTGGTGCAGTTGGGCGTGCCGCTCACAGAGGCTACATTGACACAGCCGATGCAGGCTGATCTTTTATTGGGGCAAGACGGCCTGGCTCGCGCCATTCGCTTTGTCCCTCACACACCAAACACTCGAACCCCAGAATAGGGAAGTGGTATTGAATGAGGGCGGATTATGTCGTGGCAAATGTATTTGCTGCTTGTAAGAAGCCAAGGCAC
Organism: Acidobacteriota bacterium; assembly: GCA_018268995.1. Taxonomy (GTDB): domain Bacteria; phylum Acidobacteriota; class Blastocatellia; order RBC074; family RBC074; genus JAFDVL01. Next base: position 8,228 of record JAFDVL010000016.1, on the reverse strand, counting down.
ATGATTCGTTTACACGCATTGCTTTTTTCAAGGAGAACACTATGCAAAGATTTATTTCAGGTAGCATGTTTGTCGCGCTACTAAGCGTCAGCGCGTGGGCACAAGGGCAGGCAGAAAACATTAGACTCAAGCTGACTGCCGAAGGGAAGACGCAGATCGAACAAGCCGTCGCCGTAGGCGCTGGCACCTGGGTCGAGCTCAAAACCGTCAAAGGCGCGCCCTACTCTGCGACGGCTGAATCTGAAACGATTCAAATCCTGACGGATGGCAATCGCATCCGCAACAAAACCACCACGACCATTTACCGTGACAGCGAAGGCCGCACGCGCCGTGAGGTGGTAGGCAAAACGCCGGAGATGGGCACGCAGGTATTTATTAGTGACCCGGTCATCGGTGCGAATTACTCGCTTAATTCCCAACAACGCGTGGCCGTAAAATCGCAAGTCCGGCAGGTGATGGTGGTAGAAAGAAAAGGTGCCGAGCTGGAGGGGAAAGGGAAGTCCCCCACGCCGACTATATCGTTCAATACGGCAGGCGAGAAAGGCGAGCCGCTGGGTGAAGCGCAACGCGATGTCATGGAGCAGAAACTCCGACAGGCGAAAGAGATGGCTGCGGTCAGTGGGCAACCTATCGCTGGTGGGGTCATGGCTCGGAAAAAAGCAGGAACGCAGGAATCTCTGGGTCAGCAAATGATTGAAGGCGTGATGTGCGAAGGCAAACGTACGACGGTCACAATTCCGGCAGGCTCCATCGGCAATGATCTGCCCATCAATATTGTTTCTGAAGAATGGTATTCACCTGAACTGCAAGCCCTTGTGCTGACGAAACAGAGTGATCCACGACACGGCGAAACCATCTATCGCCTGACGAATATCAACCGCAGCGAACCCGCGCGCAGTTTGTTTGAAGTGCCTGTGGACTATACGCTGAAAGATACTGCGGCACTGCCAATGAAAAAAATGATTCGTGATGAGCAGGAATAATCGGCGGGCGGAAGTGGATAGATTGATCTACTGCCAGTCTCAGGCACAACAAACCTGAGACTGGCATTTCGCTTTTTACGGGCCTTTTATTTCTTGTCGCGTGATGATGCCGGAATCAATCGTTTTGCCCGTGCGTGCAATCACCTGAAAATGCAACTGATCTTCGATGACTTCGATCAACATAAAATGCTGATCCTGATCGAAGGCTTTTTCAGTGAAGTTGGATGGTCTGACATCGCCGGGCCGAAGTTTGCCACCTGCGCCAGTCACAAAATAAGAAATCCCCTGCTGTGGCTTAATTCGTTCATAAAAATGTTCGTGGCCGGTGAAGACAACCGAGACGCCGTATTTCAAAAACAGCGGTTCCACCACTTTTCGTAATTCCTTGTCAGAGCCATGTTGTTTGCCAGACGAATACGGCGGGTGATGAAAGAAACAGATTTTCCATTCAGAGCCGCTCTTTTTCAACTCCTCTTCCAACCAACTTAGTTGGGGCTGATCCATGTAATTGCTATTCAACGCGAAGAATCGGACGTTACCTTTTTTGAAGGTGTAATACTCCTTCCCCTTCATGTTGAAGTCCTTGAAAAATCGCTGATTGGAATTGTCGTGATTGCCCAGCGAAGCATAAAACTTGACGCCTGCGGCCAGCAGTTGTTGGTACGGTTGCGAGAATTTCCTCTCGTAATCACGCGGGCTTTCGCTGCCATACAGGTTATCCCCAGTCATCAGGACGGCATCAAACGGAAAGACTTGTCTGGTCTGCCACATCAGATCAGCCAGCTGCTTTTGTGGCAATTCGCCTGTTCCCATATCGCCAAACACGGCAAAGTGAACCGACTCTTTTTTGTTCGGCAAAACAATTTGTAAGGCTTCCTGCGTTGCAGCCTTGGTCTGACTGTAGACATGATTCCGGTCACAATTCAGACTCAAAAGAGAAATGACAATTAATCCCGCCAGTATTCGTCTCATAACAACTCCAACAAATTTATGGTAATGCCTCCGGCATATAGTCCAGAATGATGCGTGCTTCACGATCCATCAGCAGCAAATTGGAGCCAACAAACCGATAACGTAACTGTTGCGGTAACGCGGGCAATTTCAAGAGCAGTGTGGGCGGCATTTCGAGCATTTCCTTTTGTTCCGGGTAGGGATAATTCACTCGCAATGGCATGCCTTTCGTTTCAGATTCCGATACCTCTTTGCGCAACTCCTGCAAGCGTTGTCCTTTGAATTCCTGCCGAATGACTTTGCGGATATGGTTCGCAACTTCCGGCGTGAAGATTTCTCCCCGGCTGGCATTCACACGGGCCGTCCGCAGATTATCTTCCAGTGCTGTTTCATAGGCATGGATTTTCTCCGGTTCGCTTTTGCCAGATGGTTTGGAGAGATTCTTGACACTTTGTTCGCGTAGCTTCAGGTAGGAATTTATGTGTTCATAAATTCCTTTGAGAACGGTATTTGAAGCGGGAGTTTCCTGTTGGGCATAGATATAATTCAATGGAAGTATAAAAAGTGTTGCCAGACAGAATAAAACTCCCACTTCCTTAAAATATCTGGAATAGGATGATGCCGTGTTGTTGTCTTGTTGGTTCATAACCGGGCAAATGGCAAGCAATATGCCAAGCCGGAATGTCGAGAGTAACTTGTTGTCAGAGAATTACTTGCGGGTCTAAGGGTAGATAGACGGATGGATTGGCTGTTCAGATAGACAACAGTCTGTCTGATTTGGCTACGGCTGAAGGCGGAAATCGTTCACCGGATTAGGCATACCCGCCTCCATTTGGGCTAATGACCTGCCCAATCACATAACTGGATTCTTCACTGGCCAGAAACACTGCGAGGGCTGCGATCTCTTCGGGCTGGCCGATGCGACCGAGCGGAACGGTAGTATTCATCGCATCGCGCAGCTTATCCGGCAAATGATCCAGAATCGGCGTCTCGACCCAGCCCGGCGCAATGGCGTTGACACGAATCCCGAAACGCGCGACCTCTTTGCCTGCGGCCTTTGTGAAGCCGATGATTCCGGCCTTCGCCGCCGAATAAGATGTGCCCATCGGCATCCCGGCCAAGCCTGCGACGGATGCAATATTGATGATCGCCCCGGATTTATTGGGGATCATTCGATTGATGGCTTCGCGTGAGCAATAAAATGTTCCATTCAAATGTGTCGCCAACATCGCCTGCCACGCTTCGTCCGTGAGTTGATGCAAGGGTGTGAGCGTGCCCCCTTGCCCGGCGTTGTTGACCAGAATGTCTATGCCCCAGCCGTTGGCATCTACCGTTTGGAAGAGTTGTGCGACCGAAGCCGCATTGCTGACATCGGTCGTGACAGCCATCGCTTCGCCGCCTTGTGTTTGAATGAGTCGGGCGATTTCTGTGCCCTTGGCTTCGTCCAGTTCGGCGATCACGACCCGCGCTCCTTCGTGCGCAAAACGCAAGGCGATGGCGCGTCCGATGCCAGAGCCTGCGCCCGTGATGACGGCGGTTTTATTGGTGAATTTCATTTGTTTTCAAACCTCCATTGAATTTGGCGCAACGCGCCTCGTAACAAGGCAACATCCTTTGAGCTGAGATGGCAGTTAAGCAAACGTTGTCGCAGCTTATTGGTCATCGAAGATTCGTTGCCCGATGAGAGAAATTCAGCTTCTCGTAAAACGTCGAGCAGCATTTGCAATCCGGCTTCAATCTCGCCCACAGCCGCGAATTCATTGGGTATTACGGCAGTTGTTGGCTGCTCGCGCGTGAGTTCATAACAACAAATCGCCACGGCCTGCCCCAGATTCATCGAAGGGCAATCCGGCGCGGTCGGAATGCTCATTGTGCGATGACAATGCGCGAGATCGTCATTCGTCAGGCCATGCTTTTCTGAACCAAACACCAGCGCAAGGCGATGATTCGTGGCAGCAAATTCCGCGACCAGATCGCGCGGCGTGTAGACAGGATGTTTGCCTGCGAGGCGCGTCTGATCTGCTGTCCCAATGACAAGTGTGCAATCGGCCACAGCTTCTGCGAGTGTTCCCATGACTTGCGCTTGTGTCAGCACATCTTCCGCATTGACGGCAGAGACAGCTTCATTCCAGGTCGGTGCAAAAGGTGCGACGACGGCCAATTCCGTTAAGCCAAAGTTTTTCATTGCACGCGCCGCTGCGCCGATGTTGTTTGGGTCGCGCGGGCGGACGAGGATGAGTTTGAGATTAGAAAACGACATAGTTGCAGGCACACCGCGCCCAACTTACGTGAACCGCCCATTGATTGCAACCCGCGCGCCTCCAACGGTATTGCGGGTTTAGGCGCTTGACGATGTGGGCTGGTTCCTTCTACACTGCCCGCATCGTATTACAGCTTTCCTCACAATTCCGGCATTTGTGCCATCCGCTTCGAAAGCTGTTTGCTTCAGGTTCTGCTCAATACGCGAATTTGCGGGGGCCAGCTTGGAATTGACCGCCGATTCGCACTGTCAGAGCTATGCCCTTCGTTGTACCAATTGCTGCGCAGGTTTTGGTCGTCACCTTCTCCCTCTTCCGAATTGATCGGATGGATGTCAGTGATGAGAAAAACATAGACGCTCTGCGCCATCGTGCGCCACACATAATTCAAGTTTTCGTTATGCGTAACTACTCCCTCACCCGCCCTCGCAAAGTTGTTCTCATTGGTGTCGTCTCTCTGTTGCTTGGCCTCGCGGTCAGTGCGTTCACTCCGTTGGGGCAGCGTGTCGCCGCCCAGTATCGGTCGTGGCAGCCGACGGCGCGGCTCGCCGCACGGCCTGCGGTGACTGCGGCAGCCCCAATGTTTGCCACGTTCCCCGTAACCAATCTCAATGACAGCGGGCTTGGGTCATTACGACAGGCCATTCTGGATGCCAATGCGAATCCCGGCGCGGATGTCATTGATGCAACTGGCGTGACCGGGACGATCACCATCAATCCAGCCAATTACTTTCTGGTGATCACCGATGACGTGACGATCAACGGCTCCGGTCAGGCGAATCTGACGATCAGTGGCGGCAATGCCTCGCGCATCTTCTGGATTCAGAACGGCACGATCACGATTCAGAACCTGACACTGGCCAACGGTTTGGCGAAAGGCGGCAACGGCGGCGGCGGCGGCATGGGCGCGGGCGGCGCGATCTTTATGCACGAAGGCCGACAAGACCCCAATTCCGCAACAGGCATCTTGAGCGGCAGCATCAATCTGACTCTCATCAATGTCGCGTTGAAAAACAACACTGCTCAGGGCGGCAATGGCGGCTTTGGCAATGGCGGCGGCGGCGGTATGGGCGGCAATGGCTCCGGCCCCGGCAACCCTGACCAAAATGGCCTCTATGGCGGCGCGGGCGGTGTGTTGGGCAATGCGGTGAGTTGGGAATACGGTGGCAGCGTAACGGACGCCACGCTTTCTGCTCGGGGCACAAATGGCGGCATTCCTATTTTCGGAAGCGGTGGCAGGTATGGGAGCAGCGTGGTTGGCTTTGGTGGCGGCGGCAGCGCTAGCAGTGGCGGCGGTTTCGGCGGCGGTGGCCAAAATGCCCAGGACGGCGGCGGAAGTGGTGGAAGAGGTGGTTTTGGCGGCGGTGGCGGCGGCGCAGGCACCGATAATAATTTTCTGAATAACGGTGGCCGGAGAGGTGGTTTTGGCGGCGGCGGCGGCGGACTTGCGAATCGAGGGAATGGCAGCCAGGGGAGTGCTGGTGGAGATGATGGTCAGGGCGGTTTCGGTGGCGGAAATGGCACGGACACGGGCGGTGGCGGGATGGGCGCGGGCGGCGCGATTTTTGTTGCCAGCGGCGTCCTGACCATGCAAAACGTCAGTTTCCAAAACAACACGGCGACCGGCGGCACGGGCGGCAATAATGGTCAGGGGCAGGGCGGGGCGCTGTTTATCTTCAACAAGGCGGACAATGGCGGCGCGGCTGCACCCGGCACGACCAACGATCCGCAAGTGAAGGGCTGCAAAGTCCTCTATTTTGGCAATACCGCTTCGACCAACAATAACAATGTGTTTGGCTCGGTGGGTTCGGTGCCGAACTGCGATACTTCCTCAATTCAGCTCACGATCAATCCGGCCACAGACCCAACCGGCGCGGCCAGTGAACTCATAGGCGCAATCAACCTCGCCAACGAAGACCCAACTCCGACGACAATCAACCTGCTTTGCGGGATATACGGCTACAGCACGCCGCACAACTGGGAATTTGGGCCCAATGCGCTGCCGATTATTCAAAGCGACATCACGATTCAAGGCAACGGCGCAGTGCTCACTTCGACGGCCACCACACGGCTGCGCTTCTTCTACATCGCAGGGCAGAATGTCGGCGGCCTGACCTCCGGCACATTGACGCTGCAAGACCTGACGCTCCAAAACGGCAAGCAGAAAGGCGGCGACAGCAAAGGGAATGGCGGCGGCAGCGGGATGGGGGGCGCAATCTTCAATCACGGCGCGTTGACGCTTGAACGTGTCACGCTGCAAGGTAACACCGCAACCGGAGGCAGCAGCATTAACGCAACGGTCAACGCTCAAGACCAGGGCGGTGGCGGGATCGGTGAGGACGGACGGCCCACGCAAAATCAGGGTGGAGGATTTGGCGGCACGCCCATCGGCACAGGCGGACTGGGAGGCACTTCCTTCGGCTCGCAACGCGGCGGCGGCGGCGGCGGGTTTCGTCCCGGGGATAACGGCGGGAATGCAACTTCATCAGTTTCTGGAGCAGGCGGCGGTGCTGGATTGTTGGGCGGTAAGGGCGGCGGATTTGGTTCCGACGGGGGCGCACCCGGTGACGGCGGTGGCGGCGGTGCGCCGGACCCTTCTCTTCCTGGTTCTAATGGCCCTGGTGGCGCGTATGGTTTTGGCGGCATAGGCGGCAGCGTTGCAGGCGGTGGTGGCGGCGGCGTCGGCGGTGGCGGCGGTGGCGGCCTGGGTGGCGGCGGTGGGTTTGGTGGTGGCGGGCTTGGAAACAGTGGTACGGGGCGCGGCGGCGGCGGCGGATTCGGCGGCGGGGGTGGTCGCGGTGCCGGGCCTGGCGGATTCGCTGGCGGTAATGGCGGTGCGTGCTGCAACACCTTCGGCGGTGGCGGTGGTGGTGGCTTGGGCGGCGCAATCTTCAATCATCTGGGAACGCTCACGCTGATCAACACTACGCTGACGGGGAATACCGCGCAAGGCGGCAACGGTAGTAGCAGCACCCAGGTCGGCAACGGTGGCGGTGGGAGCGGTGGCAGCGGTTTCGGCGGAGCGATCTTCAACCTCAATGGCACGGTCACGGTGACGAATTCCACTCTCGCAGGCAATACCGTCACGGCGGGAGCAGCGGGAACGGGCGTTCAGAATGGCAACCCCGGCAGCGCGGATGGTGGTGCAGTCTATAATCTTGCTTACGGCAACGGTTTCACAGGCGGTGCGACAGCCGCGACGGTGACGATCAGCAATTCGATTCTGGCTACGACCAGCGGCGGCACGAACGATCTGGTCAACGACAAACGTGACAAGAACACCAACCCGGCCATCGGCAGCAATACCAATACCGCGACCGTCATCTTCAACAACAACAATCTGGTGATGGCGCGCACCGATCTCAACAGCACGACTACGACCATCAACGGCAACACGCCGCTCACGGCGAATCCCAACCTCGGTACGCTGGGTGTGTATTCCCAGTGCAGCTTAACACCATTGGCGTGTAAACCGGCGGTGTTACCGCTGCTCACGACGCCGATGATCAGCCCAGCAATCAATGCGGCGACCGTGGATGCCAGTGTCACGACCGATCAGACTGGAACCCCGCGCGGCACCTCCCCCGATCTGGGCGCGTATGAGAACTGCTGCACCTTGGCGAAAGATAGTTGGCCGGCCAGTTTGCCCGCAGGCACCACCGGAATTTCCTACCCAACGCAGACCTTTGCTGTCACCGGAGCAAACGGCACCGTCAACTGGTCGGTGACGGGCGGCACACTGCCCAATGGACTGATGCTCAGCAGCACGACTGGCACCAGCATCACCTTGAGCGGCACGCCCACCAGCGCCAACACCTTCAACTTCACGCTCAATGCCACTGATACGGCAGGCTGTGTGGTCTCGCAGCTGTACTCTATCGTCGTGAATTGCCCTGTGATTCCGACACCCATCATCAGCGGGGATTTCAGTTTTTGCTCCAGCGGCACCACGACCTTGACCGCTTCCGGCACCGGAACATTTATGTGGTTCCTGGATGGCAATCCCGTGGCTGGGCAAACATCCAATACGCTGACG
>JAFDVL010000015.1:19531-70894 GCA_018268995.1 Acidobacteriota bacterium | reverse complement strand
CTACGGCGAAATCGGCGAAGAAGGCGGTTCGGCCTATCGTCGGGCATCGGGCGCATTGCTTTCGATTTTTGAAGATCGCATCAAAAACAAAGATCGCTTCATCGGCGTGCGGATTGATGAGAAAGAAGATGTATATCCAGCGCTAAAGAAATTCTTTGGCAAACAGGGAATCCAAGCATAGATGGCGGCAAAAGATCATGACTACAACTGTTGAAGTTGAAGAAGCTAAAACGAGACTGAGCAATTTGCTCACAATGGCGTTGGGCGGTGATGAGGTCATTATCGCAGAAGATGGAAAACCAATAGTGCGGTTGGTGCCTGTTGCGCCAAAAAAGAAAAAGCGTATTGCTGGGCTGAATCGCGGACAAATTAAAATGCGCGAGGATTTTGATGCGCCGTTGCCCGATGAATTTTGGATGGGTGAAGATTGCATATTCGTAAGCGTAGACACGAAGCTCTCAGATTATCCAGTAAAGCTTCTGACCTGAGCTTGTCGAATTGACTGAAAGGCGCTCTTGCACGTATGGTATGCGCGCAAATCTAACGCTATACCATTACCACCAAGGAGACTTTCAATGAAACGAACTGCGAGTTTTGCTATCGCTCTTTCGCTGACCACGCTGAGCTTCACTGCCTGCTCTCACCACGAAGCCCCGGCAAGTTCTACTGCAACCACTGCGTCCCCTGCTGCTTCAAAACCAGCAGAATCACCTGCACCCGTCGTCAAAATCGTCCGACTTGATCCGGCACTCGACAAACTTTTAGCGCCCGATGTCAAAGTCGAGAAATTAGCAAGTGGCTTTATCTGGACGGAAGGACCCGTTTGGAATAAGAAAGCTGGCTACTTGTTGTTTTCTGACATCCCGAACAATCGTATCGTGAAATGGGATGGCAAAACGGCGAGCGACTATATAAAGCCGTCAGGCTATACCGGAACGACTCCCTTCACAGGCAAAGAACCCGGAACGAACGGCTTGACCTATGACGCTCAGGGGCGTTTGGTGGCCTGTGCGCACGGAGATCGCATGGTTGTCCGGTTGGAAGATGATGGCAAGAATCGCGTTCCTTTAGCGCAAAAGTTTGAGAACAAGCGCTTCAACAGCCCGAATGATCTGGTTTACAAATCGAATGGCGATTTGTATTTTACTGATCCCCCGTATGGCTTGCCGAAAAACGTAGATGACCCGGCACGCGAAATGGATTATTGCGGCGTCTATCGCCTTGGCAAAGACGGCAAGCTGACATTACTCACCAAAGAAGTTACACGTCCCAACGGCATCGCGTTTTCGCCAGACGAGAAGACCTTGTATGTTGCTTCATCTGATCCTGACAAAGCAATCTGGATGGCCTATCCGGTCAAGGCGGATGGCACACTTGATAAGGGGAAAGTCTTTTTTGACGCGACCGCCTGGGCGAAGGAAAAACGTCCGGGATTACCGGATGGGATGAAGGTGGACAAGAGCGGAAACGTCTGGGCGACGGGGCCGGGCGGTGTACTGATCTTTGCGCCCGATGGGAAACAGTTGGGAACCATAGATACGGGCGTCCCGACGGCGAATGTGGCGTTCGGAGAAGATGGCTCGACGCTTTACATCACAGCTAATCACGAGTTGCTGCGTGTCAAAACAGGCACGAAGGGATTGGGCTTCTAGCGCATATCAGGAATTCGTTTCAATCGAATCCACCACACCCACAATCGCAGAATCAATGGCTGCGCCGGGTTCGCCTGTCGCAGCCGTTGATGCGCCCCAGCCTTCCTGCACAACAATCACAATATCGCCTTCGCCTGAATCTACGCCATCCAGCGCCAGCATCGTTGCCCCGCGCGGTGTGCCGTCAGGATTAATCGGTTGCACGACCATCACACGCGCACCTTCGTAGCGGGAGTTTTTGTGAGTGGCGACCACATCGCCAATGACTTTTCCTAAAAGCATAGGTTTAGAAGTTAACAGGGAACAGTTAATAGTGAACAGCTTTCTGTACCCTGAAAGAACTGTTTTCTGTTAACTGTTCCCTGTTAACTGCATTTTGATTTCCACGTGTTTGTCTGAATCCACAATGCCGACAATGGTGCAATCTGTTGGTACTTCACTTCCGGCAAACGGAAAGCTCGCCTCTTTACCACGACACCAGAACACCAGTTCGCCGGGGCCTGCACCGACCGAGTCCACGGCTACCAGCGGTTTGCCTACGGGACGAAGCTGTGCATCAAGCGTTTGAATGACCATCAGCTTGCGGCCTTCCAGCGTAGAGTTTTTGATTGTGGCAACAATGTTGCCAAGAACACGAGCGAGTTGCATAAAAATCTCAGCCACAAAAGGCGCAAGACGTTTTTGTCCGCCTTCTATGTCGTTTGCATCAAATCCATCAGAGTTTCCGCGCCACGATGCGCAGTCTACGGTAGTCAGCATACCAATGCCCGTCAATGTATTGCACCTCACGCAGCTTTTCATTGGCGAGGGCAAAAGCTTGTTCACGCATTTCATCCGACAATTTTTGTGTGCGCACCGTGCCGAACATCCGCAACCAATTCAGCATACCGTCTTCGCCTTCCAGTTTTGTCGGGCGGTCGAAGAGAAAGGCCTGGTTTACTTCCAACCCATATTTTTCAAGCAACGGCGCATATTCGCCAATGGAATGAAACACCCAGATTCGTTCCATTTCTCCCTGCTCTAATTCAACTGTTGCCTGATTTAGAGCAGTCAGGATATTTTTGATGTTGCCTTTGCCGCCGCATTCCATGACGAAGCGCCCGCCGGGTTTTAAGGCTTGTGACATGCATTTGACCGCTGCTTCTGCCTGCAAAACCCAATGCAGCGCTGCGTTGGAAAACACCGCATCAAACGGCTCGGCAAAAGAAAAATTCGTGGCATCGGCTTGCACAAATTCGATTTGCGGATAAGCTGCCTGCGCTTTTTCAATCATCGCGGCGGAACTGTCCAGACCGATTATGGTCGCGCCCGCCTCTGCAATTTGGGCGGTCAAATGTCCTGTGCCGCAACCCACATCCAGAATGCGTTCGCCGGGTTGTGGGTTTAAAAGCCCTAGCAAATCCTTGCCATATTCATAGACAAAAGAATGTTTTTGATCGTAGAGCGATGAATTCCATTTATCGTGGGTCATTTGGATTCTCAAGCGTAGTTCGTTATGCTTCCGGCTTTGATTATAGGGACGAACTGAAATAACTGAAAGGATTGCCTGCTTGAACTTGAAAGCAATTATTTTTGACTTTAATGGCGTGATCGTGGATGACGAGCCGTTGCATTTGGAACTCTTTCGCAGGGTGCTGCTGGAAGAAGGACTTTTCCTGAGCGACGAGGATTATCACGAAAAATATCTGGGCTACGATGATCGCGCCTGTTTTATCGAAGTGCTCTGCGACAATTCGCGCACCCCGGATGCTGCAAATGACGCATTTATTCAGGAGTTGATTGACCGCAAGGCTGAGTATTACCGTCAGGCGATTGCCGAACGGATGTTGCTTTTCCCCGGCGTCGTGGATTTAGTTCGGCGCAGCGCGGCTGAATTTCCGCTCGCAATCGCTTCCGGCGCGTTGCGTAGTGAAATCGAATGGGTGCTGCAACATGGCGAGATTCGCGACTGTTTTGGCGTGATCGTTGCGGCAGAAGATGTGAGTGCCTGTAAACCCGACCCTGAAGGATACAACAAAGCTCTTGAACTTCTGCAAGCCTCTCTCCCCGCAGAATTTCAAGCTCACGAATGCCTCGTGATTGAAGATTCAGTTGCCGGTGTAGAAGCAGCCAAAGCGGCGGGCATGCGTTGTCTAGCCGTGACGAATAGTTATTCAGCAGAAGAACTAAAAGCGGCAGATAAGATTGTTAATAGCTTGGTCGAGGTAGATTTGAAAGCCGTTTTTGCTGCGCTTGAGTAAATCAAACCGCTTTGACGACAACCAGCGTTAGATCGTCATGCTGATGTGCATCTGCTGAGAATTCTTTTACCGCTTTCAGAACGGCATCAGCAATGACAGACGCTTTCTGCGTGCGATATTCGCGGATGACATCAACGATCCGACGTTCGCCAAATTCCTGACGATCCGGCGGCGCGGTGTGGGCTTCGCTGAGACCGTCAGTGTAGAAAAACAGAATGTCGCCTTTTTGCATGTGGATGGTTTCGCTTTTGTACTGTTGCTGATCGAAGATGCCCAGCATTAACCCGCCTGTTTTCAACGCTCGCCACCGACCATCCGGCTTCATCAAAATTGGTGGATTGTGCCCGGCGTTGCTGTACTGAAACGTGCGCGCTTCGGTATTCAGCACCCCGTACACCATCGTCACCAGCAGTTGCCGTCCTAAGTCACGATGCAAACGCGAATTCGTCGCGCGCATCATCTTGGCCAAACCGAAGCCGCTGCGTGCGACTAATCGTGTGATGCTGCGTGCTGCGGCCATTCCCATTGCTGCACGCACGCCTTTCCCGGCCACATCGCCNNTGTAATCGTAAAAATCACCGCTCAAGTTCAGCGCCGGTTCAAGGCGAGCCGCAACCTCAAAGCGTTTGAGGCTCGGCGGCGTATCGGGAATCATCGCACGTTGAATATCACGGGCGAGCAGGATTTCGTGCTCCAGCAATTGTTCGCGCTCGACTTGCTCGGCGTACAGACGCGCATTGGCAATGGCAATGCTCAGGTTATTCGCTACACTTTGTAAGAGGTGCGCGTGGTTGTGATCGAAGGCGTTTGTGCGGCGACTTTCCAGCGCGATCACGCCGATGACTTTGTCTTTGTGAATTAGCGGCACAGCCATTTCGGAATGGTGCGCGCATTCTTCCCAGCCTTTGGTCACGTGGTAATCCTTATCGTGTGACACATCACCAACAATCACCGGGTGACGGTGTCGCACGGCGCGTCCGACAATGCCCTGCGTGATTTCGGTGCGATTGGCTTGCGAAACGCTGGGCGCACTAAAGCCTTCTTCAATGTGCCAGACAAATTCTTCGGTTTCCTCGTCAATCAATCCAACGGATAGCGTGTCGAACGCAATCACGCGATGCAGGAGCGGCGTGATTTGCCGGAGCAGTTGATCCAAATCCAGAATGGAATTGATGTCGTGACCGATTTCAATCAGCGTTTCCATCTCATCCGTGCGGGCGCGCAACTCGTCATAAAGACGTGCATTTTCCAGCGCAATGGCTAACTGATTGCCCAGCACGTTCAGGATGCGTTCATGTTCCGGTGTGAAGTAATTTGGCTCGACACTTTCAATGGCCAGCACGCCGACGACCTTTTGTTCGCGGATCAATTTCAAGGGCACCGCAATCATGCCACGAGGTTCGTCATTGCCTTCGATGTCGAGTCTGAGATAGCGTGGGTCTTGCTGGACATCAGGAACGATAATCGTTTGCCCGCCGCGCCAGGCTGCCGAGGCAATGCTCCGATCCAACGGAATGCGACGGTTGCGAATGACCTCTTCGTGTTTGTAGCCGATGGATTTTTTCCAAACCAGACAGTTGTTTTCTTCGTCTGCCAATAGCAAATTGAAAAAACGATACTCAATTACTTCTCGCAACCGGAGCGCGATTCGTTCAATCAACTCGTCCAGATCAAGGATCGAGATAAATTCCACGCTCAGCTCGTTGATTAAATCCTGAAGCCGACGGGAAGGATTCTGTTCGGCAGACATGGCCGTGGAGGAAGTTTCACTCATCATTGCAATTGGGCTTGTCGAATAGCATTCAGAATTTCGTCATCCGTGGGGCGAAAAATAGGGACGACCGTTCTACGATAACGAATCACACCCACTTTATCAATTACCACTACACCGCGTTTCGTCCCCAGAAATGAATTCATTTCATAAGCCCGTATGACGTCACCATTGGCATCTGAAAGCAGCCGTAAGGGCAATTTGTGGTTGGCGGCAAAACGGCGATGTTTGTTTACTGAGTCAGCGTTAATTCCAACCACCTCAGCACCCGCTTCCTGATATTGTTCCCAATGATCGCGCACACTGCAAAGCTGTTTGGTGCAAACGGGAGTTTCATCGCCGGGATAAAAAAGTAAAACAACAACTTTGCCGCGCATTTGGCTTAACTGCCAACGTTCGCCATTGCCGTCGGGTAAATCAATTGCGGGAGCTGCTTGTCCTACTTGTGCCATAAAACTAAGTCTGGAAAAGTCAGGTAACTTGTAAACAGCACTTTATCCGACTTTTCCAGACTTTCCTAGTTTCTTCCGCAAGTTTTAGCCACGTGGGCGTGGTCGTTCGGTGAGCGTTACATCAAACGAAAGTTTCTTTTCTCCGCGCATGACTTCGACCTTCACTTTGTCGCCGATATTCTTTCTATTGATGACGCGATCCAGGTCGTCATAAACACGCATGGGCTGGCCGTCAATGGCAGTAATAATATCACCGCCGAGATAGAACGTTTGCCGCTGATAGCGCACGGGTTGGTTTCCGCCTTGAATCCCTGCTTTGTCTGCCGCGCCGCCTTCGTAAACCTGGGAAACCATCAAGCCTTCCTCAACGGGCAGGCGCAATTGATTAGCGATAGATTGATTGACAGGCAGCGGAGCAGTAATGCCAAGACTCGGTTTGCGTGCATAGCCAAGCTTGATGATGTCAGGGATGATTCGTTTTGCGGTGTCCACTGGAACCGCGAAGCCGATGCCGACCGAACCGCCCGAAGGACTGTAAATCATTGTGTTAATCCCAATCATCCGCCCGCGCGAATCCAGAAGCGGCCCACCGGAATTGCCCGGATTGATCGCCGCATCGGTTTGGATCACGCCTTCGATCAGGCGATTCGTGATGTCAGAATGCAGCGGACGTGCAAGGCCGGAAATTACGCCCGTCGTCAACGTGCGCTCCAACCCAAAGGGGTTGCCAATCGCCAGCACTTTTTTTCCCACAAATAATTCGCCGGAATTGCCTAGCGGCACGAGCGATAAACTTTCCGCCGGCGCGTTAATCTTGATGATTGCAATATCATTGTCAGGATCGGCTCCAACAGGTGTCGCCTTGTAGTTTTTGCCATTCGCCAGCGAAACCATCAACTGTTGCGCATAGCCGCCATTTTGGCCCTGAACAACGTGATAATTCGTTAAGATATGTCCTTCTTTATCCAGAATGGAACCTGAGCCGCTGCCTTCCTGCGGATACACATCAAACCAGCTCTGCACATAATTGGTGGACGTGATATTCACGACGCCAGGGCTGATCGCTTTGTACACTTCGCTATTGTTTTTCTCATCCATTGCGACCGATGGATCGGTGATTTCCGCGATGACTGCTTCCGCCGCATTTTTTTCATTTTCTTTCGCGCCTGCCCAACGCCCCCACAAGGCAGGCCCGATTTTGTCGTAGACGACCACAACCGTGCCCGCAAAAAAAGCCGTGAGCAGGGCCAGTCCCACTAATTGCTTTGCTGAAATTTGATATGCTTTCATGCTGATCCCCCGAAATTAATTTCACTCTGCCTGTCAATGCGCGCCATTCTAGCACCTTTTTGCGGTCATCTGCGATGTTCGCTATACGATTCTTGCGCCTTGAAGTTGCCAGAAAAACGTCCACTTTTGGTGTGCGATTTTCGCTTATGAGGATGAACGCGAGAATCTGTTCTGAAGAAATCGCTGGAACTTTCTCGCACCGCTTTCGTATCAGGCAAAGGAGCAAGCCTCCCGATGCAGTTTTGAGAATAGCGGCAAGGGGCGATTGACCCAGCCTTCCGAAATTGCACGAGAGCGCCATCTGAATGAGCGCTATACTGATTGTTTTGGTTCTCCTGTTATTCGCAGTTGCCTTAGCCACTTTCCTTCGCAACCGCAGTGTAAGCACAGAGTATTTGCCATATCCGAGTCCCGGAGTTCCGCAAATTTCGTCTCGCAGTCTGCCTCCGAGTTTGTTTGATCCGCCATCTGCGCAAGCATTGGCTGATGACAAGCGCGAACAGCTTCGAGCAAATTTACTGACGCGCGTGGACTTGGGCGATTATGCTGTGCTTGATGAAACAAAAGCCGACCCAAGCTTGTACAACGAAATGCTGAATGCGCTGCTGGCGCGCGGCCACGACGTACGCGAAATTGCAACCTACATTTTGCGCAACGCCGAACTGCGTGCCAACACGCAATTTGCACAAGCATTCATCAAAGTTTGGGATCAAACTCCAACGCGGAACGACTTGGCTTCAATGCTTCATCTCGCCGCCCTGAGCGACAACGCCGATGTGTATTGGCTTGCTGTTGAGGTGGCTAAACAAGCTTGGGATGAAGGGCGTCTTGCCTATGTCACTCCGAAGGAGTTAGCGGCTGCGATTGAGGTCGAATATTGGTTGCTCAGCGCAGACGCCAGAGAATCAGGCGCAGGATTTGTTTTGAAACGTTATGTTGCCAATGTCCGTCGCGGACTGAATACGGCGTAACGTAGATTCCAGCCACGAATTAACACGAATTTGCACGAATCGAATCACCCGAAATGAAGCGGCTTTTCTGCTGTTATGCCCTTCGTGTGACTTCGTGTTGATTCGTGGCAAAAACAGAAGAAAGAAGGTTCATTTATGGAGACTACAATTGTGATCCCGTTAGCATTGTTGGGTATTGCAGGATTCTTCCTGCTGCTGTTCATTACGTCCAAAATTCTGGTCAATATCCGTGCGCGCGAAATTGCGATCAAGGAACGTCGCTACATCGGCCAGAAAATGCCGCCCGGTCGTGTCGTTGCTACCGAAGGCGAGGTTGGAATTCAAGCCGACGTACTGAAGCCCGGCTTGCACTTCATCAAGTGGCCATTCGAGCGGGTTGTGAAAAAAGTGTCGCTTGTCGAAATCAGCCCCGACGAACTTGGCATCATCGAAGCTATTGATGGTGAACCATTGCCTCCGGGCAGGATTTTCGCGCCAGACCGTGCCCAGAATGCGCATAATAATTTCCAAGACCCGATTGCATTCATCAAACAAGGCGGCGTCAAAGGCATTCAGCTTCGCACGCTACCGCCCGGTTTGTGGCCGATTCACCCATACCTATTTCGCGTTTCAATTGCAAAGGCGACGGTGATTCCGCAGGGCAAAATTGGTGTCATCACCAGTGCTGACGGCGCATCGCTTGATCCGGGTCGTTTGGTTGCCAAGAGTGTTGACGGGCACCGCAACTTCCAGGATGCCGAGCAATTCCTAGCTTCCGGCGGGCAAAAAGGCCCACAGGTTGAAATCCTGACGCCCGGCACGTACCGCATCCTGACCGATTCGCTGCCAACGAATATGTTGATGGATAATCCTGACAATGTGAACGAAGTGAAGAAAGGTTTGTTCGCGGTGCAAGTCTTCAATGCGACGGTAATCAACGAAAACCAAATCGGTCTCGTCGAAGCGCTGGACGGCTCGCCGCTCAATCCGCGCAACTACGTGGCTGATCCAATTGACGGTCACGATAACTTTCAAAACGGCGACGCGTTCATCAAACGCGGCGGCCAACGCGGCCCACAAAAAGACATCCTGTTGCCGGGCACGTCGTATATCAATCCGCTGCTGTTCAAAGTGATCCCGGAAAAAGCGGGCGAAGTGAAACCCGGTGAAGTCGCGGTCATCGTTTCCAACGTTGGCAAAGACCCTTCGGATGAAATTCGCAAGCAGATGGCCGCGAAAATCCGCGAGCGATTGGAATACGAACGCAAAGAGCAAATCGAACACGCGGGCGAACACGTCAACGATGTGCTCGCCGGTTTGCAGGAATCGCTGGAAGACGGCGACCCGTTGGATAAACGCTTGGATGCAGGCGCACACGAAGCCTACGTTGTGCCCGATGGTTTTCGCGGCATTCAGGAACGCGTCGTCGGCCCCGGCAAATACTACGTCAACACGTTAGCCGTTTCGCCGATCATCATTCCGACCACGAACCAAACCGTCGAATGGACGGGCGAGCAGATTCAAGGCACGTTTGATCCGTTCGAGGTGATTTCCAAGGACGGTTTTGCGATGCAGTTGGAAGTGCGCGTCGTGTTTCGTGTGAAGCCCGAAGATGCGCCGTTTATGGTGTCGAAAATCGGCTCGATTGATCGCCTGATTCAAAACGTGATGCACCCGCTAATTGATTCGATCTTCCGCAATCAGGCTTCGGAATCCAGCGCAATGGCGTACCTGCAAAATCGGCACGAAGAACAGGAACGCGCTGAAGCTCGTGTGCGCGCGCATCTACTGAAGTATCACGTAGACGTGGTCAACGTGCTGATCTGCCACATCCGCTTGCCAGAGGAATTGATGAAGACGCAGACCGAAAAGATTCTAGCCGAGCAACGACAGAGCATGTACAACGCGCAACGCGAAGCCGAAGAGAAGCGCATTCAGCTTGAAAGAATCAAAGCCCAGGCCGATAACCAAAAGGCTTTGATGGAAGCGACAGTCGGCGTAGACATCTCCGGCAAACGTGCCGAACAACGTAAAGCCGAAGCCGACGGCGAAGCGCACTACATTGCGGTCACGGGTAAAGCCGAAGCCGAAAAAGTTCGCCTGATGGGTGAAGCGCAAGGCGTCGCCTATCACGAACAGGTCAACGCGCTTGGTGCCAACGGCGTCGCGCTCGTCGAAACGCTGAAGGTTATCGGCGAAAAAGGTGTGCGGATTACGCCCGATGTGATGGCTTCCGGCGGCAATGGGGATGGCTCTGGCAACCTCGGTACACTGCTCTTGCTGAATCTGTTCCGCGATCAGATGAAGCTGAATGGCAATGCTGAGAACGGGAACAAGAGTTTTGTGCGGTAAAACTTAACTGCATGGAGTACAAGCTTCAGCTTGGTTTTCGCAGTGAGATGACAAAAACCAAGCTGAAGCTTGTACTCCATGCGAGTTCAGTTTTCGCAGTGAGATGACAAAAACCAAGCTGAAGCTTGTACTCCATGCGAGTTCAGTTCTTGCTGTGCTTGCGTATGTATTGATAGATGGGCGAATGCTTGAGGGCATTCTTTATGTTGCCTTTCACTTGAGCTTTGTCTTGTCCTTTATACATACGCTCAAAAAACTCCCAGCCTTCTCTTTCTTTTCCTGCGTAGAGATAAAGCAGCAAAACATCAACCCTTCTTCCCAAATAGCCATAGCCTTTATTGGCGGGCAAAGAACTGCTCCAATCTTCAACCCAACGAAGGGCATATTTGGGGAAGAGGTGATTTGCTGGAACATATTCTTTCACCTTTGGGTCATATCTGAAAATCACGTTCACAACAGGTGTTTCTGATATGGAGATTTCATTGAAGATGTAATACCAAAAGTCTCCTGCGGTGATTTCTAAAACCCCATCGTGGTCGAGGTCAACAAAGCCCAAATCCGTGCCCTCTCTTCCCACGCCCCATTTGCTTGTATCAAAGATTACTCGATACGCAGGGAACAACTCAGCGATCCACTGTCTGCCACCACGAGGCACTGTGATGGAAACGATAAGCTGTTTTTCTTTGCCCAAAAAAGGAAACAGGCCAAAGTCTGCTGCGTTGCCAATTGAGTGATGTGGCCCATCAAAGATTGCCATCGTCTTATGGTTCTTTTTCACCATTAAGTATGAGACATCCATCTTGGTGCCTTCCTCCTGCACGGTTTTCTTTAGTTTAGTAATTTCATATCCGTTGTAGAAAAGCTTGTCTTCTTTCGTGAAAAAATCTTCGGCAGATTTTTCTTCGTCTTCGGGTGTTTGAGTTGTTGCACTTGTGGCTGTCGGGGAAGTTAGCGGAGATACCATCGTTGGTTGTATGGCAGGCGGAGTTGACTTGCACGCAAACGACATCAGCATCAATCCGAAAACTGCAAAAGTGAGGAATCTAGCTTGGCTCGGCATACTTGGCTTCTCTATTTTTGCAAGGTAAGCTTGTTTAGCAATGGAGAAGACTATGAAATTAATCTTCAAACTTACTTTACTTGCCTTGTTCTTCACATCTGTTATGGCACAAACATTCACCTATCCCAAAGCAAAAAAAGTTGACCAGGTTGACAATTATCACGGCACGAAAGTCGCCGATCCGTATCGCTGGCTCGAAAACCCGGATGCCGACGACACGCGCGCCTGGGTCGAAGCGCAGAACAAATTGACGTTTGGTTTTCTTGAGCAAATCCCCGAACGTGCAAAGATTAAAGAGCGGCTGACGAAGCTCTGGAATTATGAAAAATATCTGCCACCGTTCAAGGAAGGCGGGCGCTATTTTTATTACAAGAACGACGGCTTGCAGAATCAAAACGTGTTGTATGTGACCGACACGCTCGAAGGCACGCCTCGTGTGCTGCTTGATCCGAACAAGCTTTCGGCGGATGGGACAGTTGCTTTATCGGGGCTGGCAATCAGTCACGACGGCAAATTGATGGCGTACAGTTTGTCTTCGTCGGGGTCAGATTGGCAGGAATGGAAAGTGCGCGATGTGACTTCTGGAAAAGACTTGGAAGACCATTTGAAGTGGTCGAAATTTTCCGGCGCTTCGTGGACACCCGATAACAAAGGCTTTTTCTACAGCCGCTACGACGAGCCGAACGAAAAGACAAAGCTCGAAGACGCGAACTATTTTCAGAAACTTTACTATCATCGCATCGGGGCAAAACAATCTGAAGATGTTCTGGTCTACGAACGCAAAGATCAAAAGGAATGGGGCTTCAGCGGCTCTGTCACGGAAGACGGGCGCTATTTGATCATCAGCGTTTGGAAAGGCACCGATCCAAAAAATCTGCTGTTTTACAAAGACTTGAAAGCGAAAGATGCCAAGGTTGTCGAACTCGTCAAAGATTTCGAGGCTTCATACAGTTTCATTGGGAACGACGGTGCGGTGTTTTATTTCCGCACCGATTTGCAGGCTCCGCGCGGGCGCGTCATTGCGATTGATACGGCGAAGCCGGAGAAAACCAACTGGCAGGAACTCGTAGCCGAATCTGCCGACACGATTGATGGCGAAAGCGGCGTCAGCTTTGTGAACGATCAATTCATCGTGCCGTATTTGCAGGACGCGCGGTCGAACATCAAAGTGTTCGATCAACGCGGCAAGCTCGTGCGCGAAGTTGCATTGCCGGGCATCGGAACCGTGCAGGGCTTTGGCGGCAAGCGTAAGGACAAGGAAACCTTTTATCTGTTCACCGGATTTACGACACCGACGACGGTGTACCGCTACGATTTGCCAACGGGCAAAAGCACTGTTTGGCGCGCGCCGAAAGTGGACTTCAATCCGAACGACTACGAAACCAAACAGGTCTTTTACACGAGCAAGGATGGCACGAAAGTCCCGATGTTCATCACGCACAAAAAGGGATTGAAGCTGGATGGAAACAATCCGACGTACCTATACGCGTACGGTGGCTTTAACGTATCGCTGACGCCTGCCTTTTCGATCTCGAATCTGGTGTGGATGGAAATGGGTGGCGTCTATGCGCAGCCGAATTTACGCGGCGGCGGCGAATATGGCGAAGCGTGGCACGAAGCGGGCACGAAGCTGAAAAAGCAAAACGTCTTTGATGATTTCATCGCGGCGGCAGAATGGTTGATTGCCAACAAATACACGTCCACGCCGAAGCTGGCAATCAGTGGCGGCTCAAATGGTGGTTTGCTGGTCGGTGCCTGTATGACGCAGCGGCCTGATCTCTTCGGTGCTGCGCTGCCTGCGGTCGGTGTGATGGATATGTTGCGGTTTCAGAAGTTCACAATCGGCTGGGCGTGGACTTCGGATTATGGTTCTTCAGAAAATCCGGAAGAATTCAAAGCGTTGTACAAATATTCGCCGCTCCACAATATCAAAGCGGGCACGGCGTATCCGCCGACGCTGATCACAACGGCAGATCACGATGATCGCGTCGTCCCCGCGCACAGCTTCAAATTCGCTGCGACGATGCAGGAAGCGCAAGCAGGGAATAATCCGATTTTCATTCGCATCGAAACCAAAGCTGGGCACGGAGCTGGAAAGCCAACGGCGAAAATTATCGAAGAAATCGCGGATCGGTGGGGCTTTTTGGTAAAGGTTTTGCAGATGAAATAATCATCAGACAGGATTTACAAGATTGATTTCAGGATTTACAGGAGGTTTTTTGGCAAGGCTGACAATCTTGTAAAGCTTGCGCCAAATCTTGTAAATCCTGTCGAAGAACGTCATTAAAGGCTATGGCTCGTGGTTGGGAAAGCAAATCGGTTGAAGATCAAATCGCGGAAGCGGAAGAGCGAAAGCTGGCTGTCGCTGCGCCAAAATTACCTGCGAAGGAAATAGAACGGCGCGAGAAGCTCACCGCCTTGCAACTTTCGCGCAGCCATCTGCTTGAACAACTCAGCCGTGTGCGCTCAGACATGCACAAACAAATGCTCGAACGTGCTTTGAGCGAAATCGAGGCGCAAATCACCGCTTACGAATAGCCATCGGCATAAATCTCTAGCGCAGCTTCATCCGGGATCAGAATGGCGCGACCATCTACGGCAATTAATCCGTTATTTTGCAATCGGGTAAAGGCCCTGGAAACGACCTCGCGCACGGAACCAATGCGGGCGGCGATTTGTTGATTGGTCAGCGTGACGGTGAACTGAAGCCCTTTCTCAGTACGAGTGCCACGCATTCGTGCTGCACTGAGCAACCAATGGGCTAATCGTTGATCTACTTCGCGCAGGGATAATGCTTCAACCAGTTCCGCACAACGCCGTAATCGTCCTGCCAATAACTTCAAGGCTGCCAAGGCGATATTGGGATGTTCCAGACATAATCGTTTCACATCACGGCGATCAATAAATAGCACCAAGGTTTCCTCTTCTGCCGCAACGGTGGACGGATAAGGACGATCATCAAACACGGGTAATTCGGCAATGGTTGCGCCTGCACGTTCGACGTGAATGACCTGCTCGCGCCCGTCCAACCCCTCGCGATAGGCGCGCACGGAACCTTCGGCGATGACAAACAATCCCGCTGCCTCATCACCCGCCATAAATAACACTTCTCCTTTTGCCAGATGTCGTTCCATCGCGCGTTCTGACAAGGCTTTTAATTCAGCCTCACTCAGCTCGCCAAATAGTATCGTGCGGCGTAAAGCTGCCAGTTTGTCTATGGTCATTGCCGTCTATCATCGCGCTGCCTGAGAGCTGTTGCAAGGCAGTGAAAATATTTTTTGCCTTGATGACTTAAGTCACAGCCAGCCGCCATTCTTCTCTCTACACTCACAACAGGTCTTACTTAGAAAGGAGTTATCGGCATGAATATTAATGTTGCAACCACCGTGAGGGAACTGGCTGTTACGTTGCCCGGAGCCACCAGAGTTTTTGAAAAGCTCGGTATTGATTACTGCTGTGGCGGCAATCGGACGTTAGCAGACGCCTGTGTCAACGCCAAAATCCCAATTGAAGAAGTCGCGGATTCCCTGGCTGAAGCCGAACATTTGTTGCTTTCACCAGAGGAATTACAGAACTGGCAAGCGGCCTCAATGACAGGCTTGATTCAGCATATCGTTGAGAAACATCACACGTTTACGAAAGAAGAGCTGCCGCGCCTGGAAAAACTTATGAACAAAGTTTGCGCCGTGCATGGCGCGCAGCATCCTGAATTACTGCAATTAAAGACGGCGTTCCTGGGCTTGAAGGAAGAGTTGGAACCACACTTGATGAAAGAAGAGCAAGTGCTTTTCCCTTACATCACGAGGATGGAAGCTGCGCTTACAACCGATGCAGCGATTCCCATGTCGTGCTTCGGCACGGTGCAGAATCCAGTACGGATGATGAATATCGAACACGATGCGGCGGGCGATTTGCTGAGGGAAATGCGCGCCGTGACGGCCAATTATGCTGTGCCCGATGGTGCCTGCATGAGCTATGAATCACTTTTCCAGGCCTTGATCGAATTTGAGGCGGATTTACATCAACACATTCATTTGGAAAACAACATCCTCTTTCCCAAAGCCGTGAACGCAGAAAGGGAAATGATCGAAAATTAGGGGATTTTTTCGCAGCGGACGACGTGTCTTGGCGGAAAAGCCCGCAGGCAAGTCAGGCAAGGCGCTTTTCTGCAAAGGCACAATCCTTGCTGAAACCACTGCATAAACTTTTACGGTGAGGAAAATTTCTCACCAGCATTCATAAATCAATTGGAAAGGAAATTATGTATCACGCACTTTTGATGTTAACTCCCAAACAGGTCGCAAGATTTTCCAAGCTCCTCCTACTGGCAATTACTATCGCTGCCGGCACCGCAATGATTGGTTGTGGTGGTTCTGGTGAAGCCGCAGAAGCAAAGGCATTCTTCCTGGCAAAGGGCTGCAATGAATGCCATACCATTAGTACCTTCAGTATTGAATCACAAAACAAATCCGGGCCTGACTTAGCCGAAGCCTATACCGATGTCCAGAAACGCTTCGGGACCTCCTTGGAGAATTTTTTGAAGAATCCCACCGGGACGATGCAGATGGTTCTCACCAGCAAAATCAAACTGACGGATGAGGAAAAACAGAAGGCGATTCAGTACATGAAGTATGCATATGACAACCGACCAAACAAGTGATCAATTAACAATCCAAGCCTTGGAAGTAACAGTAGGCTAATAACCCAAGTGTCCTTGGAAAGGAGGACAAACATGAAACACCTGTTTTCAAACTTAGACAAAACAAAAATGAAATGGTTTGGTGGCGGTGCTTTGTTGGTTGCTTTCGCAACCTTCGGCCTGATGAGCTGTGGGCAGGGAACTTTGCAAAACGCGACGCTTGCCGGCGCGGATAGCTCAGCGGCAGGAGCCACTTATGTCGCCCCCGGCGCACTTGATGAATATTATCTATTTTATTCTGGTGGGCATTCCGGCAATGTGTATGTGGCTGGCGTGCCCTCCATGCGACATATCGCCACCATCCCTGTTTTTGCTCCATATCCGGCGACTGGCTGGGGCTTTGATGAGGAGTCAAAGAAGATGATGGGAGGCTTCACCTGGGGCGATGTTCACCACCCGTCCGCCAGTGAAACCAAGGGTGATTATGATGGTCGTTGGATGTTCGTTAATGACAACTCCAACAACCGCGTCGCGCGCATTGATCTGCGCGATTTCAAAGTCAAACAAATCCTTGGCCCGATTCCGAACATTTCCGGCTTGCATGGCGGCGCTTTCGTAACACCCAACACCGAATATGTGTTGGCTGCGTCGCGTTTTTCGGTTCCGTTACCGAAAGGAATCGTTGCGCCAATTGAAGACTATGCTACGAAATATAACGGCATCGTTTCGGGCGTAGCGATTAATCCGCAATCCGGTGAAATGAGTGTTGGCTGGCAAATTTTGATGCCTCCCTTCAACTTCGATCTCGGTGATGCAGGCAAAGGCCCAAGCGAAGGCTGGGCGTTCTGGACGTGCTACAACTCTGAACGCGCAACCGGAAAATTGGAAGTTACCTCAACCCAAAAAGACCGCGATTACATTGCTGCGGTAAATTGGAAAGAAGCGGAAAAAGCCGTCAAAGAAGGCAAGATCAAAGAAATCGGCGGCGTTAAAGTGATTGATCCCAAAGCCACACCGGGCATTGTCTATCTGGTGCCTTGCAGCAAATCGCCGCACGGCGTAGATGTCAGCCCCGATGGCAAATGGTTCATCGGCAGCGGCAAACTGCAATCCATCACGACGGCGTTCAGTGTTGAGAAGATGCTGAAGGCGATTGCGGCCAAAGATTTCACCGGTGAAGAAGACGGCATTCCAGTGCTGAAATATGAAAGCGTGAAAGAAGCCGAAGTTAACGTCGGCCTCGGCCCGCTGCACACCCAATTCGACAATCAAGGCTTTGCTTATACCAGTCTGTTCGTCGAAAGCGCCGTCGCCAAATGGAAACTCGGCACGTGGGAAGTCGCGGACAAAGTACCGATTGCTTATAACATTGGTCACTTAGCCTCGGCAGAAGGCGACACGGTCAATCCTGATGGGAAATACCTGGTTGCTCTGAACAAGCTTTCGCACGGGCGGCATTTAAGCGTTGGCCCTTCGCAACCGGAAAGTACGCAACTGATTAATATCGGCGGCGACAAGATGAAAGTGTTGTATGACGCTTTCACCGAGCCGGAGCCGCATTATTCGCAGATGATCAAGGCCGATAAGATCAAGCCGATTGAAGTGCATCCCAAAGAGGAAAACAAACATCCACACGCAATTTGGGACATCAAAGACGCGAAGATCGAACGCAGTGGTAATAATGTCACTGTGAAAATGGTGGCTGTCCGCAGTAGCTTTGAGCCACTCAAGCTGGAAGTGAATCAAGGCGACAAAGTCACGATTCATATTACGAATATCGAGCAAACAACCGACGAATTACACGGCTTTGGCCTCAATGAGTACAACATCAATATTGTCGTTGACCCCGGAGAGACCAAGACCGTCACGTTTATTGCCGATAAGCCCGGTGTTTTCCCATACTACTGCACCAACTTCTGCTCTGCCTTACACCAGGAAATGCAGGGCTACATGCTGGTGAAACCATCGGGTGGAGCCGTGGCGAAGAAGTAGGCATTTTGTCATTGGTCATTAGTCATTGGTCATTTGTTTGTTGCCCTTAATTTCAAGTGGCGGGCTTTCCCAAGAGAACAAAGGACAAATGACTAATGAACAGTGATGCTTGAGGTATGCTATGTCAACCGCAGAAGAATCAGTTATTGCTAAAAAGCCCGTGGCGAAATCCTGGCTTAGCAATTTTCTGCTCAAAGAATATGAATTTTTCGAGCACTCGCTGACGCTGAAAAGCCGCATTGTGATTTTGTTAGCTGTGCTCGTTCTCATCCCTGCATTTATCTTTCCGCTGTGGCGTATGACATTTACGTCCAACCAATATCCTGATGGACTGCGCCTGACGATTTATGCGTATCAGTTGGAAGGTGCGAAAACCCCTTCCCGCGACGATCTGCGTGAAATCAACTCCTTGAATCATTACATCGGGATGCGCCCCTTGCTGGAAAGCGAATTCAGCGAATTCATCTGGCTGCCGTTTGCCATTGGTGGCCTGATGATTTTGGCCTTGCGGGCATTGGTGATGGGGAAGATGTCAAAGCTGGTGGATGTCTTTGTTTTGTTCACGTGGTTCGGGTTGTATTCGTTCTGGAGCTTTTATCATCGGATGTACACGTACGGACACAATCTTGATCCACAAGCCGCAATTAAAGTGCAGCCGTTCACGCCACCTTTGCTCGGTACGGAACAAGTTGGAAATTTCACCGTGAATAGCTATCCCGATATTGCCTCATTAGCCCTGATCGGATTTGGATTATTGATGGCACTCGCGATCTTTCTGTCACGGAAAAATACTGAGGTTTAGGTATGTTTCTTTACCACAGAGACACAAAGTTTACACAGAGATTCACAGAGAGTTTTTCTCTGTGCGCCTTTGTGCGACCTCTGTGCCTCTGTGGTGAAAAACTGCTAATCACCCTCGCTCTTTATTTTTGCGCAATCGTTGCTGCACAGGCTGAAACACTTACTGTTGCACCAACCAATGCCCGGTTTCAATCTATCCAAGCCGCCATAAATACTGCACAAACGGGCGATACAATTGCCGTGCAGGCAGGAACATACAACGAGAATTTAGTCCTGGATAAATCGCTCAGGCTCGAAGGCTTTGGCAAGCCGATTGTGCGCGGAATGGGGCGTGACAGCGCGGTGATTATCACAGCGGACAACTGCACAATCAACGGATTCGTCATTGAACATTGCGGCAACGATTTGCAGCAGGAGGATTCCGGCCTGTTGCTCAAATCCAGTTTCAATCGCATCGAAGACAATGAATTGCGCGACATTTTGTACGGCATCTATTTGCTGAAATCGCGCGGCAACACGATTCAAAACAACTTCATTCGCGGGCGCGCTGAACTGGAAGTCGGAAGTCGCGGCGCAGGGTTGCATCTGTGGAACTCACCGGACAACATTATCATCGGCAATACCATCACCGAGGCCCGTGATGGCATGTATATTCAAAGCAGCTCTGGCAATGTGATGCGCCACAATCGTGTGACGAACTTGCGCTACGGCTTGCATTACATGAATTCTGACGACAACAAATTCGAGGATAATTTGTTTTCCGACAACATCGCAGGCGCAGCGATTATGTATTCCAAACGTATTGAATTTCGGCGCAATTCGTTCATTCATAATCGCGGCTTTAGCTCATTCGGCATCTTGTTTCAGGATTGCGATGATTGCATCGCCGAAGACAATTTCATCATTGATAACGCTTGCGGAGTGTTTCTGGAAGCCCTGCGCAAAAGCCGTTTTCGCAATAACGTCATCGCCGAGAATGATGTGGCCATGCAAATTTACAGCAGTGCCGACGGCAATGAATTTTCCGGTAACAACTTTGTCGAAAACCTGAGCCCGCTACAATTGGTCGGCAGGGAAACCAACACACGCTGGAAACAAAATTATTGGAGCGATTATAGTGGCTACGATTTGGATAGCGATGGAACGGGCGATGTTGCGCATAAGGTGCAGAATGTTTTTGAGTATTTAGAAGGCAACTTTCCGCGTTTGCGCCTGTATTTAAATAGCCCCGCTGCACAAGCTTTAGCCACAGCCGAAAGCACCTTCCCAATTATCAAAGGCTCTGCTTTGAATGATGCCGCGCCGCTGGTACAGCCGATTTCATTTACCTATCCGTTTGAGGCGGCTCCGCAACGCAGCCCACAACTCCTACTGGCGATCATTTCAATTCTGATATTGATCAGTGCTTTGACCGTGATCTGGAAAGGACAACGGCCATGATTCAGGTCAATCATCTAACGAAAAAATTCGGTGAATTTACGGCGGTGAATGATGTGTCGTTTGAAATCAAGGCAGGCGAAACCTTTGCCTTGCTTGGCCCGAATGGCAGCGGCAAAACGACAGCGCTGAAATGTCTGGTCGGATTGATGCCGCCGACGGCGGGTGAAATCAAAGTGGACGGTGCAGATGTGTGGAAAGATGCGCGGCGGGCCAAAAGCCTGATGAGTTATTTGCCGCAATATGTGAACTTTCACGATAACCTCACGGCCCGCGAAGTCATGCAGTTCTATTGCAAGCTGCGCAAATTGCCTGCCGCCCGCATTGATGATGTGATGAAAGGCTCTCACTTCAACTTTAATGGCTTTACCGACAAACCGGTCAGCCAGTTTTCCGGCGGCATGTTGCAACGGCTCGGACTCGCGGTTGCTTCGTTGCCTGATGCGCCGATTCTGTTGCTGGATGAACCGACTGCCAGCCTTGACCCGGAACGCGCAATTCAGTTTCGTGAGTTTCTGGCAAACCTCAAACAAGCAGGAAAAACAATTGTCTTTACTTCCCACGTGCTGGCCGATGTCGAGCAGCTTGCTGACCGTGTTGCGATCTTGGTCGGCGGCAAATTAGTTGCACTGGAATCCATCACTGCCTTGCGCCAAAACCTGATGCTTGGTAGCCAGATGCGCGTTGAATTGCTGAACCCTGGTGCATCGTTGATTGCCGCCGCGCAAAATGCTGGCGCGAATCAGATCACAGCACAGGAAAGCGCATTGCTGATTACCTCTGCACCGGAAGCACGGATGGAAATTCTGGCTGCGATTGAAACTGCTGGCGGCAAAGTCGTGCGCTTTGCGACCGAAGAGCCTTCGCTCGAAGATATTTATTTGCAGTACATCAAACAGGAAAGCACAATATGATTTATCCTAAACTTTTCCTCTTTACGTTATTCTTGACAGTCCTTCTAAGCTGTCGCAGTGCTGGAATCAAACCGGTTGAGCTGGCTGCGGAGGATATGTGTTCGCATTGTAAAATGGCGATTTCGGAAAAAGAATTTGCAGCAGAGTTCATCAATCACGATGGTGATGCATTCAAATTCGATGACATTGGTTGCATGCTGGATTATCTGAAAGAAAAACCAGACACGAAGATCGCCGCCTATTTCTTTGTGGATTATGAAACGAAACAATGGGTCAAAAGCACCGAGGCAAGTTTTGTGAAATCCGCAGAGATCACGGCTCCAATGGGCGGAGGGATGATCGCCTTTCACGATCAGGCCAAGGCCGACGCAGCGGCAGCCAAGTACAAAGGGAAAAAGTTAAACTTTGAGGAATTGACCAGACAATGAATTGCATCGGCATCAAAAAACTGGTGATTATCTGCGTTTTTGTGATGGGCACAATCAGCCTGGCTTTACGCTTCCCGGAAGGCGCAAAAACTTCCGCTCGCAGTCAGGATCAGCTTTATGACAGTCCTGTGATTGGTTATGACAGTGCAGGCAAAAACGATCCGGTCGCGCGGTTGCAGGAACGCCTGGATCGCGGCGAAGTAAAGCTGGAATACAACGACGTGGATGGTTATTTGAGTTCTGTGCTGAAACTGTTGAATGTGCCGGTTTCATCGCAAGGTCTGGTATTTTCTAAAACGAGCTTCCAGTTGTTTCGCATCTCGCCTAAGAATCCGCGCGCGATTTACTTCAATGATGATGTGTATGTTGGCTGGGTGCGCGGCGGCGATTTTGTTGAGCTTTCCACGGCTGATCCGAATCTGGGCGGTGTGTTTTATATGTTGGAGCAAAACAAAATTGCCAAGCCGCGTTTCGTGCGCAACAACGAATGTTTGCAATGCCATTCTTCAGGGACGACGCGCAACGTACCGGGGCATATCGTGCGTTCGGTGTTTCCTGATGAACGCGGCTATCCAATTGCGCAACTTGGTTCGCGCGTGATCGGACATACAAATCCGCTGAAAGAACGCTGGGGCGGTTGGTTTGTCACGGGCACGCACGGCAGCGAACAGCATTTGGGCAATCAGCTTTTCAACGAGCGCGACCATCTGGATAAGTTGGATTTAAGCGCGGGCGCAAATCTGAAAAGCCTGGACAAGAAAGTCAATTTGGTTGGCTATCTTTCGCCTCACAGCGACATCGTGGCGTTGATGGTGTTGGAGCATCAAACGCAAATGCACAATTGGCTGACGCGGTTGGGATATGAAACCAAACTGGCGCTGCATCAAAACGACGCGATGAACGAAGCGTTGCAACGCCCGAAAGATGAAGTCTCTGAGAGCACGAAACGCCGCATCAACAATGCCGTAGACGAAACCTTGAAATATCTGCTCTTTGCCGAAGAACTGAAATTCAATGGCCCCATTGCTGGAACCGCAAATTTTACGGCTGAATTTGCCGCACAAGGATTGAAAGACAAACAGGGACGTTCGTTGCGTGATTTTGATTTACAGCAACGGTTATTCCGCTATCCGTGCAGTTACTTGATTTATTCCGATGCCTTCGATGCGTTACCCAAGCCTGCCCTGGATTTGCTTTATCGCAAATTGTGGCTGGTCTTGACGGGGCAGTCGCAGGAAAAAGCCTTTGCTGGCATATCACTTGCTGACAGAAGAGCCGTGTTGGAAATTTTACGCAGTACGAAAAAGAACTTGCCCGCTTATTTTTCGCAGGACAAATAATCATGGACATCAACGCTGTCACGACCATCGCGAAACAGGAATTGACGATTAATATTCGCAACAAATGGACGCTGATTTTCGCGGGCGTCTTCAGCGTGTTGGTGTTGGCGATTTCCTATTTCGGGATGATTACCGCTGGCGCGATTGGCTTTCAGGGTTTCACGCGCACTTCGGCCAGCTTGCTCAACCTTGTGTTGTACATCGTGCCGTTGGTGGCGTTAGTCATGGGCACGCTCAGTTTTACGAGCGAGAAAGGCGCAAGCGAAATGCTCTTTGCGCAACCTGTGACGCGCGGCGAAATCTGGCTCGGCAAATTGCTGGGCTTGTTTGGTTCAATGTTGACGGCAACGTTAATTGGATTTGGGCTGGGTGGTTTCGTGATTGCAATGAAAGCCGGAACCGCAGGCGCATTGCGCTATCCGTTATTTGTGGGCTTCTCATTGCTGCTGGCATTGGTGTTTTTAAGTTTGTCTGCCTTGATTGCGGCACTTTGCCAACGTAAAAACCGAGCATTTGGCGTCGTCATGTTTCTCTGGTTTTTCTTTGTGCTGTTTTATGACCTGCTGGTGATTGGCGGCACATTCCTTTTCAAGGAACGAACAGCGAACCACTTCATTTTTGCTTCGCTGTTTGGCAACCCCGTAGACATGACACGCGTCGGATCACTAATCGTGCTGAACGGCAAAGAAATCTTTGGCGTAGCGGGCGCAGCGTTAATGAAGTTTTTCGGCGGCGAAGTTACCAGCATTTCGTTGCTCGTGCTGGGAATGACAGTTTGGATTGTAGCTCCGTTTTTGTTATCGCAACGGCTGCTGAAGCGGCAGGACATTTGATAACACGCGTTTGCGGAGGTGTTATGAACACGCTCAGGAATCGGTATTGGTTTCCAGCAGAAAGAGGAAACTATGGATTGGCGTGGTTATCGCTTTGCTTTGCGCTTGCCTTTCACGTGATGGATGAAGCGCTGCATGATTTCCTTGCGATTTACAATCCAACGGTTCAGGCCCTTCGGCAAAAAATTCCTTTTCTTCCTTTGCCAACATTTACTTTTGAAGTTTGGATGGCAGGTTTGGTACTGGGCATTGTGCTCTTGCTTTGCCTGACCCCTTTCGCGTTTCACGGCGCAAAATGGTTGAAGGTACCGGCGAAAATATTTGCTGTCTTGATGATTCTAACTGGTGCGCAACACATTATCGCGTCATTTTGGCTGGGACGTCTGATGCCCGGAATTTATTCATCCCCATTGTTGATAGCAGCCTCGATTTATCTGCTGAAAGCCAATCAGAAAGAGGGCGTGCGCTGAAGACAATGAAGAAATGGTTGGCAGTTTTGGTCGTTTTGCTCGTCGCCATTGTCGTTGTTGGCGTGATCTTCGTGGCACGCTATGCGACAAGTTATAGCGCAGATAAACTGCATTTTGAGCGCGGTGAAACTGAATTGGTGATTGCGAATCAGGCCCATGCGCCCATTCGATTATTCAAAGCAGGAAAGACGCTGGCTGAGACTTCGCCCATCTCCAACTTCGATGGCAATCGCATCTGGTTGCCACCGGGAAACTACTTTTTGCAGGCCGAGCAATCAGGTCACCAAACATTTTTCTCCATCCCACTCGTTGGGTTTCGCCGGGGGCCTGATGCGAACGGCGAATTTGCCGTTACTGTGCGTTCGATGGCGGCGGATTCGCCTCCGCGCTTATTCCCGAATGCGCCAGCCTTCATCCTCATTCCCAGTGGCCATTTTCTGTATGGCGATCACGCCAATCCGCTGGAACCGCATTATGTTTGGCAAAAAGCTTTCTTCATCAGCCCTTTTGAAGTCACAAACGAGGAATTCAAGGCTTTCATAAGCGATCCCACAGGCTATGACAACAACGCGAATTGGACGGAGGGGGGCCGAAAATGGAAAGCAGAAAACAGGTCGCAAAGCTCAGCTCAGCTCAGTTCAAGTGATGCGGATTTCAAACGATTCGGGCAGACAGATCAGCCGGTTGTGAATGTCAATTGGTTTGAAGCTACGGCGTACTGTCATTGGCTAACGAAAAAAATGGGCGCGAACCAATGGATTTATTCATTACCCTCCGAGGCCGAATGGGAAAAGGCCGCGCGCGGGCCTGATAATTTTGATTACGGCTTAGGGATGAACTTGAGCGACGCTGATGTGAAGCTGTACAACTGGAAAAAGAACCCGTCGGCTGAAGTGACTGTCGTTGGCTGGCAGGCTACATCTGGTAATTATCAACCGAATCGCTATGGCGTCTTTCATCTGACAGGTAATGTCGCGGAATGGACGGTTTCTTTAAATCAGCCCGCCAACCGTGAACATCCGTTTACCGACGATGAGCGCAATCAAGAATCGCTCAGCGGGGCGCGTGTTGTGCGCGGCGGTTCGTGGTATAGCGCCAGCACCGCCACAATGTACATTCCGTATCGGGAAACGTTTGAACCGTCTGTTCACACACCGTATCTCGGCTTTAGAATTGTTGCCAGAATGATTTCATAGGAGTTGTTGATGAAATTCAAACCACCCGTTCCACACGAACACGGCGCTTGGGCGATGCTGTATGCGCCATTGATTATCGCGGTTGCCGTGCTGGGTCGCTATGAGCTATCCGTGTGGTTATTCCTGCTTGCGACAACCGCAATTTTTTTGGCGCACGAACCACTTGCTGTTCTCGTAAAACTCAACCCGAAGCGCCCTTCCAGCCCGCAAATTTTCCGCGAGTCAAAATGGTGGTTCGCCATCTATTCTGCGCTTGCCATCGCCGCGACAATTCCACTTCTTGTCAATTATCAGCGTTGGTATCTGGTGCCCTTCGGTATTGTGTTGACGGTGTTATTGACGGCGCATATCTATCTCGCCTCCAAACGCGAAGAACGCACGATTGGCGGAGAATTCTTAGGCGTCATCAGCCTGACTTTCACCGCGCCCGGTGCTTACTATGTGGCGGGCGGCAAGTTGGATTGGTTCTGCCTGCTCTTGTGGGCGCTGAACATCGTGTATTTCACCAGCTCGATTTTTTATGTGAAAATGCGCGTCAGCCGCTTTGCCAAAAAGAAAGATGCGACCACCCTGACGTGGCAATGCGTGGGCTATCACGTTTTGCTGGTAGCTGTGATTGGATTCCTCATCTGGCAAGGTTGGATCACGATGTTGGCTGCGGTTGCATTTCTGCCGATTGTGCTGCGCACGATTGCCGGGATGAAAGAAGAAAAAGGGAAACTTAACCTGAAGCGTATCGGCATTGCAGAATCTATCTACACGCTGGTATTCGTTGTCTTCCTGGTATGGGGAATGAAGCCTTCGCTAATGGCTTAAATAGCTTGGCCATCAAGAGAAGAAAACGCAAAGGGACAAAGGGACAAAGAGGTAGCTGAATATCTCAAACTGATCTTTTGCCTCTTTGCCCCTTTGCGTTAATTCCGCTCCTCCTGCCTTACCCTCAGTTCATCGGCAACCCCACATAATTCTCGGCAAGTGAGGTTGATGCCGCGCGCGAACTGGTGACGTATTCCAATTCAGAAAGCTGTAAGCGTTGCTGAAACGGCGTGTAATCCGGGAAGCGATGCAGCAGCGCTGTCATCCACCACGAAAAATGTTCTGATCGCCAGACGCGGCGCAAGCACGTTGCTGAGTATTGTTCCAACAAATCGGTGCGGTTGTTTTGGTAATAACCCCCCAAGGCCCGCGACAAATGGCGAATGTCCGCAACGGCCAGATTCATTCCTTTGGCACCCGTTGGCGGCACAATGTGCGCGGCGTCCCCGGCCAGAAACAGCCTGCCGTACTGCATCGGTTCGACCACAAAGCTGCGCATCGGCGTCACGCCTTTTTGCAGAATTTTACCTTCCTGCAACTGAATGCTTTCGTCTGCTCCCAAACGCAATTCCAGTTCGTGCCAAATCCGGTCATCCGGCCAATTGGCGATGTCTTCGTCGGGTGTGCATTGGATGTATAACCGCGTGATTTCCGGCGTGCGCATACTAAACAATGCAAAGCCGCGCTCGTGATGACAATAAATCAATTCTTCAGACGGCGGTTTCGATTGAGCCAGAATGCCGAGCCAGCCAAATGGATAAACGCGCTCGAAAACTTGCAGCACGCCCGCTGGGATCGAAGGCCGACAAATACCGTGAAAGCCATCGCAACCGCCAATAAAATCACAGGCAATTTCCTGCTCCTCGCCATCTTTGCGAAAGCGAATTTTGGGTTGGTTGCTATCCAGATTGTGGACGCTCACGTCTTCGACTTCAAAAAGGAGTTGCCCGCCTGCCACCAGTCGCGCTTTGACTAAATCCTTGACGACTTCCTGTTGACCGTACACGGTGATTGCTCGTCCATCGGTCAATTCGTGCATGTTGATGCGGTGGCGTTTATTGTGAAAACTCAGCTCGATGCCGTGATGTAGCAAGCCTTCCTTCCGCATGCGTTCACCGACTCCGGCTTCATTCAGCGTGTTTACCGTGCCCTGTTCCAAAACACCTGCACGCACGCGACTTTCAATGTATGTGCGGCTACGGTTTTCGATGAGGATAGATTCGATGCCTTGCAAGTGCAGCAAGTGCGAAAGCAGTAATCCTGCCGGGCCTGCGCCGATGATGCCAACCTGAGTTTTCATATTTTAGGAATGTCGGACAAACATCTTGTTTGTCTCTCGGTCAAAAAGAGGCGTTGCAAACAGGATGTTTGCAGTACAGATCGTTATGTTACCGCATAAAAATCCAGCAACACGGCTTCGCGCGTTCGCACGCCGGAACAAACGGCCAGCACGCGATTCAGCCAGTCGTATCGTTTGTCGCCTGTCTCAAAGGTTGGTGTCGCGCGAAAGTAGTATTTGGTTGGCTCGACCTGTTCGCCACGTGCAATGGCGGCTAAGACCTCTGGCGGGCCGTGGCGCACGCCGATGTTGCGCACATAAATCAGCGCATTGTCGTCCGTGCGAATCGTGTATCGCGCTTCGAGCAGCGCCGTGCCATCTGCCGCGACGATTTGCCAATCCGCACCGCCCGGAAGGATTTCGCCTCGCAATTTTGCGCCTTCGACACGTCCGCCTGTGATGGGGATAATGCGGCGTTCGCCTGTCATCACCTTGCCAATGCTGAGCGGCGTTGCCACATTGACAATCAGGTGTGCAAAGAGTTCCAGCCGAGGGACGACGGGTTTCAGTTCCATGAATATCCTTTATTTGCTTGTGCCTTCCTGCATCAGCGCATAGTGCTTTCGATATGCGCCATATGTGCTGCGAAAGAGAATTGCAGATAGCAATGAAGCCAACCCAACTGTCAGTGCAAGTGAATATCCTACTCGATTCGGGTCACGGAAAATGTAATCATTGAACAGACCAGGTAGCAGTGGCCCCAACACCAAACCGCCGAGGTTCAGCGTGAAGACCTGTAACGCGCCCGCCTGTGCGCGTACCTGATTCGGAAAGATCAGTTGCAACGAAGCGTACGTGCTGCCAATTGGCATCGCCAGGAAGAAGAACGCCGGCACGAGCAAGCCCAGTTGTACCGAAACGTCAGGGGCCAGCATCGCCGCGCTGAAAAACGCTCCGGCGCAAAGTGTTGCCAGCACGCCCACCTTCAGCGGAGCCTCGCGCTTGCGTTGCATTTGCCAGTAATCGCACAACCAGCCACCTGCATAATTGCCCAGCAGCCCAGCAGCCAATGAAATCAGACCTAACGTCAATCCGGTTTGCTTTGGTGCCCAGCCATGCACCCGCCTGAAATAGGAGGGCAACCAGGCTTGTTGTGCATAATTGCAGAGCGCTTGAAACGCAAACCCAATGCAAATACCCGCCACAGATTGCCACCGCAGTTTAATCTGATGAATTACCTCCGCAATACTGAGCTTGGTGAATTCCCCCGTTTTTGTTGTCAGCAAATTTTTGCGCGTCGGTTCCTTGATTGTGAGCGCCAGCAGTGCCATCACGATTCCCGGCAAGCCAACAATGACAAACGTCAAGCGCCACGAACCGACCGCGCCAATAACCAATCCTCCAACAATCAACGCCAGCCCGGAACCGAAAAAAATCCCCATCGAAAAAACGCTCAGCGCTGTGCCCAGGCGCTCTTTGGGAAAGTAATCCGAAATCAGCGAAAAGGCCGACGGCGAGAGTGTGGCTTCGCCTATGCCTACGCCCATCCGCGTCAAAAACAAGGACAGGAAATTCTGCGCCAGCGCACACAGCGCCGTCATCAGGCTCCAGAAAAAGATGCCGATGGAAATTAAATTGCGCCGATTGCCGCGATCCGCAATGCGTCCCATCGGTAAGCCCAGTGCCGTGTAAAACAAGGCGAAGGCCAATCCTTGCAACAGGCCGATGCGCGTGTCACTGATCTGCAAATCCTGTTTGATGGGATCAACCAACAAGCCCAACACTTGCCGATCAATGAACGAGAGCGTGTTGCACAACATCAGGATGATGGCGACATACCACGCATATCCAAGGCGCGTTTCGCTCTGCGGTGTTGATGTGGCTGCGGGGCTGGACATTGAATGGTTTCCTCAAGGCAATGAAATGATGTTGCTTGTGACTGGTGCCGCGTACAACTGTTCGATGAGACTGGCGCGACGTTCAAGCACAGCGCGTTGATTCAGATAGCCTTTGTCTGTGATTTCCCCGGCATCAATCTGCGGCGGCTCTTCCAACAAAATCGCCCGTGTGGCGTACATTGAACTGCCAACGCTTTCGATTTGCAATTGCTGCATTCCTGCCTGCACACAGGCACGGACGCGTGCATCAGCAAGCAAGGTTTGCAGGGCAATTTCTTCGCCGAAATCTGGGCATAAATGGCGACAGCCGGCAAGGCTCGGAAAGATCAAAAAAGCGACCTCATCGCGGTCGTGACCTGCAATGACGACATCCTGCGCGACAGGGGCGAGCGCGGCAATTGCTTTTACGCGTAATGCTCCGACGTGTACCCACGTACCACTCGTCAGTTTGAAATCTTCAGCAATGCGTCCGGCAAATTCGATGCCCTGGGCAGAGTCATCCGGGTCGGCAAAACGTCCGGCGTCGCCAATTCGATAAAAACCTTCTTCATCAAATGCCGCTGCGGTCAGGTCTTCCCGCTTCCAATAGCCCGGCGTGACGTTTGGCCCACGCACGCGGAGTTCATATTTTCCTGCCGTGTCTGTCGGCAGCATCTTTAACTCATTCCCCGGCGTTGGCAATCCGATGACACTGGCACGCATCGGTTCAAAGTGAACCAGCGTGACTTGCGGGGCAGTTTCCGTTGATCCCCAGCCTGATGTCAGCGGCACGCGTTTGCCCGTTGCCGCGATGGAAACTTGCTGTAACCGTTCCCATAGATTCGCGGGCAACGCAGCTCCGGCATATTGCAGCACCTTGAGCCGCGAAAAGAAATTTCGCCGCAATTCGACATCATTTTCCAGAAACGGTAACAGCGCTTCATACCCGCGCGGCACGCTGTAATACACAGTTGGCGCAATCTCGCGCAGGTTGCGAACTGTTTTTTCAATCAAGCCGGGCACGGGCTTTCCTTCGTCAATGTACAGGGTTCCGCCGTGCGTTAGCGTCAGCCCGAAATTGTTGTTGCCGCCTGCCGTGTGATTCCACGGCAACCAATCCACCAGCACAGGCGGCGTTTCTCGCAAAAATGGCCACGCCTGCGCCAGCGTCATTTGATTTGAACAAAGCATCCGCTGGCTATTGATAACCGCTTTCGGCTTGCCCGTTGAACCCGAAGTCAGCAGGAACTTTGCAATTGTGTCCGGCGTGATGGTCGCGAAGGCCGAATCCACTGCCCGGACATCTGTATCCTGTTCTAATGCGCTCAATGACGTTGCCGGACGCGGCAGGCTTGAGGCGTTGATTGCCGCAATTGCCTCAAAATCGAAATCATCAAGCGCGGCTATTGCTGCGGCATACGGCGCGCCGTCTTCCACAAAAACGAGTCCCGGTTCCAGCAGCGAGAAGATGACGCGTAGCTTTTGATAGTCCCTGGACATCAATGAATATGCCGTTGAAATCGGGACGAACGGAATCCCAACGTGCATTGCCGCCAAAGCCAACAGTGCATGTGCAATGGAATTTTCTGACAAAATTGCCACGGGGCGAGCAGGCGAAAGCTCGCGTTGCAACAAGGCTGTCGCAATGGCTCGTACCCGTCGCCACGCCTCAGCATACGTCAGTGTTTGCCAGCCATCGCCAGCGCGCTGTCCCAGATAAATGTGCTCCGGTCGCTCTTGTGCCCAGTGCTCCAACGCTTCGGTCAGACATCGTGCGTATGCACCCAGCGGTTCGGGCGAACGCAAAATGAGCGTGCCATCTGTACGCTGCTCAACCTCAACCCTGGCGGGAAGAAAATTGACTGGAACAAAATCAAACGAGGGAAGCGCATTCATAGATTTTGCCCGTTGCTATTTTCCATTTTCCAGTTGTTATTTTTCATTTGTTATTGCAGCGGCAGTTGCGCAATCCATGACCGATGACAAATCTCAAATGAAAAATGGAAAATGCTCAGCCCCACACTTCGCGTGCTGTTTCCACCACCAGCCGCAGCTTGGCTTCCTGATCGGCAGGCGTGACCAGATTGCCTTCGAGCGTGGACGCGAAACCGCATTGGGGGCTGAGTGCGAGACGGTCGTTGGCAATGAATTGCGAAGCCTCGGCAATGCGGCGTTTCAATTCGTCTTTGCTTTCCAATTCTGGTTTTTTTGAACTGATCAGACCCAGCACTACGACGCGATCTTCCGGCACTTCGGCCAATGGCTCAAACCCGCCTGAACGTGCATCGTCGAATTCCAACAGAAAGCGATCAAATTTGGTTTTCTGAAAGACCTTTGTGATCGGGCCGTAATCGCCCTGCGCGTAAAATTTGCTTTGGTTGTTGCCGCGACAGAGATGCAGCCCAAATGTGATGCCCGGATGATCGCCGACAATGGCATTGTCCATCTCAATCGAAAGGTCAAGCAGTCGGTCGGGATCATTACCGCGCTTGCGATAGCCCTCGCGCAAATCAGGATCAAGCAGCGCCGTGTATTGCGGCGAATCAATTTGAATATAGCTGCAACCCAGGCGCACCAGCTCTTCTATCTCGCCCCGCAAAATGTCTACGAGGTCAGAGAGATACGCGTCAACCGTGGCGTATGCGCCTTTTGATTTTTCGGCATCGTAATACGCGGCGGCCTGTTGTGCGCTGACCAGCGTGACTTTCGCCGGAGCCTTGGCAATCGCGCGCACGTAGGTAAATTCCTCTGCGCACATATGTCGTTTGCGTTGGAGCTTGGACACGACAACAGGGCGTTGCAGCACAAGTTCCTCGCCCTTTTCATCGCGGAAGGGAATTGCCCAGCCCCCGTATTTATCGTAACCCTCAACCGCGTCAATCAAATGCCCATAGAAGGCATAGCGCCGCATTTCGCCATCGGTGATGACATCAATGCCCGCGCGCTCCTGCAAGGCGATGGCGTCGTTGACGGCACGATCTTCAATTTGCTTGAATGCGGCATCGGAAAGCTCACCCGCTTCGTATTTCGTTCGTGCCTCTTTCAAATATTCGGGACGCAACAAGCTCCCAACAACATCGGTTCTGAATATAGACATGGAGGTTTTCCTTCCCCTATTGAATTACCGCGCTGATTCGCACGTAAAATTTTCGGCCTGGTTACTGTCGCCACTACCTTTGTATTTTGGTATTTGCGGATACGGGCAATGAGGACGCGTCATTACAGTTGCGTTATTTACAACGCGTGCTCCGTTCAGCACATCGGGTGCAATGCCTTTTTCCACCCAATCCACCAGTGGCGTAAACCAGTCAGCACGATCACAGCCCACGCCGCCTGCGCAATGAAACATGCCGGGAATCATGTACAGCTTGTAAAATTCTTTGACTTGCCGCGCGCCCATCTTTTTCAGCACAGACTCGTAATAATCCACAGACATTTGCGGATTCACGAGCGCATCAGCCCAGCCGTGATAATGAATAATTTTGCCGCCGCGTTTTTTCAGCTTCGCTAGGTCGGGATGGATCGCATCAATCATTTTAGAAAACGTAGCAATCTGCGGCGGATCAGTATCGAAATTGAATTGTTTCCAGTTCCAATCCTTACCACGTTGCGGCTCAAAAGCGAGAAAGCGCATCGTGGATTCCCCAAAGCCCAGACCCATGCCGCCATCGCCGCCAATACTGCCCATCCAGCCGCTGCGACTATTCACCGAGATTTCTGCGCCGAGCGGTTGCCCCGGATAGAGCAACGCTCCTTTTGAGTTCCGTACGCCACCGTAGACTTTTTTCAACCCCTGCATTTGCGCGGTCGTGAAGCAATCTTTGCCCGCCACGTCATTGGCGCATTTCGGCAAATCTTGCAGCGGATCAAAATTGCAACGGCGCGGGTCGGTAATCAGTCCGTCTTTCAGACTGTCAAGACCATCACATTTTTTGTACACCGCTTCGGCGAGCAATGGCAGCTTGTCATATGAAATTGCGCCTGCACCTGTGGACACTGCCTGCGCATTCCAAATACCGCGCATTCCTTCGTATGAAATTTTCAGCACGGGCGCGCCAATCACATAACCATCAAAATCTTCGGGATAGCGTTGCGCTTCCATCAATCCCTGTCGCCCGCCTGTCGAACAGCCGACCCAATACGAATATTTTGGGTCATTGCCGTAATACGCCTTGATGATTTGTTTGGCCAGCACTGCTGTGTTGTGGACGGCGAGATAGGCGTAATCCAGTTTCTTGCGATCCGCGTTTGGATTGCCGGCGCGACGTTCAGCAAATGTTCCGAGCGGTTCTTTTGCCGCATCGTGCCCGGTGTCGGTCGTTGCCGTGACATAGCCTTTTTGCAGGCCTGGATTCATTGGGCCAAGACTGAGCTGTCCCGCGAATCCACCGCCGCCGACCATATAAAATCGCTGATTCCAATTGGTCGGTAACTTCACGGCGAATTTGGCTTCCGGCAGAATCACGCCACGCACGTCGCAGTGTTCCGGC
The DNA here is from genome assembly GCA_018268995.1 of Acidobacteriota bacterium. Classification (GTDB taxonomy): domain Bacteria; phylum Acidobacteriota; class Blastocatellia; order RBC074; family RBC074; genus JAFDVL01. Next base: position 36,615 of record JAFDVL010000015.1, on the reverse strand, counting down.
GCTTGCGCTGTTGCGGCCACCAGTGTCGCGGAAGCAATTTTCACGTCTGACCCAAACGCAGCGGAGGCGATTGCCGCGCATTTTGTCCCGTCGGCCCACGCTGTTTGCGCCTCTACGGCGATAATGAGCAGAAAAGTGATACAAGTGATACAAGCTCGCATAATCAAGCTCCATGAAAATATAGATTGTGTTTTGCAACTACCCGTGTGAATTCAGCTCAGAACTCAATTTAAAAACTTACGCGCAACGTAAACCGAAATGTGCGCCCGTCATTCAGGGTGTTGGTGATCCTGCCAAAACTCGGCGAAGTCAGTTCGCGCGTCGGCTCAGCAAATTGCGGCGTATTGAACAGGTTGATGGACTCTGCCCGAAACGTCAGTGTTGCAGGTGCGCGCAGCGTCCACGTCCGCGCAAGCGCCGCATTCACATTGGCGATTTTTCCGCGCCGAAATACGTTGCGTCCGAGCGTGCCTGCGCCTGCGGTCGGCTGAATGAATTGAAACGCCGCGCGCGGCAACAATTGCGTAGACGTATCAGGATCGCCAATCGTGCGTCCCAACAACGAGACATCCAACAGGTTCGGGCGGTCGTTGGCGTTGCCATCTACATTGCCAAAGCCCGGTGCGTCAGAACCGGAAAGAACCATAAACGGCGTGCCGTTTTTCAGCAGCGTCACCGACGAGAAATTCCAATTGCCAAAGCTGCCACGCAACCACCTCGGCGCGCCTGCCAGCTTCGGTGTTTGCCACGAAGCCCGCGTCAGAAAGGCGTGCGGCTGATCGAAGCCGCTGCGGCCTTTCAAATCTCGCTGCACCTCAAATTCCGTTTGGCTCGTGGCAACACGACCATCCGGGCCGGAAAGCGTGTTGGTGTAATCGTGACCGAGATCAAGCGATTTGCTGAACCAGTATGACGCATCGAACGAGATGCCGTGCCATTCATTCAGCACGATGGAAACGCGCCCCGCGTCATACCACGCGCGCGAGGCGTTCAGAAAGCTAATCCCTTCAAGCACGTTGGGATTGGGGCGGCGCTGATTGACCGTCGCATTCGTGAGCGGAATGCCCGGCACGTTTTGCGCGCGATTGCCAAACCACATTTGAAATAGCTTGTGTGCGCGGCTGCCAACATAGCCGAGTTGCAGCCGAACGTATTTCGTCAACGTCGGTTCCCAACTGAAGTTGTATTGATGCGTGTACGGCGACACGAAATCCGGCGAAAAAGTAAACGTGCTGCTGCGCGTGTTGCGCGGAATGTTGTTGAGGTCGAGTGCGCCCAGCGGATTCAGCAGATTCGGTTGATTCACGACGAGTCGAAAACTGCCCGGTGGATTCAGCCGAATCTGGCCATACGTCACGGGGAAAATCTGGCCGAAATGCGTGCCGAAATTCGCCCGCACGATGCCAAGTTTTTCGGACAGGCGATACGCAAAGCCCAAATACGGCGCGGCATTGTTGCAATCGCAGCCAAAGGGAAATTCGTTCAACCCGTTCACTTCCGATGGGCGCGTGACAATGCCGTAGCGGAGTCCGAAATTAACTTGCAACTTGCTGCTTGCGCGCCAATTGTCGCCGACGTATCCGTTCGCGATCCAATTGCGAAAGCCGCGATGTGTATTGCCAACGGCCAGCGTGTATTGCAACGGCAATCCCAGCCGGAAATTGGTCAGCGCATCGCGCCCCCCATCATTGGCAAATGTCACAATGCCGCGCTCACCGTCGGGTTCACTGCCATTGATCTGTGTACGAAAAACTTCAGCGCCAAAGCTCAGCCGATGATTGCCGCGCACCTGTTGCAAAGCAGCGGCGTAGCGAAAATTATTCAAGGCCCGATTGATCGGAATCGGCGGTGGCGGCCCCAATCCGGTAATTGCTCCACCCACGTTGACCGTCGGCCCTACGGCATTTTTCTCCGGCCTGAGCAGTGAAGTCGTGCGATCAAAGCCGATAGAAAAATCACCGACTGTGCTGGCATTCCACGCGCGCTGCCACGTGATGCGCCCCTGGTGCGATTTGATGAACGTGTCCGGGTTTTGCCCGGCGATGAACTGGAACGGGTTCACAACCTGCCCGGTGAAGGCATAACGCAACGCCAGGCGGTCGCGGCTATTGATCGTGTGATCCAATCGCGCGCTGGCACTGTCGGTGTTGATGCGTTGCGGCGCGTTCGTGTTTAGCGCGCGCGGGTCAATGTCGGTGCGATTCGGCAATTCGTTCGGATAGGCAGACAAGTAACGTTCGACGATGCGGCGCAACGCTGGATCGGTGGCGAGCGGCGTGCGTTCATCGGCTTTGGGCACGAGCACGTTGCCGTTGACAACACCGCGCACTTTTTGTTGCGTCCCATCCAGCAAAAGATACGTTCGGCTGGTTAACGGAATGCCCAGATTGAAGCCGTAATTGTTTTCACGCGCAGGCTTGACGCTGCCAACCTGAAAGAACGCACGGGCGCTGAAGATGCTGTTGTTATGCGTCTCAAACAAACTGCCGTGGATGCCGCCGATTTTGGTGCGGGGCAAATGTACGGACGGGGCAGGCGGCGCACCATATTCTGCGCCGAAGAAATTTCGCGTGGCTTGGAATTCCGGCACCAGCGTTGCAGTCGTGCCAACGCGCAGGTTGAGTTCGCGCAGCGAATTGTTGTCAATCAGATTGAATTGCACGTTTTCGTTGCGGCGGCTCTCGCCTGAAGACGTGTCGGTCTGGCCGAGCAGATTCAATTGTGTGCGTTGATTCTGATTGCCTTCTGTCGTCGGTGCGCCAGTTTCGGGCTTCGGCTTTTCCTGCGTCGTAGCGGGCTTTGTCGGCGTGACTTGAGGAAACACCGAGGGTGTCAGGAGCACAAAAAAAATGCTCCAGCAGAAACTCAGACCCCACTTCGCTTTCTGTCGTTGGCTCATCAAAACGCTTCTTTTTTCTCCCGTTGATTGCTTATCGCATCGAAAAATTTTCAGTTGTCTGTCAGGGCATAATCCTGATCGTCACACGACGTTTTTCAGGATCAGTCACGCCATCGCATGATTCCGGGGTGGGATTCCAATTCACGCTGACGGCGGAAGCCGAAATCCCCAACCCGACCAGAATTTCGCCAACTTTTTTCGCTCGCTTTTCAGCAATGGTTTGCGCTTCCATCAACCTGTTGCCATTGGACAACCACGTTGTCGCGCGATAGCCCAGCACTTCGATCTTTGCGGCGTTCACGGCCTTGGCAATGCGCGCAGCCTCACTCAAAATCCGTGTCGTGTGAAAGGTCAGGTAATCACTATCAAAGTCAAACGGGACTGTAAAGTCACGTTGAGTTGTCTCCGTCCCCGCCTTTCGCATGTCGTCTGTAAAGCGTCGTGCAGGTGCGGCGGGCGCTTCCCTCCCGTCTTCCGCAGGCAACAGCGTATTGCAGGCGCGATTGAGTTCTGTAATCACCGAAATCTTAACCGGTCTGAGCGGAATGCCACCGCAAATGCGCGGCTCATTGGTGACAGTGCCTTCGACCAAAACTTCGTGATTCAACTGTGGTGGATAAAATTCTGAAGCACTGCTGCCCTGCAAACCCAAGAAATACAACTCGCCCTCATATTCCGCCAGCCAGCACGGCAAGGTTTTTGTGTCGCGCACAATCGGGCAGGCCACGAAGTTGCGCCGATTCGCGGGCGGTTTGTCTTCCCGCGTGGCCTCAGTCCCGTCAGGGAAAATCAACCCGATGGCGACGATCAAAATGGTCAGCGCTTTTTTCATCCCTGTCCCTCACAACACACTTAGAAAGTTCACTAAATCCACTTTTTCCTGTTCGCTCAATTTCATATCAAAGCGGCGGTCGTAAAAGTCTACGAGTTCGCGCAGGTTCTTTGCCGAACCATTGGAGAAATACGGCGCGCGGGCAGCCAATCCGCGAAACTGCCCCATCACAATGGAGCCGATGTCAGCGCATTTGCCCGTAATCAAGGCCCGTCCCGGATCGTTTGTGTAAATCACGCGTCCCAGATATGGATGCGGCGGCGCTGATTTGTCACAGGTGCATTTAAAAACGGGCAGCTCGGCTTTGTCACTGAAAACGGGCGGTTCTGTCCACGTCGGATAGTTTGTTGTGCCCACGTCTACCCAACCGGGCGCAAGGTCTTGCCCTGTCATCTGTGTGTTGTGGCAGGTCGCACAGGTTCGTTTGATCGGATTGCCCAAGCCAATGGAGTTAATGTGCGCCGCATCGCGAATCCAGAATTGTCGGAACATAAACACATCATTGCCGCGCGCGACCGAAGCGCGAAATTCCCGTTGTTCGAGAGACAGATCTTTCGGCATCGCGTCAGGCTTTTTCCAGGCATCAAACACGCGAAAGACTGGATCACGATTGTTATTAGCCAGGACGTGAACCTTTCCTTCGGCCATTGCCTTTGGCCCAAGTCCAATGGGGCCGCCCGCTTCCACCAGGCTCCGGCCCCAGCGGTCAAAGCTTTGCGCCACATACACCTGATTTTCAAAGGCGAGAATCTTTTCTATTTCTTCGCGCGGTAATGCTCCCTGACGTCCTTCCTGATGATCTTTGTATGCGCCGAAAGCCTGTTGTTTCAGCGTCAGATGCCGCGCGTCTGCCATCAGGTTCATGCTGACGGGTTTGCCCGTTTCCGGGTCAGTCGCCATCAAGACTCCAGTCTTAATGTTGAAGACATCATCAGGCGACATCACATATTTCAAATTGGCCGATGGACGTGGACGGCGAAAGACGGAAACCGTCGGATTCACACCTTTCAGCCCATACGTGTCGTCCAGATTCACACCTGTCGGATCGCGCACGACCTCAATAGAAAATTCGGGTTGGACGACTTTGCCGTGATGATCACGCGGTGGCCATTGCAGGCCGACCCGAAACAATCCGCGATTGAGCAGCAATGAATGCGAGCTTTCGAGCGCCTGTGGTAGCTTGGGATTATTCGATCCATCCACGGCGGCAAAAATAGGGTCTTCGCCTTTTGTTGCGCGCCAGCGTTCACGCAAAGCGTCTACAGAAACGCTCATCGCATGCGCCGGTTGATGGCAGGTGATACAGCCACGCGGATTGATGCCGAGCGGTTCAAAGAACGGATGGCCCTTCATCTCGATTGGCCCGGAAGTATTGAGAACCCCAAGCTTACCAAGGGCATTCTCAAAATGGAGTTCGGCAGGCAACAGACCGCCCGCACCTGCCTCAATCCATTGCAACGCTTGCGGCGTTCCCTGATAACCCGCCGTCCCTCGGCGCACAATCATCACAAACAAGCCAAGACCAGCAATGAGGATGGCAAGTCGGATCACATGACGTTGGAATCGCGCTTGTTTCATATCGCCGTCAGCATATATCAGTCGGATGTCAGGATTGCCATGATTTCGCATTGCACACGCGCATTGCCTGGCAAATCCGGTAACGTGAAGGAATGCCGCGCAGGTCGTGAATGTTCATCAGGAAACATCGCCAACCATTCACGATTGACGTGCGGGCGGTCTGCTTTGTCTTTCAGCCAAATGGTCAGTTTGATGATGTCTTCGCTTGTGCCGCCTGCTGCCGTCAGAATCAAACGAATATTGCTGAACATCAGCGCGCATTGCGTTTCGATGTCCGGCGGAATTGTGCCAGTGGCTGGGTCTTTGCCAAAAATGCCGCCCGAAACCAGAAACGGGCCAATCTGACAGGCTGCCGGAATCGGGTTTTCGTGTTGCAACCCTGGAATTTCAATGCTGCGTCGTTTCGCCATAACGTTGATTTGAATCCGTTGCCTGATAATTTAGCCAGGCAGCTTCTTGGCTGTAAATGAAAAGTTATGTTGCCGGGTTTTCAACCAGTAAAGCGATGCCTTGCCCGCCGCCAATGCAAGCCGAAGCAATGCCGTACCGCAACCCGGATCGTTGCAGTTCGCGCGCAACAGTTACCGACAATCGAATGCCCGTGGCAGCCAACGGATGCCCGATGGCGATTGCGCCGCCGTTAACATTCAGCTTGTTTTCGTCCAGGTCGAGTTCACGCGCACAGGCCATCACTTGTGCCCCGAATGCTTCATTGATTTCAAAACGATCAATATCAGCAAGCATCAGGCCAGCCTTTGCTACAACCGCTTGAATCGCCGGAACCGGGCCGATGCCCATAAACTGCGGCTGAACTCCGACCGAAGCCCCGGCAATCAATTTGCCCAGCGGTCGTTGATTATGATCCCGCAGATACGTGCCTGATGCGATGAGCGCCGCTGCTGCGCCATCCACAATTGCCGAACTATTGCCACCTGTTTGCACGCCACCAAAGGCAGGACGGATTTTCGCCAGTGCCTCGTATGAAGATGGGCGAATGTGTGTATCACTGGTCACTTCTTTTGCATTGCGCGGAAGTTTGATGCCGCGTGGTTGCAAGCCTTCGATGGCAAAAACTTCGTCCGTGATTGCTGCGATCTCGCCAGCCAGAAATCCTGTTTCCTGTGCAATAAGGGCGCGCGCAAAGCTGCGTTCAGCGTACTTGTCCACTTCCACGCGAGTGATCTGATATTGCCGCGCTAAATTTTCCGCCGTTTGCCCCATTGTGCAATTCGATCCGGTATCGAGCAGCGCCTCCCACAGAAAATCTTTGAATTCGACCTGCCCCAACCGAAAACCGTTGCGGTGCGTGTAAGCGGCAATGGGGTTCCGGCTCATGGATTCCGCGCAAACTGCCAGACCAAGCTGCGTTCGGCCCAGTGCAACGGTGTCGGCGACCTGCATAATCGCTTCGATGCCTGTGCCGCAGACGCGCTGAACCAGATGCGCGGGTGTGGTTTGCGGCACGCCGGAATACAACCCGATATGGCGCGGTAACATAAAAGCGTCAAAGCTGGTTTGCGCGACATTGCCGGTCACCACGGTGCCCACGTCTGTGGCAGATAGCCCGGAACGCTGAAAGACTTCGCGTGCAACTTTGATGCCCAGATCAATTGGGGAAATTAACGACAGCGCGCCAGTGTAATCCACAAATGGAGTGCGTACCCCTTCCACCAGCCACACATCGTCCCAGCCTGCAATTAATCCAAGATTTGCGTTAGCCATTGGGTCTCCAAGTCTTTTTGAGAAAGGAAAATCCTTAACTTAAAGTACGCGCAATATATTACTAGCAGCGTGAAAAGGCAATTGCAGTATATTTCGAGAAAGAGCTGATTTGAAAAGCAGCATTTGGCTTCTTTTGGTCTGCCGTGCTTTGCGATTTAACTGGGATGGTTTGCTGTGAACGGCAGCCGCAGTATAGTACGCGGGAAATATTTTATGAGGTAGATGTGTGGAAGCTTTGAATGAATCTTTATCTAAAACCCGCCCTTTAGCGGGTGTCACCGTTCTGGATTTGACCATCGCGCTGGCGGGGCCGTATGCCACCCTGTTGCTGGGGGCGTTAGGTGCGCGCGTTATCAAGGTGGAGAATCCTTTGAGCGAAGACCCGGCGCGCAACAATGCGCCTTATCTGGGCCAGGAGGGAGCCAAGCTGGTGCGCGAAACCTGCGACGATATTTCGGTTTCGACGCTCAACCGCATGCGCAACAAATTGGGCATCACGCTCAATTTGAAACATCCAAGCGCGCGCGAAGTCTTTGCCGATTTGGTGAAGCAATCGGACATCGTCTTTGAAAACTTCAGTCGCGGCACAATGGATCGGCTGGGCGTTGGTTACAGCTTTGTGCGCGAAGTGAATCCGCGCGCTGTGTATTGCGCCTTAACGGGCTTTGGCAGCGATGCGCAAAGCAATTCATCCGGCAAGGCCTTTGACGCAATCATTCAGGCGCTCAGCGGGTTGATGATGACTTCCGGCTCTCCTGATGAGCCGCCCGTGCGCGTTGGCGTGACCTTTGGGGACTTGGTGACGCCGCTATTTGGCGTGATCGGCGTGCTTTCAGCTTTGCGCGTGGCCGAGCAAACGGGCGTCGGCCAATTCGTAGACGTTTCCATGCTCGGTGCGATCACTTCGCTGGTGGCCTGTGAGCCGTTCGATGTGCTGGAACAGTTGGGAATTCCGACACGCACCGGTCAATCAGTTCCACGCCTGGCACCGTTTGGCGTTTATGCCGCGCAGGATGGTTATGTGGCAATTTGTGCGCATCAGGATGCGTTTGCCAAAGGCGTCTTTGCCGCAATGGAACGGCCTGATCTGGCCGTGGATGAGCGCTTTCGCACACGCGATTTGCGGGTCAAATATGTAAACGAACTGAACGCGATCATTGAAGCCTGGACGAAGACTATCCCGCACACGGAATTGTTGCTGAAGTTAGAAGCGGCGGGCGTGCCTTGCGCAGAAGTGCGTGATCCACAAACCGCTGTGCGCGATCCGCGCGTTGTTGCACGCGGCGAAACGGTTCCCCTCACACATCCCAAGTTTGGTGCGGTTGCGGATGTTTATGGCACTGGCTTCCCGGTGAAATTTTCTGCCGCCGAAGCGGGCTTTGATCAACCACCGCCGGAACTCGGTGAACATAATGAATTGGTCTACCGCGAAATTCTTGGTTACAGTGCAGAGCGCGTGCAAGAACTGCGAGCGCAAAACGTGATATGAAAGTAGCAATTGTCGGAGCAGGCCCGGCGGGCGCGCATTTGGCCGCGTTGCTCAGCCAAAACGGATGCGAAGTTTTATTGTTCGATGCCCGCGAAAAGCCGTGGGAAAAACCGTGTGGCGGCGGCGTCACCACCAAAGCCCTGCGCGAATTTGAATTCTTACAAAACGGCGATTCTGAAAAACAACTGGTCTCAACCGTCCGCGTCATCGGCGCTAGTGGTCGCGAAGTGTCCGTGCAACCGAAGTCAGATTTTGCGATTTATTCACGCGCCGAACTGGATCGGCTGATGCGCGAACGAGCCGTGAAGGCGGGGGCGGAATTCGTTTGTGCGCGAGTTGCCCGCATCGCACGCGAGGCAGGGAAGTGGGAATTACGGATGCAGGATGGCCGTGAATTCGTTTGTGATTTTCTGGTTGGCGCAGACGGCGCGACCAGCAAGTTGCGGCCCAAGCTGGGTATTGAATTCAAACCGCGCGATTTTATCTATGGCCTCGGCTGGCACATCAAAACAGAAAACCCGGCAGACTGGGACGCCTCGCGCGTAGATATCAAATATCTGACCAGCAGTGCGGGGTACATCTGGGCATTTCCGCGAGCTGATCATATTTCTTACGGCATTGCTGTGAAGTATCAGGAACGCACCCCCGCACAATTAAAAGCCGAATTGCTGGATTTTATTGAAGCGCAATTGCCGCATATTGCCCGCGAAATCAAAGCTTCCACACATCATTCCACGGCGCACGCCACCTTTTACGGTGCGATGATTCCTTCGCTGGTGGTCGAAAGTTGGGATGTGCTGAAAGTCAGCGACGCCGCGCAACACTGGGCCTTAATTGGCGACGCAGCAGGCTTTGTTGATCCGATCACGGGCGAGGGGATTTATTACGCCATCAAATCCGCCGAACTGTTAGCCCAAGCCATTCTGACGCGGACGAAAGATTACGAAGGACTATGGCGCGCCGAGTTTGGGGCCGACCTGCGCCGCGCTGCCGAAATGCTCGACCGCTTTTATTACGGAAAGTTTCTGGGGCAGCCGTTTACCGAACGATTGATTCAATTTGCCCGCCATCATCGCGGCGTGCGTGACACCTTGAATGATTTAATCGCAGGCGATCAGGATTATCTCAGCCTGAAACGACGATTGTTCCGCAACGCACTAAAAATATGAGCAAAGAAGAAATCCAGGCCTTGTTGCGTCGCAACACCGCGCCTGACAAACAATCCATTTCTACCGAAGAAGGATAGGAAGTTGCCCGCGCTGCCGCCAAAGCCGCGCAGGAAAAAGGCATTATGTGCGCGCTCGCAGGCGGTTTGGCAATGCACTTGTACGGATTCACGCGTGCCACAATGGATGTAGATATGGTGGCAAATCAGCCACTTGATTGGGAGGCCAAAGATAAGCTGAGCTTTGGCGGCATAACCTATGCAGCGCAGGCCGGAAATCGCGCCGTAGATTTGGATTGGATTTTACGAGATGATTTCTTTCATGATTTTTACGATGCGGCTTTACGAGATGCGGTTGAGGCCGAAGAAACTTTGTTTGTGATTTCGCCCGAATGGATGGTGATTTTGAAATACGTCGCCGGGCGCGGCAAAGATCACATTGATTTGCTGTGGCTGCTGCAACAACCGGGATTGGTAAATCGTGATGAGGTGCGAAAGCGGATGATTGCCACGATGGGCGAAAAAGCGGCGGTGCTGCCGTTGCGTGAGTTAGAGCGGTTATTCATTCAGGCTAATTGGTCAAGTGAGCAAAGAATATAGCGTCTTAGTTGCTCAACCCTGCCTTCACTCCAAGAAAGAATCATGGTTCAATTGCCTTTCCGCAGCAGCTAATCACTTAGAGAGCATCTAATGTCACTGAAAAAATACTTGAAGGCGATTGCCGGAACGGGCGCGGTCAGCGAATCGGCTTTCTACACAACGCTTGCAACCAACATCCTCAGCAGTGTTCTGCATTACGAACCAGCATTCTACGAAATCAACAAATCCAATAAGGCGGGCGGCATCCCGGACATTCGCCTTCATGCGGGTGACGAAGATAAAACGGAATGGATTGTTTGCGAAGCCAAACTTGATGATGCGGATATTCGTAACGAGAAGCGCCGCCAACGAATCTGGAAAGAACAAATCTTAGCGCGCGGCTACATTCGTACCGAGACGTTTTACGTTCTGCTCTGTGCGCCGAAAACGTTTTATGTCTGCAATCTCGACGGCGAAACTCTGGATGGTGTTCATATTGAACCGGACGAGTTGCTGGACATCAAGACCAATGCCCGCCTCTCCCTGACCGATGAAAACCTACGCGCGTTGCTCGAACGCATCACGTTTGAGGCTTCGATGCAGCGTCCACAATATGAACTCTTTCGACAAGGCGATTTGCCCGGCGGCTATTTGACGATCTCGACGGAGACGATTGGGAATTTGCAGGATACGTTTGATTTTGCGCTGCGTCATCTCAAAGCGTATTGCGCGGATGTCTTCGACACGCTCAAGCAGGAATACCGAGAAGCCAGCGCCCAACTCGCCACGCTCGAAAAGAAGCTGGAATCGGTTGGTTCCGATGCCAAGCTTCGACGCCCGATTCAAGCCAATATTCGGCGACTCAAGCGCAAAGGCCGATTGGTGCTGCAACTCTTCGAGATTGACTATCCGCAGTTCAAGCACGATCAGACCTACGCCGGAACGGAAAAGGAAGAGCATTTTGAAGACATTTTCATCACCAACACGGCGTATGTCGCGCTGAGTCGGTTGTTCTTTGTCCGCATTTGCGAAGACATCGGTCTGACGACGCGCAAGGTTTCGCACGAAGGGCCGAGCATCTGGCGGCGTTTTGTGGATCACATCAAATGGCGCTATCAGGATTTGGTCGAAGTCGCGTACAAAGATGTCGCGCACATTTATTCGCAGCTTTTTGAAGAGACGGTTTTCGACTGGTACGGCTATGGCAATGGCAAGCTCAACGATATTCTGGAGCGCATTTTATATCGCCTGAATGCGTTCTCGTTCCAAAACGTCAGCCGCGATGTGTTGGGCAGCATCTATCAATATTTTCGTCCGAAAACCGAGCGCAAACGATTGGGCGAATACTACACGTCGGAAGAAGCCGTTGATTACATTCTCAAACACACGGGCATTGCCGCCGATGCGCAATTGATGACGAAACGCATTCTTGATCCGTCCTGCGGTTCGTTCACGTTTGGCGTGCGCGCGCTTGCGCCTTTGCTACAAGTCAGCGCGCATCTTTCCGCCGAAAACCGCATTGAGTTGGTGCGCAATTGTTTGGTGGGCTACGACATCAATCCGTTCTCGGTCTTCCTCGCTCATTTGAGTTTGTTGTTCTCGACGCTCGATCTGTACCTTGAAGCCAAACAACACAACGCGAATTTTCGCTTGCCCAAATTCAGCATCTTCAATCGCAACTCGCTGACGTACTTTTCGCAGTTCGATGAATTAGAAGGCTTTTTAGAAGACGAGGAAAGTTCGGGCGGCGACAAGAACGAACAAGTAGATTACGTTGTCGGCAATCCGCCGTTTGTGCGCAACGAACGGTTGCCGCTGGAAGATCGTGACGCACTGGATCAACTCTTTGCCGCGATCAAATCCGGCAATACAGATTTGTCCGCCTATTTTCTGTACTACGCCATGAAATACTGGCTCAAGGATGGCGGCACGTTAGGAATGGTTGCGCCGATTGGCAACGCCAATACTGAAATGGCGGCGCAGATGCGTCGTTATTTCCGTGATTATTCTATCTACCAAATCGTTTCGCTCGAATGGATGGCAAAGGATATTTTCCCCGATGCAGACATAATTCCGATGCTCATCTTTGCCAGGAAAGAGCGCCCCACGCAAAACCATGCAATTACCATCGTTAGTGGTTTACGCAATAAATCCGAACTGCAATTAGCTACATCCGACGCCAACTTTTTTGCGACGCATTCCTCATCCATCAATTACCAAAGATGGCTTGAGCTTAGTCCGACAAGTGATTGGACAATGGAAGTCAAAGCCGAGGACGTCCCAATCCTAGAAAAGATGAAAAAATGTGCTGTGCTTGGAACAATTACTAAATCAACGTTTGCCATAAAGCTCGGTGCGGCAGCTAAGGTCACTCACGCTTACCGAAAAGAACGAAATCAACCTCAGGAGTTACCTTTTCTGAAAGGACAGCATATCAGTTCCTTTCATTATCCCTTGTTGCACGATCTCACCGAGGCCGATGAAGTAATTGATACTTCGAGAATTAAGCAGGTTAGTGATGCAAGCATCTGGCGGGATTTAAGTTTTTATCTTGAAAACGCTGGAAAACCAGACGAAACCGGACTTGGCTGTTACGACTATAAAGGGCAAGACCTCGTAAATAACAATAATCCTAGTGATACCCTTTGCTGTTTCGTGCCAAACATTTATGTCACCCTTGTAGCGGCAGCGGGAAATCCTTTGGAAGTTTGTGCCAATAACAGTGTAGTTTTAGTGATACCTTTCAAGTATAGCGCCCATGTTATATCAGCCATTATCAATTCAAGAATATCTCGGTACTACGCTTTTCTATTACTTCGAGCATCTGTCTTACTGCGCCGTCGCGCGCATTGGAATCCGCGTACACTTAAAAATCTTCCTTTGCCTGAACTCACTGATGCACAGGCAAAACAATTGCACCTGCTGGCAAAAGAAGCGGCGGCGCTTTCGCAAGACGTACAAGTGGATGAACTCGACGCTTACCAGCAATTGATGGCGCAATGTCACAACACCATCAAAGCGGGCTTCCTGAATTTGCGCTGGACAGGCGAAACGATAGACCGCGATGACTTGCCCTCCAGCCGCGTGATGCAAGACCAGTTGCAACTTGGGACGGTCACAATCAGCGGCGAGCCGGAGGCATTATGTTTGTTGCAGCTGGCCTTGCTGGCGCTCGACAAAGAAGAAATCCCGGCTGCCGATCTTCAAAATATCCTGTTGCCCCAAGAAGCAGTTGACCGCGCCCGCCTTGCGGCTGAAATCAACGGACTGGCCGATCACCTGCGCGACACGAAACAACGGATGGAAGCTATCGGCGAAGAAATAGACGAAATCGTGGCCAGCGGTTTGGGGCTGACTCCCGCCGAACACGACATCATTCGGCATCGCTGCCAGCAATTTCCCTTGTCTGTCACGGTCGAACGTCCGCGCTATGTTTGGAGTCCTGATCGCAAACGACAAGCACGACGCATTTACCAGCCGGGAGAACGTTTCAAATAGCTGGGCTACCTTATTTGACGAATTGAATGTCACATCGCAAAATCCCTTTTACCCTTTCATGCAGATCAGGAAATATGCCGCTGGCGGCACTGTTGAATGAAGAACCAACCTACTGAAATTGCCTACATCCTCAAAAGTTTCGCGCGTGCTTCAGAAACGTTTATTACCAATGAAATTTATCGTTTGGAACAATTGGGGCTGAAGCTCACGATTTTTTCGCTGCTTGGCCCCAGCAAAGACAAACGGCATGCGGTGGTGGATGAAATCAAAGCGCCTGTGCTGTACGTTCCCCTGCTGACGCCGCTGCCGGATGTCAGTTTTTGGCAGTGGTTGCGCGTGAACCTGCCGCCGTTTTTGCCATCGCATCGGCGACTGTGGAAAGCACGCCCCGGCAATTATCTGAAGACGTTTTGGGAAATGCTGCGCCTGACCTTGGCGTTGCGAGAACACTGGTGGAGCAAACCGTCCAAGAAATCCCTCAAAGAATTTTTGCAGGCTGGATTTATCGCCGAACAGGTCGTGGCCGCAGGCCGTTTTCGGCAGTTGCACGCCCATTTTGCGCATACTTCGACGACGGTGGCGATGTTTGCCAGCCAGCTTTCTGGCCTGCCGTTCAGCTTTACCGCGCACGCCAAAGATATTTATTTACCAGAACTCAATCCCGGCAATCTGCTGGCGCTTAAACTTCAGCGAGCGAAATTTGTCGTGACTTGTACGCGAGCGAACGAAGAGCATTTGCATCAGGTCGAGCCACACAGCGCGCCGATTCACACGATTTATCACGGGCTGGACACGAAGAAATTCATGCCGCTCGAACATCACGAACAGGATCGGCCTGTGATCTTGTCAGTCGGGCGCTTTGTCGAGAAAAAAGGCTATCGGTTTTTGGTCGAGGCGTGTCAATTGTTGCGTCAGCAGGGACGGCAGTTTGTTTGCCACATTGTTGGCGGCGGCGATCACGAACCGATCCAAAAGCTGATTCAGCAATGGCAATTGGAAGGATTTGTCCAGCTTCATTCTGCTGTGACGCAGGAAGAGTTGCGGGAAATTTACACCCAGGCGACGGTCTTTGCACTGGCCTGTCACATCATTGATAACGGCGACCGCGACGGCATTCCGAACGTGTTGGCCGAAGCGATGGCAATGGAATTGCCCGTCGTTTCCACAGACATTTCCGGCATTCCCGAACTGGTCGAATCTGGGGTGAATGGGTTACTCGTGCCAGAAAAAAATGCGGTGGCACTGGCACAAGCTATTGGGAAATTGTTGGACGATGGCGAGCTTCGCACACGCTTAGGCAAGGCGGCGCGGGCGCGAGTCTGCTATATTTTTGACGTGGAGGTAAATGTAAAACCCCTGTTTCGACTCTTCCAGGTATGAGAAAGAAAGTTTTGTTTTACTGTCAATCGCTGCTCGGCATTGGGCATTACGTGCGCAGCCGTGAAATTGTGCGCGCCCTCGCGGCATTTGACGTTTGCTTTGTGTATGGCGGAGAAATCATTCCCGGCTTTGGCATGCCGCCCGGCGTCGAAGTAATTCATTTGCCCGCGCTGAAATCCGACGCCAATTTTCAGCAATTACATTTGATTGACGAGCAAATGAACCTGGCAGAAGTAAAGGATCGCCGCCGGGAACAGTTGCTTGGGATTTATGATCGCGTTCAACCGGATGCGATTGTGATTGAGTTGTATCCGTTTGGTCGTCGGATGTTTGATTTTGAATTGCTCCCGCTGCTGGAAAAAACGAAGAATACAACGCCATCGCCTAAGGTGATTTGCAGCCTGCGCGATATTCTGGTGGCGCGGAAAAATCAGGCGAAATTCGATGATGATGCCTGTCGGTTAATGAATCAATATTTTGATTTGTTGCTGATTCACGCTGATCCGACTTTCCAACGGCTGGATGAAACCTTTCCGCGAGTGAATGAGTTAGTGTGTAAAGTGCAGTACACCGGTTTTGTGGCGCAAAGCCGACAGGAAGATTCAGTGCCGAAGAAAGCCGCCGATCCAAATCGAATCCTGGTCAGCATTGGCGGCGGGCGCATTGGGCATGAGTTGATTGAGTGTGCCATTGATGCCAGCGCGTTGCTGCACCTGCCGCACACAATGCACATTCTACCTGGGCCACATTGCCCGGAAGCAATCTACGAACAGCTTCAGCAACGCATTGCTTCTCATCCGCATATCACAATGGAACGATTTACGCCTGATTTCCCGTCCTATCTGCAACAAGCGGATCTTTCTTTGAGTATGGCGGGATACAACACCTGCATGGATATTCTCTCTGCGCAGGTGCGGGCTATCGTCTATCCCTTTACGGGCAGCGACAATCGGGAGCAGATGATGCGTGCTCGAAAGCTGGAGCAACTTGGGGCGTTGACTGTTCTAACCCCGGAACAACTGACCCCGGAGCAGTTGGCACAGCTGATGCAGCAAGCCTTGAGTGCTCCGTCAAGTGTTTCGCCTGTCCCGCTTGATTTACAAGGTGCTGCGAAAACGGCCCAGGCCATCGCTGACCTTTTGCAGGCGTGAGCTATGAACGACGCGATCAACAGACTACGTGAAGCATTGATCCAGCGGCAGGCTGGAGGTGAAATTGTAGAAGTGTTTTTTCGTGACGACGACATAGACGAAGACGAAGCAACGCTGCGGCGATTGCTGCAACTTTTTGCAACCAGAAATGCCCCTGTCGTGCTCGGTGTGATTCCGGCGCGGCTGACCACCGCTGGGATCGCGTTGCTCCGGCAATTTGCCTCTACGGTCGAACTGGTGCAACACGGCTGGCAGCACGTCAATCACGAAACGACAGGCCGCAAATGTGAATTTGGCGCAAGCCGTAGTTTTGACGAGCAATACGACGATCTGTCGCGCGGGCAGGCACGCATGACTGAAGCATTCGGTCAGCATTGGTTCCCCGCTTTCATTCCGCCCTGGAACCGTTGCACGCAGGTTACTGAACAGGCATTGCAGCAATTAGGCTTTCGTGTTGTGTCAAAGCTACGCGAAACAGATGAAAATCCAGATGGCATGCTGCCTGAAATTTCTGTCACGCTGGATTTATACCGTTGGAAAGATGGCGCGCAACTCAAGCCCGCAGAGGAGCTTTGGCAGGCAATCGTGCAACAAGTGCAACAAGGCGCAGTGATTGGGATCATGCTGCATCATAAAGTGATGACGGATGACGCATTTTTATTTTTAGAACAGATGCTGGACGAACTGAAGCAGGCTGCTAATGTGCGCTTTCACTGCTTGCAAACATTGACGGCAGAAGCGCGACCGTGAGGGAGGGCATTTTAGTTTCACGCCCTTCCTGACGGTCGGGC
>JAFDVL010000015.1:0-19451 GCA_018268995.1 Acidobacteriota bacterium | reverse complement strand
TGACGGTCGGGCTTCTGCCCTGAATTCTCAATGAGCCGACAACAACAGGCAAATTTTCGGGCGATCATCAAAGACCACTTGTGGCGAGAGCGCCGCAGTGTCGCGTTTTCGATGTTAAGTATGTTGGGCCTGTTGCTGACCGAATTGCTCTCGCCGTGGCCGCTGAAAATCATCTTTGATTACATTCTTTTGGATAAACCGTGGACACCTGCATTTGCCTGGATGGCAGGAATATTGGCGAATGGCAAGACTACGGCTGTGGTGATTGTCTCGCTCGGAATTTTGCTGATTTCTGGCTTGCGCAGCGCCTTTTCGTATTATCAGGATTATTTATTTTCGCGGCTTGGCTATCAGCTGGTGTACACGCTGCGCCGCGAACTGTTCGCGCATTTGCAGCAGCTTTCGCTCAGCTATTACAGCCGCGCGCGCACAGGCGAGTTACTGAATCGCGTGACGAGCGAAGCCGAAGTTTTTAAGGATGTGCTGGTCGAATCGGTGCTGAATTCAGGCGCGCAAATTCTCACCATTCTTTCCATGTTTGCCATCCTGCTGTGGCTGAACGTCAGGCTGAGTCTGGTGGCTTTTGCGACCCTGCCGCTGCTGTTTTTTTCGCTCGCGTATATTTATCGCAAGATCAAAATCTCGGCCCACAAGCAACGTCAACGCGAAGGTAAAATCGCTGCACGATTGAGCGAAGTCTTATCTTCGGTCACGTTGGTCAAAGCCTTCGGACGCGAACAGTACGAACAAGATCGCTTCGATGAGGAAAGTACACAAACGTTAGAAGAAGGCATTCGCACCGAACGCATGGCCGCAGCCGCCACACGCACGGTCGAGTTGATCCGCGCGATTGGTGTGTGGGGCACAGTGCTGTTTGGCGCGTTGCTGGTGCTGAAAGGCCAGATGACGCCAGGCGATCTGCTGGTGTTTACGGCGTACCTGAACGATATGTACAAACCGCTGCGCAATCTGGCCAAGATTTCTATGCGGCTTTCACGCGCAGCAGTCAGCATGCAACGATTGTCTGACATCCTCGATACCGAGCCGGAAACCTGGAACAGTGAATCAGCGGTCGTTGCGACCAACTTGCAAGGCGAAATCGTATTTGATCGCGTTTCGTTTGATTATGGCGATGGCAAAGAAGTGCTGAAAGACATTTCATTTACCATCACACCGGGGCAACACGTCGCCTTGGTCGGGCCGTCGGGTTCCGGCAAATCTACGATTGCGAATTTGATCTTGCGCTTTTATCACGCGAAGCAGGGCAGAATCACAATTGACCACGTGAATATTGAAAATTACGAACGCGAAACGTTACGGCGGGAAATAGGCGTGGTAATTCAGGACGCGCTGCTGTTTGGCGCTTCAATCCGCGAAAACATTGCGTATGGCAAGCCTGATGCGACGATAGAGGAAATCGAAGAAGCCGCGCGGCAGGCTTACGCACACGATTTTATCCAGGCCTTGCCAGAAGGCTATGACACGATTATTGGCGAACGCGGAGCGACTCTTTCGGGCGGACAACGACAACGGCTTTGTCTGGCGCGTGCGATTATCAAACACCCTTCGATTCTATTGCTGGATGAACCGACTTCAGCAGTTGACATCGAATCATCCGCGTTGATTCACACCGCAGTAGATCGTTTGCGCGAAGGCAAAACAACGCTTGTGATCGCGCATCATTTCGCGGATTTAGAAAATTACGATCAAATCCTCGTTTTGCGGCAGGGGCAATTAGTCGAACAGGGCACGCATGCGGAATTGCTACGGCGGCAGGGCGAATACTATCGGATGTTCTGGCAAGGACGGATGGACGAAGTCGGCGCTTCCCCCTACGGCAGTTTTTATGATGGTCCCGTAGAAGAGGAAATGAGATGAGTGAACGAGCAATTTTAGTCACTGGCGGCGCAGGCTTTATTGGCAGTCATCTGGTAGACCGCTTGTTGGAAAAAGAAAACCTTCGTGTGATCGTCATAGACAATTTTCACGACTTCTACGCACCCGCCATCAAGCAATCCAACGTGCGTTCGCATCTGACACACGCCAATTACCAGCTTGTGCAGGCCGACATCACCGATTTTGCCGCGCTCAGCGATTTGTTTGCACAGACCTCCTTCAATGCGATTGTTCATCTGGCTGCGCGTGCAGGCATCCGGCCTTCGCTGGAACAGCCGCTGCAATATCAGCAGACGAATGTGGCAGGTACGCTGAATCTGTTGGAGCTGGCGCGGCAATTTCGAGTTAAGCAATTCATCTTCGGCTCGTCCAGTTCGGTTTACGGCGATAACCCGCACGCGCCATTTCAGGAAGAATATCTGCCGCAACCGATTTCGCCTTATGCCGCGACGAAAGCCGCAGGCGAAATGCTGGCTTACACCTACAGCCATCTTTACGAGATTCAAACTGTCTGCCTGCGCTTCTTCACCGTCTATGGCCCGCGCCAACGGCCTGATTTGGCAATTCACAAATTCGCGCGATTGATGGCGACCGGACAACCGATTCCGGTTTACGGCGATGGAACCACCGAACGCGACTACACGTATGTTGCGGATATTGTGAGTGGCGTGCTGGCCGCGTTGGAATACAACCAGACGCGATTTGAAACGATCAACCTTGGATGTTCACAAACAGTGCCGTTGCATCGCGTGATTTCCTTGCTGGAAGAATCGCTCGGCGTAAAAGCCCGGATTGAAAGACTTCCGATGCACCCCGGAGATTTGGCGTTGACGCACGCGGATGTTAGCAAAGCGAAACGGCTTTTAAATTATTCTCCGACCACCACGATTGAAACAGGCATCCAAAAGTTTGTCGAATGGTTCAAGACTACGTTGTGATCTGAAGCTGTATGACACTGTTTCCTCGCCCAGTCCCCAATAAATCCGGCTTTTTCGCCCGACCACGCGCCGTTCGGCTGGCGATGTATTTGCCTCTATTTGGCGTGTTATTTTTTGGTTGGGTGCGGTTGCTGGAATGGAAGATGACACATCATCCCGTCAGTTACGACGGCGGCGCGGATTGGGCATTGCCGAAGCAAACAGAAGATGTCTGGTTCACTACCGCAGACGGTGTGAAGTTGCACGGCTGGTTTTTGCAATCGCGCCCGCAGCCCTCCAACGGTACTGTTCTATACGCACACGGCAACGGCGGCAACATCACATATTTCAAAGGCGTCGCCCTGGATTTGGCGCATCGTGGGCTGGATGTCTTGTTGTACGACTATCGCGGGTACGGTCGCAGCGAAGGCTCAGCGCCAAGCGAAGCCGAACTCTATGCCGATGCTGATGCGGCTTATGATTTTCTGACAAAAACGCGTGGGATCAAACCAGAGAATTTGGCAATTTATGGCTTATCACTCGGTACAACTGTCGCAACAGATTTGGCCTCGCGTCGGAGCTGCGGTGTGCTTGTCTTGGAAGCGCCGCTAAGTTCCGCCAGTGATATGGCCAGCGCGACTTTGCCCATCATACCGCAGGGCTTGCATTGGATTTTGAAGAATCGCTTTGAATCTGCCCGCAAAATTGCCGATGTGAAAGTGCCCGTGTTGGTCACGCACGGTGACGCCGATGAAATCATTCCGACCGAGCAGGGCCAGAAAGTTTTCGCCGCCGCCAGAGAGCCGAAAAAGCTACTGCTGATTCCGCGCGGAACCCATTGGTTGCCGAGCGTGAACGGGTATATGGATTCGGTTGTAGAATTTATTGTGACAAGTCTCACCGCGAACGAACGGAAATAATCATTTCGATTTTGTTGCGCCACTCTTTAGTTTGGCGATCTCGCTGTCGCACTCGTTCAAAAGTTGTTGCAGGTTGGCGAGCAGGCCGGATTCCTGCCCCGGCAACAGACCGCGCGCCTGCATTTGCTGGGCAAATTTCAAGCTGCGTTCCAACCAATAGCGCGCTTGTTGCCAGCGCATCAGCCGCTGGCTGGCGTTGATGGATGGAGCTGTCGCCAGATGCTTCCACGACTCGCCGTAAAAATCATACCCCGCCGCGAGGTCGCGCATCAGCAAGGCATCTTCCGGCTTGGCTGCCGACATTGCCTCGAACGTTGCGAGGGATTTGCGGTAATGTTCTACCATCCCGGCCTCGTCGCCCGTTTGTGCCAACGCATAGCCAACATTGCCCTGCACGACAGCCAGATCACGGCGCAGTTGTTGATTGGCGGGGTCTGCCGCTGCCAGTTCTTCGCGTATGGCAAGCGATTGGCGGTAATGTTCCAACTCGTTTTTCAAATCGCTCGCTGCATAATACAAATCGCCCAATTGATTGTGCGCCACACCCAGCTCGCGTTTGGCTTGGGCGTTGCCGGGCTGCGCCGTCGCCAACTCTGAAAAAATCGCCAGCGATTTGCGCGCCATCTCTATCCCTTCTGGTGTTGCGCCAGTCGCGGACAATCGCTCGCCAATTTTGCCCAGCACGACGGCCTGTTGACGACGAATGGCCGGATTGGCAGGCTCTTGTGTGACCAACGCTTCGATCAATTGCAGTCCACGCCGCTGCTGTTCCAAACTCGCCGCGTTCTCGCCTTGCGCTTTCAGAACCTCACCGACGGATTCATGTGCTGCCGCTTGTTCACGCCGCGTTTGCACCAAGGCGAGTTCCTGCGCTGGAAGTGATTCAATGATTTGAAGCGCCTTTCGCGCGTGTTGCAGCGCATTCGCCAGGTCATTCTTCTGCATCAAAATATCGCTGATGCGCCGATAGCTGCTCGCCAAATCCAGGCGGACTTGAGTTGGTTGTGTGTTTTTGGCCAGCAGCGATTCCCGAATCGCCCGCGCCTTCTGATAACTTTGCAATGCGCCTTCAATGTCTCCCAAATTGGCAGAGTAGGGGTTGCCCTGAATATGGCCGACCTTGTCGTATGCCGCGGCGAGTTCCTGTTGTAACGTCGCATCGCCTGCCGCTTCCTGTGCCAGGCTGTCGAGATATTCGAGCGCGCGTTTGACCAGCAATGCCCGTGCAGGCGTCGCCCCCGGCAATTTTTCAATTGCGTCGTGCAGCTCGAACAAGAACGAATTCGCCAGTTTGCGCACATCGTTGAAGCGCCGCTCGGCCTTGCGCGCCTGCCACATGGTCGTAATCATCCCGCCAATCAAGGCAATGGCGATCAGCAGGGCAGCGGCGACGCCTGCTTTGTGGCGTTGGATGAATTTGCCTGCGCGATATGCAAATGTGTCTTCGCGGGCGAGGACGGGCAAGCCTTCTAAATGTCGGCGAAGGTCTTCAGAAAGTTGACTGACAGAAGCGTAGCGGCGGTTTGGTTCTTTGCGCATTGCCATCAGCACGATGTTGTCCAAATCTCCTTGGAGCGATGAGGGATGAGGGATGGGGGATGAAAATTTTTCTCTCCGCTTCATCCGTCTGCCCTCATCCTTCATCCTTTTCTGCGCCGCTGTGCTGGGGCGGTCGGGTTCGACGTTGCAGACAATCCGCTCAATTTCCTGCGGTGCAGTGCTCGTGATTTGATAGGGGCGATGACCCGTGAGTAATTCATACAGCACGACTCCCAAAGAATACACATCCGAAGCCGTCGTGATGACTTCGCCGCGCACTTGTTCAGGGCTGGCATAGCCGGGGGTCATCAGCTTCATCCCTGTCATTGTCACATCAATTTCATCACCCGCGATTTCAGGATTCAGCAGTTTGGCAATGCCAAAATCCAGCAGCTTTACAGTGCCGTCGGCAGTAATCAGAATGTTGCTTGGTTTGAGATCACGATGCACGACCAGATTTTGATGCGCGTATTGCACCGCAGAACAAACAGTGCGAAACAGTTGCAATCGCTCTGCGGTTGCCAGTTGCTGACGGTCGCAGTATTCATCAATCGCCAGTCCTTCAATGTACTCCATCACAAAGTACGGTAAGCCATCTTCGGTTGTGCCTCCGTCAAAGAGGCGCGCAATATTTGGGTGATCCAACGAGGCCAGAATCTGCCGTTCGTGGCGGAAGCGTCGCAGGATAAAATCACTATCCATCCCACGCCGCACCAGCTTGATTGCCACGCGCTTTTTAAATTGGTCGTCCGCCCGCGTAGCCAGATATACGGTGCCCATTCCGCCGTGCCCCAGCTCCCGCATGATTTGATACGGCCCGATGCGCTGACCAATAGCCGCGTTGGTGTTTGGCGGCTCGGCGTAAGGCTGTGTGATTACCGCTGCGGCAGGAATCTCAATAAACTCACCTGCATCCTCATGCGAAGCCAATAACGATCCTACTTCCTGCCGTAATTCCACGTCCTCACCACAGACTTGCGCCAAATAGGCGGCTCGTTCTTTCGGCTCAATATCAAGCACTGCCTGGAAGATTTGTTTGATTTGGCGGTAACGTTCGGGAGTCATTGGTTTTGGGTATTAGTCGCGGGTCATTTCGGCGGAAGCCCGACTGTGAAGGAGGGCGCAGAAACAATTTGTATGACGCCCTCCTTCACAGTCGGGCTTCCGCCACCTGAACCACCAACCCAGAACATCATTTTGATAATTCACGATGTAACCACGCCTTTGCCATGCTCCATTCGCGTTTGATGGTGGCGGGGGAAAGTTTCAAGACTTCGGCGACCTCTTCAACGGTAAGACCGCCAAAATATCGCAATTCAACAATGCGACTTTGTTGCTCGTCCAAAGCGGCCAGATTTGTCAACGCATCATCCAGCGCGATCAAATCCACTTCGCGTTGATCGGCAATTTCGATGGCTTCGTCCAGCGAAAGCTTGGCTGCGCCGCCGCCGCGTTTGTCGGCTTGATGCCCGCGTGCGTGATCTACCAGGATGCGCCGCATCATCTGTGCCGCGACGCCAAAGAACTGCGCGCGGTTTTGCCAATTCGCCTGATTCTGGTCAATCAACCGAATGTAGGCTTCGTGAACAAGCGCGGTTGTTTGCAACGTGTGATCGGGCCGTTCCTTGCGCAGATACCGACCAGCAATGTGCCGGAGTTCGTCGTACACCAGCGGCATCAGCTGTTCCAGTGCGTCCTGCTGCCCTTTGTTCCAATCCAGCAGTAAATGCGTTACGTCGTGGGAAGGAGTGTTCATAGCTGGCCTTCTGAAAGCTTCGAGGGAGATTCAAAAATTACTTGGGGCCGTTTTGTTGGGCGTATCGCAGCATAACAGGGCAAGTTTTTGCGGTCAATTTTTCAATTTTTGTGAGCCGCTTTCTCGCTGCCTTCCGCGTTAGTTGAGTGAAAGCAGAAAACAATCTTCAGGAGGCTTAACACTATGAATATCAGTATGACGAATTGTATGCGATGTGGCAGCGCCAATGTTGGCGGCGCGCAGTTTTGCAGTGGCTGTGGCGCAACTTTAGGATTTCAAAATATCGGCCCACAGCCCGTCCAAAAAACAGGCAATGGCCGCGCCATCCTGGCGCTGGTGCTGGGCATTGTCGGCTTGGTGTTGTGTGGATTCACCGCAATTCCCGGCGCGATTCTGGCCTGGATGGAAATGCAGGCTGTCCGCGAGGGCCGCGCGCCGCAAGCCAATGGCGGGATGGCGAAAGCCGCATTCTGGATCAACATTGCCGCATTGGTGTTGACTGTGTTCTTTTGCCTGGGCTTCGGTTTGCTCGGCAGTTTGAGCGGGTATTAAAAGGTCGGATAGGCTTCCACCTCGTCCATTTTTTTGCAAAGGCACCACAATGAATACAACAAGAACTTTTTCCTGGCGCGATCAAGCGGTTTATGTCACCGCCGCATCGTTAACTACAACCACACTGTTTCTCGCGCGTGGTTTGCAGCCGTCCGCACAGGGCTTTGGCACGCACGAGCAATTAGGCCTGCCGCCTTGTGCCTTTTTTACGTTGACGGGATTGCCCTGCCCAAGCTGCGGAATGACGACGTGTTTTGCGCATGCGGCGAAATTTCACTTTGCCGAAGCATTGGCCGCGCAACCCTTTGGGCTGTTGGTGTTCTTTCTGGCCGTGTTTTTGATTCCGGCTACGATGTATTTGTTGCGTGTTCGCGTGCCTGTGAAAAGCATTGTGCTTTCTTCATTTGTCAGACAAAGCGTGCCTGTTTTGCTCGGCTTATACCTGCTCGGCTGGACGTATAAATTAGCTGTTCTGTGGCCATGAAATTTTTTTGCTGATCTTGAGCCGCTTTTCCAAGCTTCTTCGCGTTAGTTTAGTGAGAGCGAAAAAAACAAGGAGAAATTCAAATGAACGCGCAATTTACAAATGGTCATCAAGTCAATCATCAGTTCCCTCAGCCATTGGTTTGTCCAAACGGACATAGCGGTTCACCAGAGGGCGGCAGGTTTTGCATCCGCTGTGGCGTCCAGCTCGTCGCGTGGCCGCAGCAAATGCCCGTTCCGCAACCCGTCCGGCCAATGATGCCTGTTCAGCAATTTACGCCCGTTCCGCAACAGGCTTTCTGCCACGTTTGCAGCGGCAATGGTCGCACGCTGGATACCAAAGTGAATGTTTGCCCTGGCTGTCGTTGGCTGCGTCCGTTAGTGCCGGGATACAACGTTGATCCTTCTGCATTTCAATGGGCACAGGACGGACAAGCGATGGCGACTTTACGTTCGATGACAACGCTGACCAGCATTGCGCGCTCGATTTCAGACAAGGCCGGACGCAAGTGGGTGGAAACGACCTTCAACGGCGTGCGCCTGAGCGAAAAGCAAATGCCAGATGTATACACAATGGCAGTCAAAGCCGCGCGCATTCTGGGCATGTCTTCGATGCCAGACATTTATGTTTCAGGCGAACGGTCGTGGGATGCGCTGACATTCGGCAGCGATCAGAATGCGTTCATCGTGCTTGGCTCAGCGCTTGTGACCAGCTTTCAAGGCGAAGATTTGTTGTTCCTACTGGCTCGCGAAATGGGACATTGCCGCACGGGACACGCGCTCTGGAAAACAGTGATTCGCTTTCTGATTGGCGAGCAACGACCGAAGCAGGGAATGATGGCAGGCGGAGTGCTTTCCATGCTTGATCCCGGCAAATTGATCGAAGGCGCACTGGAAATGCCATTGCTTGCCTGGGCGCGTCAGGCAGAAATTACGGCAGATCGTGCCGGGCTACTGGCCATCGGCAATGAAGAAACTGCGCGTCGGGTTTTGCTGACCTGGTCACTGAAATCGCCCATTCTTTATCGTCACATCAACACGGAAGCCTGGCTGGAACAGCAGGAAGACGACGGCATCAACGAAATGACGAAGCTGTCAGAAATGACTTCGTCCTCAACGCCGTACCTCACGCGGCGGCTGAAATTGATGTCGCAATTTGCCCAGAGCCGTGAATTGAATCACTGGCATTCGATGATCAAACAATCTCTGCCGCAGGCGACAGGGGCCGAACCGCATCCTGCGAATCCTGTTGCGCCACCCAAAGCCGCAGAAGATACGCTGCGAATTTCCTGCCCGGCCTGCAAAACCGGAATGCGAATCCCGCGCAACGTTTTGGCCGACAAAGACAGCCTGAGCGTGCGTTGCCCGAACCAGCAATGCGGCAAAGTAAATTTGCTGAAACTGAAGAAAACCACCCCAGAAGAACAATTTGCGGACTAATTACAACCATCACTACAAGGAGAAAACACTATGGAAACCACCGACGTCATCATCGTAACCGAAAACAGCGCAACCGGCGCAACCACCATCGAAGTGATCCCGATGCAAATCGAAGCTTCATCTGACATTGTCACGGAAATCGTTGAAGCAATTCTTGATCCGACCGACGGATTTGAAACCGAAGCTATTGAATTGACTGACAGCACGTTTGTGACTTCGTCGTACACGACCGCTAGCATTGAGTCCGATGTGATTGACACGCCTGATACAACGAGTGTGGATGGCTATGCGATGGATGCCACAACGATCTCAGGCGCAGATTCATACACAGCCAGCCCTACCTATTCGTCAGAAACAACGGCTTCCGCTGAGGACATGGCACAGGCGGATGCGACGCCACAAGCGCACACCGATGTTGCCGCTGAAGCGCAGGCACAAGCCGACGAAGCCGTTGCCAGAGGCGATTACGAGGCCGCCGCTTATCACCGCGAAGTTGCTGAAAACGAAGCCTGGAACGCAGGCGACAACAGCGTTTTGCACGGCAGTAATTCCACCGAACTGGAAAACGCCGATTGGCAGCAGGATCAGGCGAATGATTACGAACAGCAGCAAGCCCAACACGCGCAGGCGGGCGATTACGAAGCCGCGAAAGAAGATGCGTCGAACGCGGCGTATTATCACGGCAATGCGGATTGGCAGGCAGGCGGAGCCGATCACTCCGGTCAGGCACAAGCCGAAGAACATCAAATGGACTGGGCTGTGTGGGAGGAAAAGAACGCTGATTATTACGCCGAGCAATCGGATGCGTATGCCGCGCAAGGCGATTATGACAACGCTGCTACCTATGCCGCCGAAGCCGCAGATCATCAAGCTGCTGCCGACTATCACGGTGATTTAGGCGAACACGGCGGCGACATGGCAGTTTATGATTCTGCTTCAGTTGTTTCGTATGACACGTCGTACAGCAGCGCTGACTATTCTACCGCCAGCACCGACTATTCATCATCAAGCTACGATTCTTCCAGTTCGTATGCAGAGTAGCGTGCGGAAATAAGTTTCCCCGCCGAAAGGGCAAATGCAGTACAATGAATTCGTACTCGACCCCCGCATTTGAACACTGAATCCATGACACTCGACCGATACTTCAGGCTTTCATCGTATGCATTAATCACTACCAGTTACCTGATGCTGGTGGCGACGCATCAGCTTGATTGGATTTCAATTGTGCTGTTTGCCGGGGTGCTAATTTTTGGCTGGTTTGTGGATGCGGGGCGTGTCCAATGGCGAATGCCGACAGCGTGGGTCAGCGTTTTGATGTTGGTCTTTTTGCCATTCCCATTCGTGGACTGGCTGGTGCTGAGAACTTCGCCGATAGTCGCGCTGATTCATTTCATCTTTTTTGCTTCAACGATGAAACTGGTGCAACCAAAGCACCAGCGGGATTGGCTGTGGCTTTATGTCGTCGCCTTTTTCCAAATGCTGTTGGCCGCAGGGATGATGATTGATACGACATTCTTTGTTCTGTTGGTGTTGTTTTTATTTAGTGCGGTTTCGACGCTGGTTAGTTTTGAAATGCAGCGTGCCCATCAGGCTTTGGTGGATGGCGGGCAAAGTCAGGAAGCGGGCGAGCTTGAATTCTGGCGTGAGGCGACCAACGCCAGAAAGTCCTTGCCATCGCCGCGCTGGCGCAGCATTGCGTTTTTCTCTGGTGTTTCGCTGATCACAATTTTAGTTTTGGCCACGCCCTTGTTTTTGGCAATGCCACGGTTGGCGCTCAGAAATTCTGGTGCGGGCTGGATGCAGGGCGCATCGCTGTCGGGCTTCAATGACACGGTGCGACTGGGTGAGGTTGGGCAACTGAAGCTGAACCCACAACTTGTGATGCGTGTGCGTGTGAATCAGCCGCCGGATCAATATCGTTCTAATTTACGTTGGCGCGGGATCACGCTTGATTATTACGATAACGGAAGCTGGCGTGATTCGTACAGCTTACGCGGCAATCGCAAAACAGGCGCACGTCCGGTGACGAAACGTGGGAATGCATTTTGGGTGGATGAGTCAATGCAAATGAACCATGCCAAAGTGCTGGATTCAATCACCCGGCAAACCTTTTATCTGGAGCCATTAGATACGCCAACGATTTTTGCTGCGCCTAAGGCTTTGTGGGTTGAAGGCGTGCCTACGTTGTGGCGGGACGAAAGCGATGGCTTATGGACCAGCAATCACGCGCTGAATCGCTTGGTCTATCAGGTTGAATCGGATACCCGCCGACCGACTGACAAAGAATTACGTGAAGATAATGCCAGCGAATATCCACCGGAATTACGCCGCTATACGCAGTTGCCGCGCAACTTCGATCTGCGCGTTGGGCAACTGGCTGCAAAGACGGTAAAAGGGACAACCACCGCCCTGGATATGGCACGCCGCCTTGAAACCCACCTCCGCGAAAATTACAGCTATTCGCTGAATTTGCGCCGCACCGACGATGGCGATCCGGTAGCTGATTTCCTCTTCAATGTACAAGCGGGGCATTGCGAATATTTTGCTTCTGCCATGACGTTGATGTTGCGTACACAGGGTATCCCGGCCCGGATTGTTAACGGTTTCCAGATGGGCGAGTACAGTGAAATCTCAGATTTTTATACAGTTCGCCAATCTGACGCGCATTCGTGGGTGGAAGTGTATTTCCCGAAACATGGCTGGGTCGCCTTTGACCCCACGCCTTCTGCGGGATTGAATCAATACGATAACAACTGGCTGGCCACGATGCGACATTTTGGCGAATCGCTGGAGATGTTTTGGTTGGAATCAGTCATTGGTTTTGGGGCCAATGAGCAGGCTTCGCTTGTCTTTCGGATGCATCGCACATTTTCCAGCTATCAAAGCGATATTTCCTCCACGCTGACCGACTGGCGGTTGCAATTTAGCGGCTTTCTCAAGACGATGCGCGCGTTATTACCGCCGTTGACCGCACGTGATTGGGCGGATGCCATCTTTTCGCCATCGGTGATTGGCGTGTTGGTTGGAGGGACTTTACTGATCGGCGGATTAGTATTCTGGCGCAATCGAGCGAACTCCTGGCAACGACGTCTTCACCGTGAGCCGATGGCCTCTGCCGTGGCCTTTTATCAGGAAATGCTCGACACGTTGTCACAGGCGGGACATCATCGTTTGCCAGATCAGACACCACAGGAATTTGCCCGCGTGATGGCGCTGCCGCCGGTAACTCTTATTACGAAGCTCTATCAACAGGTTCGCTTTGGTGGGAAAATTTTGGAGGAATCTGAAATCACACAAATCGAAGTAGCACTCAAAGAACTTCGCCTCCTGCCCAAAACAGAACTAGCGCTAAAAATATCCTGAAATTCAACGCTTTGGTGTAACCCGACATACCGGATGGTGGTTTATCGGCCTGCCAAGAGTTTTTTGTTTTCTCTCCTTTTACTAAACCTAACATCTTTATTTTCTGACCTTTGCTGTTTTGGTGGAGAGTTATTTCTATCTCTGGCACACGGCTTGTAATAGTTATTGGCGTAACGAACCGAAGTTGAGAAACAACAGAGGATCGAGCAAGGGTTGAAAATAAGTGGTCTGAAGAGACCCCTTTCTCTCGGAGGAAAAGACTATGACGAAATCAATATCTAAATCAGTTTTTGCTGCTGCACTTATGGCGGGTCTCCTGTTCACTTCTGTTGCGCCGACGGCTTTTGCACAACCCCAATATCGCACACGGGATCGTAACGTTCGTACTACGAACTATGATCGTGGCCGCGACTATGATTATCAACGGGATCGTGACTATGATCGTCGCGCGCGCAATCGCAGCTATGACTACGAAAATGACCCATACTATGACTATGATCGCAATCGCACCAAAAAAGATGCGTTGAAACGGACAGGCGTTGGCGCTGCAATCGGAGCTGCTGGCGGTGGATTAATGGGCGGACGCAAAGGCGCATTGATCGGTGGCCTGATCGGCGCAGCAGGTGGTTATATCTATCACCGCAAAAAAGAAAATGACCGCCGCTACTAACAAGTTTTTTCAGTTACGACATTTCAGACTCTCTCAAATACTTTCTGATCCGGGGCGATGGGCAACTATCGCCCCTATTTTTTTAATTTTATAGGATAAGCTTACGTTGGCTGCTTTCGCCCTAAATGTAATGACAAATTAAGTTGAAGGCGCAAACAAGATGTTTGCGCTACAAATTTGCCGAAGCTGTACAACAAACATCTTGTTTGTTGCTCCGAATACTTCTTTCCAAATAGAAGTGAGGGCGATAGGTATGTCTCCTATCGCCCCTCGGCATTTCTGAGTAGTTAGACTGCTGAAAAAACGAGATTCCTTTACAGCAGGTTGAAGTTGTATCCCAACTGCATCCGTACGTTAACAGGTGCGCCATTTCTGATCGCTGGGCGGAATTTGATTTTCTTGGCGGCTTCAATGGCGGTTTCTGTTAAGCCCTGCGGTAGTCCATGCACAACCTGAATGTCATAAATCCGTCCATCGGCTCCAAAAACAACGCTGAGGATCACAGATCCGCGAATCCCATTTTGCCGGGCCTCCTCTGTGTAGCGGGCTTTTTCTTTGACTAAAATTCTGGGTTGCAGCGAATTCGTCGCGTCAAAGATTTCTGCGCCCTCGCCGAGATGAGGAACATCACTTAGCCCACCGCCAAGCTGTGCCGCCCCTCCACCTAACCCATATTTGTTGCCTGGCCCCTGGCCCCCGCCATTACCCTGTCCGGCTCCTGTCCCTTGTCCATTCCCAATGCCTGCGTTGGTGCCAGGCCCGCTGGAAGGCGCGGCTTCTGCTCCGTCTTTCAGGCCAGTCGGACGCGGGAACGCTTTTGATAGAGAGGCATCACCAATCGTCGTTTCCGGGATAACCAGCGTTGAGTCAATGCGGATCGGCTCAGGATTCGGCGGCATGATTTGTGGCAACGGAGACATTTGTGTTGGATTGCCGCTGGTTGCCATTGCCATTTCCCTGCGACCACCACCACCACCACCACGCGACGGATCGGCTTGTGGTTTATTACCTCCCGTTAGACCACCTTTGCCTCTGGGCACATCTTCCGGCCCATTTTCTGGTTTGGTTTCTAACGGCGCAGGAGACGAAAGTTTGATGTACTCAATGACCTTCAATTCTTTCGGCGGCTCTTTCGCTCCAAAATTTAATGCTCCGGCGACGATCAGTGTCGTGAAGACTAACACGTACGATGCCATTGCCACCGCTGTCCCGGTTTGTAAACGACGGCGGCGCACAGGCGTATTGCCTTCACCACGCAACAGGTAGGTAAGAAAGCCTTGCGGGTTGCGTTTGAATTCTTCCCAGTTCGCCCAAAATTCGCGGGGCAGTCGCTCAAATAAAGCCTCATCTGATAAAAGCAACCGTAGTTCGCCTGTTGCATTGACGCGCGGAACGCGTTTGCCGAAATCGCGAATGAATTGCTGTGTGGCGGAAAGTAAACGGGCGAAAAAGTTTCCTGGTTCAGGAAGGGCAAGTAGTAAGTTGGCTGTTGCCGGGCGAATGAATGTGACGGGATTCAAATCCACTTCATAATGCGCTTTGAAACGGGTCAGAGCGCATTGCGCCGCAAAGGCATCGGTGCGTAATTCGTGCGACAAAGGGGACAGCTCACCCAACAATGCGCTGATGCCCTGATAGCGTGCGGCGACCGTGTCGTAGTCGCGGCGGCATTGGTCGCACAGGCTCAAGTGGCGATTGACCGAAAGGGTTTCGTATTCGCTCAGTTCGCCATCCAAATGGGCACGTAAAATTCCTTCATCAAGACAAATCATATCTCCTCCCAGCTATTGCAATGCCCCATATAAGGCGCGAAAACGCTTTTCAAATTCCGCTTCAGCACGTGCGAGCAAAGTTCCAATCGAAGAGGTCTTGACCCCAAAGACTTCAGCTAATTCCTGATAGGAAAGCCCGCTTTGCCTGAGCAGCAAAAGCTGTGATTGCGCTGGTTTCATCGCCGCCAGCACGGCACGCACACGTTGACGTTTTTCATCGCGTAAGACATCTGCCAGGGGATCATTGTTGGTCGTCCCTGATTCATAGGCGGCAGCACCAGCCGCCTGTTCATAATGTTTGCGCCGTGCCTGCGCGCGCAGCGCATCTATGCCCAGCCGCGTTGCTACACGGTACAGCCATCCGCCCACGTTGTGATCCTGATCTGCCGGAAGCGGCTGTCGGTAAATTTTCCAGAACACTTCACCTGCCAGTTCTTCAGCCTGCGCCCGGTTGCCTGTCAGGCGAAACAGTACTGCGACGATTCGGCCATAGTGCGTTTGGAAAATTTGCTCGAATTCTGCTTCGGCCCATGTGTCGGAGCACACATCAAGCCCTGCCTCATTCGTCGGTGAGAAAGGGGCGGTGGGAGCGATAGCCTCTCTTAATTTTTCTTCCGTGACAACCATTCCTCAGAATCCTCCCAGCATTTGTTGTCATTCATTCGTTTCAGTCGCTCTTGAACATGTAGGCAACTTTGGGCACTGACCTCTAAACGTTTGCCGGAATCATTTTGTGACAAACTATTTAGCCACGAATCGGCACGAATTGACATGAGTTTTTGATTTGCGGCTGTCATCAACGCGGCGTTGACAAGAAATAAACTCCGCCTCAAGCTGGCTTTTTCAAAGCTCATTCGTGTCAATTCGTGCTGATTCGTGGCTAAAGTTACTCTTATTGTTTTATCATCTGTCCCACTATGAAAATCACCAAACTTCTTGTTGCTCCAATTATTTGCCTGCTTAGCGCGCAGTTAATTTTTGCCCAGAATCTGTCTGTGACTGGGCCTGACTCTGTGGGAATGGCTAGCAAGCAACTCGCCTTTCTTGATGAAGCTATCGCCGATGAAATCGCCAAAAAACAATTGCCTGGTGCGGTGATCTTAGTTGGGCGACAGGGAAAAATTGTCTGGCGCAAAGCGTATGGAAATCGGGCGTTGGAGCCAACTCTTGAAGCGATGACGCCGGATACAATTTTTGATCTGGCTTCGCTGACAAAGGTTGTTGCGACAGCAACTTCGGTGATGATTTTGGTCGAACGCGGCAAGATTCGGTTGGGTGATCCGGTGTCACGCTACATCCCGGAGTTTGGTGAAAGCGGCAAGAAAACGATTACGGTTGAGCAACTGCTGACGCATCGTTCCGGGTTGATGCCGGACAACGCAATTGAAGATTATCAACAGGGTGTGGAAAAAGCGTGGGAAAACCTGTGGAAATTGGCTCCGATTGCTGAAGTCGGCTCAAAATTCATTTATTCGGACGTAAATTTTGAAGTGCTGGGCGAACTTGTCCGGCGCATCAGTGGCAAACCGCTGGATCAATTCGCTGCCGAAAACGTTTTTCGCCCACTTGGCATGAAAGACACGGGCTTCAAACCTGCTGCCAGTTTGCAAAAACGCATTGCGCCGACCGAAAAACGCGGGGGCAAAAATCTGGTCGAAAGCACGGGCGAAAAACCGAACGGCGAAGAACATTGGATGCGCGGCGAGGTTCACGATCCGCGCTCGTACCTGCTCGGCGGCGTGGCGGGACACGCCGGACTCTTTTCTACGGCGGACGATTTGGCACTGTATTGCCAGATGATTTTGAATCACGGCGAGGTAAACGGCGTGCGCGTCCTTAGCCCGATGACCGTAGCACGCATGACCGAAGGCCGAGCCTCCGGCGGCAACGCCATTGATGGGAATGTGCGTGGTTTGGGGTGGGACATTTTTACGGGCTTCTCCGGGAATCGCGGCGATTTACTTCCGGTTGGCAGTTTCGGACATACAGGATTTACTGGCACTGGACTCTGGCTTGACCCAGCCAGCCAAACGTTTGTGGTCTTTCTGAGCAACCGCGTTCATCCCAAACTTGATCCCAAAAAGCCCGCCGATGTCAGTTCCTTGCGGGGTCGTGTCGCCACCATTGTCGCAGCATCCATCAACGATCAAGCCGAATGGCGAACGAACACGCTGGCCTCTTTTACAGCATCCGAAATCAGACAACGGGCAGCGAGTAACGGATTGCGAACGCTCAATGGCATTGATGTGCTGGCCCGCGACAACTTTGCAATGCTGAAGGGAAAGCGTGTTGGACTCATCACCAATCACACAGGCAAAGACCAAAACGGGAACAGCACGATTGACCTGCTTTTCAAAGCGCCGGATGTAAAGCTGGTGACGATCTTCGCACCTGAGCATGGGATTCGTGGCGCAATGGATCAGGAAAATCTACCGAATGCAAAAGATGAGAAGACCGGACTGCCGATTCTTAGTTTGTACGGTGAAACGCGCAAGCCAACAGATGAAATGCTGAAAGGTCTGGATGTTCTTGTCTATGACATCCAAGACATCGGCGCGCGGTTTTGGACATATCCTTCAACGATGGGGTTGGCAATGGAAGCGGCAGCAAAAAATAAAGTCAAATTTGTCGTTCTTGATCGCGCCAATCCGATCAATGGTGTGGATGTCGAAGGCCCCATTGCCGATGCTGATAAGCTTTCCTTTATTGCCTATCACCGCACTCCAGTGCGTCACGGTATGACGATGGGAGAGCTTGCGCAACTCTTCAATGCCGAGCGCAACATCAATGCCGATTTGCAGGTCGTCAAGGTCGAGAACTGGCGGCGCGGCCTTTGGTTTGATGAAACGGGTCTGACGTGGATTAACCCTTCGCCAAACATGCGCAGCCTGACAGAAGCCACCTTGTATCCGGGCATCGGCCTGATTGAGACAACTAACGTCTCAGTTGGACGCGGCACGGACACTCCGTTTGAAGTCATCGGTGCGCCGTACATTGACGGGCGCAAGCTAGCGGAAGTCCTGAATAACGCCAGGCTTCCAGGCGTGCGTTTCGTACCTGTGCGCTTCACTCCCACCACCAGCGTCAACAAAGGCGTGGAATGCGGCGGCGTAAACATCATTATCACTGAGCGGGGAAGTTTTGAGCCGTTGATTACAGGATTGGAAATTGCCACGCAAATTTACAAACTCTATCCGAAAGACTTCAACGTAGACCGATTCAATCGCCTGCTGGTGAACGACAAAATCTTTGCCGCTTTCAAACAGGGCAGTGACGCCAAAGCCCTCAGGCAAATTTGGCAAGGCGAATTGGATCAATTCAAAGCGATTCGGCAGCGGTATCTT
Source organism: Acidobacteriota bacterium (assembly GCA_018268995.1). GTDB lineage: Bacteria > Acidobacteriota > Blastocatellia > RBC074 > RBC074 > JAFDVL01. The sequence goes on along the minus strand of JAFDVL010000015.1, from coordinate 799 downwards.
CTGTACTAAAAGCGGCAGCGATAAAGACCTGCTGGACGCCATAGACTTTTCTGCGGTAAAGTGAGGCGTGCCTTTGATTTCCTGCCCCCCACCCGTGCCCCAGGGGTGAACTTGTATGAAGCATCTCAAGCGAATCCTGATCGCTTTTTCGATTGTTACCATTGTCTTACTTCTTGCACTGATTCCATTGCAGCAAATTGCTGCGCCAGCACCGCTGTTTGAAAATATGGCGGCGGCTCCGGTGAATGAAGTGCGAGCATTGTGGGTGGTGCGCGAAACCATGACTTCGCCCGAAGCCGTGGAGAAACTGGTGAAACAGGCGAATGCAAACGGCTTCAATACGTTGATTGTGCAAGTACGCGGACGTGGCGATGCTTATTACAATGCGCGATGGGAACCACGCGCCACCTTGCTGGAAACTCAGCCTGATGATTTCGATCCTTTAGCCTTAACCATCAAAGAGGCCCACGCCGCTGGTATTAAAGTCCACGCGTGGATTAATACATATCTGGTTGCGGACGCCGCTACTTTGCCCAAATCGCCGAATCACGCAATGTACAAGCATCCCGAATGGCTGGCGGTTCCGCGCGGCATTGCGAATGAATTGTATCGGGGCGATCCGAAAGCACCGAATTACCGCGACACGCTGGTGAGCTACGCGCAAAACAATAAGGAAGAGCTGGAAGGGATTTTCTTTTCGCCTGCGCATCCCGGCGTCAAAGAGCAAATTTATAACCTCTGGATTGACATCACCGAACGCTACGATATAGACGGGTTGCACTTCGATTACATTCGCTAT